>NZ_JBVAPC010000003.1:0-748729 GCF_055330205.1 Shinella sp. R2-11 | reverse complement strand
TTCGGCCTCAAGCGCGCGCTCGATCCCCTCGATCTGGCCCTTGAGACGACGAACGCGGACGATGAGCTTGTCTTTGTCGCGGATGGTGTGGGACACGGTGATGGCTAACCTTAGCTTCATATAGTGTAGGGGACTATACTATATGAAGCGAGACATGTGAAGCTGTGGAATGGATCGAAGGCCGGGGCGAATGGGCGACCGGCGGCAAGCGGGTCGAGATCAGGCTGTCACGCGCCGGCACCGATCCGGACTGCCGCCGTTCGCTCTTCGCTCGATTTCGACACGCGAAGAGAAGCGTCCGATGCAGGGGGCTTGCCAGCCGCTACGCAGCGGTAGCGGTTGCTAGGTTTCGAGAAACGACCATGGCCGAAGCTGGAGTGGCGGCCGGAGCGATTTAGGGGATTTCCTGCATGGTCTCGCCGTCATGTCCACCATTGCTGAGCCCGACCTCAGGCTGAAAAATTCCCGGAAAAGCGATTTGACGCTCTGATCGATCACTGATCTGCACGTTGTTTCAAGACAGGACGGTCGAGCAATCCGGCTTCGCACCATGTTTTCACTTGCACGGAAGCGGGCAAATTCTTGAAGACGGTCAAACGGCCATATCCTTGTCGACGCGGGAGATGTCAAAGCAGCGCTGGTGGGCGATGGCGGCAACGCCGATGGCGCATTCGTAGGGCTCGAGACTGAAAAGGCGGACCTCTGGCGCTGGCAGACCCGGAACGATGCCGGCGGCGACATCTCGGCGGAGATCCTCGATAATGAGGGAAAGGACCGGGCCCAGCGCGCCGCCGAGGAAGACCATCGAAGGATTGAAGATGTTGGCGAGGCTGACGACACCCAGCGCAAGCCATCCCGCAAGATCGGTCACGGAAGCGATCGCCGCGGGGTCGCCGGAACTGAAACGGTCGGCCACCTCCGCGGACAGCGCCTCGAATTGCGCCTCTTCGAGGCTGTCTGTTCCCCAATAGGAGCGCGCCAGCGCGTCGAGCCCGACACGGCTTTCAAGGCAGCCACGCTGCCCGCAGCTGCAAACGGCGCCATCGCGGGCGATGCGCATGTGGCCGAGTTCGCCGGTGGCGCCGCTCGCCCCGCGCAGGAGCCGGCCATTCATCACCGCCGCCCCGCCGCATCCCCGGCCTATCACGAGAAAGACGGAGCAGCCGGTCTGGAGTTCCGGCATGGTGTAGACGGAACCGAACGCCGCGGCGCCGGCGTCGTTTTCCACGAAACAGGGCCGGCCGACGGCGGCCTGCAAGGGTGTCAGGAGATCGACCCCCTTCCAGCCAAGGATCGGCAGGTTGATGACAAAACCTTCCAGATTGACCACGCCGGGTACCGTGACACCGACGCTCTGAACGCGGCCGGCATAACGAAGATCGCGTTCCAGCATGGCCACATGCGCGGCGATCGCGTCGACGACCTCTTCCGGCGTGATCGTGCGGCTGACATGCACATCCGACGTGGCAACGCTGTTTGCCGTCAGATCGATAAGCGCATAGCGCAAAATGCCGACGCCGATCTCGACACCGAGGAAATAGACCGCGCCTGGGTTGAGCGCGAGTGCCACGCCTGGCCGGCCGGCGTCACGCGCCGCCCCC
Source organism: Shinella sp. R2-11 (assembly GCF_055330205.1). Lineage (NCBI taxonomy): Bacteria > Pseudomonadati > Pseudomonadota > Alphaproteobacteria > Hyphomicrobiales > Rhizobiaceae > Shinella > Shinella sp. R2-11. The sequence goes on along the minus strand of NZ_JBVAPC010000003.1, from coordinate 747,128 downwards.
GGGTTTTTTGCTTCAGGTTGCACCTCGCGCACCAGCCCGCGCAGAGCAAGCCCGTTGACGAGGCGTGTCACCGAGGCCGGTGTCACTTCGAGATGGCGGGCGATATCGGCCCGGCTCGCCGACCCGCACAGCCGCAGGAAACGAAGGATCTGCCGCTCGTTGACTTCCTTGGCAAGGGTCTGGTCTGCCATGTCGAAATCCACCGCCTTTCATTTTGCGATCCGCATCCGATGTCTGGAATAATTGCGTTTATTACTTTTATAAAAAAATGTCATTTCGTTTTGGGTGAAATTCACGGCTCTCGATTTGCAGTTCGCAAGAAAAACGCATGAAAGTCGGGCCTTGAGCCCATTATGTCAGCTTTGCTGACGCAAACCGCCTGTTGGAGTGCAAAAGCATTCCTCGTTGACAAAGGTAAATACGTTCTATTTCTTACTTTAAGAAAGATATTTATCCAGGCTCAGGGAGGAGGTTGGATGAGCAAGCTTGCCAGTCTCGAAAACATTGTCATGGAATTTGGCGCCATCCGCGCACTCGACGGCGTGTCGATCGACATCAACCGTGGCGAAGTGCTCGGCTTGATGGGAGACAACGGCGCGGGCAAGTCGACGCTGGTGAAAACCATCGCCGGAAACTTCCAGCCGACCTCCGGCCGCTACGTCTTCGAGGACCAGGATGTCAGTTTCTCGGGCCCGGCCGATGCCCGCCGGCACGGCATCGAGGTCGTCTACCAGGATCTGGCGCTCTGCAACAACCTTACGGCCGCAGCCAATGTCTTCCTCGGCCGCGAGCCGATGCGGCAGGTCGGGCCATTCCGTGTGCTCGACAAGAAGCTGATGAACACGCGTTCTGCCGAAATCTTCCACGAGCTGAAATCCGAGACGCGGCCGGCCGATCTCGTCGATCGCATGTCCGGCGGCCAGCGGCAGGCCGTGGCGATCGCCCGCACGCGCCTTTCCAACTCCAAGCTGGTGCTGATGGATGAGCCGACCGCCGCCATCAGCGTGCGGCAGGTGGCCGAGGTGCTGGCGCTGATCCGGCGGCTGAAGGAACAGGGCCTCTCGGTCATCCTCATCAGCCACCGCATGCCCGATGTCTTCGACGTCTGCGATCGTGTCGTGGTCATGCGGCGCGGCCGCAAGGTCGCCGACAAGCCGATAAACCAGTCCAGCCCGGAGGAGGTCACCGGCCTCATCACCGGTGCCATCCACGCCGCCTGAGAAGGGAGGAAGCCATGTCCCAGCAAGACGTCCCCGACATGAACATCGACCTCCTGAAGCGCCACGACCGGTCGGTTCTGCGCCGGCTGATGCTCACGCAGGAAATGTGGATCGCGATTGCCATCGTCGTGCTTGGCCTTGCCGTCTCGATGATCTCCGGCAAGTTCGCCACGTCCGGCAACCTCTTGAACGTGCTGCAGAATGCCTGCTTTATCGGCCTGATGGCGCTCGGCATGACCCCGGTGCTGATCAGCGGTGGGATCGACATTTCCGTCGGTTCGATCCTCGGGCTCAGCGGCGTGACCCTCGGCGTTCTGCTGAATGCCGGCGCGCCCTTGCCGATCGGCATCGCCGGGACGCTTGCCGTCGGCCTCGTCTTCGGCGGGCTCAACGGCGCCGTCATCACGTTCGCCAAGTTGCCACCGTTTATCGTGACACTGGCGACCCTGTCGATCGGGCGCAGCCTTGCGCTCGTCATCAGCGACAATCAGGTGTTTTACGAGTTCGGCACGGCGACGGAATCGATCCTGGTGCTCGGCGGCGGCTACACGCTCGGCGTTCCCAATGTCGTCTATGCGCTCGTGGTCTTCGTCATCGTGCTGCATTGCCTCCTGACCATGACGCGCTGGGGCCGCTACATCTTCGCCATCGGCGGCAACGAGAGCGCTGCGCGTCTCGCGGGCATCTCGGTCGATGCCATCAAGATCTCGGCCTATGCCTTCAGTGGCCTGATGGCCGCCGTCAGCGCGATCTTCCTCGTCGGCTGGCTCGGCGCCGTCACGAACGCCATCGGCACGGGCTACGAATTGCAGACCATCGCCTCGACGGTCATCGGCGGCGCGTCCCTGACCGGCGGTTTCGGCACGGCGCTCGGTGCCGCGATCGGCTCGATCCTGATCGAGGTGATCCGCAACGCGCTGCTGATCGCCGGCGTCAATCCGTTCTGGCAGGGCACGTTCGTCGGCGGCTTCATCCTCGCCGCGGTGCTTCTCGAACGCATCCGGTCGCTGCGCCGCTGACGGCCGCGTCCGCATACGGTCAGGGCGCGGGGGAGGAGTGCTGCCGCGCCGTGAAATGAAACGTCTTTAACAGCGAACCAAGGAGGAGATACCATGTCGCTGTCAGGAAGCCTGAAATTTACCCTGTCGTCCGCGGCGATCGCGCTTTGCGCCTTTGCCTCGACGGCCAATGCCGCGGACCGGGAATTCGCACTGGTCTTCAAGGTGCTCAACAACGCCTTCAGCCCGCCGATCGACGCCGGCTGCAAGGACGCTGCCAAAAAGCTCGGCGACGTCACCTGCACCTATATCGGCCCGACGGAATATGACGAAGCCAAGCAGGTGCAGCTTGCGCAGGACATGATCACCCGCGGCGTCGACGGGCTCGGCATTTCCGCCGGCAACCCGAAGGCGATGGCGCGCATCCTCAAGATGGCGAACGACAAGGGGATCCCGGTCGTCACCTTCGACACCGACGTGCTGCCCGAAGACGCAGGGCTGCGCGCCACCTATATTGGCACGGACAACTACTCCTTCGGCGTGGAACTCGCCAAGAAGGTGCTGGAGAACAAGAAGGAAGGCGGCACGGTCTGCATCCAGTCCGGTGCGCCGGCCTCTGAAAACCTGAAGGCCCGCGTCCAGGGCATTCGCGACACGCTCGCCGGTGCCTCGAAGGACCAGCCGGTCGACACGCTCACCGGCCAGAACGGCTGGACCGAGCCGGCCGGATGCCCGGTCTACAACAATGACGACATCGCGCTTGCGGCCCAGCAGGTTCGCGACGTCATGACCAACCATCCGGACCTCTCCGCCTTCGTCGCCGTCGGCGGCTGGGCGCAGTATGCGCCGCAGGCCTACAAGCAGGCGATGGAGCCGCTGAAGGAACGTCTCGACAAGAAGGATCTCGTCGTGGTCTTCGGCGACAACTTCGGTCCGCAGCTTCCGCTGCTCGCCGAGGGCCTCAGCCACTACAATATCGGCCAGCGGCCCTATGACATGGGCTACGAGACGATCATGGCCCTCGACAAGCTGACCAAGGGCGAAAAGCTCGAGCCGTTCATCCAGACGGGCACCGAGACCTGCACCCCGGCCGATGCGCTGACCACCTGCGGCAAGGTGGCCGCCGAGTAGCACCGCCTCCAGGGGACGGGCCGGCGGAAAACGTCGGCCTGTCTCATTCCAGACAGGACAGGGACATGAGAACGCTGAAACTGGGTATGGTCGGCGGCGGGAATGGTGCGTTCTTCGGCGCCGCACACCGTGCCGCCGCCGCGATGACGGGACGCTTTACGATGGTCGCGGGCGCACTTTCGAGCGATCCGGTTCGCGCACGGGAAAGCGGGCACGATCTCGGTCTCGCCCCGGAACGCTGCTATGACGATTTCGAGACGATGGCGAAGCGCGAGGCAACCGCCGACGGCGGTATCGACCTCGTCGCCGTGGTGACGCCGAACCACCTGCATGCGCCCGCCTGCCGCGCCTTCCTCGATGCCGGCATCAACATTTTCTGCGACAAGCCGCTGACCGCCACGCTGGATGAGGCGCTCGCACTCCGGACGGCGGCGGCGGACAGCGCCTCTCTTTTCGGTGTCGCCTACACCAATGCCGGCTTCGACATGGTGCGCGAAGCGCGCGCCATGGTGGCGGCCGGGGAAATCGGCACGGTGCGCCTGGTCCGCGTCGTCTTTCCACAGGAATGGCTGGCCACCGCCACCGAGGCGACCGGCAACAAGCAGGCCGAATGGCGCACCGATCCGGCAAGAAGCGGCGCCGGCAGTCTCGGCGACATCGGCACCCACGCCTTCCATCTTGCGGAATTCATCACGGGCCTCACGGCGACCGCCCTTTCAGCCGAAGTCGATACCTTCGTTGCCGGCCGCCGCGTCGATGACAACGTCACAGCGAAGCTGCGCTTTGACGGCGGCGCCAAGGGACTGCTCTGGGCAAGCCAGGTGGCGATCGGCGAGACCAACGGGCTCAGGATCGATGTGCATGGCGACAAGGGCTCGCTCGGCTGGACGGTCGAGGCGGCGAACCGGTTGTCATTCGCGCCGCTCGGCGGCCGGCGCATGGTGATCGACAGGGCCTCGCACGGAACGGCTTTCAAGGGAACGATGCCGCCCGGCCATCCACAGGGGTTCATCGAGGCGCTGGCGCGGCTCTATCTCGACATGGCCGACCAGATCGACGCGCGTCGCGACGGCCGCGCTCCGGCGGCGGACGCCCTGCTGCTGCCCGGCATTCGCGATGGCGTGCGCGGCCTGCGTTTCGTCGATGCCGCCCTTCGCTCGGGCGCTGAAGACGGCCGCTGGACAGACATCTGAAGGGAACCGTTCATGACCACACCTTTCCGTATCTTCATCATGGCACATCCGCGCCTCGTGGAAGATGTCTTCACGGACGCCCATCTTGCGCGGCTCCGTGCGCTTGGCGACGTCGTCATCCACGAGGGCGATGTGCTGACGGATGAGGATTTCGAACGGCACGTTGCGCCGGCCGATATCGCGATGGGCATTTTCGAGATGCCGGCCGAGCGGCTGGCGCGGTGCCGAAAGCTCAAGGCTTTCGTCAACAGCGAGGGAAATTTCCTGCCCAATATCGACTACCGCCATTGCTTCGAGCATGGCATCCGCGTGCTGTCGGCGAGCCATGTCTTTGCCGAACCGGTCGCCGAAATCGGGCTGGCCATGGCGATCGACCTCGGCCGCGGCATTACCGAGGCCGACCGGCTGATGCGAGAGGGCAGGGAAGAGTACGGATTTGCGGCCAACCGCACAGCACGGCCTTTGATGCGTGCCCGGGTCGGGCTGATCGGCTTCGGCGATCTTGCCCGCGCGCTGCTGCCCTTGCTGAAACCGTTCACCTCGACCATCGACGTCTACGATCCGTGGGTGCCGACCCTCCTGATCGAGCAGGCCGGATGCCGGCCGGTGGCACTGGAGACCGTGCTTGCCGAGAGCGATTTCGTCTTCGTGCTCGCCGGCGTGACGTCCGACAATGCCGGTTTCCTCGACAAGCATGCGTTCGAAACGATGAAACAGGGGGCGTGCCTGCTGCTTCTGAGCCGCGCTGCGGTCGTCAATTTTCCGGACATGCTGGAGGCGGCCGCTTCCGGCCGGATCCGGGTTGCGACCGATGTCTTTCCCGTCGAGCCGGTCGCGGCCGACGATCCGGTGCGCGGGACGCCGAACATCATCCTTTCGCCCCATCAGGCCGGCGCCATGGAATCGACGCTGAACGCCATGGGCGCGTCGATCACCGCCGATATCGAACTGATCGCCCGCGGTCTTCCGCCCGCCGTCTGCAAGGTGGCGCAGCCGGAGACCGCGATGCGCTTCCGCAGCATGCCTGTATCGAAGAGCTGAAGAATAAGGACCGGTCCTGAAAGCACCGTCCACCATGGAAAGGACAATGAGATGAATGAGGGCAAGCCGCTGCTGAAGGTCGGAATTCTCGGTTGCGGGCCGATCTCGCAGGCCGGTCATTTCGAAAGCGCGGTGAAAGCGCGCAATGCCGAGCTTTACGCCGTCTGCGACGTCGCGGACGACCTGCGCGCCCGAATGGCCGCGACCCATGCGCCGAAAAAGGCTTTCTCGGACTACGATGCGATGCTGGCCGATCCGGATGTCGATGCGGTCATCATCGCGACGGCGGATGCCTTCCACGTCGCCGCCGCAGCCCGTGCGCTTGAGGCCGGCAAGCATGTGCTCTGCGAAAAGCCGCTCGGCATGACCGTCGAGGAGGTCGAAGGCCTGCGGCCCGTCGTCGAGAAGAGCGGCAAGGTTTTCCAGGTCGGACATATGAAGCGCTACGACGCCGGCCTTCAGAGCGCCAAGAGCTTCATCGACACGGAAATGGGCGAGATGCTCGCGCTGAAGGCCTGGTATTGCGATTCCACCCATCGCTATGCCGTCACCGATGCGGTGCAGCCCTACATGATCCGCAGCGCCAATGCGAAGAAGCCGTCGCGAAATCCGAAGGCCGATCTCGAGCAGTATTTCATGCTCGCCCATGGCAGCCACCTGCTGGATACCGCCCGCTATTTTGCCGGTCCCATCCTCGCCGTCGATGCGCGGCTGCGCCAGCGGTTCGGCGCATATTCCTGGTTCATCGACGTCGAGTTCGAAAACGGCGCCATGGGCCATCTGGATCTGACGGTTGCCGTGCGCATGGACTGGCACGAAGGCTTCCAGATCTACGGCGAGTACGGCAGCATTCTCGGCAAGACCTACAATCCCTGGCTGTTCAAGAGCAGCGAGGTGGACATCTTCAGCGAAAAGACCGGGGCGACCAGCCGCGTGCTGGGTGCGGACGGCCACTTCTACCGGCGCCAGCTGGAGGGGTTTGCGGATACGATTCTCGATGGCGGGCCGCTGACCGGTGCAGGCATCGATGACGGCATCGCCTCGGTGCGCGGCATGGCGGCGGTGATGCAGTCGGTTCGCGCAAAGGCGCCGGTCAAGCTCGCCGACGCGCATGGGAGCGTGTGATGCGCGCCGGTATCTTCGCCAAGACCTTCGCAGGCACGACGCCGGATGTCGTGCTCGCCGCCGCGCGCGATGCCGGCTACGCATCGGTGCAGTACAATTTCGCCTGCTCGGGCCTTGGAGCCTTGCCGGAGGCGATCCCGGGCGCTGCCGTCGCGGCGATCCGTGAAGCATCGGAACGGACCAGCGTCGCCATCGCGGCGATCTCCGCCACCTACAACATGATCCACCCGGATATCGCCATGCGAGAGGCCGGCCGGCGCAGCTTTGCGGCGATTGCCGCCGCGGCGCATGCGGCAGGTTCGACCCTTCTGACCGTCTGCACGGGAAGCCGGGATGCCGCCGACCAGTGGCGCGACCATCCGGACAATCAGGGGGCCGAGGCCTGGCAGGACATGATCGCCGAGTTCGGCCATCTGCTCGCCATCGCGGAACGGCACGACATCTTCATCGGCGTCGAGCCGGAGCTCGCCAATGTCATCAACTCCGCCGCGAAGGCGCGGTGGCTGATCGACGCGATGGCGAGCGAGCGCATCCGCATCGTGCTGGATCCGGCCAATCTCTTTGAGCATGAGGACGCCGAAACGCGCGGCCGTATCATCGACGCGGCCATCGACCTGTTGAAAGACCGGATCGCCATCGCGCACGCCAAGGATCGCAATGCCGACAGCTCCTTCGCCACCGCGGGCAGGGGCGTCATCGACTATCCGCGCTACGTGGCCTCGCTGAAGCGGGCAGGCTTCGACGGCGACATGATCACCCACGGGCTTTCGGCGGCAGAAGCGCCGGGCGTCGCCGCCTTCCTTGTGCCCCTCATCGCCCCGGAGGGTCGCAACGCATGAATCCGATCCGCCATCCCGTCGAAGGAGCGAACCTCGCGGTCTACGAGGAAGGCGAGGGCATGCCCTTCGTCTTCCAGCATGGCCTTTGCGGGGATCAGGCCCAGCCGGGCCAAGTCTTTCCGGCCGCTGCCGGCTTCAGGCGCATCACCGTCGAATGCCGCGGCCACGGTGCCTCGGATGCGGGTCCCAAGGGGGCCTTTTCGATCGCCACCTTCGCCGACGATATTGCCGGCTATCTTGCGGCACAGGGTGCCGGACGAGCCGTGGTGGGTGGAATCTCGATGGGGGCGGCGATCGCGCTGCGGCTTGCCGTCCGCCGGCCTGAACGGGTTCGGGCGCTTGTGATCGCCCGGCCCGCCTGGATTTGTGCCGCCAATCCGGAAAACATGGCGCCGAACCGCATTGCCGGTGAACTTCTCGACCGCTATCCGCCGCAGGAGGCGCGCAGGCAGTACGAGGCCTTGCCCCTAGCGAAAGAGCTGGAACGGGACGCACCGGACAATCTTGCCTCGATCCGCAGCTTCTTCACGCGCGAGCCGATCGACGTCACCGCAGCGCTGCTCCGGGCAATCTCGATGGACGGCCCTGACGTCACCGAGGCGGAGGTCTCTGCCATTGCCGTGCCGACGCTCGTGATCGGCCATGGGCGCGACTTCGTTCATCCGCTTGGTCATGCCCGGTCGCTTGCCACGATGATCCCGGGCGCGCGGCTGGTGGAGATCACGCCGAAGGCGGACGATGCCGACGCCTATCGCGCCGATTTCCGCGCCGCCCTATCGGCCTTCCTCAAGGAGCTCTGAGATGCGGCCGCCTTCCGACTGGCTCGAAACCCTGCCCAGGGACCGGCTGATGGCCGAGATGTCGCTCTGGTCGGCCGATCTTGCCAGGCTCGGTGCGGAGATCGCCCGGACCGAGCCCTTCACCGACCTCTACCATATCGATGTCGCTGACGGTCACTTTTCGCCTGCATTGCTGTTCTTTCCGGATCTCGTCGCGGTCTGTCGCCGATGCACGGCAAGGCCGCTGCATGTCCATCTTATGGCGGCTGACGCGGTTCTCGGGACTCAAATCCGCCAGTTCGCCGATGCCGGCGTCGATGCAATCAGCATTCACGCGGAGAACGAAAATCTGAAGGCGGGTCTCGACCTCATCGACAGCCTGGGGCTCGTCGCCGGGGTCGTGCTGCAAGTGCAGACACCGGTTTCGGCTGCAGCCGCCTTTTTCGAGCGCATCGGCTTGCTGACGCTGCTCGGCACCCGGATCGGTGCCAAGGGCCAGACACTCGATCCTCAGGCCGGAAGCAGACTTCGCGAGGCGCGCGCGCTGATCGCGAAGAGGGCGACGCCAGGCCGCATCGTGCTGTGCGCCGATGGCGGCATCCGCGAGCATACGGTGCCGGATCTCGCCCGGGCAGGTGCCGAGACCGTCGTCATGGGGTCGCTCGCCTTCGAGGCGAAGGATCTGGCTCAACGCATGGCCTGGCTCCATGCGCAACCGGTGGAACGACAAGAGGCCTTGCATGAATGACGATTTCACCATCGGTCTCGATCTTGGCGGCACACAGGTCCGCGCCGCGTTGGTGCGCGCCGGAAAGGTTCTGGCGCGCACGGCGGCGCGCACGGATATCAGCGGCCCGGAAGAGGTGATGCGGCAGTTCGGTGCGCTTGTCGCGGAGGTGTCGCGGGCGGCAGGCAGCGCTCCAGTCCGCGCAATCGGCATGTGCGCCCCTGGTCCGCTCGACACCGTGAGCGGCATTATCGACCATATTCCGACCCTTCCCGGCTGGGAGCAGTTCCCCCTGCGCGACCGCCTGTCGGAGATTTTCGACCTTCCCGCCATCGTCGAGAATGATGGCATCGCGGCCGCCTTCGGCGAATGGCAATACGGGGCTGCGCGCGGGCTGGACCACATGGTCTATGTCACGGTCAGCACGGGCATCGGTGGCGGTGTCGTTGTCGACGGCCGGCTGATGCACGGGGCGCGGGGCATGGGCGGCCATGTCGGGCATTTCACGCTGGTTGCGGAAGGGCCCGTCTGCTCGTGCGGGCGCGTCGGTTGTTTCGAAGCGGTTGCCGCCGGTACGGCCTTCGGCAAGCGGGTCCGCGCGGCGGCGAGCGGAAATCCCGCCTCCTACCTTGGCAGGATGGCCGAGCACGAGACGCTCGAAGGCCGCCACGCTGTGGAGGGCGCGCGGGCAGGCGATGCCGCCTGCCTTGCCCTCGTCGCTGAAGAGGCTGATTGGCTCGGCTCCGGTTTTGCCAGCCTGTTGCATCTCTACAGCCCGCAGATGATCGTCATGGGCGGTGGCGTGTCGGCCGCTTTCGACCTGCTCGAACCCGGCATTCGCGCGCGCATCCGCAGCGATGCCATGGCTCCCTTTCGGGAGGTGCCGGTCGTACCTGCAAGACTTGGCGACGATGCCGGCCTCGTCGGGGTGGCCGATCTGGCCATTATCCGACAGACATGAGAAGCCCATCAACCCAACCATCGGGACAGTTGCCGGACTAGGTTCCGTACTCGATAGGGCTGGCGTTGGATTTGCTGCTTGAGGTTTTCCGTTGGAATGGAGGCTTCGATGAAGCGGCGATTTACGTGGCTGAGCGATGCGGAATGGGCTTGGATTGAGCCGCTGCCGCGTGGGCGCAAGAGGCACATGCCCGCGGCGTTGGATTGGACGCTGACGGATCTGCTTTACCGCAGGAAGTGGGCGGGGGCGTTTGCGTGCTTTTTGACAGACGTCGTTTGAATCCCTTCAATGTCTACCATCCGGCGAAATCGGCGATCAATGCTTGATCGACGCGTCCGGCAGCGACATCGTTCAGCGCTTCCTCAAGAATGGCGGCGCCTTCTAGTGCCTGGTTCTCAGTGAGCGTCAAGGGCGGCGTGAATTCCAGGACGTTCGAGCGCACTCCGACATAGTAGATCACGAGGCCGAGTTGAAACGCGCGAAAGGCCGTCAGCGCTGTCTGCCTCGAAGCGGGTTCGCGCGAGGAACGATCGGCAACGAGCTCGACTCCCAAGGCAAGTCCACGGCCTCGGACATCGCCGATCAGGGGTTGGCGCGCGGCAAGGCCACGAAGTGCATCCTGCAGAACCCGGCCCGTGCGTTCGGCGTTTTCGCCGAGACGGTCGCGCTCGATCGTTTCCAGCACCGCAAGCGCCGCCGCTGCACAGACAGGATTTCCATGGACCGTCTGCAAAGAGAACGCCACGGCATGGTTCATGATTGCCTCGGGGCCGACGACTGCCGAGATCGGCAAGCCGCCGCCCAGACCTTTGCCGAAGACGACGATGTCGGGCTCGATGCCGGAATGTTCGAATGCGTTGAAGCGGCCTGTGCGCCCGAGACCGACCTTCACTTCGTCGGAAACCAGCAGGATACCGTGCTTGCGGCAGAGGGCCTCGACAGCCTTGAAGTAGCCATCCGGCGGCACGAGCATGCCGCCATCGGACTGGATCGGTTCGATGAAGAAGGCGGCGATGTCCTCCGGGGGCAGCTCCGTCGCAAAGAGCTGTTCGAGATGCGCGAGGGCTGCATCTCTTGCGGCCTCCGGGCCGCCCGCGGCGTAGCTGTTCGGATAGGGGACGAGCGTCAGGCCCGCCGATCGGGTGCCCTGTTGTGCCGGGTGGCCGGACACCGCCATGGAGCCGACGGTCCCGCCGTGATAGGCGCCGTCGAATGCGAGGATGCGCGGTCGGCCCGTCGCGGCGACGACCATGCGTGCGACCGTTTCGTTGGCATCCGAGCCGGAATGGCCGAACCAGACGCGGCCGCGGGCGCGCTCCGGCACCAGTGACAGCAGCTTTTCGGCGAGCAGCACGCAGGATTCGTTTGCGGCTGAAAGATAGCTGGCCCCCGCCTGATCCGAAAGCGCACGGTTCACGGCGTCGCGGAGCGCGGGATGCGCGTGGCCGAGGCTGGCGGCGCCCCAGGAAGCCGCAAAATCGAGCAGCTGCCGTCCGTCGTCGCCGGTCAGGTATGCGCCGCTGCCGCCGACCACGGCCTGCGGGAAGAACCGCAGATGCGCCATCTTCGAGACCGATCGGCTTTCGCGGACGTAGAGGTCGGCCATGATGCAATCCTTACTTGAAGAAGGTGAGAACCTCGTCGAGCTGGACGACGTGGCAGTAGATCATGTTGATGATCTCCAGTTCGCGCCTGTGCAGCTCGTCCGTTGCCGCCGCGCCGCAATCATCGACCACGACCACGCCGAAGCTCTCGTCCGCGAGGCTGCGCACCGTCGAGGAAACGCACTGGTCGGTGAAGATGCCGCAGCAGATGACGTTCCGGATGCCCATGTTGTGCAGGACGAGGCGCAGGTTCGTGCCGGTCAGCGCGCTGTCGGTTGTCTTGGTGATGACGATCTCGTCGGCGCGCGGCTCCAGTTCGGGAACGACCTGTCCTTCCGGCAGCTCCTTCGGCAGCAGCAGGTAGTTGAAGCCCGGCTTCTTCTGGCTGAGCGAGCGGTCGCGTCCGTCAGGCTTGAGGCAGGCGATGCGGGCGAAGATGACCTCGACCTTGCGCCTGCGGCATTCCTCGATGAGGCGCGCGGTGTTCGGGATCACCGTCTTGCGCATCCGCTCGTAGAAGGGCTGCCAGCGCGCGGTTTCCTCCGGCGTGTCCTTCGGATCGAGATAGGTGTTCTGGATGTCGATGACCAGCAGCGCCGTCGTTTCCGGATCGAGCACGATGTCGTCGGGCTCTTCGGCATTGGCGTAGTAGAAGGAACGGTAGTCGGTTTTCCAGTTCATGCCGAGGTCTCCTTCCGGTGACGGGTGCGGGTGAGAATGTGGCCGATCTCGCGGTTGGGGAAGAGGCCGCCGGGCTTGACGATCATGACGGCGATCATGGCGAGCGCCAGCACGATTTCGGTGAGGCCGACGACCTGGCCCGCGCCGGTCGCGCCGGCATTCAGCGCCCCTTCCGTGCCGCGCAGGCCCTCATAGGCGAAGGTGATGAGGATGGTGCCCGCGACGGCGCCGGTCACGGTGTTCGCCCCGCCGATCACCAGCATGGTGATGATGAGGAAGGTCTCCTTGAGATAGAAGGCCTTGGGCGCGAAGGAGGTTATGAAATGGCCCCACAGCGCGCCGCCGACACCGGCGATGAAGGCGGCGAGGATGAAGGCGCGCCAGCGCAGTTGCGGGATGTTCGCGCCGAGCGCGGCGGCGGCGACCTCGTCTTCCCGCGAGGCGCGCAGGAGCTTGCCGGTGCGCGATTCCTTGAAGAGCAGGGCGACGACGACCACCACGCCCGCGACGATGGCCGCGATCGGCATGTCCGTCGTCTTCGGCAGGCCGAAGAGGGTGCGCGGGCCGTTGGTGAGCGCGCTCCAGTTGTTCATGATCGTGTAGAGCACGACGAGCAGCGCGAACGAGGTGATGACCGCCGCAGCATCCGAAAGGCGCATCAGCGGATAGGCGACGAAAGCCGCGACCAGCGCGGCCACCACGCCCGCCGCCAGCATGGCGAGGAGCGGCGAGATCTCGACGACCTTCATGAATTCGTAGAGATCGGGCAGCGCCATGCCCTTCATCTGGGCCGGGATGGTGAGCACGGCCGAGGTGTATGCCCCGAAGCCCATGAAGCCGATATGCGCGAAGGAGAGCAGGCCGGAATTGCCCATGAAGGTCTGCAGGCCGACGACGAGCACGAGCGAGATCAGGAGGTTGGTGGCGATGCGGTCGTAGAGGCGGATGCCGAGGACATGGCTTCCGACGGCGATGATCGCGATCACGGCGATGAGGATGAGGGCGGTGAGATAGGAATGTTTCATCGGTTCGTCTCCCTCAGGTCCGCTGCCCGCTGGCAGGGCCCTTGATCAGGCCCTCCGGACGCCAGAGCAGGATCAGGATCACCAGGCTGAAAGTGAAGGCATCGCGGAATTTCAGGAGGTCCTGCGACAGGGTGTAGTTGAGCGTGGTGTCGATGAGCGCCAGCAGGAAGCCGCCGACCACCGCGCCGGGCAGGCTGCGCATGCCGCCGATGACGGTGGCGATGAAGGCGACCAGCAGCGGCTCCAGGCCGACGCCGGGCACGACCGTGCCGATGCGCCCGATCCACAGGAGGCCGACGACGCCGGCAAGGAAGCCGGAAAGGGCAAAGGCCGAGGTGATGATGAGGTTGGCTGGAACGCCGAGCATGCGCGCCATGGTGAAGTTCGTCGCCGCCGCGCGCATGGCGATGCCGAGCGTCGTCCTGCGCATGAGGAAGGCGACGGCGGCGAGGAGCACGATGGAGGCAACGATGGTGATGAGGTTGCGCACCGGCGTGATAGCGCCGCCGATCGAGACCGTCTGCGAGAAGATGTCGGGCAGCGGCACGTTGCGCGGGCGCGGCGAAATGAAGAGCAGGGCGGCGTTCTGCAGGAGGTTCGAGAAGGCGAAGGAGGTGATCAGCACGGCCGTCACCGACTTCGCCCGCACCGGGCGGAACGCGACATAGTCGGTGAGGATGCCGAAGACGATCGCCATGACGACGGCGAGCGCCGCCATGAGGAGCCAGGGCAGGCCGGAGCCGCTCGTGAGGTACATGGTATAGCCGGCGACCATGATGAGCTCGCCATAGGCGAAGTTCACGAGGCGCAGGATGCCGTAGATGATGACGAGGCCGAGCGCCATGAGGGCATAGGCGCCGCCGAGGCTGAGGACGTCGATGACGAACTGGATCGCGAAAGCCATGGATCAGCCTCCCAGGTAATGTGAGCTGAGATCGCTCGTGGAGCGGATCTCCTCGGCCGTGCCGGACGCCACGATGGCGCCGAGCCGCATGACATAGGCGCGGTCGGCGACGGCGAGCGCCTGGTTCACGTTCTGCTCGACGAGCAGGATGGTGAGGCCGGATCTCTTCAGCGTCTCGATCATTTCGAAGATGCGCTCGACGATGGCGGGCGCAAGGCCGAGCGACGGCTCGTCGAGCAGGAGCACGCTGGGGCGGGCCATCAGCGCGCGCGCGATGACCAGCATCTGCTGCTCGCCGCCCGAAAGCGTGCCGGCCGCCTGGGCCGAGCGTTCGGCAAGGCGCGGGAAGAGCGTGTGCAGCCGTTCGAGGTTCTCGCGGTTGCCGGCCTGGTCGCGGCGGTGGATATAGGCCCCGAGCATCAGGTTCTCGGCGACCGTCAGGTCGGGGAAGACGTCGCGGGTTTCCGGCACCGTCGCCAGTCCCGCGCGGATGACCTGCTCGGGGCTGGCGGCGGTGATGTCCTTGCCCTCGAGGGTGATCGAGCCGCCGGAGGCCTTCAGCGCGCCGGCGATGCACTTGATGGTCGAGGATTTCCCGGCACCGTTCGCGCCGAGCAGGCTGACGAGTTCGCCCTTGCCGACGGAAAAACTGATCCCGCGAACCGCGCGGATCGTGCCGTAGCTGACGGAGAGATCGCGCACGTCAAGCATGGGTCGCTCCCTTGCCGAGATAGGCTTCTATGACGGCCGGATGGGTTCGAACATGCGCGGCGTCGCCCTCCGCGATGGTGCGGCCGGACGCCAGCACATGCAGGCGGTGGCAGAGGCGCATGATGAGGCCCATGTCGTGGTCGATGATGAGGAGGCCGAGGCCGCGTTTGGCCGGCAGCTCGGAGAGCGTGTGCAGCAGCGTCTCGGTCTCGGCGTCGTTCATGCCGGCCGCCGGCTCGTCGAGCAGCAGGAAGCGCGGCTCGGCGGCGAGCGCCCGGGCGATCTCGACGCGGCGCTTGTCGCCGTAGCTGAGGCTCTCGCCAAGCTCGTCCGCCTTGTCGGTCAGGCCGAGTTCGTCGAGCAGCTTTTTCGCCCGTTCCGCGCTGGCGGCGCGGGACACGCCCTTGGCGAGCGCCGCCGCCTCGACGTTCTCCAGCACCGTCATGGTGTTGAACAGGCGCACGATCTGGAACGAGCGGCTGACGCCGGCAAGCGCGATGTCGCGCGGCGACAGGCCCGAAAGCGTGACCGGACCGGCGGTGATCGTGCCGGTCGCCAGCTTCACCTGGCCGGTGATGGCGTTGATGAGCGTCGTCTTGCCGGAGCCGTTCGGCCCGATGAGGCCGACGACCTCGCCGGTGGCGACGGAGAGCGACACATGGTCGAGAGCGCGGAGGCCGGTGAATTCCACCGACACGTCGTTTACCGCAAGACGTGTTTCAGACATGGCTTTTCCGAAGGTCATGGGCCGGCCTTGCGGCCGGCCCGAACGGGGGAGATCAGGGCTTCGGCAGGGATTCCGGCTTGCGCCAGCCGACGAAGGTCGGCTTGCCGCCCTTGAGCTCGATCACCGCCGCGGCCTTGTTCGGGACGTGGCCTTCCTCGGCCGTGCCGTAGTCGAGTTCGCCGGTCAGGAGCTTGAACTGGCCGTCCTCAAGCGCCTTGGCGAGCGCGCCGCCCTCGGTGGTGCCGGCCGCCGTGATCGCCTGGGCGATCATCATGATCGTATCCCAGCCGGTCGAGACGAAGGAGGTATCCGGGTCCTTGCCGAACATCTCCTTGTAGAGGCCGATGAACTTCTCCATTTCCGGATCGGCTCCCGCGCCCATCCAGGTATGGGTGACGAAGTAGACATTGTTGCCGAACTTCTCGCCGAGCGCCTCGTGCATGGCCGGGTCGTCATAGGCATCGCCCCCGAGGACCGGCGCATCGTAGCCGACTTCCCGCAGCGCGCGGATGATCACGCCGATATCCGTGCCGTAGGAGGAGACGAAGATCACGTCCGGCTTCTTGCCGAGCGCCTGGAGACGCGCGAGCTGGGCCGAGAAGTTGTTGTCGCCGTTCGTATAGGTGTCTTCCAGCAGGATCTCGCCGCCGTCCGCCTTGAACTGCTCGACGAAATACTTGGAGAGCGACTTGGTGTAGGCGATGAACTGGTCGGTGACGACATAGGCCGTCTTCCAGCCCTTTTCCTTGGCCGCGAAATCGGCCGCCGTCGCGCCCATCGTGGTGTTCCACATGGAGAGCGTGAACTGCTTGTCGCCGAGCGACCACGACGAATAGAGCGGGTCGGAGGCGCAGGTCGAGATGCCGACGATGTCGGCCGACTGCGCTTCGCGGCTTGCCGGCGAACCGAAGTCGAAGTCGCAGGGTGCGACGATGACCTGGGCGCCCTTGTCGATCAGCTCGACCGCCACGTTGCCGACCGTGACCGGATCGGACTTGCCGTCGATGTTGATGAACTCGACCTTCTTGCCGAGCACGCCGCCATTGTCGTTGAGGTATTTCACGGCGACCTGCGCGCCGTTGAAGCCGGGCGTGTCGAGCGGGGCCTGGATGCCCGTCATCGAGAGCGCGCCGCCGATGACGATCTTGTCGTCGTCGGCAAAGGCAGCGGAAGAGGCGAGCACGAGGCCCGCCGCCAGAAGCAGTTTGGAAGTTTTCATCATGGTCGTTCCCCTTGATATTGCCTTGCGGCAGTGAGTTGATGCGGCCCGGTCTTTTGTTTTTCTGTGCGGCCCGCCTGGAAAGCTCCTTGTTGATCCCGTCGCTATGCTGTCTCGGGCGATCTTACTGCCCGATTTCCTTCAGGAGTTCGTCTGTCGAAATCTGCCGGCAGTAGCCCTTGATCGCATTGAGCGAGGTGTCGTGCCGTTCCTGCGAATAGGTGCCGCATGCGTCCGGCACCAGCGTCACGAGGTAGTTGAGGTCGCAGGCGTCCCGCACGGCCGATTCCACGCACTGGTCGGTGAGAAGCCCGCACAGCACGATCTGCCTCACGCCGAGATTGCGCAGGATATAGTCGATATGGGTGGAGACGAAGACGCTCGACGAGCTTTTCGGGAAAACGATCTCGTCCTCCAGCGGCTCCAGCTCGTCGATGACCTTGCCGTCCCAGGACCCCTTCGGCACGTTGAAGCCGGTGATCTTGTAGTCGAGGCTGCGGTCGCGCCCGTCCTTCGTCAGGCTTTCGATCGTGGTATGCAGCACCTCGATGCCCGCCTTGCGGAAGCCCGCCAGCAGGCGCTGCATGTTGGGGATCGCGACCTCGTGGATGCGCTTGAAATAATAGCCGTACTTACCTTCGATTTCAGCGTCGGAGACGTCCTTGAACTCGCCCCCCTCACGGCGCACGGAAAAATTCTGCACGTCGATGAAGAGGATGGCCGAGGCGGCCGGATCGAGCGGCAGGTTGCGGGTGGAGGGATGGTCAGCGGCCATCGGAAGGTCCTTCAAGGCTCTGGGCGGCGAGGCGGAGGGGGCCGGCGAGGCGCTCGGCCCATTCCTCCTGCCCGCGCACGTCGTTGATGAGGTCGTTGCGCACTTCGATCAGCACATGCGGAATGCCGCGCCGTTCGCCATGCACGGGGATCGTGTAGTCCGAGAGGTCGTCGACGTGGTACGGTGCATTGAGCTTCACCGTGACGTCGCCATTCGCCGCCCGGAAGGTCTCCGCAAGCCGCTTGGCGAAACGCGCGTCGCGATTGTAGAGAAGGCCGAGTTCGAAATCCCGCACGGCGCCCGTGGCCCGCATGACCGGCGTGAAGCTGTGCACGGAGACGAGGAAGAGCGGCCTGCCGGCGGCCTGCCGGCGCGCGAGCCCGACGCTGATGGCTTCGTGCAGCGGCTGATGGATTTCCACGTAGCGGCCACGGCGCTCCTCGTCTGACACGTCCGCATTGGCCGGCACGAGCGTGCCGTCGCTCTGCCTGAGGACGCAGTCCTCCGCCTCGAACGGCCGGTTGCAGTCGATGACGAGGCGGCTGTAGCGCTGGAGAACGAGCGGGGCGTCGAGCCGTTCGGCAAGGCCGCGGGCGACGCCCTCGGCGCCGACGTCGTAGGCGATGTGCCGATCCATCTCCTCGGGCGCGACGCCGAGATCGCCGAGCGCGGCGGGAATGGCCCGGCCGGCATGCTCGCAGGTCAGGAAGATGGTCGACGCGCCTTCGGCATTGATCCACTCCACAGGGGCGGGGTCGCCAGCGTTCAGCAATCTGGACATGTCGCGATCTGCGGGGCTGAGCATGGAATGGCATCCGTCGAGCGCCACGGCAACGGCCGGTGCGCAGGGCTTCGATGAGGATCAGTCAAAGAAATTTTTCGATCATAGTCAATATGATTTTTCCGTTTGACTAATTTTTTTCACGGAGCAAATATCCCGCCCCAACAAAGGGAACAAACGGCAATGAGCGATGGGAAATCATCGACCACGGTTCGCACGAGGATACGGGACGCCGCGGCGCAACTGACCGCCAGCGAGCGCAAGATCGCCAATGCGATCCTTGCCGACTATCCCTTCACCGGGCTCGAAAGCATCCAGGAGCTTGCGGCGAAAACCGGCGTCAGCGCCCCTTCGGTCACGCGTTTCGTCAGCAAGATCGGCTGCTCCGGCTTCCAGGACCTGCAGCGCCAGTTGATCGCCGAGCTGAAGGAGGGGCAGCGCTCGCCGCTCGACCTCAAGACGAGCCAGAAGCCGGTAGGCCATTCGGAATTCCTGTCGGAATACGTGACGCGGATCTCGTCCGTCATCCAGGAAATGGCGGCGACGGTCTCCCAGGCCCAGTTCGACATCCTCGCCGATCTGGTCGCCGACCCGTCCCGCAACATCTTCCTGCTCGGCGGTCGCGTCAGCGACAACGTCGCGTCCTTCCTGTCGATCCATCTGCGGCAGATCCGCAGCGGCATCTACCACATGGCGGACAACCCGGAATTCTGGCCCGAGCATGTGCTGCGCATGCGCAGGAAGGACGTCGTGGTGCTGTTCGATTTCCGGCGCTACCAGCTCAGCCTCGCGCGCCTTGCCGAAACGATTGCCGAAGCGCGGGGCGCGACGATCGTCGTCGTCACGGACAAGTGGATGTCGCCGGCCGCCCGCAGCGCCGACCACATCGTCGCGCTGCCGATCGATGCCGGCACGGCATGGGACACGGTGGCCGCCGCGATCGTTCTCGTCGAGGCGCTCATCGTGCGCGTCTCCGAGACCGATTGGGAGGCGACGCAGAAACGCATCAGGGATTGGGACGGCGTCCGGTTTTCCATGCCGGGCTACGATCAGGACACCATCAACGGGGACGACGATGAAACGTGAAGAGATGATGGTCGCCTGTTGCGGCGACCTTTCGGGCAAGGTGCGCGGCAAGGCCTTTCCGCTGGCGCAGATGGAAAAGCGCCTGAAGCGCGGCGTGGGCTGGACGCCGACCAATGTGCAGATCACCTGCTTCGACGCGATCGCCGAAAGCCCCTTCGGCTCGCTCGGCGACCTCGTGCTCATTCCCGATCCCTCGACCAGCGTCAGCATCGAGAGCGAGGAAGGGGCGCCGAACGAGAACTTCGTGCTCGGCAATATCCGCTACACCGACGGCCGTCCGTGGGAATTCTGCACGCGCTCCATTCTCGAAGCGGCTCTCGAACGCCTGCAAAGGGTTGCCGGCGTCACGCTCTACGGCGCCTTCGAGCACGAATTCCAGATCAAGCATCTGGTCTCGGAGATCGGCGGCGCCTTCACGCTGGGTGGCTTCCAGAAGGAACGGCATTTCTGCGAGGCGATCATCGCCGGAATGCGCACCGCCGGCGTCACGCCCGACACGATCCTCAAGGAGTTCGGCGCCGGCCAGTTCGAGGTGACGATGGGCCCGCAGAAGGGCGTCACCATCGCCGACCATTCCGTCATCACGCGCGAGATCGTCGGCCTCGTCGCGCGCGAGCTCGGTTACGATCCGACCTTCACGCCGATCCGCGATCCGGCCGGCGTCGGCAACGGCGTGCATGTCCACATGAGCATGCTGGATGCCTCGGGCAATCCGGTCACCTACGATCCCGCCGGCAAGCACGAACTTTCCGATGTTGCCGGAAAGTTCGTCGCCGGCATCCTGAAATACCTCGATTCGATCATCGCGATCACCGCGCCGAGCGTCGTCTCCTACCTGCGCCTGACCCCGCACCGCTGGAGCGCCGCCTTCAACAATCTCGGTTTCCGCGACCGCGAGGCATCGGTGCGCATTTGCCCCGTCTCCGACATCAGTGACATCGCCCGCGCGGCGCAGTTCAACTTCGAATTCCGCGCCGCCGACGGCGCGGCGAACCCGCATCTGGCGCTCGCCGCGATCGTCCATGCCGGCGTGCAGGGGATCGAGGAGGGGCTGGCGGTGCCGGAGGCGACGCAGGAGGATCTGTCGCTCCTCGGTGCGGAAGCGCTTGCCGCCCGTGGCTATGTCCGCCTGCCGCAGACGCTGGAAGCAGCGCTGCAGCGCTTCCGCGGCAATGCAACGGTCTGCGGCTGGTTCCCGGAGGGCTTCGCCGACGTCTATGTCAAGCATAAGGAGGGCGAGATTGCCTATCTGGCCGGCAAGACTGGGCAGGAAATCTGCGCGGCATATGAGGATGCCTATTGAAATAGGGGGAATTTCAAAGGCGGTCTTCCAAGCGGCCCGCGCTGCACGGAAGGCCGTGGCTGGCCGTCGCGCGCGCCAAACGGCTCGTCCGGCAGGACTGGTTCGTCACGTCCTTGCCGGTGTGTGATGCCACGCAAGTCGGAAATGGCTTGCCCCGGTCATCTTTCGGCAGGCAGTACCTCCCCGGCGAGATTGGCGCGCTCGCGCGGCATGCCGAAACCGGTGTCGGGCGCCAGGCCGGCGGCAGGCCTGTCGATCATGTGCAGGCTGCGCCAGCGGCCGAACCGATAGTAAGCCGCGGCCAGCAACAGCGACGTGATCGAGCCGGCGGGAAAGCTCCACCAGAGCGCGTCCTGGCCGAGCACGCCCTGGAAGGCATAGGCGAAGGTGGTGCGTACCAGGAGCACCGAGATCACAAGGATGATCAGCGGCGGCATAACGGCGCCGGTGGCGCGCACGGTGGCGAAAAGCACGATGGTGATCCCGAACAGGATGAAGGACCACGAGGCGACGTTGTTGATATGGGCGGCGATGTCGATGGCGGCGCTGTCGCCCGTCAGGAACAGGCCGAGCACCGGCCGGTCGAAGACATAGAGCGCTGACACCAGCATGCCCGTCAGCACGAGGTTGAAGCCGACGCCGGACGCGGTGATCCGCCCGATCCGGTCCCATCGGCCCGCCCCGATATTCTGCGCGGCCATGGAGGAAACCGCGGCCCCCACCGCCAGGGCCGGCATCTGGACATAGGTCCAGAGCTGCGCGGCGATGCCGTAGGCGGCCGCGACCCGCGAGCCGTAACTATTGACGAGACCCATCACCGTCAGCGCCGCTGCCGAGATCACGATCATCTGCAGGCCCATGGGAATGCCCTTGACGATGACGAGGCGCAGGAGCGCCGGGTTGGGCCGAAGCAGCGCGAGGTCGGCGCCGGCAAGCCGCAGCGGATGGGCGCGGGCATAGAGAACGATGAGGATCGTGACGGCGCTGATCGTCTGCCCGATAAGCGTGGCGGTGGCCGAACCGGCAATGCCCAGCTCGGGAAACGGGCCGATGCCGGCGATCAGCACCGGATTGAGGACGACGTCGAGGAGCACGGCAAGCGCCATGAAGACGAAGGGCGTGCGCGAATCGCCGGCCCCGCGCAATACGGTCATGACGAAGGCGAGCAGGTTCATCATCGGCACGGCGAGGAAGATGATGCGCAGATAGGATCGGGCGAGCGGCAGGGCATCGGCCGGCGTGCCGAGCAGGTTGAGGATGGCGTCCACCCAGATCCAGCCGCAGACCGCGAAGAGGATCGAGACGCCGAGGAAGAATGTCGCGCTGGTGCCGACGATCCGCCGGGCCTTTTGAAGGTCGTGCGCCCCGACCGACTGTGCCACCAGGATCGTGGCGGCCATGCCGATGCCGAATACGGTGCCGAGGATGAGGAACAGCACGAGGTTGGCGTTCGACGTGGCCGTCAGGGCCGATTCGCCGAGAAAGCGTCCCACCCAGATGGCATTGATCGATCCGTTGAGCGATTGCAGCACATTCGCGCCGAGCACGGGCAGGGCGAAGGCAAGAAGGGTGCGCGCGATCGGGCCGGTCGTGAGATCGCGGGTTCGACTGGGCTTTGACAAGAGGTTCTCCGTGGCAGGCGGGAATTCTGCAAACACCCTATTTATCGCGCGCGCAATCCATTTCCACCGGCCGCCGCGCATCGGCGGGGCTAATCCAGGACGTGGCTCTCGCGCCAATAGGCGGCGGCGAAGTGCTGCTGCTTGCTGAGGCGGGCCAAGACCGCTGGTGATCCGCCGTCCGAATGCATCATGAAATCGATGTCGATCTTTCCGGCCGGAGCACCAATCCGGTGTATTTGCGGATCAGCGCGCGCTCTTCCGCCGCGCCTCGGTCGGCGATGCCGTGCGGGGGTAAGCTGCGGCAGGACGAACGGACATGCTTCTGAAGACATCCTGGATCGCCGCCGCGATCTGCAAGGTGGCTATGAGGTAAGCCGGCCCGGCAACGCTGCTGATCGCCGTCTTCCGGGACTCCGGCCATGGGATGCACAAGCGCCGAGCTCTTCCGAATTGAAGCGATCGCCTCCGGTCCGGGTATAGGTGAAGGCCGCGTTGACATGGGTATCGCGGTAGATTCGCAGGTCGTAGTGGCTACGTCTGCGTCAGGCCAGTCGCTGGGATCGAGACGGGAGCGCTCGTCAGCCCCTCGATCTCGGCCAGAATCTAGATCCCGATCACGGCGCTGAGCCGCAGCAACTGGTCCTTCGTGAGTTCACCGGTGAAGCCTGGCTTGCGCGCCCGCTTCCAGTTCCTTTCCGACATATCGGCAAGACCTGCAGCGTGTGAACTAGTGGTCTCGCAAACAAGGTTGCGCGGAACTTGGCTCGGGTCAGAGGATGCCGGTGTGTGGCATGCCGCGGCGCCCGTTCCCGCGGCAGGGGCGACAATTTGGCCCTTGAAATCGCCGCAATGAAAGGTCATGTCCGGGTCATGCATATGGATACGTTTGTCAGGATATCGCGGCTTACCGATCAGGCACGCTCCGTTCCCCGGAGCCGGCAGCCCTGATCCTGTAACGTCGCCGCAGACCCCGCCGCTCCGGGAACCACACGACCAAACAGTGCGGTTCATTCGCGCCCATGGCCGGCGCAGCGATGGAGCGTATCCATGTCCTTGTCCCAGCTTTCCCGCATCTGCCTTTCCTGCGATCGGCCCCAGCCGCGGGCCGCGGTTCGTTGCCCCTGGTGCCGGACGCCCATCGCCATCGTCCCGCGCCGTGCGTCCAGCCTGTTGTGGACGGCGATGATCCCGGCAATGAAAGTGACGGAGCGCGTCCGCGGCACGGATGTGCCGGGCGAAAGGCAGCAGGTCGGCGTCCTTCCCTGGCGCCTCCAGCGTGACGGCGAGATGAGGATATTGCTCATCACCTCGCGCGGGCGTGGGCGATGGATCGTGCCCAAGGGATGGCCGATGAGGGACTATCCGCTCTTCGCCGCGGCCTCGCGCGAGGCTTTCGAGGAGGCCGGTGTCATCGGCGACATTTCGCCTGCGCCGGTGACGGCCTACCGATACACCAAGATCTTGGACGACGGCTCGCAGGCGCCCTGCCGCGTCGCGGTGTTCGGCATGAATGTGCGCGGCACGCTCAGCCACTGGCGGGAGAAGGGGCAAAGGCAGCGGCGGTGGTTCTCGCTCGAGGAGACGGCGGAAAGGCTCGACAATGCCGAGCTTGCCGCCTTCGTGCGGACGCTCGACGACGCGCCGGAGCGCCTCGAACCGTTCCGCCGTGCGGGCGGACGGGATCTGCCGTCCGGCGAGCGGCAGACGATCGGGCGCTGAGGCGATGCCGGTGTTTCCGACAGTCACCGCCCGCCGCGGGAGACGGCTTCCCGTCCGTCCCATCCACAGGGTCAGCGCCGGACGCTGATTGCCTGGCGTCACTACCTGCGAGGGCAAGAGCGACGCCAGGAATTGCCGATCCGAGATTGAAACCTGCGGAGCAACGCCGGCCAGCCTTGCCGCGCTCGTTGCCCTGTCCAGAAAGGCCAGGAAATGACCTTCAGATACAGCCATACCTTCCCCATCAGCGGCCCGAACAAGCTGCCTCGCTTCCGGCAATGGGCGGCGGAGAACGTTCCGGGCATCGCCCTGTCCCTGCCGCCCCAGGTTCCCGTCAGGAGCACGGCCCTGACGGTGCGCCTGAAATCCGCCGAGGACCGTAACGCGTTGATCGCAAAACTCGAAGGCGTGGAGTTCTAGCCAGCCGCCGGCAGCGGCGGACGACCGGCCTCCAATCACCTCATAAGCATTCCGTTACATGTGGATGCTTATGGGAGCGGGCCTGTCGTTCGCCGCTGTTCCCTCTTGGGGCATGTCGGCCCCCGTCGTCTTCTTTCGTCAATGCCGCGGTGCCGGCAAGGCGTCCGGTTCGCCCGCCATCGTCGAGCGGCCGTGCTGGACGAGCGGACGGTTGCCGGCCAGCCAGCGCAGCAGGACGTAGAACACCGGCGTCATGAAGATGCCGAAGAAGGTGACACCGAGCATGCCGGAGAAGACGGCAAGGCCCATGGCGGCGCGCATTTCGGCACCTGCCCCGGTCGACAGCACCAGCGGCACGACACCCATGATGAAGGCCATGGAGGTCATGAGGATCGGGCGCAGGCGAAGGCGGCTTGCCTCGATCGCGGCCTTCACGGGCGTCCTTCCCTCGAATTCCAGCTCGCGCGCGAACTCGACGATGAGGATCGCGTTCTTCGCCGACAGGCCCACCAGCACCACGAGGCCGATCTGGGTGAAGATGTTGTTGTCTCCGCCCGTGTACCAGACCCCGGCCAGCGCCGCGAGCACGCCCATCGGCACGATCATGACGATCGCGATGGGCAGCGTCAGGCTCTCATATTGCGCGGCGAGCACGAGATAGACGAGCAGCAGCGCGAGCGGGAAGACGACGATGCTCGAATTGCCGGCAAGGATCTGCTGGTAGGTGAGGTCCGTCCACTCGAAGTCGATGCCTGCCGGCAGGGTCTCCGCGGCGATCTTCTCGATGGCCTCCTGCGCCTGTCCCGAGGAGAAGCCCGGCGCCGGCCCGCCGTTGATGTCGGCGGCAAGGAAGCCGTTGTAGCGCGTGGTGCGCTCCGGCCCGGTCGTGGCATCCACCTTGAGGAGGGCGGCGAGCGGGATCATCTCGCCGGACTGCGAGCGTACCTTCAGGTGGCCGATATCCTCCGGCTCCGCGCGGAAGGCGGAATCGGCCTGCACGCGCACGCTGTAGGTCCGCCCGAAAGCGTTGAAGTCGTTGACATAGAGCGAGCCGAGATAGATCTGCAACGTCTCGAACACGTCCGTCACCCGAACGCCGAGCTGCTGGGCCTTGGCCCGGTCGAGGTCGGCGTAGAGCTGCGGCACGTTGATCTGGAAGCTGGAGAACAGGCCCGCCAGTTCCGGCGTCTGGTAGGCCTTCGCAAGGAAGGCTTTCGTCGCCTCGTCGAGCGCCTGGTAGCCGAGGCCCGCGCGGTCCTCGATCTGCAGCTTGAAGCCGCCCGTCGAGCCGAGGCCGTTGACCGGCGGCGGCGGGAAGATGGCGATGAAGGCGTCCTGGATGCTCGCGAATTTCTGGTTGAGCTGCATGGCGATCGCCCCGCCGGAAAGCTCCGGCGTCGTGCGCTTGTCGAAATCGTCCAGCGTGGCGAAGACGATGCCCGAATTGGAGCCGATGGTGAAACCGTTGATCGACAGGCCCGGGAAGGCGATGGCGTGGGAGACGCCCGGCTGTTCCAGCGCGATCTTGCTCATCTTCTTGATCACCTCCTCCGTGCGGTCGAGCGTCGCGCCGTCCGGAAGCTGGGCAAAGCCGATGAGGTACTGCTTGTCCTGCGCCGGCACGAAGCCGCCGGGCACGGCGTTGAACACCGCATAGGTCGCCCCGACCAGCACCAGATAGAGCGCCATGACCGCCGACTTGCGCGAGACGAGCCCGCCGACGCTGCGCCCGTAGCCGTTCGAGGCCGCGCCGAAGACCCGGTTGAAGCCGCGGAAGAACCAGCCTAACAGGCGGTCCATGGCGCGGGTCAGCCAGTCCTTCGGGGCGTGGTGGTCCTTCAGGAGAAGGGCGGCCAGCGCCGGTGAGAGGGTCAGCGAGTTGATCGCGGAAATCACCGTCGAGATGGCGATGGTCAGCGCGAACTGCCGGTAGAACTGGCCGGACAGGCCGCTGATGAAGGCGAGCGGCACGAAGACGGCGACGAGCACGAGCGCGATGGCGACGATCGGCCCAGAGACCTCGCGCATCGCCCGGTAGGTCGCCTCGCGCGGGGAAAGACCGTTCTCGATGTTGCGCTCGACATTCTCGACGACGACGATCGCGTCGTCCACAACGATGCCGATGGCGAGCACGAGGCCGAAGAGCGTCAGCGCGTTCACCGAGAAGCCGAAGGCATACATCACCGCGAAGGTGCCGATGATGGAGACCGGGACGGCGAGCAGCGGGATGATCGAGGCGCGCCAGGTCTGCAGGAACAGGATGACGACGAGCACGACGAGCGCCACCGCCTCCAGCAGCGTATCGACGACCTTGTCGATGGAGGCGCGGACGAACTCCGTCGTGTCGTAGACGATCTCGTATTTCACGCCGTCCGGCATGGCGAGCTGGAGCTGGTCCATGGTCGCGCGCACATTGTCGGCGATCTCGATGGCGTTGGAACCGGGGGCCTGGAGCACGGCGATGGCGACGGCCGGCTGGCCGTCGAGGAGGGAGCGCAGCGTATAGTCGGCCGCGCCCATCTCGATGCGGGCGACGTCCCGGAGGCGGGTGATCTGCCCTTCCGCGCCGGCCTTGACGATGATGTTGCCGAATTCCTCCGGCGTGTGCAGGCGGCCCTGCGCGTTGACGTTGAGCTGGAGGTTCACGTCGGAAGGCGTCGGCGAGGCGCCGATGATGCCGGCGGCGGCCTGCACGTTCTGCTCACGGATCGCGTTGGTGATGTCGCTTGCGGCAAGCGCATGCTCGGCCGCCTTCTGCGGGTCGATCCACACGCGCATCGCATAGTCGCCCGCGCCGAAGACCTGCACCTGCCCGACACCTTCGATGCGGGCGAGGCGGTCCTTGACGTTCAGCGTCGCGTAGTTGCGCAGATACGTGACGTCGTAGCGGTCCGTCGTCGAGACGAGGTTGACCACCATGATGAAGTCGGGCGAGCTCTTGACGGTGGTGACGCCGAGCGCGCGCACCTCCGCCGGCAGGCGGGGCTCGGCCTGCGCCACGCGGTTCTGCACGAGCTGCTGCGCCTTGTCCGGATCCGTGCCGAGCTTGAAGGTGACGGTCAGCGTCAGGACGCCGTCGGACGTCGCCTGGCTGTTCATGTAGAGCATGTCCTCCACGCCGTTGATCTGCTCTTCCAGCGGCGTGGCGACGGTTTCGGAAATGACGACGGGGTTTGCGCCGGGATAGACGGCGCGCACCACGATGGATGGCGGAACGACCTCCGGATATTCGGAAATCGGCAGGGCGCGCATGCCGATGAGGCCTGCCACCACGATGAGGACCGACAGCACACCGGCAAAGACCGGGCGATCCACGAAGAAACGGGAAATATTCATGTCATGAACCCCTCTCCAGGGACGAACGGGCCCGTCCGGCGGGCAAGGCTCCGCCGGCAGGCATGGGATTTCTGTGGTTGGAGGCAGGGCGCGGCGTGCGCCCTGCCGGCCCCCGTTACTTCACGGAGGCAACGTTTTCCTGCACCTGCGGGTCGACGACCGCGCCGGGGCGGATGCGCTGCAGGCCGTTGACGACGACCTTGTCGCCGGCCGCAAGGCCGCTTTCGACCACGCGCTCGCCGCCGGAAAGGCTGCCGAGAACGATGGGCCGGTAGGCCACCTTGTTGTCCTTGTCGACGACGAAGACGAACTTCTTGTCCTGGTCGGTGCCGACCGCCTTCTCGCTGACGAGGATCTTGCTCTCGGCCCGCGGCTCGCCCATGCGGATGCGCACGAACTGGCCGGGAATCAGCCTGCCGCCCGGATTGTCGAAGACGGCGCGCACGGCGATGGTGCCGCTTGCCGCATCCACCTCGTTGCCGATGAGCTGGAGCTTGCCGCGGATCGGCGTGCCCTCGTCGGCAAGCGTGCCGACCTCGACCGGGATCTGCTCGATCGGCCGGAGCGCGCCATCGGAAGCGGGTAGGGCGGCGAGCGCCTTCGCGACCGTCTCCTCGCTGACGTTGAAGCTGGCATAGATCGGGTCGATGGAAACGAGCGTCGTCAGGGCCGGCGAGGCCGAACCCGCCGCAACGAGGTTGCCCACGGTGATCTCCACCCTGCCGGCGCGGCCGGAGACGGGGGCGCGGACATTGGTGTAGTCGAGTTCGATCTGGGCGGCGTGCAGGGCCGCCTGCCCGGTCTTCAAGGCGGCGTTGGCCTCGGCCAGCGCGTTCTGGCGCTGGTCGACCTCGCTCTGCGAGATGCTGTTGCTTTGGGCAAGGCGCTCGCTGCGCTCGAGCTGGATCTTCGCCAGCTTCACCCGCGCCTCGGCCGAGGCGAGCTGGCCTTCGGCCTGTGTCACCGCCGTCCTGTAGGGCTCGGGATCGATGGTGAAGAGAAGATCGCCCGCCTTCACGAGCGCGCCTTCGCGGAAGTCGACCGACTGGATGGCGCCGGCAACGCGCGAGCGGACCTGCACGCGGTCGATCGCCTCCAGCCGGCCGGAAAATTCCTGCCATGTCACGACGTCGCGGTTCTCGACCACGGCGATTGTCACCGGCACGGCGGGCACTTCGGCTGCCGCGACGGCTTCGGCCTGGGCGGTCGTGCCCGGCATTTGAAACATCAGGGCCGCGGCAGAAACGGACACGGCCAGACCCAGGCCGGTGCCCGTGAGGGCCCAGCGCTTGCGCTTCGACATCATTGTTTTCTCCTTGTGGCCTCAGGCCACGCTATGCGTTGTTTTCATATAAAATCAGTGAACGCTAATATTTTGAATGAAGCCGCAGAACTGGTCGGAGAGGATATCCGCCCAGGGCCCGGCCCCGTTGAGTGTCCCGCCGTAAATTCCCGGCCAGCCTGTTCCCGCGGGAAGGACATGCTGGCGAACCGCAACGCCCGCTTCCGTGAGGCGGGCGGCATAGCCGAGCGTCTCGTCGAGCAGCGGGTCGTCTGCCGACGAAAGGAGCAGCGCCGGGGCAAGACCGGCGAGGCGTGAGCACAGCGAAGGCGCGGCATAGGGATGGCAGACGCCGGCGCTCAGATAATGGCTCCAGCCGTCCGACCAGCGCTCGCGCATGCCGATGCCGTCGGCCTTGCCGAAGGATTGCGTCGCCATGAACGGGTCGAGCAGCGGCGAGAGCAGCACCTGGCCGTCCAGTTCGTGGGCGAAGTGATCGCGCGCCTTGAGCGCGACGCCGGCCGCGATATTGCCGCCGGCTTCCTCGCCGCCGACGA
Source organism: Shinella sp. R2-11 (assembly GCF_055330205.1). Classification (NCBI taxonomy): domain Bacteria; kingdom Pseudomonadati; phylum Pseudomonadota; class Alphaproteobacteria; order Hyphomicrobiales; family Rhizobiaceae; genus Shinella; species Shinella sp. R2-11. The sequence goes on along the minus strand of NZ_JBVAPC010000003.1, from coordinate 717,362 downwards.
GCAGCGGCGACTTGCGGTCGCCGAGGCCTGCGCGCTTCTTGGCGAGATAGGAGAAGATCGAGAAGCCGGCTTCGAGCGGCTCGGGGAAGACGCTGCCCGATGCGTTGTAGTCCGGCACGGCGACGATGGCGCCGGTGCCGGCGATGCATTCGGCAAGCGGGCAATGCCGGAGCCCGGTCTCCCGGAAGGCGCCGCCGTGGAAGTAGAGCAGGACGGGCGCGCCCTTGGCATATTCCGCGCCCTGATAGACGCGCACCGACACGGGGCCGGGGGCCACCTTGTCGAATGTCATGTCCTTGATCTCTACGGGCATCGATTTTGTCCTGCGGGCCGTCTGGAAATAGGCGGGGCCCTCACCATTTATATCGTTCGTCATTTTGCCCCCGATAAGTGTGGTAAAACCGATTTCACTATCCAATATTTCGAACAATCATATCTTTCAGGGCGGGAATGTTCCATGGATCAGCTTTCTGCGATGCGCGCCTTCCTCCGCGTGGTGGAGATGGGCAATTTCACGCGGGCTTCCGCCGCGCTCGGCATGCCCAAGGCGACCGTCAGCAACCTCATCCAGAATCTCGAGACCCATCTCCAGACCAAGCTCCTCAACCGCACCACGCGCCGCGTCATGGTGACGACCGACGGGGCACTCTACTACGAAAGGGCAAACCAGATCGTCAGCGAGATCGACGAGCTGGACGGCAGCCTCACCCATTCGCGTACCAGCCCGAGCGGGCGCCTGCGCGTGGAGATGTCGGGCGCCTTCGCCGATCTTCTCGTCATCCCCGAGCTCAACGATTTCCATGCAAGATATCCCGATATCCATATCGACCTCGGCGTGGGCGACCGGACGGTGGACTATCTTGCCGAGAACGTGGACTGCGCGCTGCGCGCCGGCTCGCCGGGCAATGTGTCGCTGATCGCCCGCCGCGTCGGGGAGATGGACATGATCGCCTGCGCCGCGCCGCGCTATCTCGAAACCTTCGGCGCGCCGGACCACCCGTCGGAGCTGGAAGCGGCGCATCATTGCGTGAACTATTTTCTCGCGCAGACCAACCGGGTCATTCCCTTCGAATTCGAGCGGGACGGCGAGAAGGTCGAGATCAACGGCCGCTACATCGTCTCGGTCAACGATGCGCGCAGCTACCTCGCCGCCGCGCTTGCCGGCCTCGGCGTTGCGCCGATGCCGTGCTTCATGGCGCACGATGCCCTCTCCAGGGGCCAGCTCGTTCCCGTCCTGCCGAGCTGGCGCACCGGGCCCGTTCCGCTTTATGTCGTCTATCCGCCGAATCGTCACCTCAGTAACAAGGTGCGCGTCTTCGTCGACTGGCTCGTGCCCCTGCTCGCACGCACGCAACTGGCAGCCCGCACGACGAAAGCCTGAGACTTCAGGCCGGCCGGAGATGGTGGCGGCGACGTCTACCGAATGGAACCGGTGCGCGCGTGTTTCCGCTGCGTCCTTTAATCGAAAAACACGATATGAACGTCAGATACTCGTTATGGAACGATGTTCGATACCGATGCTAGGAATTGTGCCTATCGGCTCAACGCTCGACGAGGTTTCCGTAAAACCTTGGCGAAAACGGTCAGGCACAGTGCCTGCCGGCGCCATGGCGTTCGCCGCATGAATTGCGAGCACATATTCAAAGGGAGGTATTTGATGTCAGGGCACGGATATGAAAGCGGGCGGCTCGATCTTCCCTTCGTCGGGCTCTGCACGTTCGGCAAGCGCCCGATATGTCTCGACTGGGACAAGATCGATGCCGACGTGGCTGTGCTCGGCGTGCCGTTCGACATGGGAACCCAGTATCGCTCCGGCGCCCGTTTCGGGCCTAGGGCGATCCGTGAGGCGTCGACGCTGTTTTCCTTCGGACACAGCGGTGCCTACGACCATGAGGACGACCAGGTTTACCTGCCCCTCGACAAAGTGCGCATCGTCGACATAGGCGATGCCGACATCGTGCATACAGACACCGCGGCCAGCCACGCCAATACCGAGAAGGCGGTTCGCAAGATATTGGAACGGGGAGCCCTTCCCGTCGTGCTTGGCGGCGACCATGCCATCAACATCCCCTGCATCAGGGCCTTCAGCGATCACGGGCCGATCCACATCGTCCAGATCGACGCGCATCTCGATTTCGTCGATGTGCGTCACGGCGTGACGGAGGGCCACGGCAATCCCATGCGCCGTGCCGCCGAGCAATCGCATGTCACGGGCCTCAGCCAGATCGGCATCCGCAACGTTTCCTCCACCGCGCGGGACGGCTACGACGATGCCCGGCAGCGGGGTTCGACCATCCTTTCCGTCCGCCAGGCGCGCAAACTGGGTGCCGAAGGCGTTCTTGCCGCCATTCCAGCCGGCGCCCGCTACTATGTCACGATCGACATCGATGGCTTCGATCCGTCCATCGCCCCCGGTACCGGCACGCCCAGTCATGGCGGCTTCCTCTATTACGAGATCATGGAAATCCTTCAGGGCCTCGTGAAACGTGGCGATATCGTCGGTATCGACCTGGTCGAGGTCGCCCCCGCCTACGATCCTTCCGGCATCACCGGATTCCTGGCCGCCCAGGTGCTGCTGAACTTCCTGGGCTACATCTTTGTCGAGCGGGGAGCGCGCAAGGGCTGACCCCGGTGTGAAGAGGAGATATGCGATGAGCGTGAGCGGCCGACCGGACCGGATCCATCTCATCCCCGCGCGCAAGGGGGTTGCCGCATATGTGGGCAAGGGGCAGGTCGTCACGGTCATCAATACCCACGGCAGCCAGGTGGTGGACACCTGGGCATTCCGTGCCGACGACCTATCCGAGTTCATGTCGATGGAACATAGCCGCGGCGCCATGCAGAAAGTGAACCCCGGCAAGGGTGACACGCTGCGCAGCAACAGGCGGCGCCCCATGCTGACCATGGTGGACGACACGTCGGGCGGCATTCACGACACCCTGATCGCGGCTTGCGACCGCTACCGCTACGAGCAGCTCGGGCATGTCGGGCACCATGACAACTGCACGGACAACCTGGGCGCGGCGCTTGCCGCGCTCGGGCTCGCGCCGCCGGAAACGCCTTCGCCGCTCAATCTCTTCATGAACATTCCGATCGACGGCGAGGGCTCGATCTCCTTCGACGCGCCGGTCTCCACGCCTGGCTCTCATGTCAGCCTGCGCGCGGAAATGGACCTTGTCATCGCCTTTTCGGCCTGCCCCCAGGACCTCGTTCCGGTGAACGGGGCGGATTGCGTGCCGACCGATGCGCATTTCCGGATCGACGATCAGGCGCCCGGCGACCAGGGCGCCGCCTGAATCCCGAATATCTTGCCTGTATTCAGGCGATTCCGCGTGAATGCGGGAAGCTCTAGGCTCTGCTTTTCTTCGTGGAAGCCGCCGGCCTTGCTTTCGGTGCCGTCCCGGCCGCCGCCCTCTTGCGCAGTTCCTGAAGGAAGATGCGTTGAGACAGCGACGCCTTCTTGTGTTTCGGCGAGATGATGACGAACGGTGACCGGATCTGCGCCTCCGGGACCAGCAGGGCCTTCATTCGCTTCTGCTCCCTGAAGATGGCCGCCATGTGATCCGGCAGGTAACCGAGATAGTGGCCGCTCAGGATGTACATCGCCTGCGCTTCGATGTTCGAGGCGTAGGCGCCCACCTTGGCGTTCGGAATGTGCTGCAATTCCAGTTTGTTCGCGTAGGGCCGCACCACGACGACGGCAGCCTCGACATCGGCTTTCGTCACGTCCGCCTTGCCGAACAGCGGGTGGCGCTCGCTGCAATACAGCGAGTTCATCTCGTGATGGAATTCGGCCTGCGAATAGCCGGGCAGCAATTTGATGCGCGGGGAGATCGCGCAATCGATTCCGTCCTTGGCGATGTCGGCGATGAGCTGCTCCGGAGAGCCTATCGTGATGCGCAGATCGACCTCGCTGGCCTTCCTGACGAACTGGTCTATCACGTCGTCGAGGCCGAGCGCGGGATCGGTGATGGTCGCGTCGACGATGCCAATGCGCAGCGTACCCGTCGCGCGCAGTCGAAGCTCACCCAGTTGCTGTTCGAATGCAGAGAGCGCCGACGTCAGCGAGTGGGAATGGTCATAGACCGCGCGGCCGCGGTCGGTGAGCTCGAAGCCGCGCCTTCCCCTTTGGCATAGGGAAAAGCCGAGGCGCTGTTCGAGAGCGTTGATCTGGAAGCTGATCGTCGACTGGCTCATGGCCAGCGCAAGCTGCGCTCCGCTGAAGCCGCCGTGCTCTACGACCGAGCGGAAAACCCGCAGTGAACGGATATCGGAAGCGGACAGGCGCATGCAGAACCTCCCTTGCCGGGCATGATGCCGCGACCTTAACATCGTAAATCTCGATGTATAATCTATTCCTTCCATATTTATTAGAGAGTCAATCCTGACATGCTGCGATCAGACGCAGCGCCATCGATCGGCTCGACGCCGTCGGAGCGATCCTTTCCCTGCCAATCCAGATGGTCCGCGGGGTAGGGAAGACTCCAAGGCCAGGGCGGGCAAGGCTGCAGTTTACCGGGAACCGGGACGCACGAAGAGGAGGAATTCATGCGGTCTGTTTTGAAATCATGCGTGCCTGCATTGCTTGTCGCTTCCCTGTCGCTTGTGGCGACGGGTGTGGCCTCGGCGGCCGATCTCCTTGACCGGATCAAGGAGAAGGGAGAGATCGTCATCGCTTCCGAAGCCCGATATCCGCCGTTCGAATATGTCGAGAACGGCAAGATCGTCGGCTACGGCGTCGACCTGTTCGAAGAGGTCATGAAAGCCCTTCCCGGAGTCAAGGTGAACAGGCTCGACCTGCCGTTCCAGGGATTGCTTCCCGGCCTGCAGACGAACAAGTTCGATGCCATCATCACGTCGGTGACGGTCAACAAGCAGCGCTACGACACCTATCGCCTGTCCCTGCCGATCGCCGATGCGTCGTTCGCCTACGTCAAGCGCAAGGGCGACGCCTCGCTCAATACGCCGGACGATCTCAGCGGGAAAACCGTGGGAACCCAGGCGGGCTCCGCCCAGCTGAAGGGCACGGAGGCCTTCTCCGAGCATCTCAAGGCGAGCGGGAAGGATCCGATCGCCAGCATCCAGACCTATGTCGACTTCAACGAGGCCTATGCGGACCTTGCCGCCGGCCGCACCGAGGCCGTGGTCAATTCGCTGCCCAATCTGCTCTATCTGGAAAAGCAGCGCGGCGACGTGTTCGAAACCGTCAAGACGACGTTCGGGGCGCCGACCTATTTCAGCTGGGCCTACCGCAAGGACGACGACAGCAAGTCGCTTGCCGATCTCATCGACGATCAGTTCCGCAAGCTGGCGGCCGACGGCACGATGGCCAAGCTGCAGGAGAAGTGGTTCGGCTTCACCATGGATCTGCCGACCGACGCCCTGCCCGTACCGCAGGAGTGACGGGCTCGGGGGCCGGCTCGCCCGGCCGCGCCGCAGGGACGTTCGCGACGGTAGCTGCCTTCGTCCCTGCGCATTCATCCGGCGCGACAGCCTTTCCGATCCTGTCGCGCCCGGTTTGCCGATGAACCTGCCTGAAGGTGAAGCAGATGACGACGTTCGCCCTTATCCAGGACAGCCTGCCGATAATGTTGTGGGGCGCCGGCATGACCGTCCTCGTCTCCGGGGTCGCCATCATCCTCGGCATGCCCCTGGGACTGGTCCTGTGCTTCGGTGTGGCTTCGCCGAATCGCTGGATAAGCCGCATCTCGCGCATCTACCAAAGCGTCTGGCGCGGAACGCCGATCCTCGTGCAGCTGCTGATCATCTATTATCTGCTGCCGCTGCTGGGCATCAATGTGCCGCCCATTCTCGCCGCGATCCTCGCCCTGACGCTCAACACCGTCGCCTTCCAGGCCGAAATCTTCCGCGGCGGACTGCAGGCCATTCCGCCCGGGCAACTGGAGGCGGCGCGCATGGTCGGGATCCGTAAATGGGCCGCGCGGTACCATATCCTCGTGCCGCAGATTCTCAGGCTCGTCATTCCCTCGCTGGTCAACGAGACCATCAGCATTCTGAAGAATTCGTCGCTGGTTTCGGTCATCGCGGTGACGGAGCTGATGCGGGTAAGCCAGCAGATCGTGGCGACGACCTATCGGCCGTTTGAAATCTATATCGCTGCCGCGATCATCTACATCGTCATCAATTTCCTTCTTTCGCTGGCCGGCCGGTCGGCGGAGTGGCGACTGGCACGGGGGACCTGAGCCCATGACGCAGTTCCTCGATCTATGGATCCAGTATGCGCCCCTGATGCTCGCCGGACTGGCCACCACGGCATGGATCTGTGCGCTGGCGACGGCACTCGGCCTGGCGGTCAGTCTCTTCCTGGCCTGTCTCGACGGCATTGCCTTCGCGCCGTTGCGCTGGGCGGTTCGCGCTTACATCGAGATCACGCGCGGCCTGCCGATCCTGATCCTTCTGTTCGTCCTCTATTATGGCGGGCCGAGCATAGGGCTGAGATTGAGCGCGGAGATGGTCGGCGTATTCGGCCTCGGCTTCTACGGCGCGGCCTATTTCGCGGAAATCTTCCGCTCCGGGTTCCAGTCGATCCCGAAGGGCCAGATCGAGGCCGCGCGCATGGCCGGCCTCACCGGCGCGCAGATCATCCGCCACGTCAAGCTGCCGCAGATGCTGGTGCTGATCACGCCGCCGATGGTCAACCAGATCATCATCCTCATCAAGGAATCCGCGGTGCTGTCGATCATCACGGTGGCGGAGCTGACGAAGAACACGACGCAGTTCGTGAACGAGACCTATGCCGTCATCCAGCCCTATGTCGCGGCCGCTGTGCTGTACTGGCTGCTGGTGGAGGCAGTCGCCCAGCTTGGCAAGTTCGTCGAGCGGCGGGTGAGATTCTAGGGTGTTTCAGCTTCTCATGGAAAAACGGAAGCGCTCTATCTGTTTGTGTTTCAATCATTTCCGGACGCAGATTGCGTTCCGCATTTTTGCTGGACATGCTCTGGCCGCTCCGGCCCGGCAACCATCCAATGAACGATAGGACAGACGCGATGGCCACCCAATCCCTCCAGCCTACGATCAGGATCCATGACCTGACGAAGACGTTCGGCGCATTCACCGCTCTCTCGGGCATCTCGCTGGACATCAACCCTTCGGAGGTCGTCTGCATCATCGGGCCGTCCGGATCGGGAAAAAGCACGCTGCTACGCTGCACCGCCTTCCTGGAGGAATACACCGGCGGCGAGGTGGAGATCGAGGGACGGCTGCTGGGCTACCGGAGGACGGCATCCGGAATGGTGCGCGAAAGCGAGCAGAATATCGACACGGTGCGCCGCAACGTCGGCATGGTGTTCCAGCACTTCAACCTGTGGCCGCACATGACCGTGCTGGACAATGTCACGCTTGGACCACGTCTGACCAAGCGCATCCCCGCGGCCGAGGCGCAGGAGCAGGGGCGGAGCGCGCTTGCCAAGGTCGGGCTGGGCAACTTCGCCGACCGGTATCCCTCGCAGCTCTCCGGCGGCCAGCAACAGCGCGTCGGCATTGCCCGGGCGCTCGCAATGGAGCCGCACGTGATCCTGTTCGACGAGCCTACCTCGGCACTCGATCCGCAGCTCGTCGGGGAAGTCCTCGACACCATGAAGGAGCTGGCGAAAGAAGGCATCACCATGGTCATCGTCACGCATGAAATGGGTTTCGCGGCCCAGGTGGCTGATCGTGTCGTGTTCATGGACGGCGGCAAGATCATCGAGCAGGGACCGCCCGCAAGGCTCTTCAACGCCCCGCAAAGCCCCCGCCTCCGTGAGTTCCTCGACACCTGGAGGTCACGAAACATGCTCTTCCAGGCCGACGAGCCGAACCTCGGCGTCGGGGAAGGGGGGCGGTCGTGAGCGAAGCCCTCAGCCCGCTTGGCATTCCCCGCATTTACGGCGACGTGCCACCCTTCATGGCCTTCCCCTACATCCGCGACCTGTCGGCGCTTGCGGCCGACGCCGTGGTGGTCGGAATGCCTTATGACGGGATTGCCACGTTTCGCGGCGGCGCGACGCGCCGGGCTCCCCAGGAAATCCGCAAGTATTCACTTCTTTACGGCAGCTATTCCTTCGACTGGGACATGGACCTTTTGAACCATATCGCCGTCGCCGATGCCGGCGATATCGACGTGGTGCCGGGTGACAATGCCGAGAGCTACGCGCGCCTCAAGACCCGGCTCGAAGCCGTGTTGGCGAAGGGAGCGGTTCCGCTGACGATCGGCGGCGATCACGGCATCAGCTATCCGGCCGTTCGAGCAGTGGCGGAGGCCGGTGATACACCTGTCGGCCTGATCGTCTTCGATACCCATCTCGATCTCAGCGAATCCTTCGGCGGCGACCGCCTGACCCGTGCCTCGCCCCTGTTGCGCATCGCCGAACTCGACAAGGTGGATCCGCGCCGTATCGTGGTGATCGGCGCGCGGGGGCCGCGCAACCTGCCGGAATGGACACCCCTTTACCGCAAACTGGGAATTACGGTCTTCTCGATGGCGGAGGTCGAGCGCCTCGGCATGGACGCGGTGTGCGAAAGGGCGCGGGAAATCGCCACCGCCGGCGGCGCGCGCCTCTATGTCAGTCTCGACATCGACGGTGTCGATCCGGCTTTCGCCCCGGCGACGAACAGCCCGGAATCGGGCGGGCTGACCGCACGCGAGATCATTCGCGGTGTGCGCATCGTCGCCCGCGACGGGTTTTCCGGCTTCGATCTCGTCGAGGTGTCGCCGGATTTCGATTCCGCCAGCGGGACCACGAGCATTCTGGCGGCGCGTCTGCTGGCAGAGGCGCTGTTCTGCCTTGCCGCAAGCAAAGGCGGGGCGCAGGACAGGTGGCGGCATGCGCATGCGACCGGACCGATAGACGAATGACGGCGGCATGCGCGAGGCGCGGGGAACCCGCTGGCCGCAGGCGTGGAAAGGACTGTAGACCATGAGCAATTATTTTCAGCCGCTCGATTCCGGTATCGTGCCGCGCTTCGCGGGGCCCTCGACCTTCATGCGGCTGCCGACCGCAAGCCCCGACCAGGTCGATATCGCGGTGGTCGGCGTTCCGTTCGACGGCGGAACGACCAACCGTCCCGGCGCGCGCCACGGGCCTCGCGAAGTCCGCAACCAATCCAGCCTGGTGCGCCGGGTCCACCATGTCACGGGGAAATCCCCCTTCGATCTGGCGCGGATCGCGGATTGCGGCGACGTCTCGGTGAGCCCGTTCGACCTGAACGGCGCGCTCGATACCATCGCCGCGTTTTTCGCCGATATTCGCCGGGCCGGCGCCCGGCCGCTCGCGATCGGCGGAGATCATCTGGTGACGCTGCCCATCTTGCGCGGATTGACCGACAGGCCGCTCGGCCTGATCCACTTCGACGCGCATTCAGACACCTACGACGAATTCTTCGGCAATCGCTACAATCACGGCACCCCGTTCCGCCGTGCGATCGAGGAAGGCCTGCTCGATCCGAAACGGATGATCCAGATCGGCATCCGGGGATCGATATCGAGCGCCGACAACTACGACTTCGCCCGTGCGGCCGGCATTCGCATCGTCTTCATAGAAGAGCTCATGGACCGCGGCGTGGACTCGGTCATGGCCGAGGCCCGGTCCATCGTCGGGAATTCCGCGACATATGTCTCGTTCGATATCGACGCCCTCGATCCCTCGTTCGCCCCGGGGACCGGGACGCCGGAGATCGGCGGCATCACCACCTATCAGGCGCAGAAGATGATCCGCGCGCTTGCCGGGCTCGACATCGCCGGCGCCGATCTGGTCGAGGTGTCACCGCCGCTCGACCCTTCGAGCATGACGGCTCTCACGGGGGCAACCCTCCTGTTCGAACTGTTGTGCGCAATGGCTGGAGCTTAAACCGCCGACCGATCGCCCGTCTCCCTTGCGAAGGCTATCTCCGGCATCCGTCGGCTTATCGAAAAACCTCCACGAGGCCAAACGAAACAACCCCGCTTTCGGGCGGGGTTGATGCAATGCGCAGAGCTTGGAAGGGACTGGATCAGCCCTTGGGGCTCAGGTCCACCTTGAACCATTTCGTCGACAGTTCGGCGAGCGTGCCGTCGGCGGCCATCTCGCCGAGCGCCTTGTTCAGGATGGCCTGAAGCTCCGGCTCTTCCTTGCGGATGCCGAGGCAGACATTGGTTGCCTGAACACCGCCGACGAGGAGGGGACCGCTGGTCGTCAGCGTGCCCTTGCTGGCTTCGGCCCGGTCGCGGGCAAACACGACATTGTCGAACTGGCCATCGAGACGACCGCCTTCGATGTCCAGCTGAACCTGTTCGGAGGACTTGTAGGTCTTGATTTCGACGACATCGCCGAAGTTCTGCTCGACGAACTTCAGCTGGCTGGTGGAGAGCGAGGCGCCGAGCGTCATGCCCTTCAGCACGTCCTTGATTTCCGCGATGGCCTTCTGGCCTTCCTCGGTATCGGTGTTCAGGTGCTCGCCGGTGTGCGGCAACTTCGTCAGCGGGCCGTCGGCGGCAACCAGGAACGTGTTGGGCGTGATGACATAGGGGTCGGAGAAGTCGATGACCTTGCGGCGCTCTTCGTTCGGGCCCATCGTCAAGACGACGTCGAACTTGCCGGAAAGCAGCGACGGGATCTGGCTGTCCCAGTCCTGCGCGATGATGTTGCATTCGAGTTCCGCGCGCTTGCAGACTTCCTTGATCACGTCCAGATCGAGGCCCTGAAGCTCGCCGTTGGCGGTGGTGGAGTTGAACGGCGGAAACGCGCCTTCGACGCCGACATTGACTTTCTTCCAGTCCTTGGCGAGCGCGTTGCCGCCGAAAAGCATCGAGAAGGCGCAGAGCGCCGTGGCTGCCGCGAGAGCGGATTTCTTGAACATGGTTCCCTCAATTCTTATTGGGTCGCGTCGTGGATGTCGGCAGTCCGAACCCTGGAACAATCCCGTCCGGCGCCTGACTGAAAATGAGTTTGAACCCGCGAACCGCCGCTGAAAAGAGAAATGGCGTTCATGTATGTGAATTTAGTTCAGGAAATCAATAGGCTCTCCGATCCGGAACGAAAGCGCCCGGCGCATCGGAACGCGCCGGGTCTGAGCGTTTGGAAAGGAACCCGCTTCCCTCAGGGGCAGGCGGATTTTGCGTGGTTCACGACATCCGCATGCGTTGCGAACCAGATGCCCTGCCTCGTGCGGATGTGTCCGATCAGCTCCTTCAGGATCCACAGCCGGCTGCGGTGGCCGATGATGTCGGGATGCATCGTGAGCTGGAAAAGACCGCCTTCTTCGTAGGCTTCGTCGAATTCCTGCGTGAAGATCCTGAGGATGTCGTGCGGTGCGATCTGCGGGCGAAGACCGCCCCAGCGGTCCATGATCAGATAGGCGGCGTCGTCGCGGATCCACTCGACCGGCAGTTCGATGATGCCTGACGGCGCGCCGTCCAGCAGAAGCTCGTAGCAATCCACGTCGGCCATCAGGGAGGAATCGTAGAGCAGGCCCATCTCGGCGGTGATCTTCAGCGTGTTCTCGCTGAAGTCCCACGAAGGCGTTCGGATGCCGACCGGACGGACGCCGGTGATCTGCTCCAGCGTATCGGCGGCGCGATACTGCAGGTCCCGCTCCGTCTTCTCGTCCAGCAGCGTGTTGCGCTCGTGGATCCAGCCATGCAGGCCGATTTCGTGGCCTTCGGCGATGAGCGCGCGCTGCTCGTCCGGATAGTGCAGGGCGGTGATCGCCGGCACGAAGAAGGTTGCCGGAATGGCATTTTCGGCCAGCAGCCTGCGAATGCGGGGAATGCCCTGCCGGGGGCCGAAATGGCCTTGCGAAAGCGCGGATATGGACTTGCCGCCATCCCGCAGCTCGAACGTGTCGTGGTCGGAATCGAAGGAAAGCGCGACGGCGCATTTCGCACCGCCCGGCCAGGCGGCCGGCTTGAGGCTGCGCCCCGCGCGGGCGCGGTTCATCAGGCCCTGCAGGCGCTCTTCGGGCCAGGTCCAGGTCGGAAGGACGGTGTTTGCGGCGCTCACGACACCGGCCCTCCGCTGACCGAAAGGGTCTGGCCGGTGATCCAGCTCGCAAAGGGCGAGGCGAGGAAGAGCACGGCGTTCGAGATGTCGTCCGGCTGGCCGATGCGGCGCAGCGGGATCTGCTCGAGCATGGCCTGCTGGCCTTCAGCGCCATAGGAGGCCCACTGGCGCTCGTAGTCCGGGCTGGTGCGCAGGAAGCCGGGCGCCACCGCATTGACGTTGATGCCGAAGGGGCCGAGCTCATGGGCGAGCTGGCGGGCAAGGCTGATGAGAGCGGCCTTCGCGCTGGCATAGGCCTGGATGCCCGTCAGGCTGACGCCGAGGCCGGCGCCGCTGGAAATGAACACCATCTTGCCGGCGCCGCGCGCTTTCATGGCTGGCACGACCGCGCGTGCGACCAGGAAGGCGCCGCGCACGTTGACGTCGTAGATGCTGTCCCAGTCGGCTGCCGGAACGGTCTCGACCGGCTGGCGCTTCTGCCCCAGCACGCCGCCTGCAACATGAACGAAGATGTCGAATTCGCCGCCCTGTTCGGCGACGAGCGCCGCGATATTGTCTTCATCGGTGACGTCCAGCCGGGCGGTGACGATGGAGCCGCCGCGCCCGCCGCTCGTGTTGCTGCGGAGCGGTTCGAGCTCGGCCAGATTGACGTCCGTCGCCACGACGGCGGCGCCATCGGCGGCAAAGGCCTCGCAGATGGCGCGTCCGATGCCGCGGGCCGCGCCCGTGACGAGCACGCGCTTTCCTTCGAATTGAATATCCATGTCACTGGCTTTCCGTGTTTGGGCCCTTGTAGCCGAGCCGGGAGCTGAGTTCGTCCGCATTGCGGATGACGGCCGCGATCATCCGGTCGCGGCTTGCGTCGAAGCGGGCCGTGACGGTCGCGATGTTGAGGGCGGCGATGACCTCGCCCGTGGCGTCGCGCACCGGTGCGGCGACGCCGGACCCGCCGGCAACAGCCTCCTGGTCGCTGATCGCATAGCCGTTCTGGCGCGCCGTCTCGATGATCCGGCGAATCTGCACCCGGTCGATCACCGTATGGTCGGTGATCTGGACGATGCGCTCGCGGGCGAGATAGGCCGCCGTCTTTTCCGGCTTCCAGTAGCCGAGCAGCACGCGCCCCATGGCGGTGCAGAAGGAGGCGTCCGATCCGGTCAGATCGGAATCGAAGCGCACCAGCTGGTGGCTGACGCTCTTGGCAAGAAGCTTGATGCGGCCATCGCGGCGGCGAGCGCCGAGAAAGACGGTCTCGCCCTCCGCATCGCGCAGCGCATCCATGATCGGCTGCGCCGTCGCGATCAGCTGCGCGTCGCGCCCGCTCGACCAGCCCGGCCCGTTCCGGAAGGCCTCGTGGATGCGATAGGCCTCGGATTCGTCCCGCGTGACATAGGCGCGGGACACGAGGGTCGCGAGCAGGTTGAATGTGCTGCTCTTGGGGTATCCCAGTTCCGAGACGATCATTTTCAGGGTGAGCGGTTTCTGCGCGCGGGCAAGAAGTTCGAGCACCTCCAGGACGCGAACGGCGGACTTGACTTCGGAGTCATTGCTTGTGTTCATATATGTGAACCAAATTCTCATTGAAGAATATGAGCGCAGCCATACCATGTTCCTGAAATTTTGAAAAGGAGCAGTTTGAGACATGAGTGCACAAGAGAAGGTCGCGATCGTCACCGGCGGTGCGCGCGGAATCGGCAAGGCGTGTGCCATGGATCTGGCGCGGGCGGGCTATGAGCTCGTTCTGGTGGACCTCCTTGAAGGGGAGCTTGCCGAAACGGCGGCGCTGATTTCCGCCGAAGGCCGCAAGGTGCTGACATTCGTTGCCGACGTTTCGAGCCACAAGCGTGCCGGCGAGGTTGTCGCGCAGACCGTCGAGACCTTCGGCCGGATCGACTTTCTCCTCAACAATGCCGGCCGCTCGGCACCCGTCGGCATTCTGGAGATCTCCGAGGACGAGTTCGACAGGGCGATTGCGATCAACCTGAAGAGCTGCTTCAACTACATCCAGCACACCGCGCCCCACATGCTGAAGCAGGGCGGCGGACGCATCGTCTCCATGTCGTCGCTGAACGCATTGTCGGGCGGCGTGACGGCCGCCGTCAGCCGCTTCGCCTATGCCGCGGCCAAGGCCGGCATCCTCGGCATGACGCGGGCGCTCGCCAAGGAACTCGGCCCCGTGATCGCGATCAACGCTATCTGCCCGGGTGTGATCCGCACCGAGATCGACACGGACGTTACCGACCGTGCCGAAGAGGTGATCAAGGGCATCGCGCTCGGCCGGCTTGGTTGCGCCGATGACGTGGCGCGGCTCGTGACGTTCCTTGCGACTTCCGAACCGTGCTTCATGACCGGCCAGACGCTGACGGTCGACGGTTTCCAGTTCAACGTCTGAGCCGCCGTCGAAACGGCTTCAGGAGGGTAGGGCAAAGATGACGGAGCTATTGCAACTGGTGAGTTTCGGTCCCGAGGGATGGGGCCTTGCCCTTCTCACCGCCGCTCTCATGACGGTCGCCGTGGCGGCGTGCGGCTTTCTGATCGGCGGCGTCATCGGTGCCTTCATCGCCTGGGGCAAGCTGGCCGGCAATCTGCCGGTCCGCTTCTCAGCGGATGCCTACACGACCGTCCTGCGCGGCATTCCGGATCTGCTGGTGATCTACCTCTTCTACTTCGGCGGCAGCATGGCCGTGACCGGGCTCTTCAATCTCTGGGGCGAGGCCGGCTTCGTCGGCGTGCCGCCCTTTGCCGCCGGTGCGATCGCCATCGGCGTCGTGTCCGGCGCCTATCAGGCGGAAGTCTTCCGCGGGGCGTTCCGCGTGCTGGCCAAGGGCGAGATCGAGGCCGGCAAGGCGGCGGGCATGAGCCGGTTCCTGCTGTTTCGCCGCATCATCGCGCCGCAGGTTTTCCGCCATGCGCTGCCGGGCATCGGCAATGTCTGGCAGATGGCCCTGAAGGAATCGGCGCTCATCTCCGTCACCGGCCTGGTCGAGCTGCTCCGCCAGTCGCAGATCGCCGCGGGATCGACCCGCAAGCCGTTCGAGTTCTATCTCATCGCCGGGGCGATTTTCCTCGTCATCACCTGGCTTTCGCAGCGGGTGTTCTCCTGGCTTGAGAAACGCGGGCGCCGCAGCATGGCCGGAGGGCTTGCCTGATGGATCCGCGTTTCGTCTATGACAGCTTTGTCCAGCTCCTCGCCGGCGTGCCGCTGACGCTCGAGCTGACCGCCTTTGCCTTCGCCCTCGGCCTGCTTCTGGCGGTGCTGATCGCGCTGATGCAGGTTTCGGGGCTCGGTATCCTGCGCATTCCGGCGGGCGCCTATGTCTTCGCCATCCGCGGCACGCCGCTGCTCGTCCAGATCTTCCTCATCTACTACGGTCTCGGCCAGTTCCGGCCGACCCTGCAGAGCCTCGGGCTCTGGCAGTTCTTCCGGGAAGCCTACTGGTGCGGCATTCTCGCGCTGTCGCTGAACAGCGCCGCCTATGGCAGCGAGGTGCTGCGCGGCGCCCTCCAGTCGGTCTCCAGGCGCGAGATCGAGGCGGGCCGCGCCTGCGGCATGTCCGGCCTGCTGCTCTACCGGCGGATCATTCTGCCGTTGGCGCTGCGTCAGGCGCTGCCGGCCTATGGCAACGAACTGATCCTCATGGTCAAGGCCACCTCGCTCGTCTCGATCATCACCATGATGGAGGTCACCGGCATCGCGGCACGGCTGATTTCCGAGACGTACCGGCCGGTCGAGGTGTTCATCGCCGCGGGCACGATCTATCTCATCATCAATTTCCTCCTGACGCGCGCCGTCTCGATGCTGGACTGGTGGCTGACGCCCCATCTGCGCGGCATGCCGACGATTGCCAAAGTGGAGCAAGCCAAATGACTGAAGGGGCGGCCATGCAACCCGTCATCTCCCTGCGCAACCTGCGCAAAAGCTTCGGTGCGCTCGAAGTGCTCAAGGGCATCTCGCTCGATGCGCACAAGGGCGATGTCATCGCGATCCTCGGCTCCTCCGGCTCCGGCAAGAGCACGATGCTGCGCTGTATCAACATGCTGGAAATCCCGACGGCCGGCGAGGTCGTGGTGACCGGGGAGACCGTGAAGCTCAAGAAGCAGGGCGATGGTCTCGCCATTGCCGACCGCCGGCAGATCGACGGAATCCGGGCCCGCGCCGCCATGGTCTTCCAGAGCTTCAATCTCTGGTCCCACATGACGATCCTCGAAAATCTCATCGAGGCGCCGATCTACGTGCAGGGCCGTCCCCGGGCGGAGTGCATTGCCGAGGCGAAGGCGCTCCTCGAAAAGGTCGGCATTGCGGACAAGCGCGATGCCTATCCCGCCCACCTTTCCGGCGGCCAGCAGCAGCGCGCGGCGATCGCCAGGGCGCTCGCCATGCATCCGCAGGTCATGCTGTTCGACGAGCCGACGTCGGCGCTCGATCCCGAACGTGTCGGCGAGGTTCTGGCCGTGATGCGGGCCCTTGCCAACGAGGGGCGGACGATGTTGCTGGTGACGCACGAAATCGCCTTCGCGCGAGACGTGGCGACCCGCGTCGTCTTCCTGCATGAGGGCGTCATCGAAGAGGACGGTCCCGCGGACGAGGTGTTCCGCAATCCGAAATCGGAGCGGTTCCGCAAGTTCATTTCCAACACGCAGCATGGTTGAGGGCAGGTCGATGAGCGCACGCGATGCCGAGATCCTGCAATGGATATTCTCGCAGCAGGACAACATGGTCTCCCTGCTGGCGACCCTCGTGAATGTCGATTCCGGATCCTACGACAAGGAGGGCGTCGATGCGGTGGGCGCGCTTCTGTCGCGCTTCTTCGCCGGGCATGGCCTCCAGACGACGGTGTGTCCTGTCGCGGATTTCGGCGATACCCTCCTCGTCGGCACGACGGCGGTCCGGCGCGACGCCGGCCGGCACAACATCCTGCTGATGGGGCATCGCGATACCGTTTTCGGCAAGGGCGAGGCTGCCCGCCGGCCTTTCCGTATCGCAGGCGACCGCGCCTATGGTCCAGGCGTCGCCGACATGAAGGCGGGTCTGGTCATGAATGCCTTCGTCCTTGCCGCGTTCCAGACGTTTGCCCCCGAAGTGCCGCTGGTCGTGATGCTGACGGGAGACGAGGAGATCGGCTCCCAGGCGTCGCTCGCGCATATCGACGAGGAGGCCCGTTTCGCCGGTGCCGTCTTCAATGCCGAGCCGGCCCGCCCGACGGGCAATTTCGTCACCGGCCGCAAAGGCGGTTTCACCTATCGTTTCGAGATCAGCGGCAAGGCCGCGCATGCCGGCGTCAACTTCACGGAAGGGGCGAGCGCGATCGGCGAGCTGGCGCACAAGATCACGGCGCTGCATGCGCTGACCGACGTGCCGCAGGGTATTACGCTGAATGTGGGGCTGGCGAGCGGCGGCTCCTCCACCAATACCGTGGCGGCCAGGGCCTCCGGCGAGGTGGATGTCCGCTTCGTGAATGGCCAGCAGCGTGACCGGCTGATCGCCGATATCGAGGCGATCCTCAGCCGCCCGGCGGTTCCGGGGACGACGACGACGTTCGAGCGAAAGAGCGAATCCCTGCCGCTTGCCCCGACACCGGAGAATGCCGCGCTCTCCGCGATTTATCGTGAGGCGGCTGCCTCCCTCGGCTTCGAAATCTCCGGCGAGTTTACCGGCGGCTGTGCCGATTCCGGCATCGCTTCCAGCGCGGGTGCGCCGACGGTCTGTGCGACGGGGCCGGTCGGCGGCAAGGCGCACACCGAAGATGAGTACATCCTCGTCGAGACGCTTTCACAGCGCACGGCCATCGTGGCGGCGTCGATCCTCCGATTGCATGCCTGACGGTGGCGCCCGTTACCGGGCGCCTCGCGTCTCAGACCTTGCGGCGCTTCAAACCGTTCCATTCGCCCGGGGCTGCCCAGGCATAGGGCGAGGGGTAGGGCAGCGTGACGCCGAGATCGAAAGCGGCGTGCCAGCCCCAGCGTGGGTCGTCGAGAAACGCGCGGCCGATCGCGACCTGATCCGCCTGACCGCTCCCGATAATGTCGTTCGCCTGCTGCGCATCGGTGATCATGCCGACGGCACGCGTCGTGATGCCGCTTTCGCGGCGAACGGCCTCGGCGAGCGACGGGTGATGGTCCTCGGCATTGGCAACCGTCGGATTGCTGACGGGGATGCCGCTCGAGGTTACGCAGACATAGTCGATGCCGATGGTCTTCAACTGCGTCGCGAGCGTGGTCGCGTCGGCGATCGTCAGGCCATCCTCCGCCCAGTCGCTGCCGGTGATCCGCGCACCGACCGCAATGCCGCCGGCCGCCGCGCGGACGGTTCGCGCGATGCGCAAAGGGAAGGCCATGCGCCGTTCCGCATCGCCGCCCCAGGCATCCTGGCGCCTGTTGGAGAGCGGCGAGTGGAACTGGTGCAGCAGATAGCCATGGGCGACATGGATTTCGACCACCTTGATGCCCAGCCGTGCGGCGCGCATGGCGGCATTGCGGAAGTCGTCGGCGATCCGATCGAGATCTTCCTCGCTCGCCGCCTGCGGAAGCGCCCAGTTGTCGCGATGCGTGATTTCCGACGGCGCCAGCGTTGTCCAGGCGTCGCCGCCGGAAAGGCTTCCGCCCGGCGCTTCCCACGGACGATGGGCCGAGCCCTTGCGGCCGGCATGCGATAGCTGGATGCCGAATTCGGTGCCCGGAAGCGCCACGCGGCGCGCCTGTTCGAGAACCGTGCCCAGGGCATCTTCGCCGGCATCGGAATAGAGGCCGAGGCAGCCATGCGTGATCCGCCCGCGGCGCGACACCGCCGTCGCCTCGATCATGACGAGGCCGGCGCCCGACATGGCGAGCGTCATGAGGTGTTGCATATGCCACGCCGAAGCACAGCCGTCATTCGCCATGTACTGGCACATCGGCGCGACGGCGATCCGGTTCGGCAGGGTTACGGGCCCAAGCTGGAGAGGCGTGAAAAGCGGAGCTGCGGACATGAGGTTCACTTGCAGTGGGCGGCGGCCTTGCAGCACGCCGGACGGATCGGAAGCCGCGACCAAAGACGAACCGCGCCGGCCTTGGCAATCGAAATCCCGTTCACATGCTAAAACGATAGGATATGCGGCAGGTCAGCATCCGCATGCGGTTTCGGATCGCCTTCGAAAGCTGGAAACGGGGCGCCAATTCGGGCGCCTTTCCTGACCTGGGCCGATCCGGAAAGATTAGCTCTTTCCGCAATCTTTAAACTAAATCCTCATACCAGCGCTTTAGGCTCCTTCGCGGCGGAATGCGAAGATGCCCGACGAGATGAGTAGGAACGCATGAGCATGCATAAGACTTCAGCTCATATTTCTGCAGCGCCGGACGTGGCGGTCCCCGACGCGCCCGCCGGGCGTTCTCGCCAGGAGGTGGACTTCTGGATCGACTGCGTCGGTGCTCCGCTTGTCCTCATGGAAGGCCAGGTGCTGAATGTGCGCTATGCCAACCGGAGCGCGGCGGTGCTGTTCGGCCGCGGCCTCGAAGGTTTCGGCGGCTGCTCGGTGGAAGAGCTCGTCGGGCCGGAAGCGACCCTCATTCTGGGCCAGATCTGGAGTGTCGCGCCCGTTGGCGTCCCGGGCGAGCCTTTCCTCATCCGCGCGCAGGTGCAGGACCAGGAGCGGGTGCTCATGGTGCAGGTTACCAAGGTCGCGGTGGAGGACGAGATCCTGCGCCTCTTCTCCTTCATGGATGCGCCGCCGCAAGGGTCCGTGACGCTCGCCGGCTGGCAGGAGAACGTCACCTCGCTGCTCAACTGGCTGCCGTTCGGCTTCGAGATCGCCAGCAGCGACGACCAGATCCAGTTCGCCAATTCCACCTTCAAGGAGATGTTCGGCTATACTCAGGACGAGATCTCCAACATTGAGGACTGGTGGCGGCTTGCCTATCCGGACCCGGACTATCGCGAATTCGCGCGCGCGCAATGGTACGATTCCATCGCCATCGCCCGCGCCGAGAACCGCGAGATGACGCCCTTCGACCTTGATGTCGCGACCGCGAACGGCGGCAAGCGTACGATCCAGTTCCGCCATCGCACCATCGGCAACTTCAACGTCAACCTCTATATCGACGTGACGCGCGAGCGCAGCTACGCGAAGGAGTTGAAGGTCCTCGCCGATACCGATCCCCTGACCGGGGCGATGAACCGGCGCCGCTTCTTCGAGGAAGCCGACCGCATCCATGCCAAATGCCAGCGGAGCGACGCGCCCGTCGCCTTCCTGATGCTCGACATCGATCACTTCAAGACGATCAACGACTGCTACGGCCATGGCGTGGGCGATCGGGTGCTCATCGAGTTCACGCGGCGCTGCCGCGATGTGCTCGATCCCGGCGATTGCTTCGGGCGCATGGGCGGGGAGGAGTTCGCGGTCGTGCTGAGCCGGCCGGATCCCGTCGCGGTACACGACGCCGCCGAGCGCCTGCGCCGGGCTGTCGGCGCGTGCCCCTTCGGCATCGATGCGGACCTATTGAAAGTGACGGTCAGCGTGGGCGGGGCGATCTGCGTGACCGACGAAAGCGTCGGCTCCGCCATCTCCCGTGCCGACAACGCGCTTTACAATGCCAAGAAAGCCGGACGCGACCGCTCCATCGTCAGGTAGAAAGACCGGATATTGTACAAAGCATGCCACGCAGCTTCCTGCGGGCGGGCCTTGCCGCGCCTTCGCCGGCCTCATGCGGCCAAAGCCTGCCGGCACATAGGCTCGCGATCGCCTGAGAGGAGGGGCGGTAGCCGGGATGGCCCGCCGGTTTGCCGGCCTGCGCCGATAGCGTTTACCTGCGTGGGGGACGATAGAGGCGGAAAACTGTTCTCCTATAAAATCTATAAAAAAGATAGATTTTCTGTTCTGCCCGATCGGGAGCCACTAGTTTGGTTCCAATCAATCCGGCGGAACCTTCCATGACCAAAACCATACGCTTCAATGCTTTCGAGATGAATTGCGTGGGCCATCAGTCCCCGGGGCTCTGGCGCCATCCGCGGGACCGGTCCTGGCAATACAAGGATCTCGAATATTGGACGGATCTCGCGAAGCTTCTGGAAACCGGGTTCTTCGAGTCGATCTTCATCGCCGACGTGGTCGGCTACTACGACGTCTACAAGGGCAATCTCGACAATGCGCTGCTGCAGGGCGTGCAGATCCCGGTGAACGACCCGCTGCAGCTTGCCAATCCGATCGCCCAGGCGACGCGGCATCTCGGTATCGGCATCACCGCCTCCACCAGTTTCGAGCATCCCTACACGTTCGCACGCCGCCTTTCGACGGCCGATCATCACACCAAGGGGCGCGTCGGCTGGAACATCGTGACGTCCTATCTCGAAAGCGGCGCGAAGAATGTCGGGCAGGGCGGCCTGCGCTCGCACGACAACCGCTATGACGTCGCGACGGAATATGTGGAAGTCCTCTACAAGCTGTTCGAGGGAAGCTGGGAGGAGGGTGCCGTCATCCGCGACAAGGAGCGCGGCATCTTCGCCGATCCTTCGAAGATCCACGAGATCGGCCACAAGGGCAAATATTTCGACGTGCCGGGCTACCACCTCAGCGAACCGTCGCCGCAGCGCACGCCGGTCCTCTTCCAGGCCGGCGCTTCCGGCGCGGGCAAGCAGTTCGCCGCGGGACATGCGGAATGCGTCTTCATCTCGACGCCGCTCAAGGACGCGACGCGCACCTATGTGTCGGATATCCGCCAGCGCGCGGCGGCGCAGGGGCGCGACCCGAAGAAGGTGCTGATCTATGCCATGGCGACGATCATCGTCGACGAGACCGACGAGAAGGCGCGGGCGAAATACGAGGAGTATGTCAAATACGCCTCCTATGACGGTGCGCTGGTGCTGATGTCCGGCTGGACCGGCATCGACTTCGGCCACTACAGGCCGGCCGACACGGTCAGGAAAGTCGAGACCAACGCCATCATCTCCGCCGTCGAGCATCTTTCCGAAGGCGGCAAGGTCTGGACGATCGAGGAACTGGCGAAATGGGGCGGCATCGGCGGGCTCGGGCCGCTCTTCGTCGGCTCGCCGTCGACGATCGCCGATCTCCTGCAGGAATGGGTCGAGGAGACCGATATCGACGGCTTCAACCTCGCCTATGCGCTCGCCCACGACACGTTCGCCGACGTGATCGGCTACGTGGTGCCGGAGCTGCAGAAGCGCGGCGTCTATGTGACGGGATACCGGGAAGGCACGCTGCGCGAGAAGCTGTTCGGCGAGGGGCCGTACCTTCCCGAAAGCCATCCGGCCCATCGCTTCAGGGATATCGAAAGGGTCAAGCGCGAGGAAGCCGCGAAGGCGGCCGGCCACGCCGCCTGACAAGAGAACGCGCCGGTCGGGAACGGCCGGCGGCCATCCACCAACAGGGTAGTTCCGGCGCCGCGGCCGACCGTTCCGGCGATGGGCGGAGCCATGCCCCCGGTTCACCGAAATGACGGAGCGACAGGACGATGAGTGACGACCCGGTTCCCGCCCTCGAAGTGAGGAACGTCTCGCTGTCCTTCAAGGGCGTCAAGGCGATCTCGGACCTGTCGTTCCAGGTCAGGCGGCAGGAAATCTGCGCCCTGATCGGCCCGAACGGGGCCGGCAAGAGCTCTCTCTTGAACATCCTCAATGGGGTCTATGTGCCGGATTCCGGCGAGATCGTCTTCGAGGGCGAGCATTTCCGGCGCATGCATCCGCTGGAGGCGGCGCGGCGCGGCATCGGCCGCGGTTTTCAGAACAATGCGCTCTTCTCCGGCATGAGCGTGCTCGACAACGTGATCGCCGGCCTTTCCCGGCATTCGCGCGTGACCTTGGTCGAGGAGGCGTTCCGGCTGCCCCGTGCACTGGGGCAGGAGCGGGCGTTCCGTACCCGCGCGCTCGAAGTGCTCGAGCTCTTCGACCTGGAGGACTATGCCGGAACCACCGTCGGCACCTTGCCCTACGGGGTGCAGAAAAAGGTCGAAATCGCGCGGGCCATTGTCGCCAGACCCCGTCTGCTTCTGCTCGACGAGCCGCTGGCCGGCATGAATGCCGCCGAAAAGCAGGAAATCGCCACCATCATCGCGCGGCTCAACAGGGAACTCGACCTCACTGTCGTCCTCATCGAGCATGACATCGGTATCGTCCTGAAACTCGCCCATCACGTGGTAGTGCTCGACTACGGGCGCAAGCTGGCTGACGGCCCGCCGGAGACCATCCGCGAAAACCCTGACGTCATCGCCGCCTATCTCGGTTCCGAGCACGCGGAGGCTGCCGCATGAACATGTTCCTGGAAACCCTGATCGGCGGCCTGCTCGCCGGGACCATGTATTCACTCGTCGCGATCGGCTTCGTGCTGATCTACAAGGCCTCCGGTGTCTTCAACTATGCCCAGGGCTCCCTGCTGCTCTTCGCGGCTCTGACCTTCGTGACGCTCACCGACCAGGGCGTTCCGGCGCTCGGTGCGATTGCCGTGACGATCGCGCTCCTCGTCCTCACCGCGATCGCGATTGAAAAGCTGCTGTTGCGCCCGCTGACCAATCGCAGCCCCATGACGCTCTTCATGGCGACCCTCGGCCTTTCCTATGTCGTGGAGGGCGTTGCTCAGGGGATCATGGGGTCGCAGGTGCGGGCGCTCGATCTCGGGATCGAAGACCTGCCGATCTTCCTCGGCGATATCATGATCAGCCAGTTCGACCTCATCGCCGCCGGCGTGGCGCTCGCGATCGTCGTCGTCCTGTCGCTGCTGTTCAACCGCACGCGCATCGGCATCCAGCTGCGCGGCGTGGCGGATGACACGCGCGCGGCGCTGTCGCTCGGCATCGACATCAACCGCATCTGGCAGATCGTCTGGGCGGTCGCCGGGCTGGTCGGCCTTGTCGCCGGGCTTTTGTGGGGCGCGCGCCAAGGCGTGCAGTTCTCGCTGTCGCTCGTGGTGCTGAAGGCTCTGCCGGTCCTCATCATCGGCGGTTTCACCTCGATCCCCGGCGCCATCGTCGGCGGGCTGATCGTTGGCGCAGGCGAGAGCCTGGCCGAAACCTATATCGGCCCGTATCTCGGCGGCGGCATCACGCCCTGGTTCGCCTACGCGCTTGCGCTCGTCTTCCTTTTCATCCGCCCGGCCGGCCTGTTCGGCGAACGACAGATCGAGAGGGTCTGAACATGTCCGAGATCAATCTGCCCGCCGCCGCCGAACCCGTCGATCCCGTCGGCCTGAAGGCGATCGCCGTCGCGGCTGCCCTCGCGCTGCTCCTGACCGCACCTTTCCTCACGTCGGAATACTGGATCAACGCGATCATCGTGCCGTTCCTGATCCTGTCGCTTGCCGGGCTCGGCCTCAATCTCCTGACCGGCTATGCGGGCCAGCTCTCGCTCGGGGCGGGCGCCTTCATGATGGTCGGCGCCTATGCCACCTTCTCGCTCCAGCTGCGCGTGCCGGAGCTGCCCTTGCCGCTGGCGCTGGTCGTTGCCGGTCTTGTCGCCGGGGCCGTCGGCCTTGCCTTCGGCATTCCCTCGACGCGCATCAAGGGGTTCTACCTGATCGTCAGCACGCTGGCGGCCCAGTTCTTCTTCGAGTGGCTGTTCCTGAAATTTCCGTGGTTCTACAACGGCAATTCCTCCGCGACGATTTCGCTGTCGCGCGGCCTGTCCTTCTTCGGGCTCGATGCGAACGGTCCGCACGGGCGCTACTACCTGACGCTCGGCATCGTCGCGCTCCTGACGCTCCTGTCCTTCAACCTGATCCGCGGGCAGACGGGGCGGAACTGGATGGCGATCCGCGACATGGATACGGCGGCGGCGGTCATCGGCGTGCCGGTCTTCCGTGCCAAGCTGCAGGCCTTTGCCGTGTCGAGCTTCATTCTCGGCATCGCCGGCGCGCTCTGGGCCTTTGCCTATCTCGGATCGGCCAGCGTGCAGAGCTTCGGCCTCACCCGCTCCTACCAGATCCTCTTCATCATCATCATCGGCGGTCTCGGCACCATTCGCGGCGCCTATCTCGGCGCGGCCTTCGTCAGCCTCCTGCCTCTGGCGCTCGACTGGCTGTTCCAGCGCCTGTTCGGCGGTCATGTCGATGCGGGCCTGCTTCAGAACATCCAGAAAGCCATCTTCGGCCTTCTCATCATGTGGTTCCTGATCAAGGAGCCCGAAGGGCTGGCCCGTCTGCTCGGTTTGCGGCGAACGCAGGGGGCACGCCGCCGTCTCTTCCCATCGTGATCCCCAGGAGTTGAAACCATGAAACGTCTGCTTGTCGCCGCGCTGCTTGCCGGCACCCTTTTCTCCGGCGTCACACCGGCTTCGGCCGATGAGGTGAGCCAGTATATTCCGCTGCCGACCTACCGCGTCGGCGCCTATGCCTCGTCGGGCGAGCTCTGGTGGGCGGGCGAGCGGGACTATTTCCGCTACATCAACGAGGTCGAAGGCGGCGTCGAGGGCGTCAAGCTCAACTACGAGGAATTCGAGACCGAGTGGAGCCCGGACCGCACGGTCGAGGTCTATGAGCGCGTGAAGGCCGGCAAGGATGGTTCGCCGCTCGCCTTCTTCTTCACCCACGGCACGCCGGCGACCTACGCGCTGCTTGAAAAGGCTGCGGCCGACAGGATTCCGCTGATCGACCCGGCCGGCGGCAAGACGGAGACAGTCGACGGCACGGTCTTCCCCTACGCCTTCCCACTGCTCTTCAGCTACTACAGCCAGGCTTCCACCGGCATCAACTACATTGCCGGGAAGGTCGGCGGCTTCGACAAGCTCAAGGGCCTGAAGATCGCCACCGTCTATCATGACAGTGCCTATGGCCGCGCCAGCCAGCCGGCCGTCGAGGTTCTCGCCGAGAAGTACGGCTTCGAGAACATCCAGATCCCCGTGGCCGACCCCGGCAATGAACAGTCGCCGCAATGGCGCCAGATACGCGAGCAGAAGCCGGACTGGGTCTTCCTGCGCACCTGGGGCGTCTCGACGGTCGTGGCGCTGAAGACCGCGCAGCGCTTCGGCTTCCCGGCCGATCACATCATCGGTGACGTCTGGGCGGGCTCCGAATCCGATGCCATTCCGGCCGGCGCGGCCGCCATCGGCTATTCGGCGCTGGCACCCTATCCGGGCGGCACGGATTTCGAGATCCACAAGCGGCTGAAGGCCGAAATCCTCGACAAGGGCAAATCCGATCTGCGTGACCGGAAGCTGTTCGGCGCGGTCAACTACAATATCGGCCTCGTCAATGCGGCGCTCGCCGTCGAAGCGCTGCGCACCGGCTACAAGCACTTCGGCGCCCGTCCGCTGAACGGCGAGGAGGGCCGCTGGGCCTTCGAGCACCTGACGATCGACGACAAGCGCCTTGAGGAGATCGGCTTCAAGGGACTGCTGCAGCAGATCAGGATCACGCCGACCGACCACGAAGGCGGCGGTGCCGCGCGCATTCAGAGCTGGGATGGCGAGAAATGGGTGCTGCAGACCGACTGGATCAAGGCCGACCACGAACTTCTCAATCCGCTTATCAGGGAAGGGGCCGCGGCCTATGCCCGGGAAAACGGCATCACGCCGCGCACGCCGGAAACGGAAACCAATTGATCCATGGCGGGGCGCGGCCTGCGTCGCGCCCCGGCTTTCAACAGGAGAGGACTATGTTCAAGACATTCTTGCGCGGCGCCATCGCGACAGCCGCATCCATTCTGGTTCTGGCAGGCTCGGCACAGGCAATCGACACGGCGCCGGGACCCGACAGCGACAAGCAGTTTTTCCCGATCGCCAGCTATCGCGTCGGTCCCTACGCGGCATCCGGCGCATCGATCTGGGCCGGCCGCATCGACTACTACCGCTATATCAACGAGGTCGAGGGCGGCATCAACGGCGTGCCGATCGTCTGGCAGGAATGCGAGACCGAATGGACCGCGGAAAAGGGCATCGAGTGCTACGAGCGCTTCAAGCGCGGCCTGAATGGCGCCCCGGTTTCGGCCTACTTCCCGAATGGTGCTCCGGCGGCCTATGCGCTTTCCGACCGCGCGGCCGAAGACAGGATCCCGCTGGTGACGCTGGCCTATGGCCGGACCGAAGCCACTGACGGCCGCGTCTTCCCCTATATCTTCCCGGTCATGGTGACGTTCTACAGCGAAGCCTCCGCTATCGTGAACTACATCGCGGAAAAGGAAGGCGGCTTCGACAAGCTCAAGGGCAAGAAGATCGCGACTGTCTACCATGACAGCGCCTATGGCCGGGAAACGCTCGATCCGCTGGCATTGCTTGCCGAGAAATACGGATTCGAGAACATCCAGATCCCGGTGCCCGATCCGGGAAGCGAGCAGTCTTCGCAGTGGCGCCAGGTTCGCGAGCACAAGCCGGATTGGGTCTTCCTGCGCACCTGGGGCGTCTCGACGCCGGTCGCCATCAAGACGGCGCAGCGTTTCGGCTTCCCGGCGGACCACATCATCGGCGATGTCTGGGCGTCGTCCGAAGAGGATGTCATACCCGCCGGCGATGCCGCCAAGGGCTATCTCGCCCTGACGCCCTATCCGGCCGGCGCCGACTTCGAGATCCACAAGCGCCTCAAGCAGCACATCATCGACACCGGCAAGTCGGACCTGCGCGACACCAAGGCTTTCGGCAGCGTCTACTACAATTCCGGTCTCGTCGATGCGCTCATCTCGGTCGAGATCGTCCGGCAGGCGCAGGCGAAGTTCGGCAACAAGCCGATCACCGGCGAGGAAGGCCAATGGTCGCTCGAGCAGCTCAAGCTGGACGATGCGGCGCTGGAAAAGGCGGGCTTCCTCGGCCTTGTCCAGAACCTGCAGCTGACGCCCGCCGACCATGAGGGCGGCGGCGCGGTGCGCGTCCAGCAGTGGACCGGCGAGAACTGGCACCTCGTCAGCGACTGGGTCCAGGCCGACCGCGAGGCGCTGCGCCCGCTGATCGACGCCAAGTCCGCCGCCTACGCCGAGGAGCACGGCATCACGCCGCGCGATGTCGGCACCAACTGATCCATCAGGGCCGGGGCGGTTGCCGCCCCGGTCTTACAAGGAGAGAACGATGACCTTTCAGCATGAACCGATCGCTTCCGTTCCCGCCGCCCGCAGTCTTCTCGACGTCTCGGGCATCGAGGTCGTCTATGGCGGAGCGATCCTGGCGGTCGCGGATGTCTCGCTGACCGTCGGGGCAGGCGAGATCGTCGCCCTGCTCGGCGCCAACGGCGCGGGCAAGAGCACGGTGCTCAAGGCGATCTCGGGGCTTGCCGCGGCCGACCGGGCGACAGTTCGGCGCGGGCATGTGCGCTTCGAAGGCGAGGACATCCTCGGGACGGCTGCAAACCGCATGACGGAGCGCGGCATCGTGCATGTGCTCGAGGGCCGGCACGTCTTCCCGCATCTGACGGTCGAGGAGAACCTGCTGTCCGGCGCCTTTCTCCGCAAGCCGGGGCGGCGCGAGCTCCTGCGCCAGATCGATGACATCTATGCGTGGTTTCCGCGCCTGAAAGACAAGAGGCGCACCCTGGCGGGGCTGACCTCCGGCGGCGAGCAGCAGATGCTGGCGATCGGCCGCGCGCTGCTCACGCAGCCGCGCCTCGTCCTGCTGGACGAACCGTCGATGGGCCTTGCCCCCAGGATCGTCCAGGAGATTTTCCAGATCATCGTCCGGCTCAACCGCGAGAACGGCGTCGCCTTCCTCCTTGCCGAGCAGAATGCCGCCCTTTCTCTCGCCCATGCCGATCGGGCCTACATTCTGGAGAGCGGGCGGGTGGCGCTTTCCGGGGACGCCGCCGCAATGGCCGCGCGCGATGACCTGCACCGTATCTATCTGGGAGACGCGCTCTGAGCGTGGTCTCCTGCAAAATCATCAACAGGAAACACATATCCGTGTCACAGATCGATCTTGGCTGGGGCGAAGGCCCGTCGGAGCGCTATGAGAGCCTCGCCGCAAAATTCCGTCCTATCTTCGCCGGGATTTCCGCCGGCGCGCTCGACCGCGAGCTCGGCCGCAAGCTGCCGGGCGCGGAAATCGCCAGGTTGAAGGACGCCCGGTTCGGCGCGCTCCGCGTGCCGGAGGCCGAGGGCGGTTTCGGTGCGACATTGCCTGAACTCCTCAATCTGCTGATCGAGCTGTCGGCCGCGGATTCGAACATTACGCAGGCGCTTCGCGGCCATTTCGGCTTTGCCGAGGATATCGTCAACAAGGCGGAAGGTACTGATCGCCGGCGCTGGACCGATCGCCTGGCGCGTGGCGAGATCGCCGGCAATGCCTGGACCGAAATCGGCAATGCCAGACAGGATACGTTCGCGACGGCGGTTTCCGAGAAGGACGGCAGGCTCGTCATCAACGGCCGGAAATATTACACGACCGGCTCGCTGTTCGCCGACTGGATCAATGTGGGCGTGACCGGCCTCGATGGGGCAAGCGGCACCGTGCAGGTGCGCCGTGACGATCCGGGCGTCGAGGTGGTCGACGACTGGGACGGTTTCGGCCAGATCCTGACCGCCAGCGGCACGACGACCTTCAGGGATGCTGTCGTCGATCCGGCCGACGTCGTCGCAGACGAAAACCAGTTCCGCTACGGCGCCGCCTTCTACCAGGCGATCCATCTCGCCACGCTCGCCGGCATCGGCCGGGCGCTCGCCGACGAGACGGCATCGGCCGTCGCAAAGCGGGTGCGCCACTACTCCAATGCCGCAGGCCCGCGCTCCAGCCAGGATCCGCAGGTCCTGCAGGTCGTCGGCCGCATCCGCGGCAATGCCTATACGGCCGGCGCGATCGTGCTGCAGGTGGCGCGCGCCATCGAACGGGCGTACCATGCCCATTTCGGCGGTGACGCCGAGGCGGAGGAACGCGCCAACGCGATTGCCGAGCTCGAAACCTCCCAGGCGCTGACCGTCGTCACCGACCTCATCCTCGAAGCCTCGACCATCGTCTTCGATGCGCTCGGTGCATCCTCGACGCGCAAGCCGAACGGCCTCGACCGGCACTGGCGCAATGCCCGCACGCTCGCCTCGCACAATCCGCGCATCTACAAGGATCGCATCGTCGGCGACTTCGCCGTCAACGGCACCCCGCCGCCCTATCAATGGCGCATCGGCCTTGCCGGCTGATTTGCAACGTGCCTTGCCGCGGCAAGGCCTATCCGCCGATGCCGACTTTCGCGACGAGGACCGGCTCGGCGCGATAGTTCGCCGGGAACAAGCGCTTCAGGTTGTCGATCTTCGGCATGTCGTTATAGACGATATAGGGATAGGTCGGATTGTTGGTCAGGAAATCCTGATGATAGTCCTCGGCCGGATAGAAGGCCTTGTCCGGCTCGATTGTCGTGACGATGGCGGCCTCGTAGATGCGGGCCTTGTTCAACTGCTCGATATAGGCTTTCGCAACGCGAGCCTGTTCCTCGCTGGTCGGGAAGAGCGTCGAGCGGTATTGCGGGCCCATGTCGGGACCTTGCCTGTTGAGCTGGGTCGGGTCGTGAGCAACGGAAAAATAGACCTGTAACAGCTTGCCATAGGTGATCTTGGCGGGGTCGAAGGTGACACGGACCGCTTCCGCATGGCCCGTGTTGCCATTGCCGACCATTTCGTAATGCGCGGTCTCCTTTGCCCCGCCGGCATAGCCGGAAACGGCGTTACTCACGCCCTCGACCCGTTGGAAGACGCCCTGGACGCCCCAGAAGCAGCCGCCGGCGAAGACGGCGGTTTCCCTGCGTGCGGCGTTCTCCTCGTCGAGGGCGGGCGCGGGAATGGCAAGACCCTCCTGCGCACCGGCGCCTGTCGTCGCGGACATCAGCCCCGCAAGGGCGATGCCCATTCCGGCGAAAAGGGTGGAAATCCTGGCAATGCGTTTCATGGCAGTCTCCTCAACCGAAGGTGAATGCGTAGGCTTCGAGGCCCGGATCGAGAAAGCGGATCTCGAATGTGTGATCGGCGATCGGCCCGCCCTGGCGCACGAGCTGGTAGAGCCGCTGTTCCGTCACCGTTCCATTGCCCCCGGCGTCCGTGTCGACACCGTGGTCGTCGCCCGGCGCCTTGCCGTCGATGGTCACCCGGAAGCGGACCGGCTTGCCAAGGCTGCCGGGGCCGAGCACGAGATGCAGGTCGCGGGCGCGGAAACGATAATAGATGCTGCCGCCTTCCTTCGTCAGTTCGGCGCGCTCGGGGCCGACATTCCAGCTTCCGGTGAGGCCCCATTCGTTGCGGCGCGGGTCTGCTGCGGCATAGACATGAGCGGTATCGTTGACGATCCCGTCGGCGCCGAGGAAGTTCTGCGCCCGAAGATAGCCGATATAGGTCTCCGGCGACTGGACGTCTGCCTGGTTCGAGGCGGCTTCCGCTCCGCTCGCCGTGACCGAGACGATTCCGCCGGCGACGTTGCTTTCACCGGCCTCGGCGAGAAGCTGCTGGATCACGCGCTCGGACTGCTGATAGTCGCCTTCGCCGAAATGGTGGTGACGAACCCGGCCTTCCCCGTCGATGAAGTAATGCGCCGGCCAATACTGGTTGTTGAAGGCGCGCCAGATGGCATAATCGTTGTCGATGGCCACCGGATAACCGATGGACAGATCCGCCGTCGCCCGGCGCACGTTGTCGATCTTCTTCTCGAAGGCGAATTCCGGTGCATGCACGCCGATGATGACGAGGCCCTGGTCCTTGTACTTTTCCGCCCATGCGCGGACATAGGGAATGGCGCGCAGGCAGTTGATGCAGGAATAGGTCCAGAAATCGACCAGCACGACCTTCCCCTTCAACGCGGCCATGGTCAGCGGCGGGGAGTTCAGCCACTCGACGGCGCCGTCGAGGGACGGCTTAATGGATTCGACCGGCAGGTCCGCAGCGCCGGCGGGCGATTGCCCAGCCTGCATCATCATCGTGTCGGAGCCGCTCATCATCATCGAGGGGTCGGCGGACATCATCATGCGATCATCGCTGCGCATCGTGGCATTGCCGTCGCCGCCCTGCATGGCCATGGACGGGGCGGCGTCACCGCCGTTTGCCACAGTCTGCGTTCCGGGCTGGAGCCGGTCGATCAGCGTCTGCTCCAGCGCAGCGGTGCTCTGTGCGGAGACGCGGGTGAGGAAGCCGGTATCGAGGCCGAGCGCGATGGCGGCGACCGCGACGAGCACGGCGGCTCCGACGCCGCGCCGCAGGTAATCGCTGACACCGAGGGAGCGTTTCATGGCCTGGTAAACGCGCCCGCCAACAAGCAGCGCAAGCGCCAGCGACGTCGCGGTGCCGAGCGCATAGGCGGCAAGCAGCACGCTCGTGCCAAGGCTTGCACCGTTCAGCGCGGCGCCGGTGAGGATGAGACCGAGCACGGGGCCGGCGCAGGGCGCCCAGAGCAAGCCCGTCGCAATGCCGATCAGCATGGAGGCGCCGATCCCGCCGGCCGCACCTCGGCGATCGGCCTGTTCGGAAAGCCGTGCGCCGAGGGAGACGATCGGGCGCGTCAACCGCTCGGCGAGCGAGGGAAACAGGAGGATGACGCCGAAGCCTGCGAGGATGATCATCGCGGCCAGCCGGCCATATTCGTTGGCCTCCACCGCCCAGCCGCCGCCGAGCGCTGCAAGCGACGCGACGAGCGCGAAGGTCAGCGCCATGCCCGCGAGCATCGGCAACGTGCTGCGCAGGAACGGCTGTCCCGCCCGCGCGAAGACGAAGGGCAGGACCGGCAGGATGCAGGGGCTGAGGATGGTGAGCACGCCTGCGAGATAGGCCAGGATGGCAAGGGTCATAAGGTCAGCCTCTCCGGATCACGCCGCCGCCGGCGTGAAGGTCATGGCAAAGCCGTTCATGCAGTAGCGCAGTCCTGTCGGCCGCGGCCCGTCGTTGAAGACATGGCCGAGATGGCCGCCGCAGCGGCTGCAATGCACTTCCACCCGGACCATGCCATGGGATGTGTCGCGCGTCGTGCCGACGGCATTGTCGAGCGGCGCCCAGAAGCTCGGCCAGCCCGTG
This sequence comes from Shinella sp. R2-11, assembly GCF_055330205.1. Taxonomy (NCBI): domain Bacteria; kingdom Pseudomonadati; phylum Pseudomonadota; class Alphaproteobacteria; order Hyphomicrobiales; family Rhizobiaceae; genus Shinella; species Shinella sp. R2-11. Next base: position 684,525 of record NZ_JBVAPC010000003.1, on the reverse strand, counting down.
CCGCTCTCGAACTTGGTGTCCGAGGAAAAGAGTGCCTGTTGGCAGCCGGCGCAGGAGAAGGTGCCTTTGCGATGCTCGGCCAAGAGCGCGCTCGAACCCGGCTGCTCCGTGCCTTCCTCGCGAAGAATGCTGAACTGCTCGGGCGTCAGCAGGCTTCGCCATTCGTCCTCGCTGTGGCTGACGGCGAAATTCCCCTTTGTCGCCGCGAGCAATGGGCCTGCCCCTCGAGCCAGGAACCCGGCCGTGAAGGCTGCCACGCTCGCTGCCAGAAGCCCGCGCCTGTTCATCATGATGCATTCCTCCAATGGCGTTCTGCCGATGAATACGCAGGCCGCCGGCCGTTTGTTACATGCCCTTCCACGGATAGAGCCATCCGGACGGCTGCTTCTATCGATATGGCTCCAGGAATATATCGGCCGTCGCCTGCGTGCTGGCAATCCACGTTCCGATCCCGCGCGTTCAGAGCTTCGTGAACGGTCGCGTTACCTGCGAGGCGCTTTGGCGGATGGACGGCAGCGCGCCATCAGGTCGAACGCGTTCGTCGCCGGCGATCTCTCCACAATGAGGCGTGAACTCTTTGTCGCCTACAGCTTGTCCTGTGCGGTGCCGGTGATGGCGGCAAGGAAGCTCGCAAGGCCGGCAGAGCGCAGCGGCAGGTAAGGCTTGCCCTGTTCGCGGCAGAGACGTTTTACGATCCCGGCGGCACCGTGGCTGATATGGTCGACAGGAAACAACACTGTCGCCGCCTGCCCGATGAGAGCGGGAAGCAGGGTGGTGCTGTCTTCCAATCCCCCGTCATGGAGGAGAAGGTCGACATTCCTGCTTTCCGCGCAGGCCCGCAGATGGTCGAACAGATTGCGGCGCCCGCCGACATAGAGGATCGGGCCGCCCGCGCCGGCGGTGACGTCTGTGACATTCTTCCGCGGATGGATGGCGATGGCCGTTTCCAGCACCTCGTTCTCCCGCAGGATGGCGCGGTTGAGATCCTGCATCCGGTCGAAGGCGCGTTGGAGAGCAGCGTGCCTTTCCTCCAGCTCCGCCAGCCGTTGCGACAGGGCGGCAGTGCGCGTGTCCTCGGATTGGGAGCGTTCGAAAAGATGCTCGCTGCCTCCCGCTGGCCGGGTGACGGACGCGGCGATCGCCTCGGCCTGGATCAGCCGCTCCTCGAGCTGATGGATACGCTGCTGCTGCTCCGCTCGTTCGTCGGCGGCCGTCTTCAGGCGCAACTCCTGCCGAACGGCCTTCTCCCGGGATTGTCCGAGCTCCTTTTCGAGCTGTGTCAGGCGGGCGATGTCGAGGCGGCTTGCGCTGCCGACCAGATGCGAGAGCATATGCACCTCGCCAAAGATGTCGCGGACCAGGGCTGGCGGGCTTCCCGGATGGCTCATCAGCGCCCAATAGGGGCCCGCAATGTCGCCGCGGTCGAAGCAATCGCGCCAGATCGCGCGCAGTTCCTCCTCGTCCGCATGGCGGGGAATGCGCTTGATGCTCGCCTCATGGCGCTTGTCGAGCGTCTTGTTGAGGAGCTTGGCCGCCTGGTCCCGCTGGCCGGCAAGACGCACGCCGCGGCCATGCAGCGCATGATCCGTCGCCGCGCGGGCATCGTCCTGTCCGGCCCTGACGAGAACCTGCCGCAATTCGCCCGTCGTCAGGCAGGTGCCGATGAGCGAGCAGTGGAAGGTGGCCGGGATTTCCCAGATGCGCAGCCGCTGCGAACCCGTTCTGGGCTCGCCGCCATTCGGCAGGACCGCGTGCGGCAGGCCTATGCCCGGCAGGGGCGCGCCGTGGGACTTGAGGCGGGGCAGCGTGGGCATGGGTGTTCCAATCCGAGGATACTGGCAAGCCCGCTTCTACGCGGCCGTTGTCCTTGCCTCTCGCCGGTCATGCGGGTCTTCGCCGAACTGCATTTGCCAGTAGAGGGTAAGGATGTGATCGCGCGTCAGAGGAGCGAGCGGCAATGCGGGCGCCTCGTTGATCGGCACCCAGACGGTCTCCTCGATTTCGGCCGCGGGGGTGATGAGCTCATCGTGCAGGTGGACGCGGAACACATGGGCCACGACGATATGATCGGGCACGTTCGCCGCCTGCGCCTCGAAGCAGCCGAAGGGCGTCATGCGCGAGGGCGGGATCTTGAGGCCGAGTTCCTCGTGCATCTCCCGGGCAAGCGTTGCCTTCGGCGTTTCCGTGCCCTCGATCCTGCCGCCGCTCTGCAGATAGACCGGTATGCCGCGCTTGCGCACGAGAAGCGTATCGCCATTGTCCCGGACGATCAGCGCGACGGCGATCCGGATTTCTCCCTGCATCTTTCTCTCCGACAGGACGGCGCGCACGGAAATCGCTACGCGCCGTCATTCCGCGAAGGCGCTTTCCCTTCGCGGTCAAATCCACTCAACGTTATATTTCCTTAAATATAACGTGTTGGGAAGAGCGCATGCTGATCAGGCACCTCGGATTTTTCGTCGTCCGCAAGATCGAAGGCAGCTTGTTTGACGTCCAGAGCCGGAACCCGTCGGCTCTCCGTGACAAAAAAGGCTCCGGTGAAACCGGAGCCTTTCGGAATGATATGGAATGCTTCGAGCCGAACCCTCAGGTTCAGATCCAGACGCGCTCGCGCCAGCAACGACGGCGCCAGCGGCCGTGAACGCGTGCACGACGGCATACGCGGCGCCATACCCTGCGTCGATGAGGGCGATGATGCCGAGGCCAATGCCCCCGGCGATGGCTGACCTCCATCACATCCGGCTCGGAGCTTTGCAGCTCGTCCAGGATGCCGCTTCCGGAGCCGATGTCGCCGGGATTGATGATGGCAGCCTGCACGCTTTCCGGTTTGATTACCGACGCCAGGGCCGCTGTGCCGGCCAATCCAAGCAATCCGGTGAGAAATGATCGTCGATCCATGCTTTCCTCCAAATTTGCGCCACGTTCGGGATTGAACAGGGAAAAGCCTGAATGGTTCCTGAATGGTTCATCCGGCGGTGGGTGCGGCTCGACCTCGACGTCGTCCATGGTGGCCACGGATCGAGTTTTGGTCGCACCCGCTTGCAGGAAATCGCCAAAGCCTATCTGACCTCAAGGAGCGCTTGAAATCGGGTAGGCGGGCAACTGGTCGCCAAGGCGTTCCCGGCCCCGACGGGTAAGCGAGTGGCGGAAGGGAAGGGCTCGCGACCGCGTCTACCGGCGCGTGTGCTGGATTCCAACTGGGGCGGCATTATGTCTAAGTGGCTATTTTCAAATGACTTTTTAATCTGAACCTATCCATTCGGATAGGTTCAGATGAGTGTCTTCCGGGAACTCTCCTATCCGTATCAAATCCGCGCCTATGCATCTGCGAGCTTTCCCGCGATGGGCATCTGCTGCACCGTTGGGGCACATCGCTCAAGGACCGGACGGAGGAAGTCGTGAAGGCCAATGTTGTCGAAGTTCGTGTTGTTTCTCCGATCGTGACGCGGGGCTTCCGCAAGGTTTCAGACCTGAAAGCCCTTGAATATCCCGGCGTCTCGGTCAGCCATGCGGAAATCAAGACCGGGCCGGGCTCGATCGAAAGCGAATTCGAGGCGGCGGTCTCGGTTCCGGGAACGGTGGCCGAGATCATTCGGGCCCAGAACGAAGGCGTCGATGCCGTGATCATCGACTGCATGGGCGATCCCGGCCTGCGTGCCGCCCGCGAGGTCGTGTCCATTCCCGTCCTCGGCCCCTGCGAGACCGGCATGCATGTCGCTGCCATGCTGGGCCACCGCTTCTCCGTCCTGACCGTGATGCGCCGGCTGCGCGCGGCGTTCGAGAACACCGCCGCCGTGGCCGGCCTCTCCACCAAGCTTGCCTCCGTCCGCAGCGTCGACATTCCCGTGCTCGAACTGGAGCAGGACCTGGATCGCACCAGAGCGATGCTCGTGCAGGAGGGTGTGCGGGCGGTGGAGGAAGACGGCGCCGAAGCGCTGATTTTCGGCTGCACGGGCCTCATGGGCTGCGCCGCGAGCCTGCGCGAGGGATTGCTCGCCCGCGGCATCGACGTTCCCGTCGTCGATCCGATCCCGACGGCGGTTTCCGTCGCCGCAGCCCTCGTTCGTTCCAACCTCTCCCAGAGCAAGTACACGTTCCCGCTGCCGCCGGAAAAGGAACTGCTCGGCTATGACGACATCCGTCTTCCAAGGCCGCTGGCGGCGGAATAGGCAGCATTCAAGCCGGGGAGAAACCGATGGCGATCGCGGGTGCAGAAGGCGACGTGAAGATTGGAAAGCGTGCGGCCCGGTCCGGCTTCCCCCCGTCGCCCCGAATGTGGTGGCTGGTGCTGCCGGCCGCCGCGGTCTTCGTGGTCTTTTTCGTCATCCCCGTCGCGTCGCTTTTCGGCCTTTCCTTCAACAAGTCGGTTGCGGGCGTCATCGCCTATTCCAGCGAGCTGACCTTCGACAATTTCGTGCGCATTTTCACGCGGGCGACCTATTACGAGGCCATCCTGCGTTCGATCTGGGTCTCCGCGATCGTTTCGGTGGTGAGCCTTCTGTTCGGCTACCCGCTGGCCTATGTCATCGCCAAGACGACAAATCCGGGCCGCAACACGCTTTTGATGATCCTGGTCCTGTCGGCCATGCAGCTCGACATGGTCATCCGCATGTTCGGGCTCATGGTCCTGTTCGGCGACAACGGGCTGATCAATGGCTTTCTTCTCTATACGGGCCTGATCTCGAGCCCCGTACCCCTGATGTACAACACGTTCGGCGTGATCGTCGGGCTGGTCCAGATAACGCTGCCCTTCATGGTCCTGTCCCTGATCGGCATCATCAAGGCGATCCATCCTTCTCTGGAGGAAGCCGCCCGCTCCCTCGGCGCGTCGCGCCGCCAGGCGTTCTTTTCCATCGTCCTGCCCCTGTCCATGCCGGGCATTCTTGCCGGAACGCTGCTGGTCTTCGCGCTCTCCATCAGTTCCTACGTCGTGCCGGCGCTGATGGGCGGCTGGAAGGTCATCGTCCTTCCCATCCATATCTACCAGCAGATCGCGGAGGTCGGGCGGTGGCAATTCGGGGCCGCGATCGCCGTGGTCCTCTTCATCACCAGCATCATCGCCGTCGCGATCTATCATCAGGCCGCGGCACGGACATCCGGAGGGCGCATCTGATGCGGGAGGAAGAAGCAGCCATCCCCTTCGTGTTCAAGGCCGTTGCCGCCCTGTCGCTGGCCATCCTGCTGGTGCCGGTGATCGTGGTCGTCCTGGCCGGGCTCAATGCGGGCGATTATCTGACCTTTCCGCCGCAAGGCCTGTCCCTGCGCTGGATCAAGGCTTTCCTGACCTCGCCGCTGTTCCTGTCGGCCTATGGCATAAGTTTCGTCGTGGCGCTGGCCGCCACGCTCATCTCGACCGTCATCGGCACCATGGCGGCGGTCTATCTGACGCGATCCACCGGTGCGCTGGTTTCCGTGCTGCGCGGGTTCTTCATGCTGCCCATCGTGCTGCCGGGCGTGGTGCTGGGCCTGGCGCTCTATGTCTTCTACGTCACGTCGGGCATCGGGCTGGCGCGCACGCTGCCCGGCCTGCTCGTGGGCCATGTCATCGTGACCTGCCCCTTCGTGATCGCCACCGTCACCGCCAGCCTCGTGGGTTTCGATCGCTCGCTGGAGGAGGCGGCGCGCTCGCTCGGCGCGGGCCCGTTCACGGCCTTCCGACTGGTGACGCTGAAGATCATCGCGCCCGCGATCTCCGCGGGCTCCATATTCGCCTTCATCGTATCCTTCGGGCAGTTCGAGCTGACCCTGTTCCTCACCGGCCCCGATCTCCAGACCCTGCCGGCCGCCATGTATGTGTCCATGCGCTACAAGTTCGAGCCGACCGCCGCTGCCGCCGGCATATTCGCCATCGCCCTCGTCGTCCTGTCGATGGTGGTCACATCCCGGCTGGTGAACCTCAAGAAAATCTTCGAGCGCTAGTGCCTTCGCCTTCAACCACAAGCAAAAAAGGGGAATTCCATGACAGACGCACCTCGCCGATTTAGCCGACGCTCCGTCCTGCAGATGGGGGCGGCTGCCGCCACCCTGCCATTGTTCAACGTCAATCACGCCTGGTCGCAGGACGTCGCCTTCGACGGCAAGGCCTTCGACGCCGGCGGCGCCGTGCTCCGGCTCGGCGAATGGGGCGGGTCCTGGGGGGAACTCGTCCAGAAACACCTGATCGGCGCCTTCGAAAAGGAGTTCAACTGCAAGGTCGAATACGATTCGAGCTGGCCCTGGTTTCCGAAGTTCGTCGCGGGCGGGCCGCAAAAGCCCCCGCTCGACATAACCAACTGGAACGTCCCGGAAATGACCAAGACGGCGATGGCGGGGGACTATTTCCTCCCGCTTGACGAAGTCGTGCCCAACATTCCGAACGGCAAGAACCTCTGGCCGTTCGCCACCGCCAACGGCGTCGGCGTGGTCTGGGCCTATAACCAGTACGGCTACGCCTACCGGACGGATCTGGTCGATCCGGCGCCGGCCTCGTTCAAGGACCTGTGGAAGCCGGAATTCGCCGGCAAGCGCGGCACCTACATCACGTCGAACGGGCTGCAGATGGACTTCTTCGTGACCGCATGCAGCCTCTTCGGCAAGGACCAGTACGATCTCGAAGCCGGTTATCAGGCGATGCGGGATCTGATGCCGGCCAAGATCTCCGACTTCACCGGCAACATGCAGACGCTGATGGAGCGGGGCGAGGTCATAACCTCGGTGGCGACCGATTCCGATCCGCTGCAGGCCCGCGACCGCGGTGCGCCGATCGGCTTCTGGTACTGGACGGAAAAGCAGCCGATCCTCTCGCAGGTCTATACGATCAGCCGCTATTCGGAGCCGCTGCAGAAGAAGCTGGCGCTGGCCTTGCTCGACCGTGCGCTGGAGCCGGAATTCATCGGCAACATGGGCCGGGAATTCTATCTGCGGCCGACGGTCAGCAATGCCGTGCTTCCGGACAACCTGGCCAAGGCGGGGATCGTCAACACGGCGGACTCGATCAAGGACTACTGGACGCCCGACTGGAATGCCTACATCGAAAACGAGCAGGACATCGTGGAAACGGTGAACGGCATCTTCGCCGGCTGACGCAATCCGGCGGGCGGCGAAAATGCCGCCCGCCCCCCGGGAACGGAAGGCGATCCATGTCCGATATCCATCTGAAGAAACTGACCAAGTCCTACGGCAGCCACGCGGCTGTCGGCGGCATCGACCTGAAGATCGCGGAAGGAGAATTCTTCTCGCTCCTCGGGCCTTCGGGATGCGGCAAGTCGACCACCCTGCGCATGATCGCAGGTTTCGTGCAGCCGACGGGCGGGCAGATCCTGATCGGGTCCGACGATGTCACGACGCTTCCGCCCGAAAGGCGCGATATCGGCATCGTTTTCCAGAACTATGCGATCTTTCCGCATATGAATGTGGCCGACAATATCGGTTTCGGCCTCAAGCTGAGAAAGCGCCCGAGGGAGGAGATCCGCACCCGTGTGGCGGACGCGCTTCGGCAGGTGGGCCTTTCCGGTTACGAGGAGCGCTATCAGCGCCAGCTTTCGGGCGGCGAACAGCAGCGGGTGGCGCTAGCGCGCGTGCTGGTCACCGAGCCGCGGATCCTGCTTCTCGACGAGCCGCTTTCCGCCCTGGACAAGAGCCTGCGCGAGGAAATGAAATACTGGATCAAGGATCTCCAGAAGCGCCTCGGCATCACCACTGTCTACGTAACCCACGACCAGGACGAGGCGCTGACCATGTCCGACCGCATCGGCGTGATGCAGAAGGGGCGTATCGAGCAGGTCGGCACGCCGGAGGAGATCTACGAGCGGCCCCGGACGCTGTTCGTCACCACGTTCATCGGACATTCGAACGTCATCGACGTCACCGTCGACAAGGGCGGCGGGGCGGACATGACGGTCATGCTCGAAGGCTTTCCGCTTCCAACGCGCGGTCCGGAGAACCTGAATGCGGGACAGCCCGCCAAACTGGTGATCCGGCCGGAGAACATCGTCATCGATCCCGGTGCGGACGTGACGGTCCGTTTTCCGGCCACGGTGCTCGGGGAGAGCTACCAGGGCGCGTTGGTGCGCTACCGTCTGGCGGTCGGCGGCCAGGAAATCGTCGCGGAGCGCCAGAACAGCGTGGGAAATGCGAGATTCCTTCCCGGGGCCAGCGTGACGGTGGGGTGGGATCCCGGACGGTCGGAGGCGCTGGTCGCCTGACAGCGGCAGGATTGCGGAACGAACACAACGCCGGCGCAGCATGTGCCGGCGAACGGAGAATTGTACCTCGAGGAGGCAAGCATGCGTATTGGAATTGATGTGGGCGGCACCAACACGGACGCCGCCCTGATGGACGGCGCTGTCGTAAAGGCGGCCTGCAAGTCTCCCACCACGAGCGACGTGGGCCTCGGCATCGTCACCGTGCTCAGGAAGGTGCTGGAGATGAGCGGGGTACCCGCTTCGGCCATACGGGCCGTCATGATCGGCACGACGCATTTCACCAACGCGGTCGTGGAGCGCCGCCGCCTGCTGGAGGTCGCGGCCGTCCGGCTTGGCCTGCCCGCCACGAAAGCGCTGCCGCCCCTGACGGACTGGCCGAAAGACCTGGCCGATACGCTGGGACGGCACACCTTCATGGTACATGGCGGCAATGAATTCGACGGCCGCGCCATTGCGCCGCTGGACGAAGCCGAGCTCGTCCGCATCGGAGGGGAAATCAGGCGGCGGGGGCTGCGCGCCGCGTCCATTACGTCCGTTTTCTCGCCGGTGACGCCCGAAATGGAATTGCGGGCCGCCGAAATCCTGCGGAACGAGGCGCCGGATGTTGCCTTTTCGCTCAGCCACGAGATCGGGCGCGTCGGCTTTCTGGAGCGCGAGAACGCTTCCGTCATGAACGCCTCCCTCGCCGATCTTTCCCGCAAGGTGGTGTCGTCCTTCCGAAGCGCGCTCAAGGAAATGTCCATCGATGCGCCGTTCTTCATCAGCCAGAACGACGGCACGCTGATGGCGCCGGATTATGTCGAGCGCTACCCGGTGCTCACCTTCGCCTCCGGGCCGACCAACTCCATGCGCGGAGCGGCGATGCTGGCCGGTGAACCGGACGCGATGGTCATCGATATCGGTGGCACGACGTCCGATGTGGGAATGCTCATGCACGGCTTCCCCCGCGAATCGGCGGTGGCCGTCGATATCGGCGGCGTGCGCACGAATTTCCGGATGCCGGACGTCCTCGCCGTCGGGCTCGGCGGTGGCTCGATCGTCCGCGACGACGGCGCGCGCATAGGCCCGGATTCCGTCGGCTACGAGATAACCAGCCGCAGCCTCGTCTTCGGAGGCGACACGCTGACGACGACCGATATCGTCGTCGCCGCCGGTCTGGAGGACATTGGTGACAGGTCGCGTGTGGCGCATCTTCCCGCCCGCACGATCGAGACCGCGCTCGACACCATTCACAGGATCGCCGACGGCGCCGTCGACCGCATGAAGACGAGTGCGGATCCCATGCCCGTCATTCTCGTCGGTGGCGGATCGATCCTGATCTCCCGGGATCTGCCGTCTGCCTCGAAGGTCATCCGGCCGGAGAATGCGTCGGTCGCCAACGCCATCGGCGCGGCGATCGCGCAGGTCGGCGGTGAAATCGATCGCATCTTCTCGCTGGAAGGAACCTCGCGCGACATCGTGCTGGGCGGGGCCAAGGCGGAGGCGAGCGAGCGGGCGCTGGCGGCGGGCGCACGGGAGGGAACGGTGAAGGTGATCGACGTGGAGGAGGTGCCGCTCGCCTATCTTCCGGGCAGCGCCACGCGCATCCGCGTCAAGGCCGTCGGCGACCTGGCGGTGGAGTGAGCTATCATGAAACTGAACAGCGAGCAGTTGCGCGACCTTGCCGTCGGGGCGGCCTTCCTCGGCACTGGCGGCGGTGGAAATCCCTATGTCGGCCGGGTCATGGTCCAGCAATGCCTGGACGAGGGGCTCAGCGTGGAGATCGTCGATCCGAAGGATATCGATGACGACATGCTGGTCATTCCCACCGCGATGATGGGTGCGCCCACGGTCCTTGTGGAGAAGATTCCCAGCGGGCAGGAGGCGATCTTTTCCTTGCAGAGACTGGAGCGGCACCTCGGACGCAAGGCGGGCGCCACGATGCCCATCGAGATCGGCGGGATAAATTCCACCATCCCGCTTCTCGTCGGCGCCCGGCTCGGCCTGCCGATCGTCGACGCGGACGGCATGGGACGCGCATTCCCGTTCCTCGAAATGGAGACATTCGGGGTCTACGGCATTTCCGGCAGCCCGATGGCCATCAGTGACGAATATGGCGATTGCGCCTTGATCGAGGCGGTCGACAACCGGCAGATGGAATGGCTCGCGCGGGCGGTCGCCATCCGAATGGGCGGCTGCGCCTATATCGCCGAATACGCCATGTCCGGCGCGGACGTGAAGCGGACGGCCGTGCCCAACACGCTGACGCTCGCCATCCGCATCGGCGAAGTCCTGCGGCGGGCGCGCGTCGAGCATCGCAATCCCATCGATGCGCTGCTGGGCTTCCTGCCCTCCACGCTCTATCGCTACGGCCGGGTGATCTATGCCGGCAAGATGATAGACGTGCAGCGCGAGACGAAGGCCGGCTTTGCGATGGGGCGCGCGCGGATCGAGGGCCTTGCACCGTTTTCATCGGTCATGGAGATCGAGATCCAGAACGAGAACCTCGTCGCGCGCGTGGACGGTGCCGTCAAGGCCATCGTCCCGGACCTCATCTGCATCATGAACACGGAGACGGCGGAGCCGATCACCAGCGAGGACCTTCGCTACGGTCAACGCGTGACGGTTCTGGCGGTCTCGGTGCCGGAGATCATGCGCACGCCGGAAGCGCTCAAGGTTTTCGGCCCTTCCTGCTTCGGCCTGAAGGAACCGTTCACACCCATAGAAGAGATCGGCTGACACAATGCCTCATATCACGAACCAGGATATCGAAGATCTTTCCGTCGGGGCCGCCTTGCTCGGAACCGGCGGGGGAGGCGACCCGTATATCGGCAAGCTGATGGCACATGCGGCGATCGAGCGTTACGGTCCCGTCGATCTGCTGCCGCTCGACAGGGTGGGGGACGGGATGAACCTCGTCGCTTGCGGCGCGATGGGCGCGCCCACCATCCTCATCGAGAAAATGCCGAGCGGCGACGAGATCGGCCTTGCCTTGCGGGCATATGAACGGCGTGTGGGGAAGAGGATGGATGCCATCATCCCGTTCGAGGCGGGCGGGGTCAATTCGATGGTGCCCATCATCCTTGCCGCCGAGCGCCGGCTTCCCGTCGTCGACGGCGACGGCATGGGCCGCGCGTTTCCGCAGCTCGAAATGGAAACCTTCAATGTCTACGGCGTTCCGGCTTGCCCCGTCGCCGTCGCCGACGAGCAGGGCAATACGGTCATCGTGGAGACGGCGGATGCGGCAAAGGCGGAGTTCATCGCCCGTGGCGTGACGATCCGCATGGGCGGGCAATCCTACATCGTGAACTACGGCATGGACGGTGCGACGGCCCGGAGGGTATCCGTTCCCGGCACGATGTCGCTGGCGATCGGGATCGGCCGCACGATGCGCGAAGCGACGGCCGGACGGCGCGATCCGCTTCGGGCATTGATCGACTTCTTCGCGACCACCCACTACGAGACCGCGCAGGTCCTGACCTCCGGGAAGATCGTCGACGTGTCTCGCCGTGAGCGCAATGGCTGGTCCGTCGGTGTGGTGACGATCGAGCCCTTCGACCATCCCGAGCGTCCGGTCACGATCCAGATCCAGAACGAGAACCTGATCGCCGAGCAGGGAGAGCGTGTTCTCGCCGTCGTGCCCGACCTCATCTGTGTCCTCGAACTGGACACGGCGATGCCGATCACCACGGAGCGCCTGCGTTACGGCCAGCGCGTCAACGTGCTCGGCGTCAAGGTGCCGCCGATCATGCGGACGCCGGAGGCATTGGCCGTGTTCGGGCCGGCGGCCTTCGGGCTCAAGAGCGCCTATACGCCGCTCGGGGGATGAATTCCCGGGCCGGCGGACATTTGCAAACGGGGAAAGGTTGGATACGCTGATATCGAAGAGGTTTCCGGATGCCGCAGCAAGACCGACGCCGAGCCGATATGCCGATCCTCGAAAGCGGGGCGGACAAACCTGTCCAGCCCCGCTTTCGTCCTCCGCGAATGCTGTTCTCCGCGATAGACCGGCCACTCGTGCTCGCCGGCATACGGGAGGGTCTGGCACGCCAGGTCGCGAAGGTCCATTCCCCGCCCGGCTTCGGCAAGACGGCCGCCCTGAAGGCGTGTTACGAGGAGATATGCGCATCTGCGACCGGCGCTGCCGATATCTTCCCCGGCGGTGTCGATCATTGCGGCTGGCTTACGCTTCAGCGATCCTATTCAAATCCGGCCGAACTGTGCGCCGACCTGGCGGTGGCGCTCGGGATGAACCGCCCGTATGCGGATGCTTCGCTCAAGACGCTCCTGGCGCATGTCTGCGGCCGGGCGGGCTGCACGGTCCTTTTCCTCGACGAGGCGGACGGGCCGGAATCGCCGGAGGTGATGGACCTGCTGGCAGAGCTGTTTCTGACGGCACCGGACAATCTCAGGATCGCCGCCGCCTTCCGCCGGCAGACGCAGTTGCCGCTGGCGCGCCTCGGCGTCCGCGGCCTGGTGCGGGAGGTGACGGCAAAGGACTTGGCGTTCACCCGCTCCGAACTGCGCACGCTTTTCGCACGCACGCTCACGACAGCCGAGATCGATGACTTCGCCATCGCGACGGAGGGATGGCCGGCGCTCGCCCAGATCGCTCGCGACCTTGTTCCCAAGGTCCCCCTCGCGGAGGATCGCCGCGCAATTCTGGAAGGCCTGCATCCGGCGTTTCATGCTTATGTGATGGAGATTCTCGGGGCGTTCGTTTCTCCCTCGCTGCGCGGCACGCTGCGGGTCTGTGCGATCCTGGACGACGACTTCTCGCCGGAACTGGCCGAGCATCTTTCGGGCATGCGGATGTCAGCCGCAGACATTCGTCTTCTCGATGCTTCCTCGCCGCTGATCGAGAAGAGCGATGCCGGGGCGGGATGGTACCGCCTGCATCCGGTATTGCGGAAGAGCCTTGCCGCGGAGCTCGCTGCCGATCCGCAGTCCGTCGAAGCGCGGCTGCATAGCGAGGCGGCACACTGGTTCACCGAACGGGGCCTCATCGAGAAAGCGGTGTCCCATGCCGCCCGAGGGGGTAATTTCTCATTGGCTGCGCACACGATCCGCCAGGCGGGCGGCGTCGATCTCTTCATCCGCGCGGGGCATACGGTGCTTGAGGCGCTGATCGGCGACCTGCCTGCCAATGTCATCCATGAATCGCCGAGCCTGATGCTGTGCCATGTGCTGGTACTGGCCAAGAGCGGCAACGTCCAGGCCGCGCGGGAGCGACTGGATGCGTTGAAGTCGAGTGGCGTGATGGACGATCCCGAAGCGTTCAATATCGACCGCTTCGCTTTCGACCACATCGACGGAATGGTCGATATCTATGAAGACTTGCGGCTGGATGGAGAGGCGGTTCGCCGGCTGGAAGCCATGGCGGGCGCCTTGCCCCCGCAGGCGATATGGGATCTCGGCTGGATCAACAACCATCTGTGCATCGCCTATACCAGGATGGGCGAACTCGACCTCGCTCGGCGATGCGCTCTCAAGGGGCTTGCATGCTACCGCGAGGAAAAGACGGTCTATGCCGAGGTCTTCATGCTCGTCCACCTCGGATTGGTGAACACGCTCGCGGGCAATTTTTCCGCCGCGCTCTCCTTCTGCCGCGAGGCGCAGGAGCGGGCGCGGAGCGCGGAGTGGAAGGATTCCAATCTCGAGGCGATTTGCCGGGTCGCGGCGGCGGAAGTCCACTATCAGCACGGCGAGATCGGGCTGGTGGAAAAGAACCTTTCCGAAGCGATGGAATCGACCGTGCGGGGGGAAGGCTGGGTCGAGATTTTTTCCCGTCTGTTCTGGGGGCTGGCGCGCGGTCGTTTGCGGTTGAGCGGCCTGGACATGGCTGTGGCGGCTATCGACAAGGCGGAAGAGGTTTCCGTGGAACGCTCGCTGCCGCGCCTCAAGGTGGCGGCCGATATCATGCGGGTCGATGTCTTTGCCAGGAGCGGGCTCATCGAATCCGCGGCAGCAATCGCCGAGCGCCTCGTGGATGCGGGAAAGGCGCTGCCGCGGCCCGGATGGACATGGCGAGAGGAGAACGACTTCCATCTCGCCCGCGGTCGTCTTTACATGATGCAGGGACGATATACGGAAGCGATGGCCGACCTCGAGGCGGTGATGGCGCATAGCCGGCAGAACGGCGCGGGCTATTACCTCCTGGCCGCGGAGGTGCTGGCAACGAGGGTGGCCTGGAACGATGGCTGCTACAACCAGTCGCTCGAATATCTGCAGGCAGCGATCGCCAGAGCCCGCTCCCATGAGGTAACCCAGTTCTTTGTTGACGAGGGGCTGGAATTCGCCGCGATCCTGCGCGCTGTCGTGCGCCGCTTCGGGTTGAAGGTGTTCAGCGCGGATGGCGTTGATTTCATCAGCCGGGTCATCGGCCAGCGCGCCTTGCTGCCGGGGGAGCGGGCACCCGGCAAAGGCCGGGAAGAAATATCCTCCTGCGGCCAGGGACTGCTGAGCACGCGCGAGCAGGAAGCGCTGCTTCTCCTGAAGAAGGGCAAGAGCAACAAGGAGATCGCGCGCGATCTCGGCCTGTCGGAAGCGACCGTGAAGTTTCATATGAAGAACATATTCTCCAAGCTCGGCGTCAGCCGGCGCTCGATGGCGGTCGCCGTCTCGCAGCATCTGAATCTGGAATAGGCGGCCGGGCTTTCAGGGCGATGCCGCCCGCCCTTTATTTATCAGGCGGTCATCCAGCCCATCTCGTTGAGGACGAACGTGGAATTTTCTCGTTCGCTGATTTCGCCCATGCCGGCATGCGGTTAAGGTGCCCGCGGCATTGCGCAAGGTGACAAAGCGGAGACGGCTGGATGGCGACGACAATCACGGTGGACGACGTGCTCGACCGGGCAGGGGCCGGGACCTATCAGCGGCGGCTCCTCGCGATCTTCGGTCTGGTGTGGACCGCCGATGCGATGCAGGTGCTCGCCGTCGGCTTCACGGCCGCGTCGATCGCCGCGACGTTCGACCTCACGCTCGCGCAGGCCTTGCAGACCGGGACGCTCTTCTTCCTCGGCATGCTGGTCGGCGCGGCGGGCTTCGGCCGGCTTGCGGACCGGGTCGGCCGGCGGCGGGTGCTCATCGTCACGGTTGCGTGCGATGCCGTTTTCGGGGCGCTTTCCGTCTTCGCGCCGAACTTCACGATCCTGCTTGTCCTGAGGTTCCTCACCGGCATGGCCGTGGGCGGCACGCTGCCGGTCGACTATGCGATGATGGCCGAGTTCCTGCCGGCCCGCAACCGCGGCCGCTGGCTGGTCATGCTCGAAGGGTTCTGGGCCGTCGGCACGCTCATCGTCGCGCTCGCCGCCTGGGCCGTCAGCCTCGCGGGCCTTGCCGACGGCTGGCGCTACATCTTCGCGGTGACGGCGATCCCGGCGCTTCTCGGCGTCGGCCTGCGCTTCCTCGTGCCGGAATCGCCGCTCTACCTGCTGCGCCTCGGAAAGGCGGAGGAGGCCAAGGCCGTCCTCGATCGGATCCTTGCCGTCAACGGCAAGGCAGCGCTCGGAACGGACGTGTCGCTGGCACTGCCGGCAGCTTCCGGCGCGGCCGGCATCTTTTCGGCGCCGCTTCGCCAGCGCAGCCTGATGATCCTCGTGATCTGGTTCCTCGTCTCGGTCTCCTACTACGGTGTCTTCACCTGGCTGCCGCCGAAGCTCGCGGGCGACGGCTTCGGCTTCGTGCGGGGCTACGGCTTCCTCGTCTTCCTGGCGCTCGCGCAGATCCCCGGCTATGCGCTCGCCGCCTACGGAGTGGAGAAATGGGGGCGGCGTCCGACGCTCATCGGCTTCTGCCTGCTGTCTGGCCTCGGCTGCCTGCTGTTCGTCGTCGCGGGAACGGTGACGCTGATCGGCGCCTCGCTGCTGATCATGAGCTTCGCCCTGCTCGGCACGTGGGGCGCGCTCTATGCCTTCACGCCCGAACTCTACCCGACCGCGTCCCGTGCGACGGGCATGGGCATGGCGGGGGCCGTTGCCCGGCTCGGCGGCCTCCTCGCGCCCTCGCTCATGGCGCTCGTGGTGGAGCGCAGCTTCGGCCTCGCCATCGGCATCTTCGCCGGCCTTCTCGCCGTCGCCGCCGTCGCGGCCTTCCTCATCGATGCGGAGACGCGGCAGGCATCGCTCGCCTAACTCACCGCGCTGCTGCCACTGTGTGACAGGCCGCCCCCCTTTCACCTCTTACGGATCGAAAGGGGCTGCCTGAAAGCAACGAAAAGCGATCTTGAGAAGGCCGTTCCCGCGCGCTGCGGCATAGCCGTTTCGCCCTGAGGCGTGCCGCGCCGTTGGGCGATCGTTGGCATTTTATTAAGATTGTTTTCAATCGGCGGCCGTACCCTCGGGACAATCCGCCTGGTCGGGCGTTGGTCCTGCATCGATGATGGAGGTGATCACATGACGCGGGAAAAGCAATGCCTGCTCGTTGTAGAGGACGAGCTCCTGATCCGCATGGTGCTGGCGCAAACGCTGGAGGATGCGGGATATGACGTCATCGAGGCGGGCAACGGGCTGGAGGCGATCGCGGCGATTGCCGGCGACGCGCGGATCGACGCGATCATCACGGATGTCGACATGCCGGGCGGCATATCCGGCCTCGACATTGCGCGCATGGCGAAGCTGGCGGGCGGCATCGTCCCGGTCCTCGTCACGTCCGGACGCGAACACGACCTCTCGGCGGCCGGCATCGACGAGGCAGATTTCATCCTGAAGCCCTGCCGGACGGAGGATCTCCTGTCGCGCCTTGCCGACAGGCTGGAAGGCGTGGCGGCACGGGCGGGTGACCCTTCCAGAATGCGCGCCTGACGTTCCATCCCCGATGGCTGGCGGAACCGTGCGCGATATCCGCGATATTGCAAGCCGGACCGCCGCTATCTATCTGTCGTCAGGCATCACAAGGGTCACGATATTGGCGAAACGAGCAGGAAGTGCCGATCTTCCCTTGCATGGCGGCAAGGTTCCCAGATGGCTTGGGGATCGCATGACGCGGCTCGGCGCGGTGATCAGCGAGGCGATCGTTCATCACTATGGACGCGACGAGTATCTTCGCCGGCTGGCCAATCCGTTCTGGTTCCAGTCCTTTGGCGCGGTCATGGGAATGGATTGGCATTCCTCGGGCATCACGACCAGCGTGATCGGCGCCTTGAAGCGCGGCCTGGCGCCGCTTTCCGGCGAGCTGGGGCTTCATGTCTGTGGCGGGCGGGGCGCACAGTCGCGCAAGACACCCGGCGAATTGATGAGCATCGGCGACCGTGTCGGCCTCGACGGAGCGCGGCTGTCGACGACGAGCCGGCTGGTCGCGAAGGTCGACAGCGCCGCGGTGCAGGACGGCTTCGATCTCTATCTGCACGGCTTCGTCGTCGCCGATGACGGCAAGTGGGTCGTCGTGCAGCAGGGCATGAACGGCGACAAGCGACAGGCGCGGCGATATCACTGGCTGTCGGAGGGATTGACCGGCTTCCTCGATTCGCCGCACGCGGCCATAGAGGGCAGGGATCAGGGACGGATCGTCAATCTCGCGGACAGGCGCGCCAGGTCGTCGCGGGAAGGGCAGCTCGACCTCCTGGCGACGCTTGGGCCGGACCGAATCGTTCGCGAGCTTGCATTGCTCGAGAAAAGTCCCGCGGCCGGCGCGAAGGAGAGTGGCGCGCAACTCGCATTGCCGCATCTCGTCATGCCCGCGCATCACGATGTGCGTGAAAGCGACGTCAACATGCGGCGCCTGCACGGCAATCTCGCCGCGGCGGCTGAACGCGGTCCGGCCGACTTCGAGGACCTTCTCCTGACGCCCGGCGTGGGGGCGCGAACCGTACAGGCCCTTGCGATGGTCGCGGAGGTCGTGCACGGCGCACCCTGCCGGTTTTCCGATCCCGCCCGCTTCTCGCTCGCCCATGGCGGAAAGGATCGGCATCCCTTTCCCGTGCCGCTGAAAGTCTATGATGAAACGATCGGCGTGATGAAGTCCGCTGTCCAAAAGGCGAGACTCGGGCTGGACGAGGAATTGCAGGCGCTGAAGCGGCTCGACGAGCAGAGCCGCCGGCTCGAGCGCTATGTCACGGGGCCGGACCTGAAGGAGGTCGTCGCCGGCGAATTCCGCCGGTCGGCCGATTTCGGCGGGCGAAGCGTATTCGGCTGGGAACGCGATGTCACCCGCCCGCAATCGGACGACTAGCCTTCAGGCGCTGCGGCGGAAAGGCGTCGTCCGAAGCTTCAGGCGGACATCTGCATTTTCGTCTTGAGGGTGCAGTTGAGCGCCAGCGCGGTCAGGGTCACGTTCGCCTCGCTATTTTGGGGTCGGGTGTCGAACCGCTTCACCCGCCGATTGTTCCCGCATCCTGAAGGCCGCACGAGTGAGCCTGCTTCAATCCGAACTGCCAGACCGGGGCAAGCTGAAGGCGCCCTTCCTTCGGGCGTCTCCTGCGACCTTGAAATTATGGCGGAAGTCCGGCTCCCTTCCGGGCAATCATGGAAGTGAGATCGTATCGAACGGATGCGGCGTTGCCGCCCTATGGGCAACGGGCGCCGCTAGGCTGGATCGGCGCCCATCACCAGGCCTTCGATGTCGTGCTTCTGGGTAATCGGCACAAGTTCGTCGACGACGCGGCAGACGAGATGTTTCCTGGCGATTTCGGGGAGCGCGTCGTACCAGTCGCGCGTGACCATCATGTCGTGCAGTTCGGCATGTCCTGCGCCGGGCCGGTCCACGCCCAACACCATGACGGGCCGTGCGATGGGGGAGCGATGTTCGGTGCCGCGGTGGACCGTGAGGGCCGAGCGGCAGGAAATGTCGCCGCGCTGCGGATACTTGCGCGTCGCGCGGTCCTGAAAGCGGCCCCAGAGCGTCTTGTCCGGGAACATTTCATGTTTCCAGTCCCGGCCGTCGTCATATTGCGTTCCGGGTGCCACCTCGAATGGCCCCATGTCCTCCGTGACGTCGACGCCGGTCAGGTTGAAGGCGAGCGACGTGATCCGGCGATCGCGATAGGTATCGACGGGCGAGGGGAAGTCGCGGTGCCAGGGCTGGTATCTTGCGCCCTGGAAGGGGACGTCGAAGCCGATCTCCACGATCTGGTAGTCCGGGCCGAGGACATTGGTGCATACATCCACGACCCAGGGATGGGTAACGAGATCGACGAAGCCGCGAAATGCCTGCGGATGGATCTCGACATACCAGCGGCGCGGACCGCGACCGACCGCTCCGCCCGGCCTTTGAATGGCTGACCAGAAGGCCGTCATCATGTCCTCCCGCATCTCGTCGGCCCAGTCCGGGCTGAAGGCGCCCTTCAGTCCTATGATGCCGTCCGCGACGAGCTGCGCCGCCTGCGCGGTAATGTCGTATTCGAATGCCGGCTTCGTGTTCATCCTGTTTTCCTCCCGATCTTCGGCAAGGCTACCGCTGCTAATAATTATTAGTCAATGGCCGATTTTTATTAGGCGGTGTAGAAAGGGCATTACGAGGACAAGCATGAGCCGCCGACAGACGACAAAACGTGTGACAATGATGGATGTTGCCAGGGCGGCGGGATGTTCGCAGGCGACGGTTTCGGTCGTGCTCAACAACGTCACGGATATCAAGATTTCTCCCGATCTTCGCGCGCGGGTTCTGGAGGCCGCGCGGACGCTCGGCTACGGGCTTGCAAGCCCCATCCGCCGTGCGGGCCTCGAGGATTTCAGGGGAAGCTGCATCGGCTTTATCGTCGACCAGCTCGCGACGACCCCCGAGGCGGTCAACGCCATCGAGGGCGCACGGCACGCCTCGTGGGAAAACGACGTGACCATTCTCGTCGCGCAGACGCAGGGGCGCGCCGAGCATGAGCGCAAGGCGGTGGCGCACCTTCTCCAGGCCGGCGCGCAGGGCATCGTCTACATGTCGATCTTTACCCGCCGTGTATCGCTCGACGCGGTCTTCGAGAACCTTCCGGTGCCGCTGGTCCTCTTGAACTGCTATACCGGCGACAACCGCTTTCCCGCTGTCGTTCCGGACGAGGTGACCGGCGGACGGATGGCGACGGCCCATCTCCTCAGGAAGGGACATAGACGCATCGGCACGATCGTCGGCGAGAGCTTTATGGAAGCCGCGCAGGACCGGCTGGCCGGCTATCGCGAGGCGCTGGCGCAGGCGGGCCTCGCCTATGACGACCGTCTGGTGGTCGAGGGAAACTGGACGCCGACGTCCGGCTTCGAGGCTACCTGCAAGCTCCTGTCGCTTCGCGAGCCGCCGACGGCCATCTTCTGCCAGAACGACAAGATGGCGATGGGTTGTTTCAATGCGGTCGGCGAGGCGGGTCTGCGCATCCCCGGCGATATCTCGATCGTTGGCTACGATGACGACGAGCTGTCACGCCATCTGCGGCCGCAACTGACCACGCTGGAGCTTCCGCACCGCCCCATGGGAGCTTGGGCGATCGAACAGCTCGCAAGGAAGCCCCGGCCCGAGTCCCATGCCGTTCACAAGGTCGGATGCACGCTGGTAGCCAGAGGCTCCGTCGGCCGGATACCCGCCGACCATCAATCGGAGAAACCGTCGCCTTGACGTCTGCCCTTCGGATCGACTTGTTAAACGGGATCGCGCTGCCTATCGGTAGCGCGATGTCGGGGAGGATGGGAGCGTGATGAGTCGAGGCGCGGGGAATTGGCAGCCGGTGGTCATGCCGGGGGCGGAGACGTTCGAGATCGCTTCCGCCCGCACGGGTGAGACCTATCGCATCCTCGTCCGCGTGCCGGCGGAGCCGGCGCCCGCGCGCGGCTGGCCGGTCCTGTGGATGCTCGATGGCGACGCCAGCTTTCCGCTCGTCTTCACCCAGCCTGCCCATGGCCTGTTTCCGCCGGCGAGCGGCGTCTCGGGGGGAGCGGGGGTCGTGGTCGCCATCGGCTTTCCCGGCGGTGCGCCGTTCGATGCGCCGGCCCGCTCGCGCAACTATACGCCGACGCCCGACAGCGAGACGGGCGATAGCGTATCCAGCGAGTTCGGCGGCGCCTCGGATTTTCTGTACTTCCTGACGCAGGAGCTGCGGCCGGCGCTCGCCGCCCGCCTGCCGCTCGATCCCGGCCGCAACACGCTGTTCGGCTTTTCCTATGGCGGGCTCTTCACGCTCCATACGCTGATTGCCCATCCCGGCCAATTCCAGCGTTACTGGGCCGCAAGCCCGTCTCTCTGGTTCAGCAAGGGGTTGATGATGCGCCGCATGCGGGACACGCCTCCCGTCACCGACGCGCAGTGTCTGGTCGTCACCGTCGGGCGCGACGAACAGTTTCCCACCCGGCCGCTGCCGTCCGCAAGAATGGCGCATCTTGCCCGGCGCGCCATGGTGGACAACATCCGCGAGGTCGCCGGGCTGATCGCCCGCGCCAATCCGGGCTTGCGGGCGGAGCTGATCGTCGCGGCCGACCACGACCATTTCGACATGCTGATGCATGGGGCAAGGCGCGTGCAGGCCATGGCCTTCGGCGGCGACGAAGCGGAATGATCAAAGAAAAACGGCCCGGAGCGAACCCCGGGCCGTTTTCGTTTCGATGCTTCGGCGATCAGAATGTCGTGCCGAGCTTGAAGACGATGCTGCGCGGCTCGCCGTAGAAGTTAAAGACGGAAGTGCCGCCAACGCGCTCGTAGTACTTCTTGTCGAACAGGTTATTGACCGTCAGGCTCGCCGTCACGTTCTCGTTGAACTTGTAGCCGGCCTGCAGGTCGACCACGGCATAGCCGGGCGCATTGATGGTGGTCGCTCCGCCCGCCGCCGTGCGCGAGATGTTCTTGAACGAACTGAACACTTTGACGCCGCCGCCGACGAAGAGCCCGTCGGTCCAGTCGCCGCGCCCGTCGAAGGTGTATTTGGTGAAGAGCTGCACCATGTGCTCCGGCGTATAGAATTCCGAGCCGGCCGCGCGGGTCGTGTTCTTGAACTCCGTATCCGTATAGGTGTAGCCGAGCATTGCTTCCCAGTTTGGCAGGATCTCTCCGTTGATCTCGAATTCGATGCCCCGCATGTGGGCCTCGCCGAGCGCCAGATAGGAGCCTGTATTGCCGGGATCAGAGACCGCGCGGTTCTTGTCCTTGAGGTCGAACCAGGCGAGCGAGGCGTTGATGCTGTCGCTCAGCTCGGCCTTCAGGCCGATCTCGTACTGCTCGCCGGTTCGCGGATCGAGGAGGTTGCCGCTGGCATCCAGCACGCTTTGCGGCTGGAAGATCTGCGTGTAGCTGGCATAGGCCGACAGCCAGTCCGTCAGGTCGTAGACCGCGCCGGCATAGGGCGTGAACTCGCCGTTGATGTCCACCGTGCTCGTGCCCGACTTGCCCTCGTACCAGCTGAAGCGGCCGCCGGCGATGAGCGTCAGCGGATCGAACGGTTTGATGCGCCACTGGCCGTAGATGCCGTACTGGTCCGATTCGGTCTTGGTGGGGCTGCCGTAGGACACGACCGGCATCGGGATGGCGGAGTTCCAGTTGTGGATGTTCTGCGTGCCCGGAATAATATCCGTCGCGGTAAACATGGTATCATTACTGCCGCGATAGTCGGCGCCGGCAATGATATTGTTTTCAAGGCCGAACAAGTCGAATGGACGGCTTATATGGGCGTCGAGGGATATCGAATCTTGTTCGTAATCCCGTGCAAGCCATCGCGTGCCGCCGGTGTTGCCGCTCGTTCTGTCCGTTGCACTGATCGATCCGTCCGCAGCAGCATAGTTGGACGCATAGGCATAGAGGAAATTGACGTCCACATGCGAATAGAGCGCCGAGACCTTGGCATGGCCGCCGTCGTCGAACTTGTGCTCAATCTCGGCGATGTACTGCGTCACGCTGTTTTCGAACCTGTTCCAGTCGGCGCCGGTATAGGTCGAGCGGTCGAGGTCGAGGAGCGTGCCGTCCTGAAGCGTCGGCAGGCCGTTGAACGGCGTGATGTCGCGCTCTGTGTGGTTGATGCTGAGCCGCGCCGTGGTGTTCTCGGTGATGTCGGCCTCGACCGTGCCGTAGAGCACGGCCACCTTGTTGTCGACCGTGTCCACCCAGCTATCCTTGGTGGAAAGCACGCCGACGAGGCGGCCGCGAACGCGGCCGGACTTGACGAGCGGTCCGGTGACGTCCCCTTCGATCCGCTTGCCGTCCCAGGAGCCGATGGTGGTGTTGACGCTCGCCTTGTATTCGTCGGAAGGCTGCTTGAGGCGCATGTTGACGGCGCCCGCCGGCTCGCCCGCGCCGCCGAACAGGCCGGAAGGGCCGCGCAGGATTTCGACATGGTCGACCACCGCCATGTCCGGCTGGGTGCCGTAGATGGAGGATACCGGCGTCGACAGGCCGTTCATGTAGAGCGTGTCGTATTCGAAGCCGCGCGAATAGAGGCTGGAGCGGCCGTCGTCATTGGTCAGGACCACGACGCCCGGCGTCTTGCGCATGGCCGTGTCGAGCGAGGTGAAGTTGCCGTCGTCGAGGCGCTCGCGGGTGAGGACGGTGGTGGACTGCGGCACCTCGCGCAACGGGCGGGTGTCCTTGTCGCCGACGCTGATCAGCTTGGTGGCGTAGCTGCCGGTGCCCTCGGTCTCGTAGGTCGAGCCTTCGACCACGATGGGCTCCAGCACCGTGTCGCCATCCTCGTTCTTCCCGGCGGCATCCTGCGCGTGGGCGCCGAAGGCGGCGCCGGCCAGCATGGTGGTTCCCAGCAGGACGCGTGCGAGGCGGGAAAAGCCCTGTCGCTTCACGATGATCTCAGTTCCGTTCATTCCAATCGACCCCCAAGCGGCGGGACATTCCGGCGGCCCGGCCCCCCGGGCCGAACCGTCGCGAATACCCCGTCGCGGCTATTCTTGAGTAAAAATTTCATGTATCCCTATACGCGGTCTTGAAAGCCTCTGCTTTCGTGCATCGCGCATAAACTTATGCAGGAGACCTTCGTGAACAGCTCCGACCTTCCCCTTCCGCCGCCACCGCCCGAGGGTCATCCGATCCTCACGCGGCGCGCACTGCGCAAGAACGGCGTGCGCGTGCTCGACGGCGGCGACCAGAGCGACGCGGTGGTGGCGCTCGGGGTGGCCGGCCGGGTTCGCATGGAGGGCATCCACGCCAATTTCGGCCGCCGCATGCAACTCAGCGACCTGGAAATGGAGGTGGCGCTCGACGCACAGGTCTGCATCAAGATCTTCCTGGAAGGCTTCGTGGAGGCCTCGCTGAACGGCGTGCCCATGCCGATGCCGCAGCGAAGCGATCAGGGGCGCTGGCAGTCCTCGGCGATCATCGTCTCGCATGAAAGCGGCGCGCGCCTGCGCCGGCGGGCCCGCAAGGGGCAGTATCTCGACAAGATGGTCATCGGCCTTTCGCGCGACTGGCTGCGCCGCTTCGCCGAGACCGCCGATGCGCCGGAGAATTTCGGCGCGCTGATCGACGGCAAGCCGGGTTTCTGGCACTGGCGGCCGAATCGCAAGGTCGAGTTCCTGGCGCGGCAGATGTTCGACATCGCCGCCCGCAAGCCGCCCTTCTCGAACCTGCTTCTCGAAAGCCACACGCTGGCCATCGTCTACGAGGCGCTGGCGGCGACCTTCGCCGCCGACGCGGACGCGGCGGCGCTGCCGGCCAACCTCACCGCCGCCGAGCAGCAGCGGCTCTATGCGCTCGTGCAATATGTCGACCGGCATTCGGTCCACGACCTTGCCATCCCCGACATGGCGAGCGAGCTGGGGGCGAGCCAGGCGACCCTGCAGCGGCTGATTCGCAAGGCGCATCACTGCTCGCTCAACGAGTTCATCCGCAATCACTGGCTGGAAGAGGCGCGCCAAGCGCTGCTCTTCTCGAACAGCACCATTTCCGACATCGCCTTCGAGGCGGGCTATGTGCACCTTTCCAACTTCACCGCCGCCTTCCGCAAGCGCTTCGGCTATCCGCCGTCCTCCTTGCGCAAACAGGCCGCGATGGGACGGGGCTGAGGCCACCGCGGCATCTTATCCTTACATCTGCACTCATGTTTCGATGGCGGGCGCGGGCGAGCGGTGCTAATGCTCGCCCCGCCCGGGCGCCGCTCACGAGCGGCGGTCCCGCGCGCTTTTGCTTGCGCCGTCAGCGGAGAAGACAGCCATGAGGATTGCGAAAACCGGCCTCCGGGATTTGAGGATCGTCCTTGCGGCGCTCTTCGCCCTCCTGTCCTGGAGCGTGGCGATTGCCGGCGACGGGTGGCCGCGGACCTTCGTCAATGTCGATGGCAGCCGGACCGAGATTCCCGCCAAGCCGCAGCGTATCCTCTCGACCTCCGTCAGCACCACGGGCACGCTGCTCGCCATCGGCGCGCCGGTCGTCGCCAGCGGCTCGGCGGCCAATGGCAAGTTCTTCGCCCAATGGGCGAGCGTCGCGAAGGAGCGCGGCGTGGAGAACGCATGGCCTGCCGGCAAGGTGGACCTCGAGGCGGTCTATGCCACGCGGCCCGACCTCATCGTGGTGACGGCGAGCGGCGCCGGCTCGGCGAGGGACATGCTCGACGCCTTCCGCCAGGTCGCGCCCACCGTCCTGATCGACGATGGCGGCGTCTCCTGGCAGGCGCTCGCCACGCAGCTCGGCACCGCGACCGGCCGGGAGGCCGAGGCCGCCGCCGCGATTGCCGATTTCGACGCCTATGCCGCCGCCGCGCGGGCAAAGCTCAGGATTCCGGCCGGCAAGGCGAACATCATCAGCTTCAACGGCGCCGGCCAGAGCAATCCGATCGCCCGCACGGGCGGCCCGCACGCCGCCCTTCTCACGGCGCTCGGCTTTACCCTCGAAGACCCGGATCCGGCCTGGCATACGCAGGCGAGCCCCCGCGAGGATTTCGTCTGGGCCGATTACGAGCGCCTCGTCGACCTCACGGCGGAAACGACCTTCCTGTTGCGGGTCGACGACAGCAAGGCCGCCGCCTTCCTGAACGATCCGGTCCTTGCCAACCTGCCGTCGGTGAAGAAGGGCCAGATCTACGGCCTCGGCGTCGATTCCTTCCGCATCGACTATTTTAGCGGCAAGGAGATCATCAACGGCATCATGAAGAAGTTCGGGACGTAGCCTTGTCGCGGCAGGCCGTTCCGATATCCCGCGAAGTGGGCCGCGCATTTCCTTCGGGCCGCGCAGCGGCCCGGCGGCGCGTCGCGGGCCTCCTGGCGCTCGGCCTCCTGCTTCTTGGCTGCATGCTCTTCGGCGTGGTGGCGGGCGCCCGGCCCATTCCGATCGCCACGACCTGGCAGGCCATCGTGCATTTCGATCCGGCAAACAGCGATCATCTCCTCGTGCGCCACCTGCGCATTCCCCGCACGCTGCTGGCCGTCGTCGTCGGGGCGGCGCTCGGCACGGCCGGTGCGATCCTTCAGGCGCTCACGCGCAACCCGCTTGCCGATCCCGGCATCCTCGGCATCAATGCCGGGGCGGCGGTCGCCATCGCCGCCGCCATCGCGCTCGTCGGCGTGACCGACGTCACGGCCTACATGGCCTTCGGCCTTCTCGGCGCGGCGCTTGCCGGCGCGGGCGTCTACCTCCTCGGCAACCTCAGCCGCAACGGCGCGGAGGTGCGCATCGTGCTGGCGGGCGCGGCGCTCACGGTCGTGCTGCTGTCGCTGGCGCAGATCGTGCTCGTCAACAGCGACGAGCATGTCTTCGACCAGTTCCGCCACTGGTCGGTCGGCTCGCTGCAGGGTCGCGGCTACGGCGTGCTCTATCCCGTTCTGGCGCTCACCGTCCTCGGGCTTGCCATCGCCCTGTCGCTGGCAAAGGCGCTCGACACGGCCGCGCTCGGCGCGGACCTCACCAAGGCGCTCGGCGGCAATCCGCTGCGCATCTGGGGCATGTCGGCGCTCGCGGTCATCGTGCTTTCGGGCGCGGCCACCGCCGCGGCCGGGCCGATCGGCTTCGTCGGCCTCACCGCACCGCACATCGCCCGCCTCGTCACCGGGCCCGGCCACCGCTGGCTGCTGCCCTATGCGATCGCCATCGCCGCGCTCCTGACGGTCGCCGCCGATGCGCTGGGCCGCATCGTCGCGCCGCCGGGAGAGGTGGGGGTCGGCATCATGGTGGCGCTGATGGGCGGGCCGTTCTTCATCGCCCTCGTCCGACGGCACCGGATTTCCAAGCTATGAGCGCGCGGCCCGCTGCCCGCCGCTGGCTGTGGCGCAGCCGCCATGCCTCCTTCCGCGTGGATGCGCGGCTCGCGACGGTCACGCTCGGCCTTGCCGGGCTCACCGTGCTCGCCGCCCTTTACGCCCTCACCCTCGGGCGGATCGCCATGCCGCTCGGCGAGGTGCTCGCGACGCTCACGGGCCACGGCGAGGGCGGCATGCAGCGGGAGATCGTCCTCAACCTCCGTCTTCCGCGCATCCTGGTCGCCGTCTTCGCCGGCGCCGCGCTCGGCGTTTCGGGCGCGGTGTTCCAGTCGGTGTCGCGCAACACGCTCGGCTCGCCGGACGTCATCGGCTTCACCACCGGCGCGGCGACCGGCGCGCTGGCGCAGATCGTGCTGTTCGGCGGCGGGCCGCTCGCCGTCTCGCTGTCCGCCGTGCTCGGCGGCATGCTGACGGTGGGCCTCGTCTATCTCCTGTCCTTCAAGCATGGCGCCACCGGCGGCTACCGGCTCGTGCTGATGGGCATCGGCGCGGGCGCGACGCTGAATGCCCTCAACGGTCTGATGCTGGTGCGAGGCGATCTCGACAATGCCGTTGCCGCCAATCTGTGGCTGGCCGGTTCGCTGAACGCCCGCACCTGGGAGCATGTCCTTCCCGTGACGGCCGGCTGTCTTCTCCTCGTCCCGGCGGTCGGGCTTGCCGTGGCGCGGCTCGGGCTTATCGAGATGGGCGACGACGTCGCCCGCCAGCTCGGCGTGAATGTCGAGCGCACGCGCTTCGGCATGGTCGCCTGCGCGGTGCTGCTCGCGGGGCTTGCGACCGGTTCGGCCGGCCCCATCGCCTTCGTGGCGCTCGCCGCGCCGCAGCTCGCCATGCGGCTGACGGGCGCGCGCGGTGTGCCGGTGGCGAGCGCCGCGGCGATGGGCGCCTTCCTGCTCGTCCTTGCCGATCTCCTGACCCAGCTTGCCGGCGTCGATCTCGTGCTGCCGATCGGCCGCGTCACAGGCCTTGTCGGCGGGCTCTATCTTCTCTGGCTGCTCACCCGTTCGCGCCGCCGCTAGAGCATTTCCAGCAGAAGCGGGATCGCTTCGGCGTCGGATAATGCGGCTGAAACAAAAAGCTAAAGCATTTCCGGCGGCGGTGCGGCCGGCTCGTCCAGCGGCACGATCAGGGGATCGCCCGTCACCGGATCCGCGATGACGACGGAGGCGAGGCCGAACACCTCCTGCACGCGTTCGGCGGTCATGACGCTGCGCGGATCGCCTTCGGCGAGGATTCGCCCGTCACGCATGGCCACGATGTGGTCGGCATAGCGGCAGGCCTGGTTGAGATCGTGCAGCACCGCGACGACGGTGTGGCCCTGCCGCCGGTTGAGGTCGCGCAGGAGGTTCAGGAGCTCGATCTGGTGGGCGATGTCGAGGAAGGTGGTCGGCTCGTCGAGCAGGAGCAGCGGGGTTTCCTGCGCCAGAACCATGGCGATCCACACCCGCTGGCGCTGGCCGCCGGACAGTTCGTCGACGGCGCGGCCGGAAAGGTCCTCGACGCGCGCGGTGCGCATCGCCCAGGCGACCGCCGTCTCGTCCGCCTCGCTCCAGCGCTGCAGGAAGGTCTGGTGCGGATAGCGCCCGCGCGCCACGAGATCGGCCACCGTGATCCCGTCCGGCGCCACGGAGCTCTGCGGCAGCAGGCCCAGCGTGCGGGCCACGTCGCGGGCGGGAATGCGGTCGATCTGCTTGCCGTCGAGCACCACCTGGCCGGCGCCCGGCCGGAGAATGCGGGCGAGGGCCCTGAGGAGCGTGGATTTTCCGCAGGCATTCGGGCCGACGATGACGGTGAAGAGCCGGTCCGGGACCTTGAAGGTCAGGTCGCGGGAAATCGTCCGCTCGCCATAGAGCAGCGTGACGCCGCGGGCCTCGAGCCGTGTGGTGGTCTCCTGCGGCGTATCCGAAACTGTCCCGGACATGGTTTCTCCTGCTTGGATCAGGCCAGATAATAGGCGCGCCATGCACGGTCAAGGAAGAGCCGGAAGAGGAGGCTTTCCGGATATTTCGGGCGGAGCCTGGAGAGAACCTTGCGGATGGGCCCGAGCCTGGTTTAGAGGTCGTGGCGGGGCAGCCTTCGACGACGACAAAGCCAACCGTGCCGGGAACGCAGGAAAATGAGCATCAGCGAACGGCGTTTCGAGCTTCGGAACCGGACCCGCGAAGGGCATCAAAGACTTGACGCCGCTGTCGGGACGTTCGCCACGCGAATGGAATATCGCCGCTATGTGGCGTTCCTGAGCTCGTTCCGCGCCGCCATGGATCTGATGCTTCGGGACGTCGCCTGGCCACGGGATTGGAAATGGCAGCCGACATTCGTGTCCGAAGCCCTTTCCAAGGACGCGGCCGATCTCGATCTCGAACCGGCTTCTCCTGAAAATGCGAGCGTAAAGCTTGGCGACGAGAGTTCGCTGCTAGGCGCCCTTTATGTCCTGGAGGGCTCCACATTGGGCGCCCGTGTCCTGAAATCGAGGGCCGCGGCCCTCGGGCTGGACGATGCTTTCGGGGCACGGCATCTCGCGCTCATGGCGAATGCCGCATCCCGTTGGCAATCCTTCCTCTCGCTGCTGGATGACGCGCAGGACTTCGACATCGACCATGCGGCGCAATCGGCAAACGCGGTTTTCGAGCTCGCGATGCGATGCCTCGACAGGGAAACCGCCGTCTATTCCTGAACCGGTCCGGGCTGACGGAAGCCCCTGGAGCATTTCCAGCAAAAGTGCGAAGCGGTTTTGCGTTCGGAAATGCGGGACAACAAGGAGCTGGAGCGTTTTCGCGATTCGGAGAAAGCGGAAATGCTCTAGCGCTGGGCGGCCTGTA
Organism: Shinella sp. R2-11; assembly: GCF_055330205.1. Taxonomy (NCBI): domain Bacteria; kingdom Pseudomonadati; phylum Pseudomonadota; class Alphaproteobacteria; order Hyphomicrobiales; family Rhizobiaceae; genus Shinella; species Shinella sp. R2-11. Next base: position 654,453 of record NZ_JBVAPC010000003.1, on the reverse strand, counting down.
TCGGAGCCGTCAGAACCACCCTCAGACCCGGCATGTTATCCTCCTCGTCGAGATTGCCGCCGAGGCTGTCGACGATGGCGTGCAGCATCCTGGAGCCGAAACCGGTCGTACCGGCCTTCTGCTTGCCGCGGCCGCGATCGGAGACGATGAGGCGGAGGGTGTCGCGGTGCTGTTCCAGCTTGAGCGCCAGCGGCCCGGGATTGCCGTCATAGGCATATTTCTGGGCGTTGATCACCAGTTCCGTCAGCACCAGGCCGACATTGACCGCCTTGTCCGTGGCAATGAGCACGGGAGAGAGGTCGAGCGTTAGTTGCTCCGTCCAGGCCGGGTCCATGCCCTGCAGCATGTCCGCCAGCAGCGTCTCGATGTAGCGCGAGAGGTCGATGATCTCGACGCTGTCATCCTGATAAAGCCGGCGGTGGACGAGGGCCACGGCGTTCAATCGTTTCTGGGCCTCGTCGAGGCTTGCCGTGACGTCGTCGGACTTCGCATACCGCGATTGAAGCCGCAGGAAGGCCGACACGAGCTGCAGGGAATTCTGCACACGATGGTTGACTTCCCTGAGCAGGAAATCCTTCTGCGCCAGAAGGCTTTCGTTTTCGCGCAGGCTGGTCGAGAGCTCGCGGTTCAGATCCCGCATGCGCTGGTTGTTTCTCTGCTCCAGCATGAGACGCATGATGCGGCTGGCGGCCTCCACCTCGGCATGGGTCCAGGGCGGCGCGGTTCCACGGACGCTTTCGGACCAGGCGGCGAAGGATGTGCGCGGCCGCAAGGTCGCGCCGGGCTCGAGCGGTACGTCCTTGTGCGGTTCTCCCGCCCATTTCAGCACCTCGATATGCTCGGCGCGGAACCAGATCAGGATCGTCGGCACCTCCGTCGACATCGTCACTCCGAGCAGCCCGCTCGCCTGCTCGCGAAATGCCTCCGCTTCCTTCCACTGCCGCGACAGGCTGCTGGTGACGAAGGGCTGGCGCGCCGCCGGAAGCCGGATGTAGTCGGCAATCTTTCGAACGTCGATCTTGTCCGGCAACCGCCCATAGACAAAGAGATCCTTGCCCTGCACGGCCGCGAAGCCATCGGCGGCCAGGAGCGCCGCAAGCTCGGGGCCGGATACTTCGAAGAATTCCTCCAGGGACCGGTCGCTGCCGAGCTTCGAAAGCACCGTGTCTTCCTGGGAGCGAAGGCGGATACGCTCACGATAGAGCTCGCCTTCCTCCTTCGACCGAATCTGCCGGGACAAGGCATTCGCCAGGGCCTGGCATCCCATGCGCACGGCAAGCGGAATCGTCCGCGGCGAATTGTGATGGCATGCCACCATCCCCCAAAGCACACCGTCCTTGATGATGGAGAACGAGGCCGAGGCACCCACGCCCATGTTTTTGAGGTACTGGATGTGGATCGGGGACACGCTTCTGAGCGTGGAATCGCTGAGGTCGAGCCGCTGGAGATCGCGTTCGGAGCGGATCGGCTGGGGCACGTAATCGACGTCGGGAATGACCCTCGCCCTGTTCCTGAGATAGAGCGCTCTTGCCTGCTTCGGGATATCGGAGGCCGGGAAGTGATGGTTCATGAAGCCGGACGTATCCGCCTCGACGCTTTCCCCGACGACCACGCCGGCATCGTCGTCCAGGAACTGGTAGATCATCACCCGGTCATAGCCGATCAACTGCCGGAAGATACTGGCCGCTTCCTGGCAGAGTTCCCTGGCGCTGCTGGCGCGCTCGAAACGGGAGCTCGCCGCATCGAGCGTGACGAGGAAGGGCACCGCTTCGATGGTCTGCTCCTCGGCCTGATCGATTTCCACGACGAGATAGGCCCCGGACCGGTAGGCAACCGCATTGAGCATGGCCGAAGCGCCTTCGATGCGCCCGAGGAAGGTAATCCTGCCCGTCGTCGCATCCGCGAGGCGATCGGCACACGCCTCTCCGAGAATATCCGGCAACCGGAGGCCTTGCGCTGGCCTGCCCAGGAAACGGATAACATCCCCGGCTTCACCGACACAAATCATTGTCGCTGCATCCGCAACGAGCATGATCCCATGCGGCTGGATGGAGCCCGGGATGTGAATAGGCTCGACATCACATGACGTGACGTCGATCGTCGTGGCGCTTGCTTCCATACGGGCCCTCCTGATGCAGGGAATGCGGCGAATGTAGAACGCAGCCTTATGCCGGGCCAAGACCCCTGACGGGCCGGAGTGCTGTTTTCTCAACGAGGGCATCGCACTCAATGTTGGCTAAAAACAGAGATCAAATTCTCGACGAGAAAATAAGTTCTCGGCGCAAACCTGCAAAGCTGGGAAAACGAAGCGGAAATCTGTCGTTGTTTCGTGTTTTCGAGGAACCAAACGCCGCCCGTTCGGTTTCTGCGTTGCCTTTAACGGCCTGAAACGAGGACGACATCATGAACAAGCTACTGCTCGCCGCCGCGTTCGTCGGCGCATCGACCTTTGCTGCTCTTGCGCAGACTTCGACCGCTCCGGCCACCGATGGCGATACCCCCGCCATTGCGACCCCCGACGACAAGAACGCCACCGCGCCGGTAGAGGGCGCCAACAGCTTCACCGAGGACCAGGCGAAAGAGCGGATCGTCGAGGCAGGCTATGCCGACGTCACGGGCCTCAAGCTCGACGACAAGGGCGTCTGGCGTGGCACGGCCACGAAAGATGGCAAGTCCGTCAATGTCGCGCTCGACTATCAGGGCAACATCGTCGCCGAATAACACCCCAATTCGAGGAGTTTCCCATGACCAAGACCGTAACCGGACTTTATGACGATTACACGGATGCCCGCGCCGCCGTCAGCGCGCTGGAAGCGCGTGGCGTTCCCTCCGACGATATCAGTATCGTCTCGAACAATGCCGACGACCGTTACACGAAGGAAACGAACGCTGCCGAGGGCGCTGGCGCCGGCGCAGGTATCGGTGCCGCCGTGGGCGGTGTCGGCGGTCTCCTGACCGGCCTCGGCATCATGGCCATTCCGGGCGTCGGGCCGGTGGTCGCGGCCGGCTGGCTCGCGGCAACGGCGGCAGGGGCCGCGGCCGGCGCGGTTGCCGGCGGTGCGGCGGGTGGCCTGATCGGGGCGATGACGGAATCGGGTGTTCCCGAGGAGCATGCCCATGTTTATGCCGAAGGCGTCCGGCGCGGCGGCACGCTCGTCACGGCGCGGGTCGATGAAAGCCTCTATCCGGAAGCCGAAGCGATCCTGCGCCAGTCGAACTGGGTCGATCCTGTCGAACGCCGTGCCGCCTATGGCGAGCAGGGTTGGACGCGCTTCGACGACACGCTCGACCCTTACGGCCCCGCCGAAATCGAGCAGGAGCGCCTGCGCTATCGGCGCTGACCTCCAGGAACCATGAGCACCGAGAGCGGCCATTCGGCCGCTCTTTGTCGTTCAGGCACTGGCATAACTCTTCGCGCTTTGGATTTCTGCACCGGACATTTTCGAGGATGACGCGTGGGCAATCGTATCGCGCATTCTATGGGCCGGAGGAAAGTCAGGGACGGGCTGCCGGCGTGATGGGAGACGACTCCGAAATCGCCCTTCGCAACGAGAAGAGAATTCTTGTAGAGAAACCGCGTTCTGTATAAAGGATTTTGGCTTGCAACCAAGCGGCGCAATCGGGGGAGTCATGAAAAGAATCACACGCAAGACGTCCAGTCCGCGCGCGAAGGACGCAGCGGACGTAAATCCTTCTGCTACCGGTGCCTATACATCCGAATTGCGCCAAAGCGGTTCGCGATGGCTCCTGACGGCCCAGGACGACGATTTGCATCCCCAGCTTCCCGCGCCGGGGCTCGTTCCCGCCGTCGAGAACGCGGTCGGCATCGTCAATTTCATAAACCGCGCACCGGGGCATATGGCGTCGCTGACGGAGATCCTGACGGCGCTTTCCATATCGAAGAGCCACTGTCACTCGATCCTCAAGACGCTGACCTATTTCGGCTGGTTGAAATTCGATCCGCGGACGAAGGCCTATCACCTCAATTCGGGGCTTCTGGCCAGTGCGTCCTCCCTGCTCGGCTCGCCCGTGCTCGACACGATCCGTCACGAACTGCAGCAACTCGTGCGGCGCACGGAAATTCCGGCCGTGCTCACGCAGCCGCAGGTCGACGACACGTTCATCGTTATCGACAAGTTCAACGGTGCGCAGTCGATGGAGGTCTCGTTTCCGATCGGCCATCATTTCCCGCGCGACGCGACGGCGAACATGCGCGCCTATCTCGCATGGCAGCCGGAAAGCGTCGTCGACCGCTGGATGAAGAACTGGCGGCCGGTGCGCTATACCTCCGCCACCCTCATGACCGAGGAGGACATGCGTGCGGAAATCGTTGCGACGCGAAAGCGTGGCTATGCGCGTAGCGTCGGGGAGCTCACGGAAGGCCTGATGGCGCTCGGCATGCCGATCTTCGACAGGCAGGGCGAGGTCATCTATATTTTCACCTGCTCCGGTTTGCTCTCGGCGCTGGCGCCTCGCGAGGAGCAATTGGCACGGGAGATCGTGCGAACGGCGATTTCGATCAACCGGGCGCTTCTCGCCCGCGTTCCGGGCGATTTCCCAACGGCCTGACCGAAAATTCCGAAGCGACGGGCGGCAATAGCCGCCCGTTGTCGTTTTACCGAATCCGCGTTGACAAACGTTCGGAGCATGCTACACCTTTTGTGCTCCATGAAGAACAATGTTCTGTATAAAGAACAATCACTCATTGAGGTGCAGGCTGAGGGGCCTAAACATCGTTATGGACAGAGGGAGAATGGCATGAAAACTTCGACATATCGGCGCATGCTGCTCAAGATGGCGGGGACCGTTGCGCTCGCTGCCGTCATCGGCCAGCCATTCGCGGCATCGGCACAGGAAAAGACGCTGAAAATCGGCCAGCTCGGCGTGATGAGCGGTGCGGAGGCCTCCTGGGGCCTCGTGAACAAATATGCCGCCCAGGCGACGGCGGCCATGTGGAACGAAAAGGGCGGCGTCGAGATCGGCGGCGAGAAATACAGGATCGAGATCGTCTCGGTCGACGATCGCAACGATCCCAAGCTCACCGTTTCCGGCGCCGAGCGCCTGATGGGCGAGGAGGGCATCCGCTACGTCATCGGGCCGAACACCGACGTCACCGCGACCAGCGTCCGTCCGATCGCCGAGAAGTACAATGCGATCTATTTCCCCTATGCCTCCAGCCGTTCGCTGTTCACCCAGCCGGCGGAAAACGCGGTCATGGGCATGGTGGCGAGCTATCAGGTCGCCCCGGCGATCCTTGAGCTCCTGAAGAACGAGCGCGGCGTCAAGAAGGTCGCCTTCGTCGCCCGCAACGACAGCGACGGGCTCAGCAACCGGGACGACGGTGTCGCCGCCGCCAAGAAGCTCGGTCTCGACGTGGTCGTGGCCGACGCCACGTATGAGCCGAACGTCACCGACTTCTTCCCGGTGATGTCCAATGTGGTCGACAAGGCGCCGGACCTCATCTTCCTGCCCGCGTCGGCGCCGTCGAACACGCCGCTTCTCATGCGCGCTGCCCGCGAGCTCGGCTATACCGGCCTATTCGCCAGCGATTCCGGCCAGGATATCAAGGTGATCAAGGAGATGGCCGGCGACTATGGCGATGGCCTCATCTCCATCGGTGGCGCTTCCGCGCCGGAAATCCGCAGCGCCTACATGGACGATTTCATCAAGCAATATACCAAGGTTGCCGGCGAGTGGAACGACGAGGCCGGTACCAAGGTCTATGCGCTCGAAGTCATCCTTGCCACGTTGCAGGCCGCGGGCCCGGCCGCGATCGAGGATGCCGGCCTTTTCAAGAAGGCCATTCCCGATTTCTCGATGCGCAATCCTTTCCTGAAGGAAGAGAGCGCGCTCGCCTATACGGGTGAGACCGACTACGGCCAGAAACGGCAGATCGGCGTTCCGCTGGTGCTGACCGAAACCAAGGGCGGCGAGTTCGTGACCGTCTCGATCGGCGCGGTGAAGTAGCAAAGGGCCGCATTGCCGGCCAATGGTGCAGTTGGCGCGAAGATCGTTCACGCCAACTGCCGGTCATCACCGCCATAAGACAATGACAGCGAGCGCGCCGGTGAAACGGCGACGCAATCGACGAGAGACGGCATGGAACAAGTCATCATCAATGGCGCGATCCTATCGGCCAACTATGCGCTGATTGCGCTCGGCCTCACGCTCATCTTCGGCATCATGAACGTGCTGAATTTCGCGCACGGACAGATGTTCATGATCGGCGGCCTCGTGGTCTACTGGGTCTGCGCGGTCTATGGAATGCCCTATGGGGTGGGACTGGCGGCCGCGGCCGTCAGCGTCGGCGTGATCGGCATGGCCATGGAGAAGGGGCTTTTCCAGCGGGTCATGGGGTCGGCGGGCCGCGAGGAAAATTCGATGCTGCTCGCCGTCGGCACGGCGTTCCTCCTGGAGAATGCCGCGCTCTATCTCTTCGGGGAAAAGCAGCGCGGCATTCCTCCGATGGTGCAGGGCGTCTACCGCATCGGCAGCGCCTTCCTGCCGGCAAACCGCCTCGTCGTCTTCGTGGTGTCGCTCCTGCTGATCGCGGCGGTCCTTTCCTTCGTCTACTACACCCGCACCGGCCGGGCGATGCGGGCATTGGCGCAGGACCGCACGGCCACCACGCTCATGGGTGTCGAGGTGGGGCGGATCAGCATGTTCGGCTTCGGCCTCGGTGCCGCCCTCGCGGCAACCGCCGGCGCGCTGCTCATCTCCGTTTCCGGCGTCAATGCGGGTATCGGCACGGCCATCTCCACCAAGGCCTTCATCATGATCATGATCGGCGGGGCCGGCGTGATCGGGGGAGCCCTGCTCGGGGCGATCGTCCTCGGCTTTGCGGAAGCCATCGGCTATGCGCTCTTTCCGGGCTCCGTCACCTATCTCATCATCTTCGTCGCCCTCATCGCCTTTCTTCTGGTGCGGCCGCAAGGGATCATGGGCAAGCCATGGGGTTGACCTCCTCGCTCCGCCGCACGCCTTCGCGCCCCCGAACCGAACCCGGCAAGGACGGATAACATGGCAAAATCAATTCCCGCAGTCTCGCTTCCGGGGTCCGGACGTCTCCTCGACGGCACGCGCGGCCTGCTGGCGATCGTGCTTCTCGCGGTCTTTCTCTATGCGGTCATTCCGCTGGTCTTTTCCGGGCGGGCCTACTGGTTCAACGTGATGACGAATGCCGCGTTGCTGTCGTTCGCGAGCCTCGGCGTCTGGATCACCTTCGCCATCGGCCGCGTCAATATCGGCCAGGGCGCTTTCGCGCTGCTCGGCGGGTACACCTCGGCGATCCTGTCGACGACCTATGGCCTCTCGTTCTGGCTGTGCCTGCCGATTTCGGCGCTGGCGGCCGGATTGGCCGGGTTCCTCATCGGCTGGCCGCTGCTGCGCCTGCGCGGCATCTATTTCGCCATGGTCACGCTCAGCCTGACGGAAGCGGTGCGCCTGCTGTTCCTCAACACGCTCGGCGCCAGCGGCGGCGGCATCCTCAATATCCCGCGTCCCGCCGGCCTTTCCACGCCGCTCGCCTTCTATCTCTTCGCCGCAACCTTGCTGCTCGCGGGATATCTGGCGGTCTGGCGGCTCGCCAACAGCCGGATCGGCTGGGTTTTTCGCTCCATGCGCGAGAACGAGGAACTGACCATGTCCATCGGCATCGACATCGCGCGTTACCGGGTGCTGGCCTTCGTGCTGTGCTCGGCGATGGGCGGCGTCGCCGGCGCCTGCTTCGCGGCCCTGCAGCAGAACATCTATCCGGCGACCTATACCGTCTCGGATTCCATCAACTTCATGCTCTACTGCTTCCTCGGCGGGCTGGACTACGCCCTCGGGCCCATCGTCGGCGCCTTCGGCCTCGTCATGGCCTTCGAGCTCCTGCGGTCGATCCAGGAATACCAGGCGTTGCTCTACGGCGTGCTGATGATCGTCGTCATGCTGTTCCTGCCGAACGGGCTGCTCAGCATCGGCACCCTCCTGCGCCGCGGAGCGAGGTGAACCCATGAGCTTCCTTGCCATCGAGAACCTGACCAAGCGCTTCGGCGGCCTGACGGCGGTCAACGACATCTCCTTCTCCGTCTCGCACGGGGAAATCCTGTCCGTCATCGGGCCGAACGGCGCGGGCAAGTCCACGCTGTTCAAGCTGATCGGCTCTTTCCTCAAGCCGAGCTCCGGGCGCGTCCTGCTGGACGGCGCGGTCGTCAGCGGCCGGCAGCCGCATCAGGTGGCGCAGGCCGGCATCGTGCGCACCTTCCAGGAAACCACCGTGTTCAAGGAGATGACGGCCCTTCAGAACGTCGTCGTCTCCCACCAGCTCGGCCTGAAGGCGACGCCCTTCGGCGCGTATTTCTCCACCGCGACGGCCCGCGCCGATGCCAGGACCGCCGCCGAGAGCGCGGCGGAAATCCTCGATTATCTGGGTCTTGGCCATGTGAAGGGGGAACTCGCCCGCAACCTGCCGCATGGGCACCTGCGCGCACTCGGCATCGCCATCGCGCTTGCCGCCAAGCCGCGCGTGCTGCTGCTCGACGAACCCTTCGCCGGCATGAACCCGGAGGAGACCGACCGGGCGGTGGAGATGGTCGAGGGCATCCGCAAGCGCGGCATCACGGTGCTGCTCGTCGAGCACGACATGCGCGCCGTCATGCGCATCAGCGACCGCATCGTCGTGGTGAGCTTCGGCTCGAAGATCGCGGAAGGCCTGCCGGCGGAAATCCGCGCCAATCCGGCGGTCATCGAGGCCTATCTCGGCCAGGACGACGAGACGATCGGGAGCTATTGAGGCATGACGGTGAGCAGCATGAAATATTTCGAGGCGCGCCGCATGACCGTGCGCTACGACCGGGTGCGGGCGATCTCGGATGTCAGCATCGGCTTCGATGCGGGGGAGGTCGTTTCCCTCATCGGCGCCAATGGCGCCGGCAAGAGCACCAGCCTCAGGGCGATCACCGGGCTCGTGAACCTTGCCGAAGGCGAGATCTGGTTCGACGGGCAGCGCATCGACAAGCTGCCGGCTGCCCGGCGCGTGGCGATGGGCATCGCCATGGTGCCGGAAGGCCGCCGCGTCTTCCCGCTGATGTCGATCCGCGACAATCTCCTGATGGGCGCCTATACGCGCCGCGACGGCGCGGTGAAGCGCGATCTCGACCGCATCCTCGACCGTTTCCCCCGGCTGCGCGAGCGCTTCCGGCAGCAGGCGGGCACGCTTTCGGGTGGCGAGCAGGAAATGCTGGTGATCGGCCGCGCGCTGATGTCGAAGCCGCGCCTTCTGCTTCTCGACGAACCCTCGCTGGGACTGGCGCCGCTCATCGTGCGCGACATCGCCCGTCTCGTCACGGAGATCAACCGGGAGGAGGGCACCAGCATCGTGCTGGTCGAGCAGAATTCGCGCATGGCGCTGCGCATCAGCCGATACGCCTATGTGCTCGAAACCGGGCGCATCGGTCTCGAAGGAGCCTCGCAGAGCCTCCTCGACGACGACAAGGTCAAGCAACTCTATCTCGGCGGTTGAGGCTCCGGGAAAGGAAAAGGAGAGGAATATGCCAGGAAAGATCATTCTCGCGGTGGGCCAGCTTGGACCCATCGCCCGCAGCGACAGCCGCGAACAGGTGGTGAAGCGGCTCGTCGACATGCTGGAGGAGGCCGCGGCCCGCAATTCGGATTTCATCGTCTTTCCCGAGCTGGCGCTGACCACCTTCTTCCCCCGCTGGTATTTCACCGACGAGGCGGAACTGGACGCGTTCTACGAGACGGAAATGCCGAGCCCGGTGACACGCCCGCTGTTCGAGGCCGCCGCGAAACACGGCGTCGGGTTCAATCTCGGCTTCGCGGAACTCGTGTCGGAAGGCGGCAGGAAGCATCGCTTCAACACGTCCATCGCCGTCGACAGGACCGGCAGGATCATCGGCAAGTACCGCAAGATCCACCTGCCGGGCCACAAGGACTATGAGGACTATCGCCCGTTCCAGCATCTGGAGAAGCGGTACTTCGAGACCGGCAATCTCGGATTCCCGGTCTATGAGGTCGATGGTTTCAAGATGGGCATGTTCATCTGCAACGACCGGCGCTGGCCGGAGACCTGGCGCGTGATGGGTCTCAAGGGCGCGGAGCTGATCTGCGGCGGCTACAACACGCCGCTGCACAATCCGCCGGTGCCGCAGCACGACCAGCTCAGCTCCTTCCACCATCTCCTGTCGATGCAGGCGGGCGCCTACCAGAACGGTGCGTGGACCGCCGGAGCGGGCAAGGTCGGGGTGGAGGAAGGCTGCATGCTGCTCGGCCATTCTTGCATCGTCGCGCCCACCGGGGAGCTTGCCGCGCTCACCAACACGCTGGAGGACGAGGTGATAACGGCCGCCGCCGATTTCGCCCGCTGCCGGGAAATCCGCGAGAACATCTTCAATTTCGAGCAGCATCGCGAGCCGCAGGAATACGGGTTGATCGCCGCCGTCTGAGCGGCGCGGCTGCGCACAATCATGATACCCGAGCCGCCTTCCTGTGGGAGGCGGAACGGGCAAGGCATGCCCGCCGGACATGCGGCGGGCGGAGGAGAAAGGAGGGAGACCATGCGCGCGATCCTGCTGGATCAGCCCGGCGAAGCCGCCGGCCTGCTGCGCGTCGCCGAGCTGCCCGCGCCTGTCGCGGGGCGGGGAGAACTCGTCGTCGCGGTCGCCTGCTGCGGCTGCAACTTCGCCGACACGATGATGCGGCGCGGTACCTATCCGCATCCGAAGCAATACCCGCTCGTTCCCGGTTTCGAGATTGCGGGCCGGGTGACGGCGGTCGGCGCGGGCGTCGATGGTTTTGCCGTCGGCGACCGGGTGGCGGGCTATGCCGAGTCGGGCGGCGGCTTTGCCGCGCTCTGCGCCGTTGCGGCGAACGGTGCCGTTCGCCTTCCCGATTCCGTTCCCTTCGAGACGGCAGCAGCCTTCCTCATCCAGGCGCAGACGGCCTGGCATCTGCTGCACACCGTCTCGGCGGTGCGGCCGGGCGAGGTCGTCCTGATCCACGCCATCGGCGGCGGTGTCGGGCTCTATCTCACCCAGCTCGCCGTGCAGGCCGGAGCCGTCGTTGTCGGTACCGTCGGCACGGCTGGCAAGGAAAGGCGGGCGCTCGATTATGGCGCAAGCCTCGTCGTCAACCGCGCGGAGGCCGATTTCGTGGAGGAGATCGGCCGCTTCCTGAACGGGCGCGGCGTCGACAGGATTTACGATTCCACCGGGGCCACGATCCTCGACCGCAGCTTTACGCTCCTGCGCCCGCTCGGCCAGATCGTCAGCTTCGGCGAGGCCGAGGGCCGCCCGCTCGCCAATCTCTGGGCGCGGCTGGTGGAGAAATCGGCGACCTTCACGCGCTTCCATCTCGGCCATCTCGATTTCTCTTCCGAGGCCTGGCGCGACGGGCTGCGCCTTACCCTTGCCGCCGTCGCGGACGGCACGCTTCGCGTGCCGCTCGAACGCGTCTTTTCCTTCGAACAGGCAGAGCAGATGTATGAATGCCTCGAATCCCGCACGGTGTCGGGAAAGCTCCTGCTTGCCGTCAACCCTACCGCAACCGATAGCCGGAGCTGATACCATGACCCATTACGATCTCGTCATTCGCGGAGGAACCGTCGCCACGGCGAGCGATTGCTTCCGGGCGGATATTGCGGTCACCGACGGCAGGATCGTCGCCATCGGCGAGAATCTCGGGCCCGCCGCCCGCGAGATCTCGGCGGAAGGCCGTCTCGTCCTGCCCGGCGGCGTCGATTCCCATTGCCATATCGAGGAGCCGCAGGTCGGCGAGGTGCGCAACGCGGAAACCTTCGCCTCCGCCACCTCCTCGGCGGCCGCGGGCGGCACGACGACGGTGATTTCCTTCTCGCAGCAGGTGAAGGGCAGCGGCATCACCGAGGCCCTGCGCGACTATCACGAGAAGGCGACCCGCGCGCTGATCGACTATTCCTTCCATCTCGTCGTGACCGATCCCACGGATGCGGTGCTGGAGGAACTGGTGCCGCTGATCGAGGAAGGGCACCGGTCGCTGAAGATATTCATGACCTACACCAATGTCGTGCTCGATGACGAGCAGACGCTGCGCGTGCTGGCGCTCGCCCGCAAGACGGGCGCTCTCGTCACGGTGCATGCCGAGAACCACGCTGCTATCATGTATCTCACGCGTGCCTTGGAAAAGGCCGGGCTCACCGCGCCGAAATACCACGCCTGGGCCAAGCCCATGCCGGTGGAACGGGAGGCCTGCCACCGCATCATCATGCTCTCCGAACTGCTGGATGTCCCGATCCAGATCTTCCACGTTTCCGGTGCGGAGGCGGCCGAGGAAATCCGCCGCGCGCAGAATCGCGGCCTCAAGGTCTTCGGCGAGACCTGCCCGCAATATCTGATGCTGACGGCGGCGGATCTCGACCGGCCGGATTTCGAGGGTGCGAAATTCCTGTGCAGCCCCGCGCCGCGCACGACGGCCGATCAGGAAGCCCTGTGGGACTATATCCGCACGGGCACGATCGGGGTCGTGTCGTCCGACCACGCGCCGAACCGCTTCGATGATCCGCACGGCAAGAAGGTCGGCGGGGTGGATGCGCCCTTCAGCGCCATTCCGAACGGGGTGCCGGGGCTGGCGACGCGCCTGCCGATCCTGTTTTCCGAAGGGGTCGTCAAGGGCCGTATCGACCTCAACACCTTCGTCGCGCTGACGGCGGCCAATCCGGCGAAGCTCTTCGGCCTGCATCCTAGAAAGGGCACCATCGCCGTTGGAGCCGATGCGGATATCGCGATCTGGGATCCCGAGCGCAAGGTGACGATCCGCAACGACATGCTGCATCACGGCGTCGACTACACGGTCTACGAGGGCGTCGAGGTGACGGGATGGCCGGTGATGACGCTCTCGCGCGGCGAAGTGGTCTATGATGACGGCGCGGTGGTCGGCAAGCCGGGTCACGGGCGCTTCCTTGCCCGCGGTCCCTATGACGCGATCAAGCCGCGCGGCAGGCATGTGACGCCTTTCGACCCGGTGACGGGCGAAGTGGAAACGGCCTGAGGCGGAAAGGACAGGACGATGAAGATCAAGGTGATCAATCCGAACACGACATTGACCATGACCGCCAAGATCGGCGAGGCGGCGGCCGCCGTCGCCTCGGCGGGAACCGAGGTCGTCGCCGTCAGCCCGACCATGGGGCCGGCCTCCATCGAGGGGCATTATGACGAGGCGGTCAGCGCGCTCGGCGTGCTCGACGAAGTGCGCAAGGGAAAGGCGGAAGGGTGCGACGGCTATCTCATCGCCTGCTTCGACGATCCCGGCCTGCAGGCTGCCCGCGAGATTGCCGACGGCCCGGTGGTCGGCATCGCCGAGGCAGCCATGCATATGGCCTCGTTCGTCTCGGAAGGCTTTTCGGTCGTCGCGACCGGGCACCGCAGCCGCATCATCCTCGAACATCTGGCGCGCTCCTACGGCATGGAGCACAAGTGCCGCAAGGTGCGCACCACGGAACTGGCAGTGCTCGATCTGGAGGTGGAGGGATCGGACGCGCGCAGCGTCATCCTGGAGGAATGCCGCCGGGCCATCGTCGAGGACCATTCCGACTGCATCGTGCTCGGTTGCGCCGGCATGGCCGACCTTGTCGATTACATTTCGAAGGAGCTCGGCGTGCCGGTCGTCGATGGTGTCGCAGCCGGCGTGAAGGTCCTCGAGGGGCTGATAGGCCTGCGCCTGTCAACGAGCCGTGCCTGCGGCTATGCCTATCCCAATCCCAAGACCTATTCCGGCGAGATGGCTCGCTTCCAGCCCTGATGCAAGGAATGTTCCCGTGACCGATACAAATACCGAAACGAGGCCGACGGTCTTTTCCGAGCTGCCGGATGTGCGCGTCGACGGCCGCACAAAGGGAATGCCGGGCAACCTGCCGGAGATGCCGCTGGCCGGGATCGGCCGTCAGGGCTGGAACCTTTTGCGGCGCGACATGCCCACCCCGCTCGCGGTGCTGGATCGCGCGGCGATCGAGCAGAACAGCCGCTGGATCGCGGCGGTGACGTCGCGTTACGGCGTGTCGCTCTGCCCGCATGGAAAAACGACCATGGCGCCGCAGCTTTTCCATAAGCAGCTTGGCGATGGCTGCTGGGGCATCACCCTGTCCACGCAGCACCAGGTGCAGGTCGCGCGTCATTACGGCGTGTCGCGGATTTTCCTCGCCAACCAGATTCTCGATCCGGGCTTCCTCGGCTATGTCGCGCAGGCGCAGATCGACGATCCGGATTTCGACTTCTATTTCCTCGTGGATTCGCCGGAGGGCGTGGAGCTTCTGGGAGAGGTCGCCGCCCGGCATCCCGGGCACCGGCCATTTCAGGTTCTGATCGAGCTCGGCTCGCCCTTCGCGCGCACCGGCTGCCGCACAGAGGCGGAAGCGCGCAGCATTGCCGAGCGACTGGCGGGCATGCGCCACGCGGCGATCCTCGCCGGTATCGAGGGCTTCGAGGGAAGCATTCGCGGCGCCGAGCGCGCTGAGATCGAGCGCCGGATCGGCGAGTTCCTTGCCTTCATGACGCGCACCGCCGAGGATTTCGCCGCAGCCGGCCTGTTCGGCGGCAGGGAGATCCTGTTGACGGCGGGCGGCTCGGCCTATTTCGATCTGGTCGCCAAGGCGCTGAGCCGGCCCGTCTTCGACCGGCCGTCGCGTGTGGTGCTGCGTAGCGGCTGCTACATCTCGCACGATGCCGGCATGTATGAGCGCGAGATCGCTCGGGCGCTTGAGCGCTCGCCGGAACTGGCGGCGCTGGATGCCCGCCCGCGCCAGGCGCTCACCGTCTGGGCGACGGTGCAGTCACGGCCGGAGCCGGGCCTTGCCTTCCTCAACGCTGGCCGCCGCGACGTCTCCTACGATGCGCATCTGCCCCGGCCATTGCGCCTTGCCTCCGGAACGGCGGCCCTGACCGTACAGGATCTGCCGGAGGGCTACGAGATCACCATGCTCAACGACCAGCATGCCTATCTCAAATGCCCAGAGGACAGCGCGCTTCGTCCCGGCGATCTGGTGGAACTGGGCATATCGCATCCCTGCACCACCTTCGACAAATGGGACGTGCTCTGCGTGCTCGACGAGCGCTTCCAGGTGGTCGAAGCGATCAAGACCTTTTTCTGAAGACGAGGATGGTAGAATGCCGACACAGCGTCTGGTGATCGAGAACGCCCCTGGACGGGCCGGGCCCTATTCCCATGCGGTGCTTGCCAACGGTTTCGTTTTCGTGTCGGGGCAGGGGCCGGTCGATCCGCAAACGGGCAGGATGCCGGACGATTTCAGCGGCCAGGTCCGCCGGGCGCTCCTCAACATGGAGACGATCCTGAAGGGGGCGGGGAGCAGCCTGTCCGAGGTGGTCAAGGTCAATGCCTATCTTGCCGACCTCGCCGATTTCGATCGCTTCAATGCGGTCTATTCGACCTTTTTCAAGGACGAACTTCCGGTCAGAACCACCATCGGCTGTGCTCTCAACGGCATCCTGTTCGAGGTGGACTGCATCGCCACGCTGGCAGAACGATAGGAAACGAAGATGCTGATATCGCAGGTTGGAAATGCCGATGGCTCGATCACCGTGGTCGTGCGCGAGGAGGGCGGCAGGGGCCGTGCGGTGAAGGGTGCGGAGAGCGTGCACGCGCTGGCGATGGAAGCGGCCAATGGCGGACAATCGCTGAAGGCCGTCATCGACGCGAAAGGCCTCGGCGAGGAAGTCGATCTCGAAGCGGCCTATGCCGAGGGCCGGCTGCTGCCGCCGATCACCCATCCCGATGCCGCGCACCTCCACCTGACCGGCACGGGCCTGACCCATCTCGGCTCGGCCGCCACGCGCGATTCCATGCACAAGAAGACGGCGGAAGCGGCCGAGGAGACGCTGACGGACTCGATGAAGATGTTCCGCATGGGCCTTGAAAACGGCAAGCCGAAGGCCGGCGAGAAGGGCGTGCAGCCCGAATGGTTCTACAAGGGCAACGGCACGCAGGCCATCGCCCCCGGCGCGGCGCTGACCTCGCCCTCCTTCGCGCTCGACGGCGGCGAGGAGCCGGAAATGGCCGGCATCTACGTCATCGCCGGGGACGGCTCGCCCTTCCGCATCGGCTTTGCCGTGTCGAACGAATTCTCCGACCATGTGACGGAGCGGATCAACTATCTCTATCTCGCCCATTCCAAGCTGCGGCAGGCGAGCTTCGGCCCGGAAATCCGCGTCGGCGCGGCGCCGGAGGATATCCGTGGCTTCTCGCGCATCCTGCGCGCCGGCAAGGTGCTGTGGGAAAAGCCGTTCGTGTCTGGCGAGGCGAACATGTCGCATAGCTTCGCCAATCTCGAATACCATCATTTCAAATATGGCCTGTTCCGTTCGCCGGGTGACGTGCATGTGCACATGTTCGGCACGGCGACGCTGTCCTTCGGCGACGGCATCCGCACGGAAGAGGGCGACGTGTTCGAGATCGGCGCGGAAGGCTTCGGTCTGCCGCTGCGCAATCCGCTGGCGGTCGCCGCGGAAGAAGATGTCGTCGTCCTTCAACTCTGATCTGGTCGAACCGGATACTTCATTTCCGTCACTTGAGTCGGGCCTTCCTCTCCGGGGTGGGCACGACGTTTTTGAGAAGCCATCGACGAGTGACGACGGCACGCGGATTGCGAATGGCGTCGTCGCGCGTGATGATAAAGAGCGAATTGGCTGTGCGGACGGCGTTGACGACCGGGCGAACCAATTCCCCCGCACTTAAAAAGTGCGGCGGTGATATTGCCGCATAGCGTGATCCCGAAGCCGTACCGGCGGCGTCGGTGGTATCAACGCGTTTCCCAGAAAATGCCTTTAACCTATAAGCCGGGTCCCGTTTCGGCATTTAATGAGATCGATCTCTTTTTCAATTGACAGCATGAAGTAACCTGTTATCTCTAAATGAGATCGATCTCATTTTCACGGAGGAGAGAAAAATGAGCCGCATCCGCCGCATGATGATTGCTGCCACCGTTTCCATGCTCGCCATCGGCGCGCATGCCGCAAATGCCGAGGACAAGCTGAAGGTCGCCTTCATTCCCGGTATCGCTTCCGACCCGTTCTTCCTGGCAATGGAGAAGGGCGCGCGGGCGGCGGCCGGCAAGCTCGGCGTCGAGCTCGTCTGGCAGGGCAGCGCCTCGGAATATTCGCCGCAATCCCAGATGCCGTTCGTCGATGCAGCGCTTGCCGACGATATCGATGCGCTGATCCTGGTGCCGACCGATCCGGACTCGCTCCAGCCGGCCGTCGTGCGGGCGGAGGCCGCAGGCATTCCGGTCATCACCGTCGACACGACCGTCACCGACCAGGCCTACCTGACCTCTCACATCACCGGCGACAATGTCGACGGAGGACGGCAGGCGGCCAGGACGCTGGCCGGGCAGATCGGCGGCGAGGGCAAGGTCTTCATCATGTCCGGCTCGCCGGGCGCGACGACCAACACCTTGCGCGAACAGGGCTTCCGCGAGGAGCTGGCGGCGAACTTCCCGAAGATCGAGATCGTCGGCCGTGAATATGCCAACAGCCAGCCGGCCACCGCGACATCCGCGGTCAACACGGTGCTTCTGAACCATCCCGATCTTGCCGGCATCTTCGCGATCGACGGCACGAGCGGCACGGGCACGATCGCCGCTTTGCGCAACAGCAATGCGGTCGGCAAGGTCAAGCTGGTCGGCTACGACGCCTACAAGGCGCAGGTCGATGCGCTGCAGGAAGGCGTCTTCACCGCGCTGGTCGCCCAGCAGCCGGCCAAGGAGGCGGAACTGGCCCTCGAATACGCCAAGGCGAAGGTCACGGGCGAGGGCGCCGACAAGATCGAGAAATCCGTGGTCATTCCGAACGTGGTCATGACCAGGGAGAATTTCGCGGAGACTGGCTCCTCCATGTATTCGGAGTGAGCCGGCGGCTCTCCCTTTCCCGCGCGGAGATCTACGATAATGGAAATGCAAGGCAAGTTGGCCCGCCTGAAGGCGTCCGGCCTCAGGCAGGATGTCGTCCTGTTGCTGCTGTTCTGCGTGATGGTGCTGGCGTTCTCGCTCGCCAATCCCCGGTTCTTCTCGGTCCGGGCCATGGCGAACATCCTTCAGGACTTCTCGCCCGTCGTCCTGATGGCGATCGGCCAGACCTTCGTCATCGCCTCCAGGGGCATCGATCTCTCCGTGGGCTCCGTTCTCGGGCTGGCGGGCGTCTCCATGGCGCTCGTCATCCGCGCGGCGAACGAGGCCGGGATCGATCCGTGGCTGGCGATTACGCTCGGCCTTCTGGCGGCGGTCGGCGTCGGCGTCGTGGTCGGCCTGATCAACGGGTTTCTGATCACCTATTGCCGGCTCGTGCCTTTCGTCGCGACGCTGGCGACCATGGGCGCGGCCGCCGGCATGAGCCTCGTGCTGACCGGCGGCACGCAGATCGCCGGCGCGCCGAAGGAGGTCATCCTGCTCGGCAACGCTACCTATTTCGGCGCGCTGACCGTGCCCGTCATCGCCGTGTTCGTCATCATCGCCGTTTCCTGGGCCTTCATGTCCCGGGCGCGGTTCGGCCGCTGGACCTATGCGATCGGCTCCAATCCCTTCGCGGCGCGCGGCGCGGGCATCGATGTCGAGCGACACCTCATCAAGCTCTACCTGCTGTCCGGCGTCCTTGCGGCCCTTGCCGGAGCGTTCGTCTATTTCCGGCTCGGCTCCGGCTCGCCGCTCTCCGGGCGCGGCGGCGAACTGAACGCCATCGCCGCGACGGTCATCGGCGGCGTCAGCCTGCTCGGCGGCACGGGCAAGCTGTCGGGCGTCGTGGTCGGCGCGCTCATCACGACGGCGGTGCTGAGCGGCCTCATCCTGATCGGCGTCCAGCCCAACTGGCAGCAGATCGTCGTGGCGGCGCTTATCGCGCTTGCCGTCGGCATCCAGGGACTTGGCGCAAAGGGAGGCCGCTGATGGAAAATGCTTCCGTTCTTTACGAGGTCCGTGGCGTGGGCAAGCGCTATGGCGGTGTCGTGGCGCTCGACGATGTCGACTTCGCCCTGCGCGCCGGAGAAGTGGTCGGCCTCGTCGGCGACAATGGCGCGGGCAAGTCGACGCTGGTCAAGGTGCTCTCCGGGGCGCACGAGCCGGACAGCGGCGAGATCTATCTCGACGGCGTGCGCCGGGTCTGGAAATCCCCGCATGATGCGCTGGAAGCCGGCGTCGAGACGCTCTACCAGGATTCGGGCGTCGCGCCGGACCTGACGGTGGCGGCCAATGTCTTCCTCGGCCGCGAGATCGTGCGCAAGGGCCTTCTCGGCAAGCTCGGCTTTCTCGACGAGAAGGCCATGCGGCGCCAGGCCCATGCCGGGCTCGAGCAGGTCGGCATCGCCGTGCCGGCCAGCGATCGCCCGGTGGCGCGCCTTTCCGGCGGCCAGCGCCAGGCCGTCGCCATCGGCCGGGCCGTGGCCTGGGCGAACAAGGTGATCCTTCTGGACGAGCCCACCAACCATCTCGGCGCGCGCCAGGCGGGGGAGGTGCTGGAGATCATCCGCAATGCCCGCGCCAAGGGCTTCGGCGTCATCTTCATCTCCCACACGCTGCCGCATGTTCTAGAGGTGACGGATCGCATCGTCGTCCTGCGCCTCGGCCGGGTGGTCGCAGACGCGCCGTCCTCGGCATTCACACCCGACAGCCTCTTGAAGGCGATCACCGGCCTCGGTCAACCTGAAGGAAAATAGCCCCATGCTGCTGCAAGTCGCGCTCGACAAGCCCGAGCATCTTGGAATCCTGCCCGCTCTCACCGGCCTTGCCGATATCATCGAAGTGGGAACCCCGCTTCTCAAGCGGTTCGGCGTCGCCGCCATCACGACGGTGCGCGAGATCTGCCCCGACGTGCCCGTCCTCGCCGATACGAAGACGGTTGATGGCGGCGCGCTCGAAGCCAACATGGTGTTCGGCGCGGGCGCCTCCTTCATGACCGTGCTGTCCTGCGCCTCCAGGGCGACGCACGAGACGGTCGGCAAATGCGCCGTCGCCTTCGGCGCTTCCGTCATCGTCGACACGATCACGGAATCCGGCAAGCCGCTCCTGCTGCCGCAGGACTTCGCCCTGCCGGAGGGCTTTGCCTATGTCGCGGTGCATTCGCCGACGGATGCGCGCCTCGCCGGCGACAATTCGACCGGCCACATCGACGCCGTCGCCGCCATGCATGCGCGCGGCTTCCGCGTGTCGCTCGCCGGCGGCATCGGCCCGGCGACGCTGGATTCGGTCATCGCCGTCAAACCCGAGATTCTCGTCGTCGGCAGCGCCATCACGGAATCGGAAACCCCAGGAAAGGTAGCATCATGGATCAAGGAACGGCTCCCGGAACAAGGCCTTGGCTGGCCGTGGGACAAGAAATAGGCGAGCTGCTGGAGCGCATCGATCCGCAGGCCTTCGCCGCCGTCGTGGAGGCTTTCCGCGATGGCGACCGCCGGTGGTTCTTCTCCGGGCAGGGACGCTCGGGGCTTGCGGCCCAGATGTCGGCGATGCGCTTCATGCATCTCGGCAGGTCCGTGCATTTCGTCGGCGAGGTGACGGCGCCGTCCGTCCGCAAGGGCGATGGCCTTTTGATCATCTCCGGTTCCGGCGAGACGCCCGTCAGCCTCAGCTACGCGAAGATCGCCAGGGCCGAGGGCGCGAAGGTGATCACGCTGACGCACAAGCCGAAGGGCACGCTTGCCGGCATCGCCGACATCGTGCTGCCGGTTCCGGTGATCGAGACGAAGCAGTTCGGCGGCAGCCTGTTCGAGCAGACGTGCCTCCTTCTCCTCGATGCGGTCGTGCTGCAGCTTGCCTCCGGCATCGCCGATGCCCATGGCACGATGGCCTATCGGCACACCAACCTGCAGTGAGCCGCCGATGCATGGTGTCGTAACCATCGGCGATTGCATCGTCGACGAAATCAGGGTCGAGGGGAAAGACCCCGAGCGGTTCGCCGGCGGGGCAGGGCTCAACCTTGCCGCCGGCATCGCCCGGCTCGGCCTGCCTTCGACGCTCGTCACGCGCGTCGGGCAGGACCGGGACGGATACTATCTCCTGCGCTATGCGCGCGAACGCGGCATCCGGGTCGTCAACACGCCGACGGTGGACCCGACGGGCGTCGTCAGCTCGACGCGACTGAACGGCGAGCCGAGCTATGCCTTCGCGCCGGCCATGTACCGCCGCCGGATCGCCTTCGGGGCGGAGGCACTGCATGTGCTGTCGAATGCCGCCGCCGCGATCGTCAACTCGTATCCGCTGGACAATCCTTCACATGCCGACGATCTGGTGCAGGCCTTTTCCGCCGCGCCCTGCTTGCGGATCGTCGATCCCAATCCCCGTCCGCGCCTGATCTCCCCCCTCCCGGCCTACCGGCAGGGATTTGAGAAGGTCCTGCCCGTCGCGAGCCTCGTGAAGCTCAGCGACGAGGATGTCCAGCTCCTCTACGGAACGGACTGGCGGTCGGTGGCGGAACATCTGTTCGGCATGGGGGTCGAAACCGTCCTGTTTTCCCATGGTGCAGGCGGAGCGACCCTGGTCGAACGATCGGGTCTTCAGGTCGCGGTTCCGATTGCCGACAGGCCGGAGCCGATCGTCGATACGATGGGAGCCGGCGATGCGACGCTGGCAAGCCTCGTCGCCTCCCTGCTGCGCGGCGGGCGGCCCGGCACGGCCGACGTCTGGCGACACTATCTCGCGGAGGCGATGGCGGTCGCCGCCGCGACCTGCCGCCGGGCTGGCGCCGAGCTCGTCCTGCCGTAGCGCCTCGCCTCGGGGCCACCCGGTTCCCATCCCGGGAGGAACCCAATATGTGATATCGACATGCGGTCGAAAAATCGGGACGGAACATGACGCAGGCACCGAATGACAAGGCAGCGAGATTGATCGACGTGGCGCGGCGCGCCGAGGTGTCGCGCGCCACCGCCGCGCGCGCGCTCGGCGGCTACGGCCTCGTCACGGAGGCGACCCGCGAGCGTGTCATGGCGGCGGCAGCGGAGCTGAACTACCGGGTGAACGAACTGGCCCGGTCGATGCGCTCCGGCCGGTCGCTGACGATCGGCGTCGTGGTCGCCGACATCTCCAACTCGTTCTTCACCAGCGCCATCCGCGCCATCATCGAAACCGCCTCCAGGGCCGGCTACCAGATCCTTGTCCTCAACACGGACGACGATATCGAAAAGGAGCGGAACGCGGTCAGGGTTCTCATCGAAAAGCGGGTCGATGGTCTCATCGTCGTGCCGGCTTCGCAGAACGAGATCGAGCACCTGATCGTCCAGAGCGAGCCGGAAGTGCCGGTCGTGCTGCTCGACCGGCGGGTCGATTCGGACGAGATCGACTTCGTCACGACGGATGATCGCGCCGCTGCCGGCGAGGCCATCCGGCATTTTGCCGCCGCAGGCCATGTGCGGGTCGGCCTGCTGGTGGCGACGGCGAGCGTCGAGAAATACAGCCCGACCATGCCCGACCATGTGGTTGGCACGGTCCGCGACCGTGTCGAAGGCGCGATGGCTGCCTTCGCCGAACTGGGGCTTGCGGCCAGTCCGCAATGGACGCGTTTCTGTCACAGCAGCGTGGAGATCGCCCACGAGGCGATGATCGAGATTCTCAAGAGCCCCGAGCCGCCGACCGCGATCCTCGCGACAAACGAGGAGATGGCTCTGGGCGCATTGGGCGCGGCCCAGGAACTCGGATTTGAGATCGGCGAGGATCTTTCCATCATCGCCTTTGACGAGGCGCCATGGACCCTCGTGTTCCGGCCGCCGCTTTCCGTCGTGAAACGCCCGGTCGCCAAGCTCGGCGCGACGGCGGTGGAGCTGCTGCTCAAGAAGATCGAGGATAACTCATACCGAAGCTCCCAAATCCTGAACGCCCAGCTGGTGGTTCGACAATCAGTGACAGCGCCCCGCGCAAGATAAAATCCGGAGCGCAATGGTGGAACGAGCCTCTATCGGGCGCTTTCAGGGTGGCCGGGTGCCAGCGGGGCTTCCGCCGCGCCGCGTGCCCCGCAGCGCCACATAGATCGCCGGAATGACGAGCACGGTGAGCAGGGTCGAGGAGGCGAGGCCGAAGAGCAGGGAGATGGCGAGGCCCTGGAAGATCGGGTCGGTGAGGATGACCGCTGCTCCGATCATCGCGGCGAGCGCCGTCAGCAGGATCGGCTTGAAGCGGATCGCGCCGGCTTCGAGCAGCACGTCGACCAGCGGCCTGTCCGCTCCTCCGGAATGACGGATGAAGTCGACCAGCAGGATGGAGTTGCGCACGATGATGCCGGCGAGCGCGATGAAGCCGATCATCGAGGTCGCCGTGAAGAGCGCGGCGAACAGCCAGTGGCCGAGCATGATGCCGATGAAGGTGAGCGGTATGGGCGTGAGGATGACCAGCGGCAGCCGGAACGACCCGAACTGCGCCACCACGAGAATGTAGATGCCGAGGATCGCCACGATGAAGGCCCCGCCCATGTCGCGGAAGGTGACCCATGTCACCTCCCATTCGCCGTCCCACAACAGCGTCGGGCGGGTCTCGTCGTCCGGCTGGCCGTGCAGCGCGATCTCCGGCTTCGGCAGGTCGCCCCAGTCGGCCCCGGCGATGGCGTCGTTCACGGCGAGCATGCCGTAGATCGGCGCCTCGTAGGCGCCGGCAAGCTCGGCCATGACCATCTCGGCCGATCGGCCGTTGTGCCGGAAGATCGGATAGGATGCCGGCTGCGGGGAGACGGATACCACATCGCCGAGCTCGACGACGCCGCGCCCGCCGGGCAGCGCGTTGGCCGGGACCGGCGTGGTGAGGGCGCGTTCGCCGAGCACGTTTCCGTTCTTCGGCAAGGCGATGCGGATCGGGATCGGCTGGCGCCCGCCGCCGCGGTGCGAATAGCCGACTGTCGCGCCGCCATAGAGATAGCGCAGCGTGTCGTAGACGTCGGATTGCTCGACCCGGTAATAGTCGAGATTGTCCTGATCGATGGAAACGCGCATGCGCTGCGGCCGGTTATGATAGCTGTCGTCGACGTCGACGATGAAGGGCACGCTCTCGAAGGCCTCGCGCACCTTGCCGGCGACGGCGTGGCGCGTCTCGGCGTCCGGCCCGTAGATCTCGGCGAGAAGCGTGCCGAGCACCGGCGGTCCCGGCGGCGGCTCGACCACTTTCGTCACCGTGCCCTGCGGCAGGTCCAGCCCTTCGAGGCGCTTGCGGATGTCGAGCGCGATGGCGTGGCTTGCGCGCGTGCGTTCGCCCTTGGCGAGGAGGTTGACGACGATGTCGCCCTGCTGCGGTTCGGCGCGCAGGGCGTAGTGCCGCACCAGCCCGTTGAAATCGAAGGGGGCGGCGGTGCCCGCATAAGTCTGGAAGGAGACGATCTCCGGCAGGTCGCGCAGCCGCTCGACCATCTGCTGCAACGTCCGGTCCGTGTCCTCGACCGAGGAGCCCCTGGGCAGGTCGAGCACGACCTGAAGGTTCGCCTTGTTGTCGAATGGCAGGAGCTTCACCGTGACGTGCCGGGTGTAGAGCAGCGTGAGGGAGGCGAGCGTGGCGATGCCGACGACCAGCAGGAAGGACCAGGCGCGCGCCCGGCTTTTCAGGACGGGGCGGGCGATGGCGCCGTAAAGGCGGCCGAGACGCCCGCCGTCCGCCGCCTCGTGGGCATGCCCGCCCGCGGCGTCCTTGCGCCCGAGCTTCGTCATCAGCCAGGGCGTCAGCATGACGGCGACGAAGAAGGAGAACAGCATGGCGGCGGAGGCATTGGCCGGGATCGGGCTCATATAGGGGCCCATCATGCCCGACACGAACAGCATAGGCAGGAGCGCCGCCACGACCGTCAGCGTCGCCACGATGGTCGGGTTACCGACTTCGGCGACGGCGTCGACGGCAGCCTCGGCCCGCGAGCGGCCGTCATGCATGGCCCAGTGCCGGGCGATGTTCTCGATGACCACGATGGCGTCGTCGACGAGGATGCCGATCGAGAAGATGAGTGCGAACAGGCTGACGCGGTTCAGCGTGTAGCCCATGATCCAGGACGAAAAGAGCGTGAGCAGGATGGTGATGGGGATGACGACGGCCACCACCATCGCCTCGCGCCAGCCTATGGCGAAGGCCACCAGCGCGACGATCGAGACGGTGGCGAGGGCGAGATGGAAGAGAAGCTCGTTGGCCTTCTCGTTCGCGGTCTCGCCGTAGTCGCGCGTCACCGTCATCTCGACGTCCTTCGGGAAGACCTGGCCGCGGACCTGCTCCAGGCGCCGGACGATGTCGTCGGCGATGACGACGGCGTTGGTGCCCGGGCGCTTTGCGACCGCCAGCGACACCGCCGGAGCGCGCTGCAATCCGTCCGGCGTGCGGCGGATATCGGTGACCCGGCTTTCGGCGGGCGATGTCGCAAGCACCGTCTTCGCCACGTCGCGCACATAGACGGGCCTGCCGTCGCGCGCGGTGAGGAGGATGTTGCCGATCTCGGAGAGTTCCTGCAGCGTCTGGCCGGCGACGACCGCGCGCTGCTCGCCCGCTTCGCGTACCGTGCCGACACGGAAGGAGCGGTTCGCGCCCTCGATCCTGGCGGCAAGCTGCTGGAGGGTGATGCCGTAGAGCGAAAGCCGCTCCGGATCCGGCTCGACCTCGAATTGCTCGGGCTGCTCGCCGACGAGATAGGTGAGGCCGATATCGGGAAGCTTGGCGACCTCGACCTGAAGCTCGCGCGCCAGCCGCGTCAGGCCGTTGGCCGTCCACCGCTCGGCGCTCTCCGGCGTCGGCCTGAGCGTGACGACGACGATCGCCACGTCGTCGATCCCGCGCCCGACGATCAGCGGTTCGGGAATGCCGACCGGGATGCGATCCATATTGGCGCGGATCTTCTCGTGAACCCTCAGGATGGCGGCGTCGGCATCCGTGCCGACCTCGAACCGCGCCGTCACCAGCGTGCCGTCGTCCTCGGTCTGGGAATAGACGTGCTCGACACCGTCGATGCCCTTGACGATGGTCTCCAGCGGCTCGGTGACAAGTTTGACGGCGTCCTCCGCCCTCAGGCCGTTGGTCTCCACCCGAATGTCCACCATCGGCACGGAGATCTGCGGCTCTTCCTCGCGCGGCAGGGAGACGAGCGCGATGAGGCCGAGCGCGAGGGCGGCGAGGAGGAAGAGCGGTGTCAGCGCGGAGGCGATGAAGGCGCGGGTCAGGCGACCGGCGATGCCGGGATCGGGAATTGGCGGTTTCATGGCAGCACGATCCGGTCGCCGTCGTGAAGGCCGGTCAGGATCTCGATGCGCGGCTGGCCGCCTTCGTCGAAGCGCTCACCGAGGATGACGGCCACATCTGCTTCGCCCGAGGCGGTGGCAAGGCGCACGTAATCGATGCCGTGCAGCGTGCGCACCGCCGCCGGCGGCACGGCGAGCACCGAGCGCCTGCCGACCGGGATCGACACGAGGGTGCGCTCGTTGACGAAGTAGTCGCCGATGCCCGCGACCTCGACATCGGCGATGACGCGCCCGTCGACGATCTCGGGATAGACCTTGGCGATGCGGCCGCGATGCGCCGGGGTGGACCGGTCCGCCGACGCCGTCAGGCCGCGCGCGGCGACCATGACGTCCGCGCCTTCCGCGATCTCGGCGGCGTGGCGCTCGGGCAGCGACAGGCGCAGGTAATAGGGGCCGGGCGCGATGCGGGCGATCTCCTCGCCCGCCAGCACCACCGAGCCGGGCGTCACCGGCACCGTCAGCACGCGGCCGGTGGCGGGCGCGACGACCGTGCCCTCGCGGGCGCTCTGCTCGATGACGGTCCTTTCGGCCTTGGCCGCCGCGACCTGGTTGGTGGCGACCTCGAACTGCATTCTCGCCTGGTCGAGGTTCGCCTGCGTGCCCGAGCCGCTCGATCTCAACTGCTGTGCCCGGTCGAGCTGGAGCCGGGCATTGTCGAGCTGGGAGCCGAGCGCGGCTATCTTGGCCTGCGCGGCATCGAGCTGGAGCGCAAGCTTGTCGTCGACGATGACCGCGATGGCGTCGCCTTCCCTGACCTCGTCGCCCTGGCTGACGCGCAGCTCGCGTACCGTGCCGCCGATCCGCACGCGCGCCGGCACCACGATGCGGCTTTCCACCTGGCCGAACACGGCCTTCATCTCCGGGACGGTCGTCGCCCTGACGAGGAATTCGGCGGCACTGGCGCCGTGGCCCGGCAAGGCCAGCAGCAAGGCGAGGATCGCCATGGAAGGACGCGGGATCGGACGGTGCATGAAGGAATGCTCTCTTGCTACTTGAATGCGACGCCTGCCGGACAGCCGAGCTTCCGGAACACGATTGCAGCCGGGCAGAAGCCGGTGAACGAGGCCTGGATCAGGTTGAGGCCGACGAAGACGTTCAGCAGATACCACCAGGGCGAGACATAAAAGCCGAGCGCCAGGGAGAGCAGAACCATGAAGCCGGCAAACAGCAGCACGGCGCGATCGATCGTCATGTTGAATACTCCTTCGGTTGGAGACCCGGTTCAACCGGTGGTCTCGATGTGGATGTCCTTCAGCTTCCTGATGCCGAGCATGTCGAGCACGAGGTTCTCGTAGAAGGTCTCGGACTTGCCCTGCCGCACCTTGCGCAGGAAGTATTTCTCGAAACCGACCTTGGCGGCGTGGACCCATTTGCCCTGTGCGGACCAGTTGACGTTGCGCGGCGGGATCTGCGGCTGGGCGACGAAGGCGATGCCGTCATCGCCGAAATCGGCAAGGCAGACCGCGTTCCAGCTCGCCACCGCCCGCGGCTCCTCGCCTTTCAGGAGAGCGGCGATGTTCTCGGCCGCCGCCGTCACCATGGATTCGATCATGAAGCCGGTCTTCGGCACGCCGACTGCCAGCGGCGTCTTGCCGACGGGCGGAATGGCGACGCCGACGCCGATGCCGAAGACATTGGGGAAGGCCGGATTGCGCTGGTGCCGGTCGATGACGACAAAGCCGCGCGGATTGGTGAGCCCCTCGATGCCGGCGACCGCGGGCACGCCGCGGAAAGCCGGCAGCAGCATCGAGAAGGCGAAGGGCAGCTCGTGCGTCGCCTTGAGCGCGCCGGCCTCGTCGACCTCCTCGGCAATCAGCATGCCGGGCTCGACCCTTGTCGTCCTGGCATTGGTGATCCACTTGATGTGGCGCTCGCGCAGCGCGCTTTCGAGCAGACCCTTGGTGTCGCCGACGCCGTCGAGACCCAGATGGCCGATATAGGGCTCGGGCGTGACGAAGGTCATCGGCACGCGGTCGCGTATCCTGGCATTGCGAAGGGCGGTGTCGAGGATGAAGGCGAATTCGTAGGCCGGGCCGTAGCAGGAGGCGCCCTGCACCGCGCCGACGACGATCGGCCCCGGCGCCTTCACGAGCACATCGAAGGCGGCCTTCGCCCGGACGGCGTGGTCGACATGGCAGATGGATTGCGTGTGGCCGCCGGGCCCGAGGCCCGGCACTTCGTCGAAGGCGAGCTCGGGGCCGGTGGCGATGACGAGGTAATCGTAGTCGAGGACGGAGCCATCATTGAGCTTGACGCGGCTCTCCCCGGGATGCACGCGGCGCGCGCCTTCGGGCCTGAGCGCGATGCCATGTGCCTTCAGGACCGGGACGAGATCGACGGTGATATCCTGCGGCTGCCGCCAGCCGACCGCGACCCAGGGATTGGACGGAACGAAGGAATAGGTCGAGCCGAGATTGACGACGGTGAGGCGATCGTCACGCTGGAGCTTGCGTTTCATCTCGTAGGCCATGATGATTCCGCCGAGGCCTGCACCGAGAACGACGATATGGGTCATGGCTTTCGCTCCGTTGTGATGGTGGCAATCCGCCCCATTGCGGGGGAAGGAAGGCCACTCAGTTCAAGTGTTCAGAGGCTGCATGACTTGCACATAACATTCAAGGATTATAAATTCAAGAATATGAATGTAGAAGAGATGATCCCGGCGGCGGAAAAGGCCGCAGACCTGATGCGCAGCCTCTCGCACCCGCAGCGGTTGCTCGTCCTGTGCGCCCTTGTCGACGGCGAGCGGTCGGTCGCCGACCTGCGGCAGATGCTCGCCATCGAGCAGGTGCCGATGTCGCAGCAGCTCATGCGTTTGCGGGGGGATGGATTGGTCGAGGCCCGCCGTGAGGGGACGACCGTCTATTATTCGATCGCCCGGCCGGAGGTGCGCGCCGTCGTCCAGGCGCTCCACGACGCGTTCTGCCCGCCGGGTGGTGGCAAACGGCCGTGACCTGCGGGATGAAAATCACGGGCTTCCACGGTTCGATTCCGGCCGGCAATTCGGACCGGTTCAACGCCTGGAAGCGGAATCTGAATACGGCTCAGGAAAGACCCTTGACCGACGCGCGCTCGACGATCTCGGTTTTCAGGACCACCTTGCGGGCCTCCGCGCTTTTGCCGTTCAACCGTTCCACGAGCAGCCTGGCCGCCGTTTCGCCAAGCTGATAGACGGGCTGGCGCACGACGGTGACGGGCGGAGACGTGACGGCCGTCCAGTCGGCATCGTGGAACGAGACGAGCGACAGGTCGTCCGGGATCGCAACGCCGACCGAACGGCAGGTCTTGAACACTTCAAGCCCGATGACGCTGTCCGAGGCGATGATGGCCGTTGGCCGCTCTTCCGCCCGCAGCAGGGTGGTGACGATGCCGTGCGTTGCTTCCGGGGTCGTCGCGCCGACGCGCACCCAGTCGCTCATCGCCGGTAATCCGGCTTCCTTGCCGGCGCGAAGGAAGCCCTCGATGCGCCGCCGCACCGAACCGGTATTGATGTCGGTCAGGGTATGAAAGACGTGGTCCGCCGTATCGCATGCGGTGAGATAGGCGATGCGGTTGTGGCCGAGCGCGATGAGTTGCCGGGTGATGCGCTCGGCGGCGTGCCGGTCGTCGGCGATCACGGTATCGACATCGAGAGCCTGGCCGCCGCGGTCGAGCAGCGCGAGCGGCACGCCCGAACGGGTTGCCTGCCCGAGGTGCTCGACATCGCTTTCCTTCGAGGGCGAAACGATCAGGCCGTCCACGCGCTTGGCCAGCAGGGTACGGATCGCCGCCTTCTCCGCCGTCACGTCCTCACCCGAATTGATCAGGATGACCGTGAAGCCCGCCTGACGGGCGACATCCGTAATGCCGCGGACGGCAAGGCTGAAGAACGGATTCTCGATATCGCCCACCACCACGCCGATCGTGCCGGAACGGCCCGTCGTCATGCTGCGGGCGAGTTCGTTCGGC
The DNA here is from genome assembly GCF_055330205.1 of Shinella sp. R2-11. Taxonomy (NCBI): domain Bacteria; kingdom Pseudomonadati; phylum Pseudomonadota; class Alphaproteobacteria; order Hyphomicrobiales; family Rhizobiaceae; genus Shinella; species Shinella sp. R2-11. The sequence continues at coordinate 624,294 of NZ_JBVAPC010000003.1, read as the reverse complement.
CGGTAGTCGAGGCTGCGCGCGGCGGCGATGACGAGCGCGCGCACCCGCTCGCTGACCGTTCCATAGCCGCCCAGCACGCGGGCGGCGGTCGCCTTCGAGACGCCCGCCTCATGCGCGACGTCGGCCACTGTGACGGAGGTGGTTCGGGGCGGGCTCTGGTCCATGAGCCGTAGCCTTACAAGAGATATTGACGACTGGCAAATGCGAAGATAACAATTGCCAAAAGTCAAAGAGACCGGTCTCAATGTAGAAAGAGACCGGTCTCAAATAAGAAACGTGGAATTCCGGCATTTCGGGTGGCGCCCGTGTGCCCGGAGAAATCTCGGACACCACCAGAGGAGACGAACAGATGCGCTTTACCGAAACCTTCACTTCCCCCTTTGCCCGGCTGCGCGCCGGTGCTCTCGCTGTGGCCCTCGGCGTTCTGGCGGGCGCCGCGACGCCGACGCTGGCCGAGGACAACCCGCTCGGGCTCATCGATCCCGCCGTCATCAGCGTCGGCACGATGGGCGATGCCAAGCCCTATGCCTTCACGACCGCCGATGGCAGCTTCACCGGCTTCGATATCGAGCTCTTCCTCGACGTCGCCGAGCGTCTGGGCTTCAGGAAGGACCAGGTGATCTTCACCGGCCAGGAATTCTCCGCCCTGATGCCCTCGGTCGCCAACAGCCGCTTCGACGTCGCCGCGGCCGCCATCGGCACGACCGACAAGCGCAAGGAAACCGTGGATTTCTCCGACGGTTACCTCGCGGGCTTCCTGACCGTGATGACGCCGGATGCGGGCATCACCGATGCGGCCGGCCTCAAGGGCAAGCGCCTCGGCGTCGTGCAGGGCACCCTGCAGGAAATCTATGCCGAGAAGAATTTCACCGGCGCGGACCTGGTGAAGTTCCCGGACAACAATTCCGCCGTCTCGGCGCTCAACAACGGCACGGTCGATGCGCATTTCCTCGATTACGAGGCGGCGAAGGACTACGCGGCCCGCTATTCGGAGCTGAAGATCGCCGTCAATATCCCGAGCTTCGACGCACCGGCAGGTTTCGTGGTCCGCAAGGGTAACGATGCGCTGCGCGAGGCGCTGAACAAGGGCCTGCACGACGCCATGCAGGACGGCACCTGGAAGACGCTGCACGAAAAGTGGTTCCCGGGCACGCCGATGCCGGACGCCTATCTTCCCAAGCAGTGATGCCGCCTTGCCGGTCCGGCCCCGCCGGTCGGACCGGTCCTTCTTTCAAGGGACCTCCTGATGAACTGGCTTGAAAACCTGCGCCGCAGCTTCCTCGACTGGAACGCCATGGCCGAAGTGCTGCCGACCATGATCACGGTCGGCCTCAAGAATACGCTGATCCTTGCGGCGGCCTCGACGGTGCTCGGCGTCGTCATCGGCATGGTGCTGGCCATCATGGGCATTTCCCGCTCGCCGTGGCTGCGCATTCCCGCCCGTGTCTATACGGATGTCTTTCGCGGCCTGCCGGCCATCGTGACCATCCTCCTGATCGGGCAGGGCTTCGCACGGATCGGCCGGGAGCTGTTCGGCCCGTCGCCCTATCCGCTCGGCATCCTGGCGCTCAGCCTGATCGCCGGCGCCTATATCGGAGAAATCTTCCGCTCGGGGATCCAGAGCGTCGATCGCGGCCAGATGGAGGCATGCCGGGCGCTGTCGATGAGCTACGGGCAGGGCATGCGGCTCATCGTGGTGCCGCAGGGCGTGCGCCGCGTGCTGCCGGCGCTCGTCAACCAGTTCATCGGCAACGTCAAGGATTCGAGCCTCGTCTATTTCCTCGGCCTGCTTGCAAGCGAGCGCGAGATCTTCCGCGTCGGGCAGGACCAGGCTGTCGTCACGGGCAATCTCTCGCCGCTCCTGCTGGCCGGTGTCTTCTACCTCGTCGTCACCGTGCCGCTCACGCATGTCGTCAATGCGATCGACAACCGCCTGCGGATCGGCAAGCAGCGCCCGGCATTCGTTACCAGCGGGCTGGAGGAGGTCAGCGAGCTCGACAGTGCCTCCCGCGCCTCCGGCGCCGCCTTCAAGGGCGGAAGCCTCGACGTGCGCCATCTCGGCATGGCCTATGGCGAGCTCGACGTGCTGAAGGGCGTCGACCTTTCGGTGAAGCCGGGCAGCGTCACCTGCATCATCGGCCCGTCCGGCTCGGGCAAGTCGACGCTTCTGCGCTGCCTCAACCGACTAGTCGAGCCGAAGAGCGGGGACATCCTGCTCGACGGCGAGAGCATCCTCGCCATGAAGCCCGAAACGCTGCGCCGCCGGGTCGGCATGGTGTTCCAGCACTTCAACCTGTTCCCCGATCATACGGCCCTGGAAAACGTCATGCTGTCGCTGACGAAGATCAAGGGCCTGCCGAAGGCCGAGGCCGAGCGCATCGCCAAGGCGCGGCTTGCCGATGTCGGCCTCGCGAGCCGCCAGCATCATCGCCCGGGCGGCCTTTCGGGCGGCCAGCAGCAGCGTGTCGCCATCGCCCGCGCGCTCGCCATGGAGCCGGAGGTCATCCTCTTCGACGAGGTGACGAGCGCGCTCGATCCCGAACTGGTCAAGGGCGTGCTCAACCTCATGGCAGACCTCGGCAAGGGCGGCATGACCATGGTCGTCGTCACCCATGAAATGGGCTTCGCCCGCCGGGTCGCCGATCAGGTCGTCTTCATGGACGAGGGACGCGTGGTGGAGGCCGGCACGCCCGAGGCGATCTTCGACAACCCGCAGAGCCCGCGTCTCCAGCGCTTTCTTGCGGAAGTGCTCTGAGCCGGGGCAGGAGAGAAAGATGACACGAACGATACGATGGGGCGTTCTCGGCTGCGCCGGGATCGCCGCCAAGGCGGTCATTCCCGCCATCCAGTCCAGCCGGCTGGGGCGGGTCGCCGCCATTGCCTCGCGCGATGCCGGCAGGGCGGAGGAGATGGCGGCGCGGTTCGGCATCGCCAGGGCCTATGGCAGCTACGAAGACCTGCTTGCCGATCCCGCGATCGATGCGATCTACAACCCGCTGCCCAACCATCTGCATGTCCCCCTGACCATCAGGGCGCTGGAACACGGCAAGCCGGTGCTCTGCGAAAAGCCGATCGCGCTCGATGCGGGCGAGGCGACGGCGCTGGCGGCTGCACAAGAGGCAACGGGCCTGCCGGTCGCCGAAGCCTTCATGGTGCGCCATCATCCGCAATGGAGGAAGGCGCGCGCGCTGGTCGCCGAAGGGCGGCTTGGCGAGGTGAGGGCGATCCAGACGATCTTCTCCTATTATCTCGACGATCCCCGCAATGTCCGCAACCAGGCGGATATCGGCGGCGGCGGCCTGTTCGACGTCGGATGCTATGCCATCAACACGGCCCGCTTCCTGTTCGGCGCCGAGCCGCTGCGGGCCGTCGCGCTGATGGAGCGCGACCCGGCCTTCGGCACGGACCGGCTGACGAGCGGGCTGCTGGCGTTTCCCGGAGGCCGGCAGCTTGCCTTCACCTGTTCCACGCAGCTTGCGCTCACGCAAAAGGTCACGGTGCTCGGAACGCGCGGGCGGCTGGAAATCCCGATCCCCTTCAATGCGCCGGCCGACGAGGCGACAAGGCTCGCGCTTGACGACGGCCGGGACCTGGCCGGCGGCGGGCGCGAGGAAATCGCCATCGAGCCGGTCGACCAATATCGCGAGCAGGCCGACGCCTTCGCTGAAACGATCCTTTCCGGCAAGCCGCTCGAGACGGGGCTGGAGGACGCGATCGCCAATATGAAGGTGATCGACGCGCTCTTCCGTTCCGCCGTCAGCGGCCGCTGGGAAGAACCCTGACCGCCCGTCCATCTGCATGACCAAACGAAAGACAATCCCATGACCGACAATACGATCTCCTCGGCCGTCATCATCGGTGCCGGCATCTTCGGCGTCTCCACCGGCGTTCAGCTTGCCCGCCGCGGCATCCGCGTCACGATTCTCAATGACGGCCCGCCGGCGAACGGCGCTTCCGGCCGCTCGCTCTCCTGGCTGAACTCGGCACGCATGCGCTCGGAGCCTTATCACCGCCTGCGCATGGCCGGCATCGACCGCTACCGCACGCTCTCAGCCCGGCATCCCGAGGCCGAATGGCTTCGCTTCGACGGCGGCCTGACCTGGGATGCCGACGACGAGCGCAACGAGATCGACGCCGCCTACCGGCATGAGCTGTCGCTTGCCTATGACGCGCAACGGCTGTCGGCCGCGGATGTCGCCGGCGTCACGCCCGGCGTCGATGGGGGCACGATCACGCCGCAGGGGGCGATCTTCAATCCCGGCGAGGGCTGGGTCGACCTGCCGGCGTTGATCGGCGTGCTTCTCGAGGAGTTTTCCGCCCTCGGCGGCGTGCTCGTGACGGACCAGGGGCGGGCGCGCGTCGTGATCGAAGGTGGCCGGGCCGTCGGCGCCGAGACGGCGACGGGTGAGCGGTTCCCGGCCGATGCCGTCGTGCTGGCGACCGGGCCCGCCGTGCCGAGGATGGCCGCCGAGAGCGGGCAGACCATCGGCGACGGCACGCCGGTCGCCCTTCTGGTGCAGACCCGGCCGCTCGTCCATCCTCTGCGCGCGGTCCTCAACACGCCCCGCGTCGCCGTCCGCCCCGCGCCGGGCGGCACCTTCGCGCTGGATGCCGACTGGGCGGCCGACGAAGGCGTGCGGCCGCGCGCGGACGGCGGATACGATATCGATGACAGCGTCGTCACGGCCCTTCTGGCCGAAGCCGCAAAGGTGATGGAGGGCAATCCCAGGCTCGAAGTCGCCACGATCGGCGTCGGCGGCAAGCCCATCCCCGGCGACGGCGAGCCGGTCGTCGGCGCGCTCAAGGCGATCCCGGGCTACTATGTCGCCTTCAGCCACAGCGGCGCGACGCTCGGCCTCATCGTCGGCGAGCTGCTCGCCCATGAGGTCGCCACCGGCGCCGAGCACCCCATGCTCGCGACCTTCAGGCCGGAGCGCTTCGCGCCATGAAAGGGCATGTCCTGCCGGGCGGTGCCTGAAGCATGAAAATCGCTGCGATGACCTGGGTTTTGGCACAGATCATCGCGGCGTGGCTCCTCCAACGGCGTCGCCGCCCGCATCGCGGCGACCGGCGGCAAGCCGGATGTGGCATTGACCGCACCGTTGCCGGCGCTGCGCCGCGTGCCGTCACGGTCGCTGCTTCCTCTGATGCTGGCAATTCGCCACTCGCGTAGTGCCCTCCGGTTGTGCGAACACCCCGCGCCGTGCTCCTTGCATGGGAGGAAAAATGCATTTCATCCCCGCTCGCCCCGCAGGTCTTCCTCGATTCTTGACACATTCTGCATCATCTTCTCGTTGCCGAATGCCAGGCAGTGGAACAGCACCTCGTTGAACATGATCTCCAGCGCGCGTGTCATAACGGCGTCCGCACCGAACAGGTTGATCCCCGGCGGGGTGATGATCGGGATGTCGGCAATGGCTTCCAGCGGGGAGGTGGAGACGCCGAGGACGGCGGCGAGCGTGGCGCCGCGCGTCCTGGCGATCTGGGCGGCGTGCAGGGTCGGCCGCGTCCGGCCGGAATAGGAAATGGCAATCGCGAGATCGCCCGGTTCCATCAGGGATGCGCCGGCGATCTGGTTGTGATGGTCCTCGGAGAACGCGATACGTATGCCGAGACGCATCAGGCGCTGATGCAGGTCCAGCGCCACGACCGCCGAGGCGCCGACGCCGAAGACCTGCACGCTGCGCGCGTCGCGGATGGCATTGACGAGCCGGTCGAGCTCCGTGGAATGGGACAGGAGATCGGCAAAGCGCAGCGCCCGGACGGACGCGCTGTGAAACACCTTGTAGGCGATTTCCGCGAAACTGTCGGAATGGGCGATGGCGTCCGACACCACATTCGTCGAGACCGGCCCCTGCATGCTGCGGCTTTCCTGAAGCAGTGCCCGGCGCAACTCCTTGAGGCCGTTGTATCCCAAGCGCTTGCAGAGCCGATCGACGGTCGAGCGGCTCGTGCCCGTCCGTTCGGCGATGGCCGAGGAGGGCAGGCCCGCAACATCATATTCGGCAATGCTCAGCAAGAGCTCGATGACGCGCTTTTCAGCGGCCGAAAACTCCATGCGCGAGACGCGGTGGAGCAGAGAATCCCCTGTGGAGGTCATTTTACCCTCGTTTTTGACGCATTTTGCTTCATAAATTGCACAAAAAAACATTTTGCGAAACATAAATTGTCATGTAGGCAAAAGACGGAGGACGGCTCGGGAGTGAGGCCGTCAGCAATGGAGGAAATCATGAATTTCATCAGGAAATCCGCATATATTGCCGCATTGTCTGCTGCGACCGTCCTGTCGGCATCGTCCATGGCCGCCGCCGTCGAGCTGACCTTCTGGCACCACACCTATCCGCCGGCACGCGAATTCATCGAGAAGAAGGCCGCTGAATTCACCGCGCAGCATCCCGACATCACGATCAAGCTGCATGACGACCCGCATGGCGACTATGAGGTCAAGCTGCTCGCCGCGATCGCCGCCGGCAACGCGCCGGACATCGTCAACGTTCTCGACTACCTGTTCCCGCAATATGCCGGCCGCGGCATTCTGGCCGAAGTCGACAATGCCGCGTTCGGCGTGAAGGACGCCGCCGAGCTCGAGGCGTTGTATCAGCCCCAGGCCCTCTCCGGCCTGACGATCAACGGCAAGGTCTACGGCGTTCCGGAAGAGTTCAACACGCTGGCGCTCTTCATCAACAAGGCGCATTTCAAGGAGATCGGCCTCGATGCGGAAGACGAGGCGAACTGGCCGAAAAACTGGAACGACCTGCTCGACGTCTCGGCAAAGCTGACGAAGGAAGACGGCTCGCGCCTCGGCTTCAACTGGGTCTGGAACCTCGATCCCTACTGGTACGCCCAGCAATACTGGCCGATCCTCCAGCAATATGGCTGCGATGTCGTGGATGCGAACGGCAAGGCGACGATCAATTCGGATGCCTGCGTCAAGGCCTTCACCGAAACGTGGCAGACGCTGATCGACAAGAAGATCGGCGGGCCGACCATGGCGACCGTCAATCCGGTCAACGCGCTGCAGGACTTCAGCGAAGGCCGCCAGTCCATGGCGATCGCCGGCATCTGGGCGCCGCCGCTGTTCTCCGACGAGGTCAAGGAACAGTATGTCGTCGCCCCGCTTCCGCAGCTCGACGCCGCCAATCCGAAGACGCTCCTGAACTCCTATGCGCTGGCCGTCACGGAAGGTTCGAAGCACAAGAAGGAAGCCTTCGAGTTCCTCAACTTCCTGACCTCCGACAGCGCGGGCTACCTTGCCGCCACGGGCTATGTCACGGGCCGCAAGGGCTGGGCCGAGAGCGAGACGGCGAAGAACACCCGCGGCGCGGCGATCTTCGCCGAAGGCCAGAAGCACGGTTCCTTCGTCTGGCGCTCCGAGACCTGGACGCAGGAAGGCAACGCGATCAAGGCCGCCATCGAGCAGTTCGCCCAGGGCGTCCCGGTGAAGGATGCGCTCGACCAGGCCGCCCAGGACATCGACACCGTCCGGCAGAAGTAAGGCCCGCAGCAATGAAGATCGGACAGAGCCGTTTCCGGCAGAGCAACGTGACCGTCTGGGGCATCGTCTTCGCGCTGCCCGCCCTCGGCTACATCCTGCTGTTCCAGCTCTATCCGATCCTCTTTTCCTTCTACATCAGTCTTCATGACTACGATCTCCTGTCGGACCCGGTCTATGTCGGCTTCAAGCACTTTGCCGCGCTGCCGCATGACCGGGCCTTCATGAGCTCGCTCTGGATCACCATCGCCTATGTCGCCTACACCGTCGTGCCGGTTCTGGGATTGTCGTTCGTGATGGCCTGGGCGCTGACGCAGGTGCGGACGTCCCGCGGGTTGTGGCGCACGCTTCTCTTCATCCCCTCGGTCATGCCGATTGTCTCGGTCGCGCTCGTCTGGAAGCTGATCTTCAACTTCAACGGACCGATGAACGACGCGGTCACCAGCCTCGGCAGCAGCCCGATCCCCTGGCTCAACAACAGCAATTACGCACCGATCGCTCTCGTCATCATGAGCTGGTGGCACGCGGCGAGCTACTACATGATCATCTTCCTTGCCGGCTTCCTGGCGATCCCGCGCGACTATTACGAGGCGGCGTCGATAGACGGTGCGCGCGGCTTCCAGGTCCTGCGCTACATCACGCTTCCGGCGATGAAGCCGACCATCGCGCTGGCGGTCGTGCTGTCCACGGTCAACGGACTGAAGACCTTCGCCTTCCAGCAGATCGTCACGGACGGCGGGCCGGCCAATTCCACGCAGATCATGACCCTTCTGATCTACAAGACGTCGTTCAGCTATCTCGATATGGGCCGCGCCAGCGCCTATTCGGTCGTGCTTTTCGGCGGCATCCTCCTCGTCAGCCTCGTGCAGATCTGGCTTCTGAGGGACCGCAATGCCTAGCTCCGCCTTCCAGCGCTACAGCGCCATCGCCATTCTGCTGCTCGGGGCCGTGCTCACGCTCTATCCCGTCGTGTGGATGGTGTCCTCGTCCCTCAAGGAGAGCCGGGAAATCTTCAGCACCGCGCTTTTCTCGATCGGATCGGCCGGGTTCAGGAACTATGTCTCGGCCTTCTCGCAGCGCCCGTTCTTCGTCTATCTCCTCAACTCGCTTCTCGCCTCGGGCATTTCCGTGATCCTGACGGTGCTGCTGAGCGCGCTTGCGGGCTATAGCTTCGCCAAGTTCCGTCATGGCCTCGCGCCCCTCTTCTGGATGATCGTGCTCGTTTCCGTGATGATCCCGCTCGAAGCGATCGTCATTCCGCTGTTCCTCGAAGTGCACGCCTTCGGCTGGACCAACACCTATGCCGGCCTGATCCTCCCCACGGCCTTCAACGTGGTCGGCATCTTCATCTTCCGCCAGGCGATGGTGTCGATCCCCGACGCCTATATCGAGGCGGCGCGGATCGACGGCGCGAGCGAGCCGCGCATCCTTTTCTCGATCATCCTGCCGATGGTGCTGCCGACGGCCGGCGTGGTCGCGATCCTGACGTTCAATCTGACCTGGAACAGCTATCTCTGGCCGCTGATCGTCGCCTCCGACGATACGCTGCGCACGCTTCCGCTCGGCATGGCCGCGTTCCAGGCCGGCTTCAACACGCAGTACGGCGAGGTCATGGCGGTTTCCGTGTTCGGCGCCTTGCCCACCGCGATCTTCTTCCTCTGCCTCCAGCGGTATTTCGTCGAAGGCGCCGTCGCATCGGGTGTCAAATGAGATATGCGATCGATCTCGGCGGCACCCATGTGCGTGTGGCGGCCGCGCAGTCCGGCTGCGAATGGCGCCACCAGCACCGCTCGCGCCGCGTGCCCGGAATGACGCCGGCCGACTTCGTCGCCCTGCTGTCCGACCTCATCCGCGAATGGGGCACCGCCCGGCCGCAGTCGATCGGCGTCTCGGTCGCCGCGGTGGTCGATGACGAGGGCTATCTCCTCGCCTCGGAAAACCTCGGCTGGAAGGATGTGCCGCTGCGCCGGATTCTGGCGGATGCCTTTTCCTGTCCCGTTCTCGTGGAGACCGACGTCTTCTGCGGCGCTGCCTATGAAACGCGGCTCGGTGCCGCGGCAGGCGCGACCTCCGCGCTCTATCTCGGCATCGGCACGGGCATCGGGCATGCGCTGATCCTCGATGGCCGCGTGTGGCGCGGTGCGCGGCGCGGCGCGAACGCCTTCGGCCATATGATCGTCGATCCCTCCGGCGCGCGCTGCTATTGCGGCCATCAGGGATGCCTTTGCACCGAGGCCTCCGGCCTCGCGCAGGCGGACAAGTCGGCGAGCGACGTGCCCCTTCAGCGTCTGGCGCTGTCCATCGGCAATGCCGTCACGCTTGTCGAGCCCGAATGCGTCATCCTTTCCGGCGGCGCCTTGAACCAGGCGTGGTTCGATCTCGACCGGCTCGCCGCGCTCATTCCGGCCTTCACCTATCCCGCAGCAAGCCAGCCGCGCCTGATCCGCAGTTATGCGGCAGACCCGAACCTGTGCGGCGCCCTTTTACTATCGATGGAGCAATCATGATCAGAGAAAGCGCAACCTACTGGATCAACAAGGCCTATCGCGAGGGCTGGGCCGTGGGCATGTTCAACGCCCATCACCTGGAGGCCGTTCAGGCGATCTCCAGCGCTGCCGAGAAGGCGAGGGCGCCGCTGATGCTCAGCACCACGATGGGCGGCCTCAAGCATGTCGGCCTCGATTATTTCATGGGTATGGCTGAAGCCGCGCGCGACCGCACGTCCGTCCCGCTCATCCTCCATCTCGACCATGGCGCCGACTACGAGACGGTGCGGATGTGCATCGAGGCGGGCTTCGATTCCGTCATGATCGACGCGTCGAGCGCATCCTATGACGAGAATGTCGAACTCGTGCGCAAGGTCGTTGCGCTGGCGCGCCGCCACGGCGTCGGCGTCGAGGCGCAGATCGGCGAAACGCTGGCGGAAGAGGGCGACGAGGTCATCGAGCGCAAGACGACGGTCGAGGAGGCGGTGGCCTTCGTTCGCGACACCGGCGTCGATTATCTCGCCGTCTCGATCGGCAATACGCCCGGCGTTCTCGGCGACGGCGCGCCGATCGACGTGCCGCTGGTCGAGCAGCTTTCCGCCGCGCTCAAGATGCCGCTGGTGCTGCACGGGGGAACGAGCGTTCCCGCCGAGACGGTTTCCGCGGTGGTCAAGGCGGGCATCGCCAAGATCAACATCGACGCTGCCGTCAAGGGCGGCTTCCGCGAAGCGCTGATCAAGGCCTACAGCGTCGCCGACCCGGTGGTCGACACGCGCGAGCCGATGGCGGAGTCGCGCAGGCTTGCCGAGATCGCCGTCGACCGCCGCCTGCGGATGTTCGGCGCCAACGGACGCGCGGAGTAAAGAGCCATGCCGGCAGCGCCTGCGTCCCAAGTCATCCTGCTCGTGGGCCTGCCCGGCGTCGGAAAGACGACGCTCGCCGATGCGCTGGCCCGGCGCATCGGTGCGGAGATTCTCAGCCGCGACAGGATCCGGGATGCGATCTTCCCGGATGTCTATCTCGACTATTCCCCCGATCAGAACCAGGTCGGGACGGATGCGCTGCTTTCCGTCCTGCAATATATCCTGCACCGTCACGATGGCGCCCGCCTGATCATCGACGGCAAGCCGTTTTCGCGTGCGCACGAGGTCCGCAGCATCGTCGCGCTGGCGGAGCGGCACCATGCGCGCGTCCATGTGGTGCACTGCGACGCGCCGCTCGATGTCATCAGCGAACGGTTGAAGAACGGCCTTTCCGATGCCTCGAACCTCAGGGCGCAGCGCACCCCGGAAAAGGCCGCGCGCATTCATGGCGAATTCGAGCCGCTCGATATCCCGCACATCAGGGTCGACATGACGGGCGCGCTCGACGGCATCGTCGAAGAGATCGTCGCCTATATGGCGGAGGGCGGGAACGCCGCGCCGCTCAAGAAAGAAAGTGGAACCTGATGGCCAGCGTAACCCTCTCCGACGTCCGCAAGCGGTTCGGCGACCTCGAAACCATCCACGGTGTCTCGATCGATATCGCCGACGGCGAATTCGTGACCCTTGTCGGCCCGTCCGGATGCGGGAAGTCGACGCTGCTTCGGATGATCGCGGGGCTGGAATCGGTGACGGGCGGCTCGGTCTCGATCGGCGGCAATGTCGTCAACGACGTCGCACCGCGCGACCGCGACATCGCCATGGTCTTCCAGAGCTACGCGCTCTATCCGCATATGACGGTCGCGGAGAATATGGGTTTCTCGCTGAAGCTGCGCGGATTGCCGAAGGACGAGATCGACAGGGCCGTTCGCTCCGCCGCCGCCATTCTCGGCCTGGAGCCGCTTCTTGCGCGCTATCCGCGCGCGCTTTCCGGTGGCCAGCGCCAGCGCGTGGCCATGGGGCGCGCGATCGTCCGCAAGCCGGCGGTCTTCCTGTTCGACGAGCCGCTGTCCAACCTCGATGCCAAGCTGCGCGTGCAGATGCGCCAGGAAATCAAGGACCTGCACCAGAGGCTCGGGACGACGTCCATCTATGTCACGCATGACCAGGTGGAAGCCATGACCATGGCCGACAAGATCGTCGTGCTGCGCAATGGCAGGATCGAGCAGGTCGGCCGCCCGCTCGACCTCTACGATCGCCCCGTCAACCGCTTCGTCGCCGGCTTCATCGGCTCGCCCGCCATGAATTTCATACCTTGCAGCGTGTCGCAGGGATTGCTCGTCGCCGGGGACGGAACCGTCCTCGCGACGGCGACAGGCGCATTGGGAGCCTCGGGCGATATCGTCTTCGGCATACGCCCGGAGCATGTGGAGATCGACCCTGCCGGCATTCCGGCCCGTGTCCTTCTCGTCGAGCCGACGGGGTCGGAAACGGTATTGTCGCTGGAGATCGCCGGGGAACGCATCCTCGCCAGCATGCGCGAGCGAACGACTGTCGATATCGGATCGACGGTCCACGTCTCCTTCCGGAAGGAGGCGTGGCATGTCTTCGATGAGAGCGGGGTGCGGCTTGGATAGGGTGCCGGTGCGCGTTTCCCCATCCTTCGCGCGGCGATGCCGCACATCCGGTCAGGCGCCTTCGCGCTTCGTCCGCTCGGCGCTGGCCTTCGCCCTTTCGAGGTGGCTTTTCATCAGATCGGCCGCGCGCGCGCGGTCGCCCTCCTGGAGCGCGGTGATGATGCGCAGGTGCTCCTGGCACCATTCGCGCACGCGCCGCCCGTTGGTGTAGCTGGCGAATTCCAGCAGGCGGCGCAGGCGGTTCTGGTGCTGGATGGACTGGAGCAGGAAGGTGTTGCCGGAGCATTCCGCGATGGTTTCGTGGAAGCTGGCGTCGAGCTCGAAGAGCTGGCGCGCCGGCAGGCTGTTGAAATCCGGCCGGGCAAGGAGGTTCAAATGCTCCAGGCGGATATGTTCGAGCGCGGCCGGATGGGTACGGAAACTGTCCATCAGGATGCCCGACGGTTCGATGACGCAGCGGAATTCATAGCTGGCGTCCAGCGCGAACTTGTTGTCGAGGGTCGGCTGGAAGGTCCAGTTGCGCCCCGGGCCGCGCGTGATCAGCCCGTCGGCCATCAGGGCCGAGAGCGTCTTCTGCAGGACGTTGCGCTCGACCCCGTAGCGGCGGGAGATTTCCGCCTGCCCCACCGTCTCCCCGAGCTGGTGCGTCAGCCTGTCCTCGACGATGCGGGCATAGAGATCCTGCTGCGGCGAACTGGGGACCTCCACTTCCGTCCGGCCGAGCGCCTCGGCGCCGATCTTCATGAAGAAGCCCTTGTTCTTGCGGGCCTCCACCACGCCTCTTTCCGCCAGTAGCATCAATGCCGCGCGGATCGGCGTGCGGGAGACCTGCAGCACGTCGGCAAGCTGCTGCTCGCGCAGGTGATAATCCACCTGGAAACGCGAGGCGCGCGCCAGTTCGACGATGCGATTTGCGAGGAGGTAGCGGTTTTGACGGGGATTTTTGTCCATAGTCCGAAAGAAAATTGTACTGTTATTTGCCTATCATACAGGCAACCTGTGCGTTTTTCAAACTTCTCGTTGCTGCTTCTGCACGATTTTGCACCGTAAAATAGGTGAAAAACGGCTGATTTTCAGGAAATTCCGTTTCGCGGGCATGTCTTGCCGGCAAGTTCTCCGAGCTATCTCCATCGCAATATGGGTTGACGGGGTGTCGGTCAAATTGTACAAGTTGATAAATTAAAAACAATAAGGCTCCATCAAGGGGCACGGTCTGCAAATTCGAATTCTGCAAACACGAATGGGGAACTCCGCATGAACCGTCTTCTTCGCATTCTTCTTCTCGCAACCGCGCCGCTCGCCGTTTCCGGCGCGGCTGCCGCCCAGTCCCTCGACGGCGTCAAGCTCGTCGAGGCGGGCAAGCTGACCTATGGCGTGGCGGCCAGCTTCGCGCCATTCGAATATGTCAACGAGGGCAAGCTCACCGGCTTCGACATCGACTTCATCCAGGCGCTCGCCGAAAAGCTCAAGGTCGAGCCGGCGGCGATGAACATGGAGTTCAAGGGCCTCATCCCGGCACTCCAGGGCGGGCGCATCGATATCATCAACTCCGCCATGTACATCAATCCGACCCGCGCCGAGCAGGTCGATTTCGTGCCCTATCTCGAGATCGGCAACAACGTCATGGTCCAGACCGGCAATCCCAAGGGGATCACCGGCCGTGACGACACGATCTGCGGCAAGACCGTCGCCGTGACGCTCGGCGGCATTTCGGAAAGCCAGGCGCGTGCCGACAACGAGCGCTGCAAGGCCAAGGGGCTCGGCGAGGTGAAGGTGCTGACGCTGCCCACCGCGCAGGACAGCGCGCTTTCCCTGAGCCAGGGCCGGGCCGACGCCAACTACGAAAGCACGCCGGGCGCGGTGATGGCGCTGGAGAAGATGCCGGGCGTCTTCGAGATCGCCGGCGAGCCCTTCGAGATGGATACCCAGATCGGCATCGCGACGCCGAAGGGCGCGACCGAGCTGCAGGCCGCGCTTGCGGCGGCCATCAAGGCCATGGCCGAGGATGGCTCCTATGACAAGCTGATCGCCAAGTGGAAGCTGCCGCCGTCGGTTTCGCTGTTCGACTGAGCTTCGCCGGGCCGGGGGCGCCAGGCGTCTCCGGTCCCCTCGCGCCGATACTCCATGCGGTCTCCGGTCCGCTTTAAAAACAGGGAAAGCTGACTGATGTCACTTGATCTGGTCTTCCAGTATCTACTCTCGCCCACCTTCTTCCACGGTGCGGCCATGACCCTGCTGATCACGGTCAGCTCTCTCGTCTTCGGCCTGCTGGCCGGCTTTGTGCTCGCGCTCGTCAATCAGGTGAAGTTCCTGCCTGTCCGGCTGATCGCGGTGTTCTATCTCTGGCTGTTCCGCGGCACGCCGGTCCTCTTCCAGATCATCTTCATCTACAATGTCCTGCCGACCTTCGGCATCCGCCTGACCGCGTTCGCGTCCGGTGTCATCGCGCTGTCGCTCAACGAAGGCGCCTACATGGCCGAGATCATCCGTTCGGGCCTTCAGGCGATCAAGAGCGGGCAGCGCACGGCAGGCATGGCGCTCGGCATGACCAGGCTGATGGTGATGCGCTATGTCGTCCTGCCCCAGGCCGCGCGCATCATGCTGCCGCCGATCGGCAACCAGACCATCGGCATGCTCAAGACATCGGCCCTGGTCTCGGTCATCGCCGTGGAGGAGCTGCTGCTGGTGGCCAACCAGACCGCATCGGCGACCTTCCGCTACTTCGAGGCGCTGAGCGCGGCCGGCATCTACTATCTCGCGCTGACGACCATCTTCATGGCCGGCCAGTACTGGATGGAACGCTCGCTCGAACCCAAGCGCAGCCGTGCCCCGAAGCGCTCCGTCCTTTCCATCCTGCTGCAGCCCGCTGCCGAGAATAATTGAGGCCATCCGATGACCGGTTCCGCTTTCCTCGAAGTCAATGGCGTCAACAAGTATTTCGGCCCCCTGCATGTCCTGAAGGACTGCTCCTTCTCCGTGACCAAGGGCCAGACCGTGGTCCTGATCGGCCCCTCCGGCTCGGGCAAGTCCACGCTGCTGCGCTGCCTCAACCTCCTGGAGCCGCCGAGCGCAGGATCGATCTCCTTCGAGGGCCGGGAGATCACCGGCGACCTGCGCAACGCCCACAAGCTGCGCGCGCAGATCGGCATGGTGTTCCAGAATTTCGAGCTGTTCCAGCATCTCAACGCGGTCGAGAACATCATGCTGGCACCGATGAAGGTGCTCGGCTATTCGCGTCTCGACGCCCATGACCTGGCGGTCGGCCTCCTGCACAAGGTCCACATTCCCGACCGCGCCGATCACCTGCCGGACGAATTGTCGGGCGGCCAGCAGCAGCGCGTGGCCATCGCCCGCGCGCTGGCGATGAAACCCAAGCTGATGCTCTATGACGAGCCCACCTCGGCGCTCGATCCGGAAATGATCCGCGAGGTGCTCGACGTCATGACCGAGCTTTCCGCCGATGGGATGACCTCGGTCTGCGTCACGCACGAGATGGGCTTCGCGCGCCGCGCGGCCGACCGGATCATCTTCATGGAGCGGGGCTCGATCATCGAGAACGCCACGAGCGAGGTGTTCTTCAGCGGTGAGGCCAGCGACCGCGCCAAGCAGTTCGTCAACCAGATCCTGCACTGAACTCCGTGCCTTTTCAGGGAAGTCCGATATGAACATCCGCCCCGATGCCGCTCGCATGAAGCGCGAGCTGGGTGAACTCGTCGCCATCAATTCCGAAAACCCGCCGGGCGGGGAGGGCGCGGTGGCACAGTGGGCGCGCGAACGGCTCGCATCGCTCGGTTTCGAGGTGAAGCTGATCGAATATGCCCCCGCGCGCTTCAATGTCGAAGCGCGGCTGGTCAACGGGCCCGGCCCCGTCTTCGCGTTCAACACCCATATGGACACGGTGCCGGCGGGCGATGGCTGGACCTCCGATGCCTTCACCCTCACCGAGCGCGACGGCCGGCTCTACGGCCGGGGAAGCTGCGATTGCAAGGGGCCGCTGGCCGCCATGATCGAGGCGGCGCGCATGCTGGTCGCCGAGCGGCAGGCATGGTCCGGCACGCTGATGGTGGTCTTCACCGGCGACGAGGAGGTGGCGAGCGCCGGCGCACGCCACTATGCGGCGTCGCGGCCGGAGATCGATGCCGTCGTGGTCGGGGAACCGACCGGCAATGCCTGCTTTTCGGCGCACAAGGGGTCCTTCCGGCCCGTCGTGCGGATAACGGGCAAGGCGGCGCATTCCGGCAGCCCGCATCTCGGCGACAACGCCATCTTCCGCGCCGGCCAGCTCATGCCGCTGCTTGCCGCGTTCCATGACGAGGTCCTGGCGCAGCGCAGCCATCCGCTCGTCGGCAATCCGAGCCTGACGGTGACGCGCATCAAGGGCGGGCATGCCGACAATGTCATCCCGGCCGAATGCGAGCTGCTGCTCGACCGCCGCCTGATCCCCGGCGAGACGGATGCGAGCGCCGAGGCGGAAATCCGCGCGCTGCTGGCGGACGCGGAAAGGACGCACGGCATCCGCGCCGAGATCGTCGGCTATCATGCGACCACGGGTGGGGCGACCGATACGCCGGAAACCGCGCCCGTCGTGCAGGCCGCTATCGCCGCCTGCCGGGCGGCTGGCGTTGCCGAAGCCGGCCCGTTCGGCTTCCAGGGGGCATGCGACCTCGTGCATTTCATCGAGGCGGGCGCCGAGGGCGTGGTGATCGGCGCCGGCGACATTCGCGTCGCCCATCGTCCTGATGAATTCGTGCCGGCGGACGAGTTCGTCGCGAGCGCTGCGATCTATGCCGACATCGCGCGGCGCATCCTGGCGGCGTGACGATGCGGATTCATCTCTACCGTTCTCTGCTGACCTATGCGGGCCTGACGGTGCACACCGCCAGTTCCGGGCCCGTGCCCGGTCTCGACACGCTTCACCTCGAAATCGATGACGGGCGGCATCGCGGGATCGGCGAGGTGCGCATCAACTGCGCCTATCTGAACGGCTACGAGCCGGAGGATCTGCTGCAGCGCACCCGCGCGGCGATCGCCGGCTTCGATTGGCAGGCACCGCCGGATGCGGTTCGTGCCGCCGTCGCCGCAAGCCCGTTGCCGGCGCCGGTGCGCATGCTGTTCGACATCGCGCTCTGGGACCTCGATGCCCGGCGCGCCGGACTGCCGCTCGCGCATCTTCTGGCCGGCGAGGCACGGACGCTTTCGCATGCCACGAACCAGACGCTCTTTCTGTCGACCGACGAGGCGTTCGATCGGCAGGTGGCGCTTTACCTGTCGCGCGGTTTTCGCGACCTGAAGCTGCGGGTCGGCCAGGATATCGAGGCCGATTGCGCCCGCCACGCGCGCATCCGCGCCGCCCATGGCGAAACGGTCAAGCTTGCCGCCGACGCGAATGGCGCCTGGACGGCGGCGGAAGCGCCGGAGCGGCTTGCGGCGCTTTCGCGCTTCGGGCTCGCCTATGTCGAGCAGCCGATCGCGGCCGGCGACTGGGATGCGATGACGCGGCTTGCCGCCGGTGCGCCGATGCCGGTGATGCTGGACGAGAGCCTTGCCTCCTGCGCCGATGTCGGGACGCTGGTGGCGCGCGCGCCGTCGGCGGCCGGCCGGCTTCAGGGGCACCTCAAGCTGATCAAGCTCGGCGGGCTGACGCCCGCGCTTGCCGCCGCGCGGTCCCTGGCCGCGGCGGGCATTCCCTTCATGATCGGCCAGATGAACGAGGGCGGGATCGCGACGGCGGCCGCGCTTCACCTCGCCGTGGCGACGCGGCCCCTCCATGCCGAGCTCTACGGCGCGGACGGGCTGGTCAACGATCCGGCCGAAGGCCTGACCTATGCGGACGGCGAGGTCGCTGTCCGCCATGAGCCCGGCCTCGGGCTGAATTTCCGGGCGCCTTCCGCGCCCCTATCCCTGGGAGAATGAGATGGATAGCGCAGGTGTCGTGTTGGGCCAGGAGTCGGCCTTTCCAAGAGACGAATACGAGAAGAGGCAGGCGCGTGCGCGGGCCGGCCTTGCCAGGGCCGGGCTCGATGCCCTGGTCATCACGGGACCGGAGAACATCTTCTATCTGACGGGGCAGCAGACGCCGGGCTATTACACCTTCCAGGCGCTGGTGCTGCCGGCCGAGGGCGATCCTGTCTTCGTCATCCGCCAGCTCGAATATTTCAACTTCATCGCCAACACGTTCATCTCCGACGCCGAGGTCTACCAGGACAGCGAGGATCCGATCGGCTTCCTGATGAAGGTGATCACGCGCAAGGGTCTTTCCGGCAAGCGCGTCGCCATCGACAAGCGCGGCTGGTTCCTGCCGATCGCGGTCTACGAGACCCTCCAGTCGGCCCTCGGCACGGTTCACGACGGCGCCGGCATCGTCGAGGCGCTGCGCGCCGTCAAGTCGCCGCTCGAAGTGGAGAAGCTGGAAAAGGCGGCGTCCTATGTGGATGCCGGCATGCGGGCCGGCCTTGCCGCCGTCCGGGCGGGCGCCTCCGACAACGACCTGGTCGCGGCCATGATGGAGGCCGCCATCCGGGCGGGCTCGGAATATATGGGCATGGAACCGCTCGTCTCGACCGGCCGGCGCACGGGCGTGCCGCATGGGACATGGCGGCGCACGGCCCTTTCGGCGAACGATCCCGCCTTCCTCGAAATGGCCGCGGTGCACGACCGCTACCACGCCGCGCTGATGCGCTCGGCCTGGGTCGGCCCGGTGCCGCAGGAGGCCGAGGACATGATGAAGGTCTGCCAGGACGCGCTCGCCGCGGCGCTGGACGAGATCAGGCCCGGCGTTGCCTGCGAGGTGCCGCACATCGCCTGCCAGAAGGTCATCGATGCCGCCGGCTACACGGACAACTTCCGAAAGCGCCTCGGCTATTCGGTCGGCATTTCGTTCGCGCCGGACTGGGGCGAGGGGGCGATCCTTTCGCTGAATGCCGGCGTCAAGACCGCGCTCCAGCCGGGCATGACATTCCATCTGCCGCCCGCCCTCCGCATCTACGGACGTTTCACCGTGGGGGTCTCGGAAACCATCGTCGTCACGGAAACGGGCTGGCGCCAGCTTGGCACCGTGCCGCGCGCTCTCACCCGCATCGACGCGTAACCAATTGCAAGGAGAATACGAATGAAGGACCGTCAGGAGGCGCAGGCGCGCCTGAAAGGCATCTTCAACATCACCATGACGCCCTTCACCAGGGAGGGTGCGCTCGACAAGGCGGGGCTTGCCCGCAACGTCGAGCGCGTCATCGCCCTCGGCTATGACGGCGTGCTCATCGGCGGCACCTATGGCGAGTTTCCCACCATGACGGTGGCGGAGCGCGCCGACGTCTTCACGCATGTCATGGACGTGATCGGCGATCGCATTCCGGCAATGCTCTGCTCGGCCGGCTCCGACCCGCGCGACGTCTACGAACTGACGAAGCTCGCCGGCGATCTCGGCGGCGTGCCGATGGTGACGGCGCCCTACGTCTCGGAGATCACCGACGACCAGATCGTCGACTTCTTCCGCGACGTGGCGCCGCTCTCGAAGACGGGGATCATCATCTACAACGCGCCGGGCATCGGCATCACGCTTTCGCCGGCCCTGATCAGCCGCCTGGCCGACATCGATGGCATGGTCGGCCTGAAGCAGGGCGACCTCAACCCGACGGCGATCGACCGCATCGCGAACGACCTGCGCGGCCGCGTGCGCACCTTCTGCGCCTCGGACCTCGCCTTCCTCGGCCCCGTCATGGCCGGTTTCGACGGCTTTTCGACGACCAACAGCGGCGCGCTGCCGGAACTGATCCTCGCGACCTACCGCGCGCTGGAAGCCGGCGATGCATCGACGGCACGCGACCTGCACGCGCTCTGGTACGATTATCGTGCGCTCGCCCGCGCGCATGGCCAGCCGCAGCTTGTGAAGGCGGCGATGAACCTGCGCGGCTTCGACGGCGGGTCCGTCCGCCTGCCGCTGCGCGATATCCCGGCCGCCGTCCAGCCGAAGCTGCGTGCTGTCATGGAAAGGCTCGCCGCGGATTCGCGCACGGGCCTCAAGCTCGCCGCCTGAGATCGCGTCTTGACGAAAAGCCCCCGCCGCGGTCGCGGCGGGGGCTTTCGCATGCCGATGGTCAGGCGAGCCGGCCGAGGGCTGCGGCCACGCGCGACAGCGCTTCGGCGAGCCTGCCGTCGTCGATGGCATAGGCGATGCGCAGGTGCCCGGGCATGCCGAATGCCGAGCCGTGCACCATGCCGACATGGGCCTCCTCCAGAAGATAGCCGGCGACATCGAGGTCCGAGGCCAGGACGGTGCCTGCCGGTGTCCGCCTGCCGAAAAGGCCGGTGCAGTCGGCGAAGACGTAGAAGGCGCCCGGCGTGGGCAGCGCGGAGAGGCCGGATATCGCCGCGATGGCGGAGAGCACCTGTTCACGGCGCGCCAGCAGCGTCCGTTTCCAGCCGTCCAGGAAGGAGAGGTCGCCGTCGAGCGCGGCGATGGTCGCGGCCTGCGAGATGGTCGAGGGGTTCGACGTGCTCTGCGACTGAAGGACGTCCATGGCGCGGATCAGCCATTCCGGCCCGCCGGCATAGCCGAGTCGCCATCCCGTCATCGAATAGCCCTTCGAGACGCCGTTGATCGTCAGGACACGGCCGGCCAGCCGCGGCATCGCGGCCGCAGGCGCCACGAAGCTGCCATCGTGGACGATATGCTCGTAGATGTCGTCCGCCATGACGAGGGCGTCATGTCCTGCCAGCACCTCTTCCAGCGCCGAGAGTTCGGAGTGGCCATAGACCGCGCCCGTCGGATTGTTCGGCGAGTTCAGGATGACCCAGCGGGTGCGCAGGGTCAGCGCGGCCGCCAGCGCCTCGGGCGTCAGCTTCCAGCCGTTCCGCGCGTGGCACGGCACGATGACGGGCTTTGCGCCTGCCAGCCGGATCATGTCCGGATAGCTCACCCAATAGGGCGCGGGCACGATCACCTCGTCATCCTCGCCGAGGGTCGCCAGGAAGGCGTTGAAGATCAGTTGCTTGGCGCCCGTCCCGGCAATGATCTCGGAGGGGGCGTAGCGAAGGCCGTTTTCCCGTTCGAACTTGCGCGCGATGGCCGCCTTGAGCGCGGCGGTGCCGGAGACGGCCGTGTATTTGGTGTCCCCGTCGCGAATGGCCTGGATGCCGGCCTCGCAGACATGGGGAGGGGTCGCGAAGTCCAGTTCTCCTTCGCCCAGGTTGATGACGTCGGCGCCACGGGCGGCCAGCGCCCGCAGCTTGTTCGATATTTCCGCGGTCGGCGACGCGCCGACGACGGCCATGCGGGGCGAGAGTCTGGAATTCATGGATGCTACCTCCGTTACGATCCCTGCATTGTCTATAATGATAAAAAAAATACAATATTGGGATTGAAACTTTTCCGATAAGGAGGATAAGTATGGGAAAAATAGCGCAGTAAGATTGTACGTTTCCATTCAACAAGTGCATGTGATGGATTCTCGGGAGAGGTCATGGGGCGCATCATCCTCGTTCGGCACGAAACGGATCATCCCGCGCTCTACGGTGCGGCGGCGGCGCTCGTCGCGGCTGCCGAAGGCGGGCGGCTGTTCTGGCCGGCGGCACGATTCGACCTCGACCGCCATCCCGATGCCGAACAGCATGTCGCCGATGAAGGCGCACTCATCCCGAGCGGCCTGATCTGGGCGGACCGCCTCACCGGGCGAAGCGCCCGCCCTCTCGTGGAGCTTGCGGGCGAGGCGGTGGCCGTGGTGCCCGTTCATTCCGCTTTTCTTGCCGATGGCGATGCGGTGTCGCGGCTTGCCGCAGCGGGCGCGGAAGACAGGACCGTCCGTCTGGAGGAGAACCGCTTCCTTGACGCCGACGGCCGCGTGATCGGCTGGCGGGACCGGTTCGGCCGGGTGCTGCCCGCGGAGCCGGCCGCCGTCGCGCCGCCCGGCCTCGTCCTCGCCCTTGCGGGGCCGGCGGAACAGTTTCTTGAAACCTGCCCGGCGCCGCTTGCCGCGCTGGCGGATGCCATCGATGCCGAGGCGCCGGGAGCCGAGCTGCGTTTCCTCGATCCGCGCGACCTGCCGGCCGATCCGCTTGCCGGCGTCGACGGTGTGTTGCTGCCCGGCGGATCGCAGATGTCGTCGGTGGCGGGGCAGATCGCGCTCGCCCGCGCCGCGCGGGCAGGCGGGACCCCGATCGCGGGCCTCTGCCTCGGCATGCAGAGCATGTCGACAGCGGTCGCCCGCGAGCTTTCCGGCTGGGAGGATACGGACATGGCGGAGGCGGCTCCCGCCGCTGCCCGTCACAGTTTCATCCGCATTGAGACAGGCGAATACAGGCTCGGCCGGCGCATCACCCGGTCCATGCCGGGCAGCCGTCTCCGGCAGCTTCTCGGGGCCGAGAGCGAAATCGCCTGCAATCACCGCTACAGGCTGGCCCCCGCCCTGCATGAGGGGCTGGCAAGCCGCGGCGTGCTGGTAAGCGCGCTCGGGGGCGAGCCGGGCCAGGATATCGCCGACGCGATCGAGGCGACGGACGGCTTCTACATGGGCATGCAGGGGCATCCCGAGCTTTCGTCCCGCCCGGGGCATCCGCACCCGCTTCTTCGCGCCTTCGTGGCCGAAGCCGCAAGAACCGCCCGCGCCCGTCGGGCCTGACAGGAGAGAACCATGGATCTTGAACTCAGCCGCCGCACCGCCCTCGTGCTCGGTGCTTCAGGCGGCCTTGGCCGGGCCATCGCGGAAAGCCTCGCCGCCGAAGGCGCCAATGTCATTCTCGGCGGCCGTTCCGCCGAACGGCTGGAGCCGGTGCGCTCGGCCATTGCGCCGTCCGCACCGGGCCGCATCTCCACGCTCGTTACGAACCTTGCCGATCCGGCGGCCGTGGAGCAGGCGATCGCCGAGCTGCAGGCCGGCGACAAGCCCGACATCCTCGTGCTCAACGGTGGCGGCCCCGCGCCGGGTGCGATGGCCGCGCTGGATGCGGACAGCCTCGTTCCGCAGTTCCGCGCCATGGTCGAGGCGCCGATCCGCATCGCCACGGCCCTCCTGCCGCATATGCGCGAGCAGCGCTTCGGCCGCATTCTCGTGCTCCTGTCTTCCGGCGTCGTGCAGCCGATCCCCAATCTCGGCCTGTCCAACACGCTGCGCCTTTCCCTCGTCGGCTGGGCGAAGACGCTCGCCGCCGAAGTGGCGGCCGACGGCGTGACGGTCAACGGCCTCATCCCCGGCCGCATCCACACCGACCGCGTCGACCAGCTGGATGCCGCCGCCGCCAAGCGGACCGGCAAGACGGCGGACGAGGTCGCTGCCGCCTCCCGCGCGACGATCCCGATGGGGCGCTACGGCGCACCGCGCGAGTTCGCCGATGCGGCGTGCTTCCTCTGCTCGGGGCGTGCGGGCTACATCACCGGCACGAGCCTGCGCGTCGACGGCGGCATGCTGCGCAACATCTGAGGCAGAAAACCATGAGCGACTATGTCATCGACCCGCCCCCGGTGGTGAGCCTGCCCGTTGCCGGCTCCACGGCGCGCTTTCCCGTGCGGCGCATCTTCTGCGTCGGGCGCAACTATGCCGACCATGCGCGCGAAATGGGCCACGACCCGGACCGCGAGCCGCCCTTCTTCTTCGACAAGCCGGCGGACGCCCTGGTCGTGGGGGACGAGGATGTTCCCTATCCAAGCTGCACCCAACAGCTGGAGCACGAAGCGGAGCTGGTGGCAACGCTCGGCAGCGGCGGCCGCGACGTCGACTCAGCAAAGGCATCGGAACTCGTCTTTGGCTATGCTATCGGCAACGACCTCACCCGGCGCGACATCCAGGCCGAAGCCAAGAAGCTCGGCCGTCCCTGGACGATGGCCAAGGGGTTCGACGGTTCCGCCGTTTGCGGCCCCGTACACCCCGTCGCGCGCATCGGCCATCCCTCGGAAGGGACTGTTCACCTGCATGTCAACGGAACCCAGCGCCAGGCCGGCGACATTTCGCAGATGATCTGGAGCGTGCCGGAGATCATCGCCGGCCTGTCCCGGCTCGTCGAATTGAAGCCCGGCGACCTCATCTATACCGGCACCCCCTCGGGTGTCGGCCGTCTCGTTCCCGGCGATGTGGTGGAAATCGCCATTGCGGGACTGGGCAAGCTCCGCAATCGAATTGCAAGCGGCGGCTGAAAACGAAGGCGAGGATTTATGAAACCTCGCCCTGCGCCCGGGTGGTTCAGATCATGTCCAGATCGGCGTAGCTGTCGTGCAGCGCCCGGTCAGCGGGGCTGAAGCGGGCGCTGGCGAAATTGTGCTGGTGCCAATAGGGATAGATATAGGGCGGGCGGCTGACCTTGTTCAGCGTGTCCAGCTCGTCTTCCGAGAGCCTCAGGTCCGCGGCTGCAATGTTTTCCCGGAACTGGTCTTCGCTGAGGCCGCCGACCACGAGGCTCGATATGGCGGGGCGCGACAGCGTCCAGGCGAGCGAGACCTGTGCGACGGTGACGCCGCGCTGCCGGGCAATGCCTTCCAGCGCATCGACGATGGTCCACAGGCGTTCGCGGTCGCGGATCGGCGGTTCGCTCCAGCCGGCGGCCTGGCGGGAATCGGCCGGCGTTTTGTTCCTGCCGAAGGCGCCGGAGAGCAGGCCGGCGGCGAGCGGGCTCCAGACCATGACGCCGAGGCCCTGGTCGATGGAGATCGGCAGCAGCTCGTATTCGGCCTCGCGCGCTTCCAGCGTGTAGTGGATCTGCTGGGTCACGAAGCGCGGCAGGTTCTTCGCCTCGGCGACGCCGAGCGCCTTCATGATGTGCCAGCCGGAATAGTTGGAGCAGCCGATATAGCGGATCTTGCCCTGCTGGCGCAGCGTGTCGAGCGCCGACAGCATTTCCTCGACCGGCGTCACGCCGTCCCATTCATGCATGAAGTAGATGTCGATATGGTCGGTCCTCAGCCGCTTGAGGCTCGCCTCGCATTCGCGGATGAGGTGGTAGCGCGAGGTGCCCTCGTCGTTAGGCCCGTCGCCGATGCGCATGCGGGCCTTGGAGGAGATCAGCACCTTCTCGCGCTTGTCGCCGAGCGCCTCGCCGAGGATTTCCTCCGAGCGGCCGAGCGAATACATGTTGGCCGTGTCGAAGAGGTTGACGCCGCCGTCGATGCAGCAGTCGATCAGGCGACGGGCTTCCGCCACGCCTTGGCTGGCCACGCGCGAAAACGCGCCGACCCCGCCGAAGGAGAAGGTGCCCATGGCGATGGCCGAAACCTTGAGGCCCGTGCGGCCGAGCGTCCTGTATTCCATGGTCTTCCTCCTCGGGTTTATTCCGCCGGCTGCCTTGCGGCGCGCCGCGGGCGCTCCTGCGTGGTCTTCGATACGCCGTGCTCGTGGCTGGCGCGCAGGACGAGCTCCGCGCCGACGAGGATCTTGACTGGCGGCTGCGGGTCGGCGGCCGCGATCAGGTCGTCGAGCACGGTGACCGCGAGATAGCCGATCTTGCGCTTCGAGACGTCGATGGTCGTCAGGCCCGGCTCCATGGTCGCGCTCTGCGGCAGATTGTCGAAGCCGATGATCGAGACGTCCTCGGGGATCGAGACACCGTGCTCGCGCAGCGCCCGGATGAAGCCGTAGGCGATGATGTCGTTGGTGCAGAAATAGCATTCGGCGAGGTCGAGGCCGCCTGCGAGCAGCGTGCACGTGTCGTGATAGGCCCCGTCATAGGTCGATTCCACCGAGAGGATGTCGGCCTCGTTCACCGGCAGGCCGAGGCGCGCCATGTTCTTGAAGAAGGCCTCGCGGCGCAGGCGGAAGTTGGTCGTGTCGACATGGGAGGCGACGAAGCCGATGCGCTCGAAGCCCTGCATGCGGAAGCGAGAGAGCACCTTGTAGACGGCGTCCTCGTTGTTCATGTCGACGAAATTGGCGTCGAGCACGTCGTAGAACGTATCGATGAAGACGGTCGGCAGGCCGAGGCCCTGGATCAGGCGGATATCGGCTTCCGTCAGCTCGGTGCCGAGCGCGATGACGCCGGAGATCGGTGCGCCGGCCAGCGATTCCGCCACGGTGCTGATCGGCTGTCCCTCGAAGCTGACGACCTCCAGCGTGTAGTTGCGCCGCGTCGCCTCGGCGGACATGCCGTCGATATAGTCGGAGATGAAGACGCTGTGGTCGCGGTTGACGGTGTGGCCGTGCTTGGCGATCTTCAGGAAGCGCAGCGTCTCGCCCGGCTCTGTGCTGCTGCGGGTTGCCCGAGGCACGTAGTTGAGGCTTGCCACCGCCTCCAGCACCCGCGCCCGCGTCACGCCGGAAATCTCTCCCTTGCCGTTCAGCACGAGCGAAACCGTCGCGGGCGATACGCCCGCCGCTTCCGCGATATCCCTGATGGTCAGTTTTCCCGGTTTCTTCATGCGGCGACAGGCTGCCTTTTATGCTGCGACTGCGAACAAGTTTACTAAACGATTTAGATAATATTTGCGAGGATTAGGGCAATTCGGCGCGGATCGCAACCGACAGGCCGCACAAACAGGGCTTGTCAGAGCAAATTTCCTTTGCTAGCGTTTTAGTGAAGCTGGATTTTGTTTAGTAAACAAAAGGGAGGAGTCCATGCAGAAAACCGGCGGGCAGCTGGCGATGCTGGTTGTCATCAACGGCCTTTTGCTCGTGGCGGGCGCCCTCATTTCCGGCGGCTCGTTCCTTTCCGTTTTCAATCTCCAGTCCATGGCGAGCCAGGTGCCGGAAATCGGCCTGCTGGCCATCGGCGTCATGCTGGCCATGTGCGCCGGCAATGGCGGCATCGACCTCTCCGGCATCGCGCTTGCCAATCTCTCGGGCGTGCTCTCCGCCGTGATTGTCTCGTCCTTCCTGTCGGCGACGGAAAGCGGCACGGCCTTCAGTCTCGCCTTCATCGCGGGCGCGCTGCTCGTCGGCCTTGCCGGCGGCGTCATCAACGGCCTCTTGATCTCGCGGCTGAACATCACGCCCATCCTCTGCACGCTCGGCACGCAGATGGCCTTCATGGGGCTTGCGGTCGTGGTTTCCGGCGGCAAGGCCGTGATGGTCGGCAGCCCGGCGCTGCTTTCCAGCATCGGCAACGACATGATCGCGGCCGTGCCGATCAGCTTCCTTCTTTTCGTGCTGGTCGCCGGCATCGTCGCCGCGCTGCTGAAGTTCACGCCCTATGGTCTCTGGCTGATGCTGATGGGCACCAATCCCAAGGCCGCCGTCTATGCGGGCTTCCCGCGGAACGGCGTGATCGTCGCCACCTATGCGATCTCCGGCACGCTGTCGGGCCTTGCCGGCGTCATCATCGCGGCGCGCAACGTCAACGTGAAGTTCGATTATGGCAGCTCCTACCTGCTGATCGCCATCCTGATCGCCGTGATGGCCGGCGTGAAGCCGGAGGGCGGCTACGGGCGCGTCGTCTGCGTCGTGCTCAGCGCCATCGCCCTGCAGCTCATGTCGAGCCTGCTCAATTTCGGCGGCCTTTCCAATTTCGTGCGCGATTTCGCCTGGGGGCTGCTGCTGCTCACCTTCCTGGCCGTCGGCCGCTACGACATTGCCGGCTTCCTCGCCCCGGGTCGCCGCTCGCAAACCCCTTCGGTGCCTGTCCCTCAAGCGCCGAAGTGAAAGTGGAGGGAAAATTCGTGGAGGAAAACATGAAATCGTTCTCGAAGAAGGTTCTGGCCGGAACCACCGTTGCAGCCGTCGCGCTCGCAGGTTCCATCGGCGTATTGGCCGCCCAGGAGAAGCCCGTCATCGCCACCGTGGTCAAGATCAGCGGCATTCCGTGGTTCGACCGCATGAACACGGGCGTCGTCGCCTACCAGGAAGCCAATCCGGACGTCGTCGCCAGCCAGAGCGGCCCGGCGACGGCCGACTCGGCCCAGCAGTTGCAGATCGTCAACGACCTCGTCGCCAAGGGCGTCAACGCGCTCGCCGTCGTGCCGATGGACCCGGCCGTCCTGGAAGGCACCTTCCAGCGCGCCATGGAGCGCGGCATCGTGGTCGTGACGCACGAGGCCGACAACCAGGTGAACACCAATGCCGACGTCGAGGCCTTCGACAATGCCGATTACGGCGCGGCGCTGAACGAGCGCCTGGCCGAATGCATGGGCAAGGAAGGCAAGTGGACGACCTTCGTCGGCTCGCTCGGCAGCCGCACGCATATGCAGTGGGTCGGTGCGGGCGAGGAGAACGCCAAGAAATATGCCGGCATGGAACTTGTCGATCCGAACAACGAATCCTTCGACGACGCCAACGGCACCTATGAGAAGGCCAAGGAAATCCTGCGCAAGCACCCTGACATCAAGGGCTTCCAGACCTCGGCCGGCAACGACGTCCTCGGCGTCGGCCGCGCCATCGACGAAGCGGGCCTGAGCGGCAAGATCTGCCTCGTCGGTACCGGCCTTCCGAACCCGTCGGCCGACCTTCTGGAATCCGGCGCCATCACGGCGATCGGCTTCTGGGATCCGCAGAAGGCCGGCATGGCGATGAACGCCGTCGCCAAGCTGCTGCTGGAGAAGAAGGAAGTCACCGACGGCATGGACCTCGGCGTCGAAGGCTACAACAAGGTCTCCGTCAAGCAGGGCGCCGGCAAGGGCCTCCTGATCCTTGGCAACGGCATGGTTCTCGCCGACAAGGCAACCTACAAGGAACACATGTTCTAATCCGGCAAACCGTCAGCCGGCCGGGAGGCTTTCCTTCCGGCCGGAACCGTCCGGCGTGGCGACGCGCCGGTCAGCATGAGGACAATTTCCGTGGCGGCACAAGCACATACCGCGCAGCAACCGGCAGCGCTCCTTGAACTCAGGAACATCCAGAAATGGTTCGGCGGCGTCCATGCCCTGCGCGGTATCGACCTGACGCTCCAGCCGGGCGAGGCCTACCATCTCCTGGGCGAGAACGGTTGCGGCAAGAGCACCGTCATCAAGATCATGTCGGGCGCACATGCGCCGACCTCGGGCGAGATCGTGCTGGGCGGCGAGACCTTCTCCTCGCTGACGCCGATCCAGTCGCTCGCCGCCGGCATCGAGACCGTCTACCAGGACCTATCGCTGCTGCCGAACCTTACGGTCGCCGAGAACGTCGCGCTGAACGAGCAACTCGTCAACGCCAACGGCCGCCTCGCGCGCCTCTTCGATCGCAAGCGGCTGCGGGAGACAGCGGAACGGGCGCTCGCCGCCGCGGGCCTGCCGACCGACCGCGCCTTCCTCAACACCATCGTTTCCGACCTGCCGCTCGCCTCGCGCCAGCTCGTCGCCATCGCGCGGGCCATCGCGACCCGCGCCAAGCTCGTCATCATGGACGAGCCGACGACGTCGCTGACGCGCCGCGAGGTGGACAATCTCATCCGCGTCGTCGAGCGCCTGCGCACCGAAAACGTCGCCGTGCTCTTCGTCACGCACAAGCTGGACGAATGCTACCGCATCGGCGGCCATGCCGTCGTCTTCCGCGACGGCCAGTGCGTGGCGCAGGGGCCCATCGCAAATTACAGCAAGAAGGAACTGGCCGAGCTGATGACCGGCCGTTCCATCGATGCCCAGCGCTATCGTACCGGAAAATCCTCCGATGCCGACCTCCTGAAGGTCGATCGTCTCGTTGCCGATGGCGTGCGGGACATGAGTTTTTCGCTGAAGAAGGGCGAAATCCTCGGCATTACCGGCCTTGCCGATTCCGGCCGCAACGAACTCGCCATGGCCTTGACGGGTGTTGCGCCCGCCTCGGGCGGCACGATCGCGCTCGATGGCAAGGCCGTTTCCGTGCGCTCGCCGGCCGAGGCCATCGAGCGGGGCATCGGCTACGTGCCGGAGGATCGGCTGGCCGAGGGGCTCTTCCTCGACAAGTCGATTTTCGAGAACGAGATCGCGCTCATCGTCTCGCGCCTTGCCAATTCGCTTGGCGTCGTCGACCGGGAGGAGGGGCGCAGGATCGCCGCCCGGCTTTCCGAGGAGATGCGGCTCAACACGAAGAACCTCGACCTGCCGGTCGGCGCACTCTCGGGCGGCAACCAGCAGCGCGTGCTGATCGGCCGCTGGCTCAGCATTGCGCCGAAGCTGCTCGTGCTGCACGGGCCGACCGTTGGTGTCGACGTCGGCTCCAAGGACACGATCTACCGCGTCATCCAGGCGCTCGCCGAAGCGGGCATGGGTCTTGTCATCGTCAGCGACGACCTGCCCGAGCTTCTGCAGAACGCCGACCGCATCCTCGTCATGAACAGCGGCCGGGTGGTCGCGGAGGTGGATGCGGAGGCGGCAACCGAAGACCAGCTTTACAAGGCGATGCTGACGACCATGACGGAGACTGTGCAATGAACGCTTCACGGACCGATGAACTCCACGGCGCCGCCGGCCCGTCGCGTTCCTTCAGCTTCGGTGAACTCGTTCGCCGCCGGCCGGAGACCATCACCTTCCTGCTGCTGGTCGCGATCTGCGTCAGCGTCGCCATCGCCAACCCGGCCTTCCTGCAGCCCTCGACGCTCATCGACATCGGCCGCGCCAGCGTGGTCATGGGGCTCTTCGCGCTCGGCGTCTTCATCATCCTGGCGGCGGGCGGCATCGACGTGTCCTTCACGGCGATCGCGGCCTTCACCATGTATTCGATGACGGTGCTGGTGCAGAGCTACCTGCCGGGCCTTCCCATCGTCGCCGTCATCCTCATGGCGACGCTCGGCGGCGCGGCGCTCGGCATTGTCAACGGCCTGCTCGTCCATCACCTGAAGGTGCCTTCGCTGATCGTCACCATCGGCACGCAATATCTCTTCCGCGGCTTCCTGC
The DNA here is from genome assembly GCF_055330205.1 of Shinella sp. R2-11. NCBI lineage: Bacteria > Pseudomonadati > Pseudomonadota > Alphaproteobacteria > Hyphomicrobiales > Rhizobiaceae > Shinella > Shinella sp. R2-11. Next base: position 593,122 of record NZ_JBVAPC010000003.1, on the reverse strand, counting down.
TCTCCTTCATCGGCACGGTCTGGATCATGTCGCTGCCGCCGCAGATGGGCGCCTTCGGCCGCATGCCGCTCGTCCAGTTCGAATCCGCCAACGGCGCGCTGATCACGCTGCCCTTCTACTTCCTCGTCCTGCCCGTCGCGGCCCTCGTGACCTGGTGGATCCTCAACCGCACCCTGATGGGCCGCGCCATCTTCGCCGTCGGCGGCAATGCCGATATCGCAAGCCGCCTCGGCTACAGCCTGCGCACCGTGCATGTCTTCCTGTTCGGCTATGCGGGGGCGCTCGCGGGCCTTGCCGGCATCATCCATGTCTGCGCCAACCGGCAGGCCAATCCCTTCGACCTCGTCGGCACCGAGATCAACGTCATCGCCGCCGTCGTACTCGGCGGCGCGCGCATCACCGGCGGCACGGGCACGGTGCTCGGCACCCTTCTCGGCGTGCTGCTGATCGTGGTGCTCAACAGCGTGCTCGTCATGGTCGGTATTCCCAGCACCTGGCAGCGGCTCGTCGTCGGCAGCTTCATCCTGCTGGCCGCCGCCTTCTTCGTCACGCGCCAGCGCAAGAAATAACCCCCATTCCCGGAGGAAACCCATGAAGAAGTTCCTGAACGACCCCGTCAACTTCGTCGACGAGATGCTGGAAGGCATCTACAAGGCGCATCCCGCCGTCACCTATGCGGCCGACGACTTGCGCTGCCTCGTGACGGCCCGGACCAGGCCCGGCAAGGTCGGCATCGCCACCGGCGGCGGCTCCGGGCACCTTCCGACCTTCCTCGGCTTCGTCGGCGACGGCATGCTGGACGGCGCGGCCGTCGGCGGCGTCTTCCAGTCGCCCAGCGCCGAGCAGATGTACCAGGTGACCAAGCATATCGACCAGGGCGCCGGGGTCCTCTACATCTACGGCAACTATACCGGTGACATCATCAATTTCGACATGGCGGCCGAGCTTGCCGATCTCGACGGCATCGCCGTCAAGCAGGTCGTCGGCAATGACGACGTCGCTTCCTCCATCGTCGGCGAGGAGCACAAGCGCCGCGGTGTCGCGGGTATCTTCTTCATCTACAAGGCGGCGGGCGCCGCGGCAGCGGAGGGACTTTCACTCGACGAGGTCACGCGCCTTGCCGACAAGGCGCGCCTTCGCACTCGGACCATGGGCGTCGCGCTTTCGAGCTGCGTCGTGCCGGAGATCGGCCACGCCACCTTCTCCATCGGCGAGGACGAGATGGAGATCGGCATGGGCATCCATGGCGAACCCGGCATCAGCCGCAAGAAGCTCGCGCCGGCCGACGCCGTCGTCGACGAGATGATGGACCGCATCTTCGCGGAGACCGACTACAAGCAGGGCGACACTGTCGCCGTTCTGATGAACGGCCTCGGCGGCACGCCGCTGGAAGAACTCTATATCCTCTTCCGCCGCGTATCGCAGCTTCTGGAGGCGCGGGGCGTCACCGCCAAGTACGTCTGGGTCGGCGAGTTCGCCACCTCGATGGAGATGGCCGGCGCCTCGATCTCGATTCTGCATCTCGACGAGGAACTGGATCGCCTCATCGCCGCCCCGGCCAACACGCCGTTCTTCCAGCACGTCGCGGGGTGATGCCATGACGCTTCAGACATTGAACGCCGCCAGCCTGATCGACCTCTTCAAGAGCTGGAAGGAACTCTTCGCCGAACAGCGCGAATTCCTGATCGCGCTCGACGGCAAGGTGGGCGACAGCGATCTCGGCATCACCATGAGCAAGGCCTTCGCCGCCGCCGCCGAAGCCCTCGAAGCGGAAGGCGAGGCGGCGGGTATTTCCAAGCTGCTGCGCACCGCCGGCGCGACCATGGCCCGCACCGCGCCCTCCACCATGGGCACGCTGACGGCGACCGGGTTCCTGCGCGCCAGCAAGGCCGTCGAGGGCAAGGATGCGCTCGGCACCGCCGACATGGCCGCCTTCTGGCGCGCCTACCGCGATGGCGTTGCCGAACGCGGCAAGGCGAAGGTCGGCGACAAGACGCTGCTCGACGTGCTCGATCCCATCGCCACGACGCTGGAGGCGCAGGCCGCCGCGGGCGCCTCGCTTTCCGACGCGCTGAACGTGACGGCGGATGCGGCCGAACAGGCGCTGGAGGCCACCAAGTCCATGCTCGCGCAGCATGGCAAGGCGGCGGCATTCCAGGAAAAGACCGTCGGCCTGCAGGATGCCGGCGCGACGGTCGGCGCTCTCCTGATCCGCCGCATGGCGGAAGAGGTCGCACGCCGGTAGAATGCCGGCGTGTGGCGTCTGATGGCCGGGAGCGCCCTCCCTTCCGAATTTTCTAGGGCGTTCCCTGCCAGCTCCTTGAAAGCGGTGATTGCGGCAGGGCAAGGAGGTCGATGGCGCGTGTGGCGAGATGGTCGATGATTTCGGCCACCGATTGCGGGCAATGGTAGAACGCCGGAACGGGCGGCATGATGATCGCCCCCATTTCGGTTGCCGCGACCATGGTGCGCAGGTGGCCGAGGTGCAACGGCGTTTCGCGCGCCAGCAGGACGAGGCGCCGTCGCTCCTTGAGCTGGACATCCGCGGCGCGGGTCAGCAGCGTATCGGCCCGGCCGGTCGCGATGGCCGACAGCGTCTGCATCGAGCATGGTGCGATGATCATGCCGCGGACGGGAAAGGAGCCGCTGGCAATCGAGGCGCCGACGTCGCCGATCGGGTGATGCCGGTGGACGAGGGCTGTCAGGCTGTCGAGCGTGTCCAGGCCGCATTCCAGCGCGAGCGTGCGGCGCGCCGCATCGGAGACGACCAGATGGGTTTCGATGTCGGGCAACACCGCGAGCCGTTCGAGGATGCGCAGGCCGAGGGCCGCGCCCGATGCCCCGGAAATGCCGACGATGACGCGCTCCATCGTCATGCGCCCGCCTCTCCAAGCCCGAACGAATGCCAGAGCGCATCGACGCGTGCGATCACCTCGGGCGCCATGGCAAGCGGCTGCCCCCATTCACGGTCGGTTTCCGTGCCGATCTTCGTGGTGGCATCGAGGCCGAGCTTGCCTCCAAGGCCGGATTTCGGCGAGGCGAAATCGAGATAATCGATCGGCGTATTGTCGACGACCATGAGGTCGCGGCTGGCGTCGAAGCGGGTGGAAAGCGCCCAGATGACATCCTGCCAGTTCCTGACGTCGATGTCCCCGTCCACGGTGATGATCAGCTTGGTATAGCTGAACTGCGCCAACATGGACCAAAGGCCCATCATCACCCGCCGCGCCTGGCCGGGATAGCGCTTGTCGATGGAAACGACCATGGCGCGGTAGGAGCAGGCTTCCGGCGGCAGCCAGAGGTCGCGGATTTCGGGAAACTGCCGCTTCACCAGCGCGACGAAAAGATCGTTCATCGCCTCGCCGAGCCGTGATGGCTCGTCCGGCGGCCGGCCGGTATAGGTCGAGAGATAGAGCGGATCCTTCCGCATCGTGATGGCCGACAGCGTCAGGACAGGGAAGGCCTCGACCGAATTGTAATAGCCCGTATGGTCCCCGTAAGGGCCTTCCTCCGCGGTCTCCCTGATGGAGACGGTGCCTTCGAGCACGATTTCCGCGCTGGCGGGGACCGGCAGGGGCACGGTGACCGCTGACGCGGTCTGCTGCCGCTGGCCGCTGAGCACGCCGGCAAAGGCAAGCTCGCTCATGCCGTCCGGCAAGGGCATGACCGCGGAAAGGATCGTTGCGGGATCGGCGCCGATCACGATGGCGACCGGCATGTCCTTGCCATGGTCCTGCCAGAGCCGGTGGTGGCGCGCGCCGCCGCGATGCGCCAGCCAACGCATGATCAGCCGGTTTTTCCCCAGCTTCTGCATGCGGTAGATGCCGACATTGGTGTCGTCGGGATCGTAGGGCGCCTGGGTGATGACCAGGGGCCAGCTAACGAGCGGCGCGGGCTCGCCCGGCCAGCAGGTCTGGATCGGCAGGCGGTCGAGGTCGATGGCGTCGCCCTGCCAGATCGTGTGCTGGCAGGGTGGGCGGGAGACGGTGCGCGGGTTCATCGACAGCGCGGCCTTCAGATGCGGCAGCTTCTGCCAGGCATCGCGCATCGAGCGCGGCGGCTTCGGGTCGCGCAGGTCCGACAGGAAGGCGGCAAGGCGCGGCAGGCCGCCGGTTTCCAGCCCGAACCCCCACTCGATCCGCTCGCGCGTGCCGAAGAGATTGGCAAGGAGCGGAATAGGCTGGATGTTGCCGTCGGCATCGACCGGCTTTTCGAAGAGCAGCGCCGGCCCCTCCTGCGCGAGAACGCGGCGGTGGATCTCCGTGATCTCGTGCACCAGCGAGACGGGCTCGCTGATGCGCTTCAGCCGCGCCCGCCGCTCCAGGAGCGCGACGAAATCCTGGAGACCGTCATAGCGGCGGGGAGTGGGGATATCGGCTTTCATGACAAACCCTTGCAGGGGAAAAACGTCGTGGTCTTTGTGCTGGCGCAAACACCGGGAGGCTGCCGCTCCCTAGTCTTCGCGCGTTCTTTCCCGCCAAGGCGAACCGCATGCCCGATCTTTCCCCGCTCCTTGCCAAACCCGTTGAAATCGCCCCTCTCTGGCTGCTGGAGGGCGTGGCGCGGACGATCTTTTCCGGCGTGCTCAAGGCCCATCCCGATATTTTCGACCGGCTCGGCGATTACAGGCAGACCCGCTATTGCTTCTCGCCTTCCGATCTGCCGCTGCATTTCCGCGTCGTTCCGGCGGCGCAGGCGCTCTGTGTCTTCCGCGGCGCGCCGCCCCTGGCGGATGCGCGCATCGAGGGGCCGCTCGCGCTCCTGCTCGGCCTTCTGGAAGGGCGGTGCGATGCCGATGCGCTGTTCTTCTCGCGCGATCTCTCCGTTACCGGCGACATGGAGGCGATGCTGGCGCTGCGCAACGCGCTCGACGACAGCGCCATCGACCTGCCGAGCGAACTGGGTGCGCTTGCCGGGCCGTTTTCGCCGCTGGTGGCGGGGGCCGCGCGTCATATCCGGGCGCGGGCGCTCGAAGGGAGGGATGCGACATGGAACTGATCTGCCCCGCCGGCACGCCCGCCGCCTTCCGCGAGGCGGTCGAGGCGGGAGCGGATGCCGTCTATTGCGGCTTTCGCGACGAGACCAATGCCCGCAATTTCCCCGGCCTCAATTTCAGCCGCGAGGAATTGCGCCAGTCCATCGCACTTGCCCGTGGCAAGGGCGTGCAGACCTTCGTCGCCCTCAACACCTTCATGCGGGCGGGCGACGAGGCGCTGTGGTATTCCGCCGCGGACGATGCGGTGGCGCTTGGGGCGGATGCGCTGATCCTCGCCGATTTCGGGCTGATGGCCTATGTGGCCGAGCGCTATCCGCAGCAGCGCCTGCATGTCTCCGTCCAGGCGTCGGCGTCGAACCCGGATGCGATCCGCTTCCTCATAGAGGCGTTCGGCGCCAGGCGCGTGGTGCTGCCGCGGGTGCTGGCGGTGCAGGATATCGCCCGTCTCACGCGGCAGATCGATTGCGAGGTGGAGGTCTTCGCCTTCGGTGGCCTCTGCGTCATGGCGGAGGGGCGCTGCTCGCTCTCCTCCTATGCGACCGGCAAGTCGCCCAACATGAACGGTGTCTGCTCGCCGGCAAGCCATGTGCGCTACCGGGAGGAGGGCGGCACGCTCGTCTCCGAGCTCGGCGCCTATACGATCAACCGTTTCGGCTCCGGCGAGGCCTCCGGCTATCCGACCCTCTGCAAGGGGCGCTTCGATGTCGGCGGCTCGCAGGGCTATGCCTTCGAGGATCCGGTCTCGCTCGATGTCATCGACGAGATCGACGCGCTGAAGGCGGCGGGCGTCTCGGCGCTGAAGATCGAGGGTCGGCAGCGCGGCAAGGCCTATGTCGCCGAAGTGGTTTCCTCATTGAAGAAGGCGCTTGGCGCAACGCCTGCCGAGCGCTCCGTCCTCGTTTCCCGGCTGCGGGCGATGAGCGAAGGACAACGCACCACCGCCGGCGCCTATGACAAGCGCTGGCGATAAAGAAAATCCCGGGAGACGACAGGATGGAAGCGAAGCGGGCGGCGTTGAGCCTCGGGCCGGTCTATTACCTCTGGGATGGGCCGAAATGGCGGGATTTCTATTTCCGCATCGCCGACGAGGCGGATATCGGACACGTCACGCTGGGCGAGACGGTCTGTTCCAAGCGCCAGCATTTCAGCGAACCGCACGTCGCCGAGGTCATCGAGCGCCTCGAGGCGGCCGGCAAGCAGGTGACGCTCTCGACACTCGCCATGGTGACGCTGGAGCGCGAAAGCCGGCATGTGCGTGATCTCGTTCGCGACAGCATCCACCCTGTCGAGGCAAACGACCTTTCGGCGCTCGGCCTGCTCAAGGGAAAGCCGCATTCGGTCGGCCCGCTGGTCAATGTCTACAATGCCGCGACGGCGCGCACGCTTGCCGCGCGCGGGGCGGACAATATCTGCCTGCCGCCGGAGCTTCCGGCCGCCTCCATCCGGCAGATGCTGGCCGCCATGCCGGACTTTTCCTTCGAGCTCTTCGCCTTCGGCCGCATGCCGCTCGCCATTTCCGCGCGCTGTGCCCATGCCCGCTCGAAAGGGCTGACCAAGGACAATTGCCAGTTCATCTGCGGCGAAGACCCGGACGGCCTGCCGCTGCGCACGCTCGACCGCCAGTCCTTTCTCGTGCTCAACGGCGTGCAGACCATGTCGAACAGCTGCGTCATGCTGCTGGACGACCTTGCTCCCCTGATTTCCGCCGGGCTCTCGCGTGTTCGCCTGTCCCCCCAGGACTGCGACATGGTGGCGGTGGCGAAGCTCTACAGGATGGTTCTGGACGGAAGGATGGATGGCGACGAGGCGATCGCGGCCATTTCGACGATCTATCCGTCGGTGCCGTTCTCGAACGGCTTCCTGCACCAGAAAGAAGGAGCCGCCTGGGTTTCGCGCGGGCGCACGTTGGCGACGGGGCCGACTTGAAGCGAATTCGCCTATTCTGACCTCGTCGGCCTTTTCTCCCGGGCTGCCATGAAGACCGCGCTGGAAAGGCATGATGCGCCGGGGCAGCGTCGCCGCTGCCCCGGCTATTCGAATCTCAGCCGAGAACGGCCTTCACCGCGTCGGCCGTCGCCTTCACGACGATATCGGCCTCCTCGCGGGTCAGGCACAGCGGCGGGGCGAAACCGAGAATGTCGCCTTGCGGCATGGCGCGGCCGATGACGCCGCGTTCGAGGAGGGCGCTCGCCACTTGCGGGCCGATCTTCTGCGAAGGATCGAAGAAGGCGCGGTCGTCCCGGTCCTCGACGAATTCCACGGCGGCCATCAGGCCATCGCCGCGCACTTCGCCGACATTCCGATGGTCGCCGACGGCCTTTTCGAGTTCGCTGCGGAAATAGGCGCCCGTCGCGCCGGCATTTTCCACAAGGCCGAGTTCGTCGATCAGCTCCAGATTGGCGACGCCCGCGGCGGCGCAGATCGGATGGGCGGAATAGGTCCAGCCATGGCCGATGGCGCCGAGTTCGTCGGACCCCTTGACCAGCACTTCCCAGACCTTGTCGGAGACGATGGTGCCCGAGAGCGGCGCATAGGCGGAGGTGAGGCCCTTGGCGATGGTGATGAGCGCCGGCTTCATGCCGTAATGGTCCGAGCCGAACATCGTGCCGAGGCGGCCGAAGCCGGTGACGACCTCGTCGGCGACGAGCAGGATGTCGTATTTGTCGAGCACGGCCTGGATCTTCTGCCAATAGCCCTTCGGCGGCGGCACGATGCCGCCGGTGCCGAGGATCGGTTCCCCGATGAAGGCGGCGACCGTCTCCGGGCCCTCGGCGAGGATCATCTCCTCCAGCTTGTCGGCGCAATATTGCGAGAACTGCTCCTCGTCCATCGAGCGATCCGGCCGGCGGAAGAAATAGGGCGCTTCCGTGTGCAGGATCGGCGCGCGCGGCAGGTCGAAGGCGTTGTGGAAGAGGTGGAGGCCGGTCAGCGAGCCGGTCATGACGCCGGAGCCGTGATAGCCCCGCCAGCGCGAGATGATCTTCTTCTTCTCCGGCCGGCCGAGGATGTTGTTGTAGTACCAGATGAGCTTGATGTTGGTCTCGTTGGCGTCCGAGCCCGAGAGGCCGAAATAGACCCGGCTCATGCCCTCGGGCGCGCGGTCGATGATCATCTTGGACAGAGTGATCGAAGCTTCCGTGCCGTGGCCGACATAGGCGTGGTAGTAGGCGAGGTTCTTCGCTTGCTCCGCGATGGCGTCGGCGATCTTCTGGCGGCCGTAGCCGACATTGACGCAATAGAGGCCGGCAAAGGCGTCGAGGCTCGTCTTGCCGCCGGTGTCGGTGATGTAGACGCCTTCGCCGCCGCCGATGACGCGCGTCGGCGTCTCGCCGCGGGCATGCATGCCCATATGGGTGGAGGGATGGAAGAAGTGGTCGCGGTCCCAGGCGGTGAGTTCGTTGCGTCTGTCGGCCATGGTCTTTCCTTTCAGGCAGCGGTGTCGATGCAGAGATATTTGAGCTCGGTGAAGGCCTCCATGCCATGGCGCGAACCCTCGCGGCCGAGGCCGGATTGCTTCCAGCCGCCGAAGGGGATCGGGCCGCCGGTGATCTTCACGCGGTTGACCGCCACCATGCCGTATTCCAGCGCGCGGGCAAGGCGCATCTGGCGCGCGCCGTTTTCCGTGACGACATAGGCCACGAGGCCGTATTCGGTGTCGTTGGCCCGCGCGATCACCTCCGCCTCGCTGTCGAAGGCGGTGACGGCGGCCACAGGCCCGAAGGTCTCCTCGCGCATGATCACGGCGTCGTCGGGCACGTCGGTCAGCAGCGTCGGCTGGAAGAACAGCGGTCCGGCCTTGTGGCGCTTGCCGCCGGTGAGAAGCCTTGCTCCGCGCTTGACCGCATCGGCCACCTGCTCCTCCACCTTGGCGATGGCGCGTTCATGCATCAGCGGGCCGATCTCGGCGTCCGGCTCCAATCCGCCGGCGACCTTCAGCGCCTCGATGCGCTCCCTGAAGGCTCTGGTGAAGGCGGCGAGCACGGGGCGCTCGACATAGATGCGGTTGGCGGCAAGGCAATCCTGGCCGGAGGTCGCGAACTTGGCGTTGACGGCGATGTCGGCGGCCTTGTCGATATCGGCATCGGCGAAGACGATCAGCGGCGCATGGCCGCCCAGTTCCATGACGAGCCGCTTCATGGTGGATGCGCACTGGCCGGCGATCAGCCTGCCGATCTCCGTCGAGCCGGTGAAGCTCATGGCACGGATGCGGGGATCGGCATTCATGCGGCCGACGATGGTCGCGGCATCCCCGGTCACGACGTTGAAGACACCGGCGGGAAGGCCGGCCCGTTCGCCCAGTTCGGCAAGGGCGAGGGCCGAGAGCGGCGTTTCGCTGGAGGGATGGGCGACGACCGTGCAGCCGGCGGCAAGTGCCGCGGCGGCCTTGCGGGTGATCATCGCGGAGGGGAAGTTCCACGGCGTCACGATGCCGACGACGCCGAGCGCCTCTCGGCGCACGATCATCTCCGCGCCGGGCAGGTGGCTGGTGACGCTCTCGGCGTTGAGGCGCTTTCCCTCCTCGGCATACCATTCGACGAAGGACGCGGCATAGTCGATCTCGCCGCGGGATTCGGCCAGCGGCTTGCCCTGTTCCAGCGTCATCAGCAAGGCAAGATCCTCGCGATGCTCGAGCATCAGCTCGCCCCATTGGCGCAGAATTCTGCCGCGCTGCTGCGGCAGCAGGTCCCGCCAGGCGGAGAAGGCGTCGCTGGCGGCCGAAACGGCCTCCTCGGTCTGCCCGGCGTCGAACTCGGCAACCCAGGCAAGCGTGGCGTTCGATGCGGGATCCGTCACCTTGAAGCTTGCGCCGTCCCGGCCGGCGGTCCAGCGGCCTCCGACATAGGAGAGCTCGCGCAGCAGATGCGGATCGGCGAGGCGGGCAAGCGCGTCGTGAAATGTCGTGCGGGCAAATACGGCGGTCATGGCGGCCTCCTCGGGTTGTCGGGAGGAGTCTGCCCGAGGCGGAGCGACAGATTGTCTATTGCCGGGGCCGGGGGCAGAGACTTTGACCAAAGATATCCGCCGCCGTGGACAATCTCTCTATTCGGGGCCCTTTATTCGGGAACGGGCAGCAGCGTTGCCAGCGGCAGCACTGTTTCCTCCTTCACCGTCTTGGTGACGATGTAGGTGAAGTAGCGGTCGATGCCCAATTCGCGGTCGAGCAGGCCGTCGACGAGACGCTGGTAGGCGTCGATATCCGCCGCCATGATCTTCAGGATGTAATCGACGCCGCCGCCGACCGACCAGCAGGTGACGATCTCCGGCGTTGCCGCCACCGCGCGCTCGAAACGCTCGAAATCCGCCTGGCGGTGATTGGCGAGCGTCACCTCCATCAAGACGCTGGCGACCGGGGCGACGCGGCGCACCGCGACACGGGCATGATAGCCGGAGACGATGCCGGCCTTTTCGAGCTTGCGCAGGCGCAGCCAGCAGGGGGTGGGGGAAAGCCCCGCCCGCTCCGCGAGCGCCAGCTTGGTGATGCGTCCGTTCTCCTGGATCGCCTCCAGGATGCGCAGGTCGATGGCGTCGAGTTTCATGCGGTCGCCCTCCGGGCGGAAATCATGTCAAAGCGGAGAAAAAGACAATGGGAAGCCATTTTGGCGTTGTCAATTGAACTGAATTTGAGCACTGTTGAAATCATGACAAATTGGCGACCCGATATATCCCAATTGCGCCGGCCGGCCTACCTTTCCCTCGCCGAGCAGATCGCCCGCGCCATTCAGGAAGGTCACCTGCCGAACGGCACGCGTCTTCTACCCCATCGCAAGCTTGCCGACGACCTCAAACTCTCCGTCCAGACCGTCAGCCGCGCCTATGACGAGCTGATCCGCCGGGGGCTCATCTCCGGCGAGATCGGCCGTGGCTCCTTCGTCCAGACGCGGCCGAGGGAACCGGAGCCGCCCTACCTGCCGGAGCGCCTCGGCGAGCTGGTGGATCTCTCGATCCTGAAACCCGTCTGCGAGCAGTTGCACCTGGAGCGCATGCGCGAGGCCTTCGGCTGGCTGGCGGAAAACCTGCCGTCGAGCTCTGCGCTTTCCTTCCGGCCGAACATGGTCTTCCCGCGCCACCGGAATGTCGCCGCCGAATGGCTGGCGCGCTGCGGGCTCGATATCTCGCCGCTCAATATCAGCCTCACCAATGGCGCTACGTCGGGGATGACGGTAGCCTTGATGAGCGTTGCCCCGCCCGGCTCCACGGTGGCGACGGAGGCAATCAGCCACCATACGCTGGTGCCGCTTTCCACCTATCTCGGCCTGCATCTCGAAGGCCTGCCGATCGACCATGACGGCATGATCCCCGAGGCGCTGGACGAGGCGTGCCGGACGGGCGTCATCCGCGCCGTCTTCCTCCAGCCCTCGGTCATCAATCCGACGGCGACGCTGATGAGCGCCGAGCGCCGGCAAGCGCTCGCCGAAGTGGCCCGGCGCCACGATATCTCGATCATCGAGAACGACATTCTCGGCCCGCTCGTCGAGGATCGTGCGCCGCCGATTGCGGCCTATGCGCCGGAGCGCACGCTCTACGTCACGAGCTTCACCAAGATCACGGTGCCGGGCCTGCGCATCGGCTATCTCGCCGCGCCCGACCGCTATGTCGCGGCGGTCACCAACCGCCACCTCGTCTCCAACTGGATGGCGACGCCCTCGATCGCCGAGATCGCCACGCGCTGGGTAAGCGACGGCACGGCGATGGAGCTCGTCACCTGGCAGAGGAAGGCCCTTGCTGTTCGCCATGCCATTGCGGAGGACGCCTTCGCAGGGCTTCCGTATCATGCCCATCCGCAGAGCCTGCATGTCTGGCTGCCGCTGCCGGAGGGCCATACGGAGGAGGGCTTCGTGTCGCAGGCGCGGCTGCGCGGCGTGGCGATCGCCCCCGGCTCCTCCTTCCGCACGGCCGATCAGGGCTGGCATCCGGCCGTGCGCATCTCGCTCGGCTCGACGACCGAGCAGGAACTGCGCACGGGCCTCGGCATTCTGGCCTCGTTGGCCAGCGGAAGTCCGGAAGCGCTGCTGCTCGCGATTTGAGGAAATTGCCTGCCAATCGGGCATCTGAAGAATAATTGTACTGATATTATTATTCGGATTGACATGATTTAGGGCGGCGCGCATCGTTAGGCCATCAGCGTCTCGACAGGGAGAGACATGCATGACCGTGCCGATCATCCGCATCGACAATATCGTGAAGCGCTACGGTCCCTTGACCGTGCTCGACGGGCTGTCGATGGAGGTGCTGCCGGGCGAGAAGCTCGCCCTCATCGGTCCGTCCGGCTCCGGCAAGACGACGATCCTGCGCATCCTGATGACGCTCGAGAGCATCAGCGGCGGCCATATCGAGGTCGATGGCGACCAGCTCTACCACATGCCGAAGAACGGCGGCCTCGCCCCGGCGGACGATCGCCACCTGCACAGGATGCGCGCCAAGATCGGCATGGTCTTCCAGCACTTCAATCTCTTCCCGCACAAATGCGTGCTCGACAACGTCACCCTGGCGCCGATGCTGACGAAGGGCGTCGCGAAGGCCGCTGCGGAGAAGCGGGCGATGGAGCTTCTCGACATGGTGGGCCTTGCCGACAAGGCGAAGAACATGCCCGCGCAATTGTCCGGCGGACAGAAGCAGCGTGTTGCCATCGCCCGCGCTCTCGCGCTCTCGCCGAAGATCATGCTGTTCGACGAGGTGACGTCGGCGCTCGATCCCGAACTGGTCGAGGAGGTGCTGAACGTCATGCGCAAGCTCGCCGCCGAGACCGACATGACCATGCTGCTCGTCACCCACGAGATGGGCTTCGCCCACGACTTTGCCGACCGCATCCTCTTCTTCGATCGCGGCAGGATCGTCGAGGAGGGCAAGCCGGACGAGATTTTCCGCAATCCCAGGCAGGAACGCACGCAGACCTTCCTGCGCAAGATCATCGCGGCCGGGCACCGCGTCTGAATGGCTCGCGCCGCTCGGAAACAAGGCTCCAAGCAAGATCCCAATAACAACCAGAAACAGCCAGAGGAGTTCACAATATGAGCATGAGAACGCTTTTGACCCTGGCGGCCGGCGCAAGCGCGCTGATGGCCGCCATCGTCGCCACCCCCGCTTTCGCCGATGACGCCAAGCTGGAGGAGCTGAAGGCGCAGGGCTTTGCCCGCGTCGCCATCGCCAACGAGCCGCCGTTCACGGCGGTCGCCGCCGACGGCAAGGTTTCGGGGGCTGCCCCGGATGTCGCCCGCGAGGTCTTCAAGCGCCTTGGTGTGGCCGATATCGTCGCCTCTATTTCCGAATACGGCGCGATGATCCCCGGCCTGCAGGCCGGCCGCCACGACGTCATCACCGCCGGCCTCTTCATGAAGCCGGAGCGCTGTGCCGCCGTCGCCTATTCCGAACCGGTGCTGTGCGATGCCGAGGCCTTCGCGCTGAAGAAGGGCAATCCGCTCGGCCTCAAGAGCTACAAGGACATCGCCGACAATCCGGATGCGAAGATCGGCGCACCGGGCGGCGGCACCGAGGAGAAGCTGGCGCTCGAAGCCGGCGTGCCGCGTGACCGCGTCATCGTCGTGCCGGATGGCCAGAGCGGCCTGAAGATGCTGCAGGACGGCCGTATCGATGCCTATTCGCTGCCTGTCCTGTCCATCAACGATCTCGTTGCCAAGGCGAACGATCCCGGGATCGAAGTGGTCGCCCCCGTGGAGGGCGCTCCGGTCTATTGCGACGGCGCGGCGTTCAGGAAGGGTGACGAGGCCCTGCGCGATGCCTTCGACGTGGAGCTCGCCAAGCTGAAGGAAAGCGGCGAATTCGCCAAAATCATCGAGCCCTACGGCTTCTCCGCCAAGGCCGCGATGTCGACGACGCGCGAGAAGCTTTGCGCGGCACAGTGATAGGGGCGGGTTCGCCCCTCATCCCGCTGCCGCGACCTTCTCCCCGTGAACGGGGAGAAGGGACTTGTGGCTCCGGTTTCCCATCGTCGTTGACGATCTGGAAAACGATGCCGGTTCGCCCTTCGCCCCGTTCACGGGGAGAAGGTGCCGGCAGGCGGATGAGGGGCTTTGCCCGGTTGAAGCTAACTTGGAACACACCATGACCGACTGGTCCGGCTATATAGGGCTGATCCTGCAAGGCGCGCTCGTGACGCTCGAGCTTACCGTCATGGGCTCGGCGCTCGCCGTCATCATGGCATTTCTCGCGGGCCTCGGCCGCGTCAGCCGTTTCATGGCGGTGAGGGCGCTCGCCACGACCTATATCGAGTTCTTCCGCGGCACCTCGATCTTCGTGCAGCTCTTCTGGGTCTATTTCGTGCTGCCCTTCGCGGGCGTCACGCTCTCGCCGCTGCAGGCCGGCGTCCTGGCGCTCGGCCTGAATGTCGGCGCCTATGGGGCGGAGGTGGTGCGCGGTGCCGTCAGGGCGATCGGCCGCGAGCAGCGGGAGGCCTGCATCGCGCTCAACCTTTCGCGCAGCCAGGCGATGCGCCACGTCATCCTGCCGCAGGCGCTGCCCCTGATGCTGCCGACCTTCGGCAACAATGCCATCGAGCTCCTGAAGGGCACCGCCGTCGTCTCGCTGATATCGCTCACCGACATGACCTTCCAGGCGCAGGTGGTGCGCGCGCAGACGGGCAGCACGCTGATCCCCTTCGCCACCATCCTCGTGCTCTATTTCCTGATGGCGCTCGCCATTTCCTACGGCATGCGCTGGCTGGAGCGCCGGGTCACCCGCGGCCTCGATGGTGTAAGGACCTGATGATGGAGTGGGACTGGAATTTCGTCTGGCAGATCATGCCGACCCTCCTGGAGGGCCTGAAGATCACGATCCTTGCGACCGTGCTCGGGGCCGCCGTCGCCGCCGTGGTCGGCCTCGCCTTTGCCATCCTGCGCATGACTGCGCCGAAGCCGGTCGCGAGGACGACGGGCTTCATCGTGGAGTTCATCCGCGGCACGCCGCTGCTCGTGCAGCTCTACTTCATCTTCTATGTGCTGCCGGATATCGGCATCCGCCTGCCGGCGCTGCTGGCCGGCGTCATCGGGCTCGGCCTGCACTACGGCACCTATGCGGCAGAGGTCTACCGCGCCGGCATCGAGAACGTGCCGCGCGGCCAGTGGGAGGCGGCGAAGGCGACGAACCTCACTGAGCGCCAGACCTGGATCCACGTCATCCTGCCGCAGGCGATCCCGCCGATGATCCCCGCGCTCGCCAATTATCTCATCGCCATGTTCAAGGAAACGCCGCTGCTCTCGGCCATCACCGTGCTGGAGCTGATGAACCAGGCGAAAAGCGTCGCCAACAGCAGCTACCGCTATATCGAGCCGATGACGCTGGTCGGCGTGTTCTTCCTGATCATGAGCCTCATCTCCGTCGTCTTCCTGCGCTGGCTGGAAGAACGCTATGCTCGGCTGGAGGAACGCTGATGCAGACGCCCGGCCTCACCCTCGCCTCGCGCGCACCAGGGCTCGACGACCGGCCGCTGGCCAAGCGCGTCGGCCTTATCATCCTTGCGACCGACCACACGACGGAAGTGGATTTCCAGCGCATGGTGGCCGGCGAGCGGATCGGCGTCTATGCGACGCGCATCCCCTATGCCAATCCGGTGACGCCGGAAAACCTGCGCGCCATGCAGCCCTCGCTGACGGCGGGCGCCGCGCTCATCCTGCCGGACGAGCCGCTGGACGTCGTCATGTATTCCTGCACCTCCGCCTCCGTTGTCATCGGCGATGCAGAGGTGGAGGCCGCCGTGCGGGCCGCAAAACCCGGCGCGGCCGTCGTCACGCCCACGGCCGCGGCGGTTGCCGGCCTCAAGGCGCTCGATGCGAGGCGCATTTCCGTGCTGACGCCCTATACGCTCGAAACCAGCAGGCCGATGGCTGATTATTTCCTGGGGCTCGGCTTCGATATCGCCCGTTTCACCTGCCTCGGCCTGACCGACGACCG
This sequence comes from Shinella sp. R2-11, assembly GCF_055330205.1. Taxonomy (NCBI): domain Bacteria; kingdom Pseudomonadati; phylum Pseudomonadota; class Alphaproteobacteria; order Hyphomicrobiales; family Rhizobiaceae; genus Shinella; species Shinella sp. R2-11. The sequence continues at coordinate 577,221 of NZ_JBVAPC010000003.1, read as the reverse complement.
CGAGATGGCGCGCATTTCCCCGGCCGAGATCGTCGCCTTCGCCAGGGAGGCGATGGCGCCGGACAGCGATGCGCTGTTCATTTCCTGCACGGCTGTGCGGGCGGCAGGCGTCGCGGCCGAGATCGAAACGGTCATCGGCAAGCCGGTCGTCACCAGCAACCTGGCGACGGCCTGGGCGTGCCTGCGCCTCTGCGGCGACCAGGCGGCGCGGCCGGAGCTCGGCCGGCTGATGACGCTCGCCTATTCGGGACGCGGAGCATGAGGAACCTTCCCGTGACCCTGAGGGAGATTGAACAGGCGGCCCGGCGCATCGAAGGCCGGATCCGGCGCACGCCGTTTGCGCTCTCCGCTTCGCTCTCCGAGCGTTTCGGCGTGCCCGTCGGCCTCAAGCTCGAACATCACCAGACGACCGGCAGCTTCAAGCTGCGCGGCGCGACGAATGCGGTGCTGTCGCTCTCGCCGGAAGAGCGGGCGCGGGGCGTCGTCGCCGCCTCGACGGGTAATCACGGCCGCGCGCTCGCCCATGCCGCCAAGGCGGAAGGATCGACCGCGACGATCTGCATGTCGCGGCTCGTGCCCGACAACAAGGTCGCGGAAATCCGCCGGCTCGGCGCGAATGTCCGCATCGTCGGCCGCTCGCAGGACGAGGCGCAACTGGAGGTCGACCGGCTGGTCGCCGAAGACGGCCTCGTCATGGTGCCGCCCTTCGACGATACGGCCGTGGTAGCGGGGCAGGGCACGCTCGGGCTGGAAATCGTCGAGGCAATGCCCGACGTGGCGACGGTGCTGGTGCCGCTTTCGGGCGGCGGACTGGCGGCAGGCGTCGCCGCGGCGGTGAAGGGACGTTCACCCAGGACCCGCATCATCGGCCTCACCATGGAGCGGGGCGCCGCGATGAAGGCGAGCCTCGATGCCGGGCGGCTGGTACAGGTCGAGGAAGTCGCGAGCCTTGCCGATTCGCTGGGCGGCGGCATCGGGCTCGACAATGCCGTGACGTTCGAAATGTGCCGCGCATTGCTGGACGACGTGATCCTCCTTCCCGAAACCGAGATCGCCGCCGGCATGCGGCATGCCTATGGTGAGGAGCGCGAGGTGATCGAAGGAGCCGGCGCCGTCGGCATCGCGGCGCTGCTCACCGGCCGGCTTGGCCGGCTGGAGGGACCGGCGGCGGTCGTTCTCTCCGGCCGTAACGTGGACATGGGCCAGCATCTGCGGGTCCTCAATGGAGAGGCCGGACTGTTGCGGGAGGACGCGGCGTGACGACGATGAAGATACTCACCGAGGCGGAGCTGCGGCGCATCGTTCCGCTCGATCTCGAAGCAATCGCCTGCGTGGAGGACGCCTTCCATGCGCTTGCCACCAAGGCCGTCGCCATGCCGCCGATCCTGCGGCTCGATATTCCCGAGCATCGCGGCGAGGTGGACGTGAAGACGGCCTATGTGCCCGGCCTCGATGGTTTCGCGATCAAGATCAGCCCCGGCTTCTTCGACAATCCGAAGATCGGCCTGCCGAGCACCAACGGCCTGATGGTGCTGTTCTCCACCAAGACCGGCCTCGTGCAGGCGGTGCTGCTCGACAACGGCTACCTGACGGATGTGCGCACCGCCGCCGCCGGCGCCGTCGCGGCCCGCCATCTTTCACGCCCGGACGCCTCGGTCGCCGCCATTTTCGGTGCCGGCATGCAGGCAAAGCTGCAGCTCGAAGCCTTGAGCCTCGTCCGGCCAATCCGCGAGGCGCGCATCTGGGCGCGCGATGCGGCGAAGGCCGAAACGGCGGCGCTGGAGCTGACGGCGAAGCTCGGCTTTCCCGTCAGCGCCGTGGCGGATGGCCGGGCGGCGGTCGACGGGGCGGATATCGTCGTCACCACCACCCCCTCGGAAAGGCCCGTCCTCAAGGCCGAATGGCTCCAGCCCGGCCAGCATGTCACCGCCATGGGCTCGGATGCCGAGCACAAGAACGAGATCGAGCCGGCCGTCATCACCGGCGCCGGCCTCTATGTCGCCGACAGCCTCAGGCAGACGCGCCGGCTCGGCGAGCTGCACCACGCCATCGAAGCGGGCCTCGTGACGGAGGGCGCGCTTTTCCCCGAACTCGGCGAGATCATCGCCGGGCGCAAACCGGGCCGCAGCGGCCCCGACGAGATCACCGTGGCGGACCTGACCGGCACGGGCATTCAGGACACGGCTATCGCAACCCTTGCCGCCGCCCGTGCGGCGGGGGCGGGCGCCGGCACGGTCTTCGAGAGTTGAGACCGGCTTTTCGCCGGGTATAGAGGAAAAACCGATGAAACAAGCGAACCTGAAGTTCACGCTTCCGGAGTATGAAGCGCGTCTGCAAAAAACGCGCAAGGCCATGGCAGCCAAGGGCATCGACGTGCTGATCTGCAGCGATCCGTCGAACATGAACTGGCTGACGGGCTATGACGGCTGGTCCTTCTACGTGCACCAGTGCGTCGTCGTGCCGCCGACGGGCGAGCCGATCTGGTACGGCCGCGGGCAGGACGCCAACGGCGCGAAGCTCACCGCCTATCTGAAGCACGAGAACATCATCGGCTATCCGGACCATTACGTGCAGTCCACCGAGCGCCACCCGATGGATTATCTTTCGGCGAAACTCGCCGAGCGCGGCCTCGACAAGCTGACCATCGGCGTGGAGATGGACAATTACTGGTTCTCCGCCGCCGCCTTCGCCTCGCTGCAGAAGCACCTGCCGAATGCCCGCTTCGTCGATGCCACCGCGCTCGTCAACTGGCAGCGCGCCGTCAAGAGCGAGACGGAAATCCGCTACATGCGCAATGCCGCGCGGATCGTAGAGAAGATGCATGAACGCATCTTCGACAAGATTGAGGTCGGCATGCGCAAATGCGATCTGGTGGCGGAAATCTACGATGCCGGCACGCGCGGCGTCGATAGCATCGGCGGCGATTATCCGGCCATCGTGCCGCTCTTGCCCTCCGGTGTCGAGGCTTCCGCGCCGCACCTCACCTGGGACGATCGGCCGATGCAGTCGGGCGAGGGTACCTTCTTCGAGATCGCCGGCTGCTATCACCGCTACCATGTGCCGCTCTCGCGCACGGTCTTCCTCGGCAAGCCGACGCAGGCCTTCCTCGATGCGGAAAAGGCCACTCTGGAAGGCATGGAGGCGGGGCTCGAAAAGGCGCGGCCCGGCAATACCTGCGAGGACATCGCCAATGCCTTCTTCGCCGTGCTCAAGAAATACGGCATCGTGAAGGACAATCGCACGGGCTACGGCATCGGCGTTTCCTATCCGCCGGACTGGGGCGAGCGCACGATGAGCCTGCGCCCCGGCGACCGCAGCGAGCTGAAGCCGGGCATGACGTTCCACTTCATGACGGGGCTCTGGCTCGAAGACATGGGCTTCGAGACGACGGAAAGCATCCTGATCACCGAAACCGGCGTCGAGTGCCTGGCCAATGTGCCGCGCAAGCTTCTCGTGAAGGATTGAGCCATGCGCGCGTCTCCGATCAGCCCCACGGTCGATTTTTCGGCCGGGGGCGTGCAGCACGGCTTCCTGCGCCTGCCCTACAGCCGGGACGATTCCGCCTGGGGCTCCGTGATGATCCCGATAACGGTGGTGAAGAACGGGGAGGGCCCGACCGCCCTTATGACCGGCGGCAACCATGGCGACGAATATGAGGGGCCGATCGCGCTCTTCGACCTCGCCCGGTCCTTGAAGGCTGAGGAGGTCACCGGCCGGATCATCATCGTGCCCGCGATGAATTACCCGGCATTCCTGGCCGGCACGCGCACCTCGCCGATCGACAAAGGCAACATGAACCGCAGCTTTCCGGGCGCGCCCGACGGTACGGTGACCCAGAAGATCGCCGATTATTTCCAGCGCGTTCTGCTGCCGCTCGCCGATATCGTGCTGGACTTCCATTCAGGCGGCAAGACTTTGGATTTCCTGCCCTTCTGCGCCGCTCATATCCTGCCGGACAAGGCGCAGGAGGCAAAAGCCTTCGAGCTCGTCAGCGCCTTCGGTGCGCCCTGGTCGATGAAGATGCTGGAGATCGACGCGGTCGGCATGTACGATACGGCGGCGGAGGAGATGGGGAAGATCTTCATCACCACCGAACTCGGCGGCGGCGGCACGGCGACCGCGAAAAGCGCCGGCATCGCCAAGCGAGGCATCCGGAACGTGCTGAAGGCGGCGGGTATCCTGAAGGGGAGGGCGGAAGCCTCCGAGACCATCTGGCTCGACATGCCCAACGGCAACTGCTTCTCCTTCGCGGAGGACGGCGGCCTTATCGAACCGCTCTTCGACCTAGGCGAAGCGGTAAAAAACGGCGACGTCGTCGCCCGGATCTATCCCGTCGGCCGCACCGGCGTTCAGCCGCTGGAAGTCAGGGCGAAAATGGACGGCATCCTCGCCGCCCGCCATTTCCCCGGCCTCGTCAAATCCGGCGATTGCGTCAGCGTGCTGGCGGCCGTCGTGCCGTCATAGAGCAGGTTTCCGCTTTCCGATGCGGGCCCATGTAGCCGGCACGGGAACTCCAATGCCGGTCTTCCCATTCCTCCTGCGGCCGCATTCTGGCGGGCCGCAGGAGGAAATCGATTTGCCGATCATTGCGACCGCCGCCTGGTCGATCCCGCAAAAATGGGCCCACCGGTTTTCTCGGGAGGGAAGTGGCCTGACCAGATATGCGTCCGTGTTCGACGGTGTCGAGATCAACTCGACCTTCTATCGCCGGCACAGGACTACGACCTTCGCGCGATGGGCCGAGTCGGTGCCGGACGGCTTTCGGTTCTCGGTGAAGATCCCCAGGGAGATCAGCCATGGCCGGGCGATGAAGGATATCGCCGAACCGTTCGACGCTTTCCTCGAAGACATCGCGCCGCTCGGAGAAAAGTGCGGCCCGATGCTGTGCCAGTTGCCGCCCTCGCTGGCGTTCGATGCCGACAAGTTCGAGACCGCATTCAAGACGATGCGGGATGCCGATGCGGGACCGATCGTCATCGAGGTGCGCCACAAAAGCTGGGCATCCGAGGCGGCATTGGAGCTGCTCGAGACATACGCGATCGACCGGGTTCTCGCCGATCCGGCGCTGGTGTGGCCTATAGAGGATTTCCCCGAGCCGCCGCGATATATCCGCCTGCACGGCAAGCCGAAGGTTTATTATTCGAGCTACACCGATGAAGAGATAAGGGCGTTCCGGAACCTTGCGGCGCCCGATGGCTGGTGCGTCTTCGACAACACGGCCTCCGGGGCCGCAATCGAAAATGCACTGACGATGCTCGATGAGCAATAACGGTTCGGATGAAAGGCGCGAGTGAAAGCGCCCTCCGTCTGCCGACTCAACGGTGCATTTTCGCAGGCACTTCCTCACCCGGTACGGAAGTGATGTCGGGCGCTTCTTCAGGCACGACATCAGGTCCCGGTTCTTCGATCGGGCGCTCGGGGATGTCGGGCAACGAATCCGGCGTTTCTTCCGGTGGAACCTCCACCGGCTTTTTCGGGTCCTTCGGATCGATGGGCATATCGGCCTCCTGTTCATGTCGTCAAACCCGTCTTTTCCGACATTGTTCCGATCTTGCAGGGCTTCAGGCTGCCGCGGGTCATTGAAACCCCAGAGCCACGCGCTAATGTCACATGTGTCAAACGCTAAAGGAGCTGTTCATGGGCATTTTCAGCCGCATTAAGGAAAAACTTTTCGGTGGTTCGGCGGAGCAGCCGGAACGGACCGTGACCGCGGGCGCCAGCAGCCCTTCAAGTGCCGATATGGCCGGGACGACCACACAGGGCACCGGGGCGAAGCCGGCGCAGGACGGCGGCAATTCCAAGCTCGGCGACGAAGTCACCGCGACGCTCTCGGGGGCGCATTCAGAATCCGGCGCCGCGAAGCAGGCCGGGCCGGTCGATGTCGCAGCCGTCATGGATGCCGCGGTGAAGAAGAACGGCCAGAAACTCGATTGGCGTCGTTCGATCGTCGACATGATGAAGGCGCTCGATCTGGATTCGAGCCTGTCGGCACGCAAGGAACTCGCCGACGAGTTGGGCTACACGGGCGACAAGAACGACTCCGCCACCATGAACGTCTGGCTTCACAAGGCACTCATGAAGGCGCTGGCCGACAACGGAGGGAAGGTGCCGGCGGAGCTGCTTGACTAGAGGCTCCCACAAGCCAGGTCCGCAGAGACCATAGGAAAATCTGGAGGCAGGCGTCGCCCGCGGCTCCCGGGGTTCCGGGAAGGCGTATTTACGGGCGGCGACTGCCGACAGTCGCGCCATATGCGAAACCGACGTGCATATCCTTCTCCCTTTGCAAGATGATCCAAGTATCCTCGGTGTTCCGGCGCCAGCTTCGTCTTCTCTTGCAAGACAAACGCCCACCGAAGCGGGTATCCCGTTAGCCTTCGGCGACCTTTGTTCCTCTTCACTCTCCTCTTCGATCTGAACGATACCGACGGCGTCGGAACAATTGCCAGCTGATGGGGTTTGCCCATCATGCGGATTGTCCGCCAAACGAGGAGATGAAGATGTTTTTGAAACTGGCAACGGTAACGGCTGCGGCCGTATTCATGAGCGTTTCGGCCTATGCGCAGACACAGGGAGGCGACAACAATCAGTCGCCCGGTGGCGAGGCCGATCACTCGGCGGTGAACCAGGGCGCTGGTGATAATCACCAGATCTGGAGCGGCGAATCCGGCGACGTGTTCTTCAGCGACGTACAGAACCGCAAGATGCGGTCGGAGGCGGAATGGCCGGATCGCTGGACCAAGCTTTCCGACGACCAGCGCGCCGAGATCAAAAGGCGCTGCGATGCCGCCTCGCAGACAAATCGCGACGATGCCGAAGCCGGCGCGATCTGCTCGTTCGTCGGCAAGAATTAACCGGCATGAATGAAAACAGCCGCGCGCTTTGCCGCGCGGCTGTTTTCATGGCTATCCATGGTGGGCCATCCGGTCTGCAGAAATGGATCCGGCCATGTTCGGGTCGGAGGTTGCATTTGAGAACAGGGCGTCACAGCTATCAAAAGTCTTGTGAACGTTATTTTCGGTCCGGCGCGTCCAATGCATCGATCTTGCGCAACTGCGGGAACATCCACGCCCAGAGCACCGAGACGGCCAGGGTGCCGATGCCGCCGATGACGACAGCCGGTACGACGCCGATGAAATGCGTCATGACGCCTGCGCGGAATTCGCCGAGTTCGTTCGATGCGCCGATGAAGACCGAGTTGACGGCATTGACGCGGCCACGCACTTCGTCCGGCGTCCAGAGCGCCATCAGCGTTTCGCGCACATAGACCGAGATCATGTCGCCGGCGCCCATGAAGGCGAGCGCCACGATCGAGAGCCACGGCGTTTGCGACAGGCCGAAAACCATCGTGGCGAGGCCGAACACGGCGACGCCGACAAACATCTTGATTCCCGAACCATGCCGGATCGGAAACGTCGCCAGGAAGATCGCCATGGCGATCGCGCCGACGCCGGGAGCCGCACGCAGGAGGCCGAGGCCCAGCGGCCCGAGAACCAGAATGTCGGACGCGAAGATCGGCATCAGCGCGACAGCGCCGCCGAGCAGCACTGCGAAGAGATCGAGTGAAATCGCGCCGAGCACGACCTTCTCGAAACGGATGAACTTGAAGCCGGCAAGGATATAGGTCCAGCTCGTCGGTTCGCCGACCTTGCGCTGGGCAGGCTTGGGGATGAGGAAGACCAGTACGGTGGCGGCGGCCATGAAGGCGAGGGCGACCGAATAGGCGACCGTCGGATCGAGCCCGTAGAGCAGACCGCCCGTCATGGGGCCGACGATCGAGGCCGTCTGCCAGGACGAGGCATTCCAGGCGAAGGAGTTGGCGAGGTCCTTTTCCGGCACGAGATTGGGCGAAAGCGACTGGACCGCCGGTCCCATGAAGGCGCGCTCGATGCCGAAGATCACGAGAATGACGAAGACCGGGACGGGCGCGAAGGTGCCGGTAACGGTGAGCAGCAGCAGCGCGGCGGCGCAGAACGCGCTGATGGCAAGGCAGATCGAGACGATGGAGCGTCTGCTGTAGCGGTCGGTCACGGAACCGGTGACCAGGATGAGCAGCAGCGAGGGTAAGAACTGCACCAAGCCGATCATGCCGAGCAGGAAGGCGCTCCGGGTGACCTCATACATCTGCCAGCCGACGGCGACCGAGATGATCTGGATCGCAAAGGCGGCGAGGAAACGGGCAAAGAAAAACTGGGTGTAGGAACGATGCCGAAAGGCGGCAAAGCGGTCGCCCGCCGATGTGATTTGCATGAAAGGCTCTTGTGGGAAGAAGCAGCGGCCCGCCGGTCGTGGAATACGTGCCCAACGGGTTGATTGCCGGATAAGAAGCCGGGGAATGAATATTTGTCAACGGGAAACAGCCATGACGAAGGGCGCGCGTTCAATCGGCAACCCGGAACTGATCACAAGTTTCGCGCTATGCGAGCCGCTGTTGATGATACTTAAGCAGGGGTGTAGCTCGCGGCTGGCGCTTATGGCAGGCCAATGTTGCTAGCAATTGCTTTTCGTAAGCAAGCGGGTTCATCTACTGTAGACCTGCTTTATGACACGAAACACGACTGCCAGAGGTGAGGCTAGCTACACCAATCTTGTGGCTACCCCGACGCAGTCGGCAACCGAAGTCTTAACGTTACGGCCAGCGCTCGCATTGATGCCAGAGATTGTGAAGCTTGGTTCAGTCGTCGGAAGTCCAGGCTAATTCCAATTCTGCGTCAACAGCGATCATGCTGCACACATAATCGATCGTTTATGAATTAAACCAAGGACGTGCCGCTATTCACAATCGCATCAATGCCCCCTTGGCAACTGAGTATGAGAGCTTTGGATTGCTATAAGCGGAAAATATGGCGATGGATTTTTCGTTGTAAGCTATTGTAATAATTTGAATAACCACTTTCATGTGTAATTCCTTTTGCATTATTGCCCGGATGGATTTTACCGTGATGAACTATGTAGTTCTTATGTTCTGATCGTTTTGGGTTCAGAGTTGGTTGACGGCGGAAATTGACTCTAGCATACTGACTGCAGAGGCTGGCTTTAGCATCTTATGGAAGGTCGGGATAAGTTCGGAGGGCGCATGGTAGATGAACCGCAGAATTTGAACAATGAATCCGCAAGCGACTCCGAACGGGTGAAGGGCTCGAGGATTCCTCCTTACATTTCGTATAAGACTTTCCTTAGGTTGCTCGAAGAATTAAAGACTAGCATGCCGCCGCAGATCGACCGGTCGGTCCTACGTCGCTTTTCCGGCGGAATGCAGAACCAGGTTATTCATACTTTGAAGGCACTGAGCCTGATTGACGACAACCGTGTCCCGAAGCCGATGTTGAAGACGTTGGTGGACGCGCTCGGCACCGCAGAATTCAAGGAGCCGTTTCGGCAGGTAATGAAGGCGACCTACCCATATATCTTCGAGCTAGATTTGATGACGGCGACGCCGACGATGTTTGCCGACAAGTTCAAGGAAGCGACCGGAGCAAAGGAAGATATCCTTCGAAAGTGTCGGACATTCTTCCTTCATGCCGCCAAGGAAGTCGGTATCCCGCTTGGCCCTCGCATCGAGCAGGGTACGTTCCCACGCGCGCGTTCCAATGGTGGGAAGCGGGCGAAAGCTGCCCCTAAAGTCAAGATCGACGATAACATACAGGACCAGCCGCCACCAAAGGTCGACCCGACCGTTTCTGTGGTTGACCGGTTGCTGAGCAAGTTCCCAGAGTTTGATCCTAGCTGGCCGGACGACATCAAGAAACAATGGTTCGATGGCTTCCAGCAGTTCATGTCGGGAGCTGGAATCAAAAAGAGCGACACCTGAAGATGCCGCTCTCTTCAAATCGAGTGTTCCGCGTCTCTGCTCGCCAGCGTCACGCGGGACAGAACCCTAGCAAGAAAGGAGGATGTGTCATGTGGTTCATGACCCGGAGAATACCGGAAGCCGCCTTAGGCGGCTCAACCCATCCCTCCATAGGGGGGAAGCGCGAAGGTGCAGGAGCGTTTAGCTTCTTCGCCTTCGCGTTACACGTATCAAATCCGCTCGAATCCGTCTAGGGCTGGGCTATGCCAAACGAAAGGGCGTCGAGAAGAAATTCGAGGAAGCCACCCGCGAACTTGAAACGGGCAACAGCAAGCAAGCAAGCTTTTGGCGCGGCCAAAGGCAAAGCTGCCCAAGGACGAAAAGCTCCCCTCATCCGGACGACCGTCGACCCGCGCGTCCGGTGGCCGTGCCCCGGCGCCGTCAATCGTTTCTTGCTGGCGGGCCTCAATTTTTACTGGCAACAGGTCGGCACCAGCCTCCTCATTTTCTCCATCCTCGCGATCGACTTCGCCAAACGCAAAGCAGCCGGGCGGGCCTGCTTCCGATAAATGTGTTGGTCAGATATTCTCATGAGGTGGTCCACTAAGTCGCGAACGTGTTTCCCTATCGCTCCAATTCCATCGATAGCTGCATCCGGCGAAAGGCCGGGAGGATGCGGTCGCGGGTCAGGGGGGCGAGCGGCAGGGACGCGGCATTGTGGACCTTTATCCATCGCGCCTCCTCGATCTCTGCGGCCGGGGCGATGACCTCGTCGCGAAGGCGGATCAGGAACACATAGGCGTTGACGATGTATCCCGGTTCGTTCGCGGCCTCGGCCTGGTAGGAGCCGAAGGGCGTCATGCGGTCGGCGGCAATGTCGAGACCCAGTTCTTCCTTCAGCTCCCGGATAAGGGCCTCCTTCGGTCCTTCCGTGTCTTCGATCTTTCCGCCCGCCTGCATGAATGCATGCGTACCGCGCTTGCGCACCAGAAGCGTGTCGCCGTCGTCGCGAAAGACCAGCGCTGCCGAGATCCGGATCTCCTTGTGCATGTTCCCTCTCTGGTCTGGATGGCGTGGCCGCCGGCTCGGCTGTTTCATACGTCGATATATTTCAAAAAATATACTGATTTGGGAAGAGTCCATATCGGTGTAGGGGGCAATTGCGGTCCCTGTGCTATCTTTCGCACGCCGCTTGATCGAACGGACGAGCGAATTGGGCCTGGAAGATCATGAACGATGGCAAAGTGAAGACCCTCGATGACGCGCTGGCCTTCATCGCCAGCTATGTCGAGGCGGCGATACCCTCCGCAAGGGTATCCCTGTCCGCGGCCCATGGCCTTGTTCTGGCGGAAGATATCGTCGCTCCCGTCTCGCTGCCGCGTTTCGACAATGCGGCGATGGATGGCTTCGCCATCCGGTCGGAGGATATCCTGCCGGATGGAACCGCCTGTCTCAAGATCACCCAGACGATCGCCGCGGGACAGGAGGTCGTGCATGCGCTCCCGGCCGGCGAGGCGGCTCGGATAACGACAGGCGCAGCGCTGCCTCCCGGCGCCGACCGTGTCGTCGTGCAAGAGGCGGCGCAGGTCGCGGGCGACATGGTCCATCTGACGGCGGATGCCGGTGGAAAACCGCATATCCGCCGCACCGGCGAGGACGTTTCGCGGGGCGACGTCCTGCTGAAGGCCGGTACGCGTATCGGTGCGGGCCAGCTTGCGCTCCTGACGGCGCTCGGCCTGCGCTCCGTGCTGGTGGTGCCGCGGCCGAAGGTGGCTCTGCTCTCGACCGGCAACGAGCTTGTCGACAGCCCCGGATTCCTGAAGAGCGGCCAGATCTACGATACCAACCGGCCGATGCTGTCGCGGATGCTCCAGGCGGCCGGCGCGGAGGTCACGGATCTCGGTATCGCCGCGGACGACCCGCAGGCGATCCTCGCGAAGCTCGTCGAGGCGGCGAGCGGCCACGATCTGCTGGTCTCGTCCGGCGGGGCTTCCGTCGGCTTTGCCGATCATCTGACGCAGATCGTTTCCCGCCGCGGCTTTCTCGAATTCTGGAAGCTCGACCTGCGGCCGGGCAAGCCGATCGGGTTCGGCGATGTCGACGATTGCCCCATCCTGCTTCTTCCGGGAAACCCGTTCGCCGCCGCTGTCGGGTTCAACCTGCTGGGCCGCGCGATCATCGCCTGCCTGGAAGGAACGAAACCGGGCAGGAATGTCTGGCGGCTTCCTCTCGGCCAGCCGGTCTCCAGAACAGGCGGCGGGACGCAGGTCCTTCCGGGCCGGCTTCGGCATGAGCCCGGTCACGCAATGACGGTGGAACCGCTCCCTTATCCGGGTTCGGCCAGCATTCGCGCCCTCGCGCTCGCGGACGTGATGATCGTCCTTCCTCCCGGGCAAGGGAACATCCCGGCCGGCGGGCATGTCGAGGTCCTGCCCATCTGATCGCACGGCGCGGATCGGCAACGTGCCGGGTCACATCTTGCCGATAAGGACGAGGCGGCCGGGCTCGATGACGCGGATGGCATGCTCGACGCCCGCCTCGACGACGAGATGGTCGCCCGGCCCGAAGGAGAGCGTGGATCCGCTCATGCACAGCTCGAAGCGGCCGCTCACGACGATGGCGAATTCCGCCGTTTCGCCCGCATGCGCGGGAATGTCGGCCTCCACCTCAGCGTCGATCACCAGCATGTCGCCGAGCTTTCCGGTGATGCGGCCGCGGAAGCCGGGGGCCTCGATGAGGGGCTCCTTCGTCATGCCTTGTCCTCCTTGCGGGCGATGAAGAGAATGCCGGCGCTCGCGACTTCGCGTGTCTCGATGGGCATCAGGCCGGCCTCGTGCGCCCATCGGGCAAGCGTCGCCGGTTCGTCGAAGCGCATGGTCTCCGCCATGCTGGCGGAGATCCTCGCGATCTGCTTCCGGAAGGCCGGCGGGGAGGTGATGAGCGCCAGCCGGCCGCCGGGCTTCAGCACGCGCGCCATCTCCTTCAGGCTTTCGAGCGGCTCGGGAAAGAAGAAGAAGGCGTTGAGGCAATAGACCTTGTCGATCGTGCCGCTCGCGACGGGCAGGGCCGCGGCGTCGGCCTCGTGCAATGTCAGGCGGCCTTCGGCGAGCGCCCGGGCGTTCAGCCGGCCGGAATTGGCGATCATGTCCGGGCTGTGGTCGATGGCGGCGGCGCGACAGCCGCTTTTCAACAGCCGGCGCAGGAAGACGCCGCCGCCGCAACCGACCTCCAGCACGAGATCGCTTTCTTCCGGCGGAAGCTGCCTGAGCGCCAGATCGAAGCCGGGCCGGTGGCCGAGGGGGAAACGGTAGAGCAGGTAGCCGAGAAGGCCGCCCGGCCGCCGCGCGATGCGGTCGACCATGGTGGAGGAAAGCTTCAGCATGGATGAGCCTCGATTATCGGGTCATGGGAATGGCGCGCGCGGCGCGCGAGACGAAGAGAAGGGCAAGGACGAGCGCGATACCCGCGCCGCCGAAGGCGAGAACATAGCCGGTGCGTCCCGCTGCCCAGACGACAAGGCCGGCAATCGCCATCTCGCCGAGCACATTGGCGCTCTGGAGCACGGTCACGTCCGTGCCCGCCTGTTTTCCCGCGCCGCCGAAGGCCATGATGATCGTCGCCGCCGAGACGGCGATGAAGCCGCTCGCGACCGACAGGACGCCGATTGCCGGCAGGACGGAGAACCAGCCTGTCGGCAGGATGCCCGCGGCAATGAGGCCGAAGAGGGCGAAGGCGAGGGCGGCGAGCGTCATGCCCGATCCCATGGCGAGCCAGCGGTTGCGCGCCGTCAGCGCACTGCCGAGCGGGCAGCCGAGCACCACCATGATAAGGCCGCTGAACGTGGCGACGAGGCCCGTATCCTGGTTGGACCAGCCCTGGTCGACGAGGAATATCCTGCTGACGCTGAGCCCGCCCGCATGGGCGCCGCCATAGATGAAGGCGAGCATGAGGAGAAGTGCGATGCCGGGCCGGCGGAACGTGTCGGCGAGCCGGGCCTTGCCGCCGCCTTGCGCCGTGGCGGGACGTGGCGGCTCGCGCCAGGAGAGGGCGATGGCGACGGTCAGGATCGGGAACAGCGCGAGCAGCAGAAATATGCCTTGCTGGCCGAGCCTGTCGGCGACCATCAGCACGCCGCCGCCGCCCACCATGAAGCCGCCCATCATGCCGCCGACCTGCAGCGCATTGGCATAGGCAAGCCCGCGTCCGGCAAGCTGCTCGGCCGCCAGGCCGTCCGTCGCGGTGTCCTGCGTGGCGCTGGCGATCGAGCCGATCATGAGCGCCGTCACCGCCATCCAGAGGCCGGCTCCTTCGAGCGGAAGGAAGGCGAGCAGAAGGAGGCAGGCGGCGAGGATTATCTGCATCGGCACGATCCAGCTCCTGCGGCGCCCGAGGCTTGCATTCCAGCGATTGTCGACCGCCGGCGCCCAGAGGAACTTGACGATCCAGGGCAGGCCGGCGAGCGGCACCAGCGCGATGACGTCCATGGAGACGCCGCTCTGGCGCATCAGCACGGGCACCGCCTCCATGGAAAGCCCCATGGGCAAGCCTTGCGTGAAGTAGAGTGCGCCGATCATCAGGAAGAAGCGCAGCCGGCCGGTTTCCGCCGGAGCGGGTGCGGCGGCGGCGAGGAGCATGGTATTGTCGTTCCCGCCCATGTCACCACACCTTGGCCAGCGTGATGCCGATCGTCCGGCCGGGAGCCGCCACGCCCATGTCGGTGCCGCTATAGCTGAAATAGTTCTTCAGGTAGCGCTCGTCTGTCAGGTTCTTCGCCCAGAGGCTAGCGCTCCAGCCGTCCTTCTCGATGCCGATATGGGCATCCACCAGATGCGTCGGTTTCTGCCGATAGCCGTTGTCGGCGGTAAAGGCGTAGGAACTGCGGAACGTATAGTCGAGGCCCGCCTTCAGCACCGCGCCGGCTTCGAGCTCCCGCTCGAAGCGCAGGCCCGCGCTGACGCTGTGGCGCGGCGCGAAGGGCAGGTCGTTGCCGGTATAGACCGCGCCCATCACCGTATCGACGAAATCGTCGTATCCGGCACGGGTGTAGCCATAGCCGAACCGCAGCCCGAATTCTTCGGTGAGCTGCGCGGTGGCCTCGATCTCCAGGCCCTTCGACGTCGCCGCAGCGGCATTGCGATAGACGCGGGTGAACGGCGTCGTGTAGATCACCGCCTGCTGGTCCTTCCAGTCGATGTAGAACAGCGAGGCCGCCAGGGTGAACCGGCCGTCGGCCGAGGTCGCCTTGGTGCCGAGCTCGTAGGACGTGGTGGTCTCGGGATCGTAGCGGTTCGCCGTGCCGTCCGCCTCGATATAGGGGCTGATGCCGCCCGACTTGTAGCCGCGGCTGATCTTGGCATAGGCGATGTTGCCTTCGGACAGGTGATAGGTGAGGGCCGCTTCCGGCGAGACGTTGGAGAAGGACACGTCGCCCTCGGCCCGGCCGGGCGTGCCGAACATGAAGCTGCCGCTCGGCGAGGAGATCTCGCTCGTCGTCGACTTGCGGTCGTAGGTGTAGCGTCCGCCGGCCGAAAGCTCCCATTGTGGCGTCAGGAAATAGCCGGCCTCGCCGAAGACCGACACCGTGTCCGCCGATTGCTCGAAGACGTCCCTGCTCCAGACATCCCGCGGGAAGGCCGCGAGGTCGAAATACTGCGTGCCCTCGAAGCGCTCATGCATGTAGAAGAGCCCGCCGCTCCAGCGGAAGACGTCGTCGTCCAGCGAGGAGAGGCGGATTTCCTGGCTGAACTGGCGCTGCGTCTCTTCCTGGGCCTGGCCGATGAAGGGCGTGGCGGTGAAGTCGCCGTCGAGATAGCTGCTCATCTCGTGGCCGCGGAAGGCGGTGATGGAGGTCAGCCGCACGGTCTCGAATTCATGGTCGATACGGACGGAGAGGCCGCCACTGTCGACGCTGTTCTCCGGCTCGAAATCATGGGTCGCCTCGTGGTCGAAGGCGAGCGGCAGCGGCGCATACCAGAGCCCGCCGTCGCTGCGGTCGCGGGTGTAATCGCCGATGATCCTGATCTTCGTGCCGTCGCCGACCTCGCCGGTGGCGACGATGCGCCCGGAGAAGATGTCGGTGTCGCTGACATCCTCGCCGGTGACGAGGTTTTCGATATAGCCGCGATTGCCGCTCCAGGCGGCGGAGGCGCGCACCGCCCAGTCCGTGCCCTCGATGGGCGTCTCGAAGGCCGCCTTGAAGCGCCTGTCGAGGTCCGTGCCGATGCTTGCGGAGAACTCGCCGCCGACGGTGTCGCCGGGCTCGCGCGAGATCAGGTTGACCGCCCCGCCGATCGTGTTCTTGCCGTAGAGCGTCGCCTGCGAGCCGCGCACCACCTCGACTCGCTCCAGGTCTTCGAGGATGAAGGGATAGCCCATCGGCCGGGCGAGGTAGACGTCGTCGAGGAACATGCCGACGGCCGGCTGCCTGTCGACGCCGCCGGAAATGCCGAGCGACGTCACGCCGCGAATGCTGACCGGGCCGCCCTGTCCGTTGAAGAGCACGTTCGGCGTCCTGAAGGCGGCATCCTCCATCGTGTCCGTCCGGCCCTTGCCGAGCTCCTCGGCGGGAATGGCGGTCACCGCGACGGGCGCCTCCTGGATCTTCTCCTCGCGCCGCCGCGCGGTGACGACGATCTGTTCGAGGACGGTTGCCCCGGACGTGGTGCCGCCGGCTTCCTGCTCCTGTGCGGCAGGCGAACCGGCGTCGATGAGAACGAGGCCCGTGGCCGCAAGGACGGTCGCGGCGCGCAGGGCGGCGTGGCGTTTTCCATTCATGATGAATTCCCTCATGTTTGCGAGGGTCTTCGCATGGGGCCGGCGTGAGGGACAATCGCAGGGCCGTTCGGGATCGCGGCAAAGACGTTCGGGAAACGGACTATCGGTCAGCGGGCCTTGCCGGCGATGGTGGTGGGCGCGACGCCGAAGCGGCGGCGGAACTCCGTGGCGAAATGCTGCGGCTGGTAGCCGACCTGCCGGGCGACACGGGCGATCGACGTCTCGCCGCCCTCCAGCAGCATACGGGCGGCATCCAGTCGGTTCGCCTTGACGAAGCCGTAGACGCTGGTGCCGAACAGCGCCTGGAAGCCGCTGCCCAGCTTCTTGGCATTCGTGCCGACGCGGCGGGCGAGCTCCGGCACGCTGGGCGGCGAGGCGAGCTCGGCCAGCAGGATGCTGCGCGCCTCGTGCAGCCGGGCGATGTCGCGCGCCGGCCATCCCGCCGTGACGCCGGCATGGCCGGGCGCGGCAGCATCGTCGAGGACATGGGCGACCATCTCCATCGCCTTGCCGGTCATGTAGAGGCGGCGGGCCGGGCCCTGCAGCGGGCAGCCGAGCATCTGCCAGGCGATGGTGCGCGCCGCTTCCGGCAAGGCAAGGCGCGGGTCCGGCGTCTTGCGCGAGATCAGCGCCAGCGTGTCCCCGCCGACCAGCGGCTCGGCCATGTCCGCCTCGATCTGCACGAAGACGGCCGCCACGCTGCCGTCGCGCAGGACGACATGGCGCGTCGCGACCTGTTCGCTGGCGGAGAAGATCGTGCCGCCGCCGCTTTCCCATTGGTGCTCGCCAAGGCCCTCCTGCTGGACGGAAAGGCTGCCTTCCAGCAGCGTGCCGAGCCAGTGGCCGGGCGGCGTGACGCTTTCCCACACCATTTCCCGCCGCACGGTGGCGGTCTCCAGGAAGATGTTGAGGCCACAGGCCCGGATGATCTCCACGGCGTTCTCCGGGGAAGGGGAATGCATTGCGGCCGGCGCGAGGCCGTGTGCCGCGAATACATGTTTCGGTCGGAGAACGATCACAATATATGACTATAATAGTCAAGTTATTTGTGCGCTTTGTCCGCGCGGCATTCGGGATTGAACCAGGAACCGCCAGCGTCACGCAGCCGGTTCAGTGGGAAGAGGGTGTTCTTTCGCGCTCCCAGTACCAGGCCGCATATATGCGCTTCCGGTCATGCCCGCGGCTTTTCAGGGCGGCGCGGATGCGCCGCACGTCCTCCCGCTCGCAGGCGACCCAGACAAAGGTTTCGTCGTCCATTTCCGCCACGGCCCGCAGCGCTGCCTGCGCCAGCATGTTACCGGACCCCGCGCGGTGGAGCCATCGCACATCGAGCGAGCCGGCGGTCGGGAGCGGCTGCTCCTCCGCCTCGTCCTCGACCTCGATGATCGCCTGCATGCGCGTACCGGCGGGCACCTCGGCCGCAATGCGGGCGATGGCGGGCAGGGCGGTTTCGTCGCCCGCGAGAAGGATCGATCCCGCCTGCGGAAGGCCGCCGCCGCCGGGGCCGAGCAGGGCGGCCTTGTCGCCCGGGCGCGCATCGCGGGCGAAATCGGCGCCGAGCGTCGCAATGCCGGCGGCCGGGTGCTGGAGGAAGTCGACGGCGATCTCGCCGCGCTCTTCATCGATGGCGCGGATGGTGTAGACGCGCACGACCAGCGCGTCCTCGCCCTTGGGCCAGGCGATGCGGCCATCCTCCTGCAGCCCGGGCCAGACCGGCGCGCGGCCCTTCGGCGGAACGAGCAGGCGGACATGCATGTCTCCGCCGATGAAGGGCGTGACATCCGGGCAGGCGAAGACCACGCGCCGCATGCGCGGCGTGACGTCCGATGCCGAGACCACCGTGATCTCATGGAGGTTGGCGGGCCGCGTGCGCGGCGCAGGCCCGGACCAGGTGAGCTCGAGCGGATCGTCGCCGGCGAAATAGAACAGGTGCTCGGCGATGATCGTGCGGCTCATCTGGAGCGCTTCCTGTGTCGGGCAGGACAGGTCGATCAGGAGGCGCCCGGCCTCGATGCGCATATGCGCGGTGCCGATCTCGCTCCTGAGGGTCGCCGCATCGCCCGTGCGCCGGACCTCGGCATGCTCGATGAAATGCTCGCAGACCTCGTCGAGCATGCCCGCGGCATCCTTCGGCAGCGCGATGCCGGCAAGCTTGAATTCCGTGAGTGCATTCATGTTCTTATTCCGTCTTCCAGGGGTCTTGTCCGGTCCTTCCCGATCATCCTGTGCCGGCCGATCGGCAGCATGGTCGGGCGGCCCGAGGTCGGATCCGTGATGATGCGGCTTTCGAGGCCGAAGACCTGCCGCACATTCTCCTCCGTCAGCACCTCCTCCGGCCGTCCGGCGACATGCAGCCGGCCGTTCGCCATGGCGACGAGATGGTCGGCGTAGCGGGCCGCGAGGTTGAGGTCGTGCAGCACCATGACGATGGTGGTGCCGCGCATCTGGTTGAGGTCGGTGAGGAGGTCGAGGACCTCGATCTGGTGGCTGATGTCGAGGAAGGTGGTCGGCTCGTCGAGCAGCAGCAGGTCCGTCTGCTGGGCGAGCGCCATGGCGATCCAGACGCGCTGGCGCTGCCCGCCGGAAAGCTCATCGATGGGCCGTTCCGACAGGTCCTCGGTCTTCGTCGCCGCCAGCGCCGCGGCCACGGCCTCGTCGTCCTCGCGCCGCCAACGCGAGAAGACGCCCTGGTGCGGATGCCGCCCGCGGCTGACGAGGTCGGCGACGGTGATGCCCTCCGGCGCGATGGGCGACTGGGGGAGCAGTCCCAGCGTGCGCGCTAGCTCCCGCGAGGGAAGGTGATGGATCGACTTGCCGTCGAGCAGCACCTTGCCCCTGCGGGCCGGCAGCAGCCGCGACAGCGTGCGAAGAAGCGTGGACTTGCCGCAGGCATTGGCGCCGACGATCACGGTGATCCGGGCCGGGGGGATGGCGATGTCCAGACCGTCGAGGACGACGGCGTCGCCGTAGCCGGCCGAAAGGCCGCTCGCGAGGAGGGTATGGGATGTCATAGCGAACCTCCGGACCGGTTGACGCGCACGATCAGGAAAATCAGGTAGGGGGCGCCGAGCGCCCCGGTGACGACGCCGACGGGATAGCGGCTCGGCAGCAGGAACTGGCCGCAGTAATCGCCGACCAGCACGAGCGCCGCGCCGGTGAGCGCCGCGGGAACGAGGAGCGATCCGTTGTTGCCGACGATGCGAGCGGCGATGGGCCCGGAAAGGAAGGCGACGAAGGCGATGGGCCCGGAAATGGCGGTGGCGCTCGCGATCAGGCCGACGGCGGCGACGATGACGAGCACGCGCGTTCGCCCGACGCGGACGCCGAGCGCGGCGGCGGTGTCGTCGCCCAGCCTCAGCGCTTCGAGATCGCGCCCGCGGCCGAGCAGCAAGCCGCCGAAGAAGACGAGGGCGGCGAGGAGCGGCAGCGCCTGGCCGAGCTGCGCACCGTTGACGCTGCCGGTGAGCCAGCGCAGCGCCTCCTGCAGGGTCCAGGCCGGGGCTGTCGAGAGGATATAGGCGATGACGCTTTCCAGCATGGCCGAAACGCCGATGCCGACGAGGATGAGCCGCGTGCCGGCGACGCCGTTGCGGAAGGAAAGGGCGTAGACGAGCAGCGCCACGCCGAGCCCGGCGGCAACGGCGAGGATCGAGACCATCGGCCCCTTCAGCCCGAACACGACGATGGCGAGGACCGCCGCGGCGCTGGCGCCCCAGCTGATGCCGATGATGTCGGGGCTTGCGAGCGGATTGCGCAGCATGATCTGGAAGGCGACGCCCCCGAGGCCGAAGCTGAGGCCGGCGAGGATGGCGAGGACGGCGCGCGGCAGCCGGAGCTGACCGACCGTGAAGGCGACGCCCGGCACGTCCTCGCCCATCAGCGCGCGCAGGATATCCCGCGGCGGGGTGAAGGATTGCCCGAGAAGCAGGGCCAGCACGAAGGCGGCGGTGATGAGGGCAAGGAGCAGGCCGATGACGAGGCCGTGCCGGCGGGCGCGGCGGCGGCGGTTTTCGGCAACGGAATCGACGAGGGCGTGAGGGAGAGGGGCAAGCATGGTCACAGGTCCCGCACCCTTTGGCGGCGGACGATCCAGATGAAGAAGGGCGCGCCGACAAGGGCGGTCACGATGCCGACGTCGAGCTCGGCCGGCCGGGCGACGATGCGCCCGATAATGTCGGCGGCCAGCAGCAGGCCGGCGCCGCCGATGGCGGAAAAGGGCAGCAGCCAGCGGTGATCGCTGCCGGCCAGCAGCCGGGCGAGATGCGGCACGACGAGGCCGACGAAGCCGATCGGGCCGCAGACCGCCGTCGTCGCGCCGCAAAGCAGGATCGCGGCGAAGGCGGCGACCGCGCGCGTGACGGCGACATGCTCGCCGAGGCCGGCGGCCAGTTCGTCGCCGAGGGCGAGCGCATTCAGCTTGCGGGCGGAAAGGAGCGCGACGACGAAGCCGGCGGCAAGGAAGGGCAGAACCGGGTCGATCCGCTCGAAGGTCGCGCCGCCGACGCCGCCGATCTGCCAGGCGCGGATGCCGCCGGCAATGTCGGCGCGCGGCAGCACGACGGCGATGACCAGCGAGGAGAAGGCGATGGAGGTGGCGGCGCCGGCAAGGGCGAGCTTCAGCGGCGTCGCGCCGCCACGTCCCAGCGAACCGATGACGTAGACGAAGACCGCGGCCGCCCCGGCGCCGAAGATGGCCGTGAAGATATAGGCATGGGCCGAAGCGATATCGAACCAGGCGACGCCGACGACGACCGCGAGCGAAGCGCCCATATTGACGCCGAGGATGCCGGGATCGGCGAGCGGGTTGCGCGTCACGCCCTGCATGATCGCCCCGGCAAGGCCGAGGGCCGCGCCGGCCAGCAGCGCCAGCACCGTCCGAGGGATGCGCATGGCGACGGCGGCCTCGCCGATGGTCCCGGCCTTTCCTGCGAGCGCCGCGGCAAGGTCGTCTAGGCCGACATCCCGCGTGCCGATCGCGACCGACAGCGCCGCGAGCACGACGAGCGCTGCCGCGGCGAGCAGCAGCCACAGGGCGCGCAGGCGGCGCGCCCGCCCGATGGCCCCCGGCAGGCTCCCGAGTGCCGTGGCGCCGGGCGTCATTTCGCCTTCCCGGCGGCCTCGGCCAGCAGCGCGACATAATCCTTCAGCACCCAGGAGATGGAGAGCGGCGTCGGATTGGCGGCGGTGCCGACCGGATTGCGGCCAAGCATGACGAGAGCGTCCTTTGTGACGGCGGGCATGTGTGACAGGAGAAGGTCGGCCTTCACCGCATCGAGCAGCGGTACGCCGCCATAGGCCACCACGATGTCGACATCGTCGAAGGCATCGACCCGCTCGGCGCTGACGCTAGCGGCGAACTGCCCCGGCTTCGTTGCCTCCAGCACGCTTTTCGGCGAGGTGAGGCCGAGATCGGCGAAGAATTTCACGCGGGTATCGTTGGCCGTATAGAAATTGACGGTGCTGAGGTCGGTCACGTCGAGATGGGTGACGAAGATCGCCGACTTGCCCTTGAGGATCGGGTAGCCCGCGACCGTGTCGGCGATCTCCTTCTCGATGCGGGCGATCAGCGCCTCGCCTTCCGCGGCCATGCCGAGCCCGGCGCTGTTGAGGCGGATCATCTCGCGCCAGTCGGTCGACCAGGCCGATTGCGGATAGGCGACGACGGGCGCGATCTGGCTCAGCGTATCGTAGTCCGCCTGGCTGAGGCCGGAATAGGCGGCCAGGATGACATCCGGCCGGGTCGCCGCGACCGCCTCGAAATCGATGCCGTCGCCCTCGTCGAAGAGCACCGGCGCCTCGCCGCCCAGGTCCTTCAGCCTCTCGGCGACCCAGGGCAGCAGCCCGTCGCCATCGTCATCGCCGAAATTGGCCGCGGCAATACCGACGGGCACCACGCCGAGCGCCAGTGGAACCTCGTGGTTCGCCCAGGCGACGGTCGCCACGCGCTGCGGCTTCTTTGTAATGGTCGTCGTGCCGAAGGCGTGATGGATGACGATGGGGTAGGCGGTGTCCTCCGCCGCCCGCGCACCGGCGGTCCACAGGACGATGGCGAGCAGGGCCAGGGAAAAGCGGAAAAGCCGCGGCATTGGCGGAACCCTCGCGAGCGGTTAAAAGTGGAGTTTCCGTTTCAGGTTCATGGGGCGTCGTCAAGGCGAATGCCGGCCGCCCGGTCCGGCAGGTGCGAAGTTTCCGTGGGTTTGTACAAAACCGGGGGATTCTACAATACCGGAGGAAACGTCTCAAGTTATTGGGCGCTCAGGGGACATCGCATATCGCTGACGGCGGCCGGGCTAAGAGGGTCTGGCCGGCCACGGAAAGCCGATGGCTCCGGGCTGGACAGGACGGCGCACCGCCGCCGCCGGCCGCAATGGCAACATCGACCTCTGGAAAAGCACAATGACCATCAGCAAGACAGGCAGCAACGGCCGGCAGCCCCTCACCCGCTACAGGAATGCGATTCTTCTCGGGTGCACGGCGCTGGTCGCGCTCACGCCGACCCTTGCGATGGCGCAGCAGGCGGAATCGGGTTCCGCCACAACGCTTGAAACGATCACTGTCGATGGCGGCAGCGTTGCCGAATACGACGATGATACGAAGACGATCGTGGCGCGCAAGACCACCGCCGTCGGCAAGATGCCGACGGACATTTTGGAAACGCCGGCCACGGTCTCGGTCATCACCTCCAAGGAAATCCAGGAGCGCGCCGCGAACAGCATCGAGCAAGTCGTGCAATACACGTCCGGCGTCGTCACGGACTATTATGGCTCGGACGACCGCTACGACTATTTCAAGATCCGCGGTTTCACACCCTTTACCTATCGCGACGGGCTGGTCGTCGGCAGGACCTGGAGCGGCGTTCTCGAAGAGCCCTATGCCTTCGAGCGCATCGAGGTCCTGAAAGGGGCCAATTCCACCGGCTTCGGGGTTTCCGATCCGGGCGGCTCGGTGAACTACGTGAGCAAGAAGCCGAAAAGCGAACGCTTCGGCGAGGTCTATAGTACCGGAGGATCGTTCGACCACAAGGAAGTGGGATTCGATTTCGGCGACAATATCACCGAAGACGATACGCTCTCATACCGCCTGACCGGCAAGTTCCAGCGGTCGGATGCCGAATACGATTATTCCCAGGATGACGAGAACTTCATCATGGGTGGCCTCACCTGGCGCCCCACCGACACGACAAGCCTAACATTCACCTTCGACCATCTGGACAGGGATGGCACACCCAGCGGCGGCGGTCATCCAAGGGGTACGGATTTCGACAGGGACCGCTTTTTCGGCGAGCCGGGTTTCAATTACGATACGACGAACAGAAACACCTACAGCGTCATGTTCGACCATGATTTTGGCAACGGCCTGACCTTCAACTCCAGCGCCCGCTACAGCAAGTCGAATACAGGCTTCGGATATGCCTATATCTATGATGAGCTGGGCGCCTTCGACCCGGCGGATACCGAGGCGGATCGTATTTTCTTCAAGAACAAGGGATCCGACGAACAGCTCGTCATGGACGCGCATATGCTGTACGAGGCGAATGTCGGCCAAGTCGATAGCCGTACGCTTGCCGGCGTCGAATACAGCAGATTCGAATCGACGGGCGATACCTTCTATGAGTATCCGCCGATCTGGGGCGGCACGGCACCCGGAATCGACTGGCAGAACCCTGTCTTTTCCGGCCCGCCCGGTACGTTCACGTATCGGACTTGGCAGGAGAATGATCAGAAGACCAAGGCCATCTACATCCAGCAGGACCTGACCTTCTTCGACAGGCTGACCGCGAGCATCGGATTGCGCAACGACTGGCTTGATCTCACCGAGACGGATCTGGCTGCGGGAACCACGACGGCGGACGACTATAGCGAATTCACCAAGCGACTGGGCCTGAACTACAAGATCACGGACGAATTTGCGGCCTATGTCAGCTACGCCGAATCCGTCGCGCCGCCGAGCGTTGGGACCGAGCCCACCACCGGCAAGCAATATGAAGTCGGTGTTAAATATCGGCCGGACGCTTTCCCAGCACTATTCAGCGCGTCCATCTACGACCTGACGCTGGAGAACATCACGACCCGCGACGCGCCCATATACCTGCCCGCGACGGTAGACAAAATCCGCCATCGCGGTCTCGATCTTGAAGCCAAGGTCGAAATGACCAACAATATCAACCTCATCGCCGCCTACTCTTACATCGACTCCAGGATCGTCGAGAAAGGCGGCACGCTCGATGGCAACAGCTTCGCGCAGGTGCCCGAGCATCTGGCTTCGCTGTGGGGCACCTATACGCTGGAAGGCAACGGGAGCCGTGGCGACATGACCTTCGGGCTCGGCGCTCGCTATACGGGCTCGTATTACTTCGACAACGCAAACACCCGGAAGTCGGACGGTGCCATCGTCTTCGACGCCGCCTTCACCTACAAGATACAGGAGAACACGACGTTCCAGCTGAACGTCAGCAACCTGTTCGATGAGAAGCATATCGCCAATGATGACGGCGGTGCGTATTACTACAATCCGGGTCGCGCAATCTACGCGACGCTGCGCCAGACCTGGTGAGCGTCCGCCCCGCCCAGACCGCACGGGCGGGACGCTTTCGGTTCAGGAAAACTGCTGCATCCGCCGCCAGGCGGCGGGTGTTCCGCCGACGACCTGGCGGAAGGCCTTGGTGAGGTGCGCCTGGTCGGAAAAGCCGAGCTGGGCCGCGATGTCGGCAATGGTCAGCTCGCTTTCCACCAGCAGTTTCTGCGCGAGGTCGATGCGCTTGCCGAGCTGCCATTGCAGCGGCGTCTTGCCCGTCGTCTGCTTGAAGACATTGGCGAACCAGCTTTCGGAAAGTCCGACGGTCTGCGCCATGTCGGCGACGCTGAGGCGGTTGCCGTTGCAGCTTCCAAGACGCGACATCAGCCTGTTCATCTGGGCCTGCGTGAGCCGGCCGTTGGGCTGCTCGGCGCCGTGATCGGGAATGTCGAGCAGGCCGGCGACGATTCCCGCCACGAGGCTTTCGGCGAAGACGGCATGTTTCGTGGGGGCGGACACTTCGCCGACCAGCAGGCCGGCCAGGGTCTCGATCGCCGCGGTATCCTGGATTTCCACCGGCCGGCGCAGGGCCGCCAGCGCCGCGGAGGCGCCGACCGAAGGCGACAGGAACCGCAGCAGCCGGTCCCTGTGAAGGTGCAGGTCCAGATGGGAAAAGCGGTGGGTGGCGGTAAAGCCGGTCCAGAGCGGCACGCCCGCCGGCACGTAGACCGCCCGCGTCATCGGGCGCGAATATCCCGTCATGCCGCCTTCGCGATTGGTCATCCGGATGAAGGGCGAAACGTCGTTGAAGAAGATGACGATGCGCGGATCGGGTGAAAGATAATAGCCCCTCGCGCCGGCCTGGCCTTCCGCATCCCAGAAGACCCCCACCATGCCGTCAAGGCTGCGCCATTTCACCGGCGCGAGCACCTTGATGCCTTCGGTAAAGCAGGTCATGGAATGCAGATAGCTCACCTTGCCAAGCCGCCCCAATTCGATCGCCACCGCCGCAGGGTTGGCCAATTTAATATGACGAAATTTATCATGTTTTTTGGGCAAGACAAGGTGGGTGGAAGGAAGCTGCTTGCTCGGCCCGAGAAATGACTCGGCCGATCCACGCACATTCATGGTGGGAGGTTAGAGCAAAACGGGGCGTGGGAGAAGTTGTGCCGGTGT
This sequence comes from Shinella sp. R2-11, assembly GCF_055330205.1. Classification (NCBI taxonomy): domain Bacteria; kingdom Pseudomonadati; phylum Pseudomonadota; class Alphaproteobacteria; order Hyphomicrobiales; family Rhizobiaceae; genus Shinella; species Shinella sp. R2-11. Next base: position 550,970 of record NZ_JBVAPC010000003.1, on the reverse strand, counting down.
TCGAGAGCAACACGTGCCCGGTTCTGGCGACCAGTGTCGCGGCATGATTGGCCAATCTGATCCCAAACGCTGCATAGCCATCCCCCGGATGCAATGAAGGCTGATAATCCAGCCACCACCGTTTCAGCCGGAATTCAGCGAAATTTCCCCGAACCTTCCGGACTTCGCGGGATGGGCATGGGAGTCTCGCACCATTCAAACGAATGGAGCGAGCCATGGCTTACCTTCGTATCGACAACCCGGTTCTCCCGGTTGCCACCTTCCAGACGGTTATCGTCTTTCTCAAGCGCGTGATTCCACGATCCGGAAAGGCAAACGGCGAATCCAGCTGCCGCCTGACGGATGCAGGAGCTCTCGAAGCATTCTCCCGGTTGAGCGATGAGCAGCTTGGCGATATCGGCGTTTATCGCAAGGTCCGAAAGGTCGAATGGGACCCGCTCTCCCGGCCGCTTCATCCGGAAAAGACTGTGATATTCGACTATTTCCGCCTGGGCGACTGAGGTATATTTCCGTCGTGCGGGGAGGGGAGGATGAGGCCCGAACGCATCTACGAATTCGCAGGCCATAGTCTCGATCTCGGCCGCGGGCGCCTGCAGCGCGGCCAGGAGGATGTGGCGTTGCGGCCGAAATCCCTGGCGCTGCTTACCTATCTTCTCGAAAATCCGGGCCGGGTGGTCGACAAGGAGGAACTGATCGCCGCCGTCTGGCCGACATCGATCGTCACGGACGACTCGCTCAGCCAGTGCCTGAAGGACATTCGCGCCGCGCTCGGTGCTGCTGCCGAGGGTTTCATCCGCACCGTGCCGCGGCGCGGCTATATCGTGGATGCGGAACACGTCCAGAGCCGCAGCCGGCTTCCGATGCGGCAGTCGGAAAAGCCCTCCATCGCGGTGCTGCCCTTCCGGCCGCTGGCAAACGACCGGGAGCACCATTGGTTCGCGGAAGGGCTGACGGAGGATATCGCGACGGCGCTGACGCGCAGCCGGCAGCTAAGGGTCATCTCGCGCCCCGCGCGTTCTCCAGATGCGGCATCTCCACCGGCTGAGACGGTCGAGGCGCTGGGCGTCCGCTATGCGGTGGATGGCAGCGTGCGGCTGGCGGGGGAGCGGCTGCGCGTTTCCGCCCGGCTTGTCGATGTGGTCTCCGGCACGATCCTGTGGGCAGACTGTTTCGACCGCTACCTCTCCGATGTCTTCGCCATCCAGGACGAGATCACCGCGGCGACGGTGCGGCATCTGGAGCTGGAGCTTCTGCCGGAGGAACGGCGAGCCCTCCAGCTCTCCCGCACCGCGAGCATGGAGGCCTATACCTATTATCGCCATGGCTGGCCGCTCGCGCGCCACTGGTCCAAGGCGTATCTGCTCGTCGCCCGCCGCATGTTCATGCAGGCGGCCGCGCTCGATCCGGCCTTCGCGCGGGCCCATTCGGCCGCAGCCCTTTGCGATTGCTTCCTTCTGGAATGGCTCGCCGGCAGCGAGACGCCGCAATCGATCCTGGCGCTCGCGGAGAAGGCGCTGGCGCTGGACCCGAGCCTCGCCGAGGCCCACGTCACGCGCGGCCTCGCCTTCCAGCGTCTCGGGCGGCTCGACGAGGGGCGGGCGGCCTATGCGAAGGCGCTCGCCCTCGATCCCTCCTGCTACGAGGCGCGCCTGTTCGCGGGCTTCCTTGCCCGGATGGAAGGCGAGCACGATATCGCCAAGGCGCACTTCCTCGAGGCGGCGCAACTGCGGCCCGACGACTATCTCGGCCCCTATTTCGTCCTTGCCGAGGTCGACCTCTCCTCGCCGGAGAAACTGGTCTGGGCCCAGCTCACGCTGGAACTGGCCGAACGGGCCGCGGTGCTGCAGCCGGAAAATCCCGCGCCGCTGTCGCGCGGCGCCATCGCCCTGGTCCATCTCGAGCGGGCGTCGGAAGCCTTCGCTTGGGTCCAGCGCGCGCTGGTGCTCGATCCAGACGATCCCGTCACATGCTGCAATGCCGCCTGCATCTATTCAGCGGCCGGCGACCAGGAAACGGCGATGCAATATCTCGAAGCCTATGTCCGGCAAAGTTCGGAGGACATGATGGGATTGATCCGGCATGACAGGATGCTCGACGGCATCCGCAGTCATCCGGGTTACGAGAGGCTGGTCGCGACGGGTTGGCGACCGCGATCCTTCGAGCGGACAGCCTCTCCTTAGAAGGTGGTTCATGTCGGCAGGGCGTACCCACCCTTCATGCCCGGCTATGATTTGGGAGGCTCTCCATGTGTTTCCCCACGAGCGTCCGGATGCGTTCGGCGACCGAGGGATCGACGGGATTATAGACAACCAGGTTGAGATCGGGACGGCCGTCGACGGCAAAGCCAGAATATTCCAGCTCGATATCCCCGAGGACGGGGTGACGCAGCCGCTTGGTGCCTTCGCCATGCGCGACCACCTCGTTTTCCCGCCACAGCGCCTCGAATTCCGGGCTGGCGCTGCAGAGTCCGTCGACCAGCGCCGTGATTTCCGATGTCGCGCCCGCCCGGGCCACGTCGGCGCGGAAGGCGCCGACGAGGAAACGCGCCATCGCATCCCAATCGTGCTGGATATCGCGGATCGCCGGATTGCAGAATAGTAGCCGCAGGATGTTCCGGTCGCCGGGCGCCAGCCGGTCGTAATCGGTCATGACGATGGCGGCGGCCGGGTTCCAGGCGACGATGTCCCAGGCAGCGGTCCGCACCAGGGCGGGGCTCGCGTCGAGCGTATCGATCAGGCGCTGGAGGCGCGGGCTGACGCCTTCGACGGATTTGTAGCGAATCTCCGGCGGGCGGCCGAGGGCCAGCATGAAGAGATGCTCGCGCTCGGGCTCCGTCAGCATCAGGCCGCGGGCGATCCGGTTCAGCACATCGGCCGAGGGCGCTCCGCCGCGCCCCTGCTCCAGCCAGGTATACCAGGTCGCGCTGATATTCGAGCGCTGCGCAACCTCTTCCCGTCGCAGGCCGGGTGTGCGCCGGCGCCCGGAAAAGCCGAACACTGCCGGATCGAGGCGGGAGCGGCGATCGCGGAGGAACAGGCCGAGGGCATTTGCTTCGATGGTCATGGCTTTCCTGTTGGTGATTATACCAGGATAACGTCACTACTTTAACAGCATAAAGGATACGGCAATAGTCGCGCCGCAATCAACCAGGAGACATCGCATGCGTATTTTCCTCACGGGCGCGACCGGGTTCATCGGCTCGGCCATCGTGCCGGAACTGCTGAAGGCAGGCCATCGGGTGGTCGGCATGACCCGCTCGGAGGCCGGCGCAAGGGCGCTGGAAGCGGCGGGCGCCGAAGTCCACCGGGGCACGCTGGAGGAGCCGGAAAGCCTTCGCCGCGGGGCGGAAAAGGCAGATGCCGTCATTCATACAGCCTTCGACCACGATTTTTCCCGCTTCGTCGAGAACTGCCGGAAGGACAGCCGCGCGATCGAGGCGCTGGGCGAGGGCCTGAAAGGCTCGGACCGGCCGCTGGTGATCACCTCGGGCACCGGGCTCGGCAATGCCGAACCCGGCAAGCTGGCGACGGAGGATGTCTGCAACATGGAGCATCCCAATCCGCGCATTGCTTCCGAACAGGCCGGCAATGCGTTGCTCGATGCCGGCGTCAATGTCTCTGTCGTGCGCCTTCCGCAGGTGCACGATACGGTCAAGCAGGGCCTTATCACCCCGCTCGTCGCCATCGCCCGGGAAAAGGGCATGGCGGCCTATGTGGGCGAGGGGCGCAACCGGTTTCCGGCCGGCCATCTGCTCGACGTCGCCCTGCTCTACAGGTTGGCGGTCGAGCGGGCCGCGCCCGGCGCCCGCTACAATGCGGTCGGCGAAGAGGGCATCGAGACCCGCGCCATCGCCGAGGCGCTCGGCCGCGGGCTGAAGCTGCCGGTCGTATCGATCGCGCCGGAAAAGGCGGCGGAGCATTTCGGCTGGATGGCGATGTTCGCCGGGCTGGATTTTCCCGCCTCCAGCGCCTGGACCCGCCGGACGCTGGAATGGAACCCGACCGGCCCCGGCCTGATCGCCGATCTCGATGCCATGAAGTATGATTCCTGAAGGGTGGCCGGTGAAGGAGACGCCGGCCGCCGGCGTCTCGAAACGGGCGCGTCCGGCCGGACATGAAGCCACAGCCCGGCTCCAGCCTTGCGATATCGCCCTGCCTTTGCTTTGTATGAGGAGGTTTGCAATCCCGTTCGGCGAGCCGACGTCAATTCGACAGCGAGCCTATTCAGCATAGGCGTGACCGCGGAGGCCAGTGTGGCGAATGCGATCCTGAAGAGAACCGTCGAGATCGTGCGCGACCGTCTCGGACACGCGCTCGACGACGTCACGATCGACCGCGTCGCCATCGGCCTCTTCTTCACGGGGGTGAAACTGTCGACGGGGCATGCCGGGGCCTGCGCCACGCCGGTCAAGGATATCCCGGACGCAGTCTGCTGCCCGGGTTCCGCGATGGCAATGCCGTTTCCCGGCAAGCTGCGCGGCCGCCGCGCCGCCGACCTTCTCGAAGAGGCGATGGAGCAGGTCGGGATCAGGCGGACGCTGGGCATCGCCACGCTCAACGCGCTGGCGCAGATGGCCAACGAGGACCGGACGGACGGAGGGGTCGAGATCGTCGAGGGCCTCGACGCGTTTGCCGCGGCTCAGGTCGGGGTGGATGACACGGTGGTCGTGGTCGGCGCGTTCGTGCCATTCCTGCGGGAGCTGAGGAGGATCGGCGCGAGGCACTGGGTGCTGGAGAAGGATCCTTCCACCCTCAAGCCGCACGAGATGCCTTATTTTCGGGAGGCGGAGCGGGCGCCGGAAGTCGTGCCGGAAGCCGATGTGCTGATCATTACCGGCACGACGCTGGCGAACGACACGCTTGGCGACCTGATTGCGCTGGCGAAGCCGTCTGCCCGCATCGTCGTCGTCGGCCCGACCGTCACCATGATCCCCGATGCCTTCTTCGAGCGCGGCTGCCATATCCTCGGCGGCATCAAGGTGACGGATGCCGACGCTTTCCTCGACATTCTGTCGGAAGGCGGATCGGGCTATCATTTCTTCGGCAAGTCGGCGACCAAGATCACCCTGCGCAAGCGCCTGTAAAACCTGGTATTCTCACAGCCGGATCAGCTTCGCGCGGATCGCGTAGTGCACGAGGTCCGCCACGGTGTGCGCGTCGAGCTTCTTCATCGCCGCCGTCCGGTGCGATTCGACGGTCTTGACGCTGACCTGCAAATGATGCGCGATGTTCCGGTTCGTGCGTCCCTCGGCTACGAGCCGGACCACCTGTATCTGCCTCGGGGTCAGGATCTGCGACGGGCAGGGCACTTTTTTCCCGACATGGCGACCGGTCGACGGGGCGGCATATTGCCGTCCGGCGACGACGGCCTCCACGGCGGCCAATAGCGTGACGTCCGCGTCGTTCTTCGACACATAGCCATCGGCGCCCGCCTTCAGGATATCCGAAACGAGGCATTCGTCCGCATGCATGGTGTAGATCAGGATACCCATGTCCGGGATATGGCGGCGGAATTCGCGCATGGTCTCCAGCCCGCTCGGGAGAGCAGGATCGAGAATGACGAGGCGCGGCCTGTGCCTTTGGGCAAGCGCGACCGCCGCTTCTCCGGTGCCGGCCTCCGCGCAGACACGCCAATCAGGGCGCGCCGCGAGGCACGCCCTGATCCCGGCACGCATGACCGGATGTCCATCCACGATCAGTATGTCGACATGCTTTGATTGCGTCATTCAGCCTATCCCGCCAGCCGGCGCGGTTGGAACGAGGCGGGGCGTAGCTCCTGCACCTCCGCTGGCCGGCCCTTGCCGGCCTCGCCGACGCGGAACTGGCCGAGCAGGTTGAAGAGGGCTTCGGCCTCCTTCGCGAGGCTGTGGCTGGCCGCCGTCGATTCCTCGACCATCGCCGCGTTCTGCTGCGTGCCCTGGTCCAGCGTGTTGACGGCCTGGTTGATCTCGCCGAGGCCGGTCGCCTGCTCCTTCGCCGCCTCGACGATGGCCGCGACATTGCTGTTGATATCCTGCACCTGTCGGACGATCCGCTCCAGTGCATCGCCGGTCTGGCCGACCAGCGTCACGCCGTTCTTGACCTGCTCGCCGGAAGTATTGATCAGCGCCTTGATCTCCTTGGCGGCATTGGCCGAGCGCTGGGCGAGTTCGCGCACTTCCTGCGCGACGACCGCAAAACCCTTGCCGGCTTCCCCGGCCCGCGCCGCCTCGACGCCGGCATTCAGCGCGAGCAGGTTGGTCTGGAAGGCGATGTCGTCGATCACGCCGATGATGTTGGAGATTTCCCGCGAGGAGCCCTCGATCTGCCCCATGGCCGAGATCGCCATGCGCACGACCTCGCCCGATTTCTCCGCGTTCTCGCGGGTGCTGGCGACGAGCTTTCCGGCCTCCTCGGCACGGCGGCTGGAATCGGCGACCGTCGTGGTGATCTGTTCGAGCGCCGCTGCCGTTTCCTCGACGGAGGCGGCCTGCTGCTCGGTGCGGCGGGAGAGGTCGTCGGCGGCGGAGCGGATCTGGCTCGAGCCGGCGGCGATCGCCTGTGCATTCTCGCCGACCGACGTCATGGCCTGGCGCAGGCGCTCCGATGCGCCGTTGAAGTCGGTGCGCAACTGTTCAAGGCTGGGAATGAACGGGGTCGGCAGGTGCAGTGTCAGGTCGCCCTGGGCAAGCCGCGTCAGCGCGCTGGCCAGCGTCTCGACGTTCTCGACGCGGCCGGTCACGTCGGTGGCGAACTTCACCACCTTGAAGACCTTGCCGTTCATGTCGAAGATCGGGTTGTAGGAGGCCTGGATGTAGATGCGGCGGCCGCCCTTGCCGATGCGCATGAACTCCTCGGCGACGAACTCGCCCGCCTTGAGCCTGTCCCAGAACTGCCGGTACTGCGGGCTCTGGCAATAGGCCGGGTCGCAGAACATCGAATGATGGCGACCCTCGATCTCGGAAAACTGGTAGCCGAGGGTGGAGAGGAAATTCTGGTTGGCGGCGAGGATTTCACCGGCCGGCGTGAACTCGATGACGGCCTGGGCACGCGACAGGGCCTCCAGTTTGCCGGCGTCTTCCGCGCTCTTCAGCTTCTGCGCGGTGACGTCGGTGGCGAACTTCACCACCTTGTAGGGCTTGCCGCGGCGGAAGACCGGATTGTAGGACGCCTCGATCCAGATCTCCTTGCCGCCCTTGCCGATGCGCTTGTACTGGCGCTGGTCGAATTCGCCATGTGCCAGCTTGGCCCAGAAGGCGCGGTAGTCCTCGCTGGCGGCCTCAGCCGGATCAACGAAGAGGCGATGGTGCTGGCCGACGATCTCGGAAAGGGCATAGCCGAGTGCCCGACAGAAGTTCTCGTTCGCCGTCAGGATGCGACCGGTCAGGTCGAATTCGATGATGGCCTGCGACTTTTGCATCGCGGCAAGAATGGCGCTTGCATCGGATGCAAGGCCGAAAGAAAAGGCTGTCATGGGTCCTCCTTGGCGGCAGGGCGGTTGAAAGTTTTTGCAATGGAACGCCCTCCGGCGAGGCGTCTTGCGACGGCCGGCAAAGCGATCCCTGTTCGGGTTGGGTAGTCGTTTCGTTCGGGTTAGTGGGACGGTTCGTCCGGCCCGCAGGGCGTCATGAAGAACTTGAGCCGCGCCAGATTGGCAAGCACGTCGTCAAGGTTCTTCTTGGCCTGGCTCATGCCGGTGACGAGACGCTGGATGCGTGCCGCTTCCTCGTCTTCCGTACCTTCCGGTACTGTTTCGGACAGTGTCGCAAAAGAAGGATTCAGTTGCATTGGCACCCCCCCGGGCTCTCGGTGATTGTCGCTGATTCCGAATCCGTCCTCATGCCGGAACCGATACGATCAGTTGTATTCGGATGACCTAAAGTAGCAAATTTACCTTGATAACCATGAAACGCGACGCGTGGGTCAGGCGCGCCTTTCAGTCATAAACTGCGCTTATTCTACTCAAAAGCCGCATTTTACTCGCGCCGCTTGTAAAGGATTGCATAAATCTACGTGCCGGCGTCCGTTCGGCCCGGCGTATCGGGGTGTCGCAATTTGACGCCTACATCCGTGGCCGATGCGGTCAGGATGAGGCCGTGGCGCGCCAGCGCGCCGACGATGGCGGAGACCGTCGCCTCCTTCATGTGCTCGCCGGTCGTCTCGTAGCGCCGGATGGTCGCGGTGGAGACGCCTGCCTGCTCGGCGAGTTCCTCGGCCGACCAGCCCAGCATCACGCGGCCCGCCCGCAGTTGCTGCGGCCGCAGCACCGTGCCGTCGCCCGGCAGGCTCGCGGCCTCGTGGCGCCATGTCTCCTCGATGACACCGATCCATTCCATCGGCGCGCCGTTCTGCCGGCGCACGGGCGTCGTGCGCGCCCGCACCTGCCGGTACTCGCCGCCGTCGTAGAGCAGGCGGAAGGCGACGTCGCCGGACATCAGGTCGCGCTCGCAGGCCTCCCGCACCTCCTGCACCCGCTGGCGGTCGTCTGGGTGGATCACCTCCATCCAGCTTTCCTTGCCGTATTGGACGGAATCGTGGCCGGCGATCCTTTCCCAGCCGCGAAGATCGCTCACGGCGCCGTTGAGATCGCGCGCCCAGAAAACGCCGCCCGTCATGTCGATGAATGCGTTGAGTCGCGCGCGCTCGCGGTAGAGGGCGGCCTTGGCCTCCCGCTCGGCGGCCGCGTCCTGCACCAGGCCGACGATGCGGTCCGCCGTGGTCGGTTCCTCCACCGAAATGCGTATCCAGCGCGGCGGGCGCTGCTCGTCGGAGAGCCGCACGTTGCGGGACACTGATACGCCCATGGTGACCACCGCGCCGAGGGAACGGAAATCCTCGCGGTCGTCCGGGTGCAGGAGGGCGATCCATTGCTGGAGGCTGAAGGGCTCGCTTCGCGGCATGCCGAGGAGGCGGAAGAAGCCATCCGTTCCGCGCACCTCCCCCGTCGCCATGTCGGCATTCCAGAAGCCGATATCGAGGAAGCGTTCTGCGACGTCGAGATAATTGCGGGAGGAAACGAAGTTCGGTTGTTTCTGCGACATGCACATTCAGGTCCATTGGGTCGCCAGATGGGAGGCCCGCAGTGTGCATGTCCCACGACGTGCCGTTCACCTTCTTGCGACCGTAAATACAGACCGTAGCATCCGGCATCATCGGCCACTATCGGGTATATACCTGAGGCGACTCCCATTTTCCGTCCCGTTGCTTGACCATCGTCAACAAATTCCGCCGGTTCTCCCAGTCATTCGGCCTCGCTTTTTTATTCCTGCCGAGGGCATGGCCGGACGGTCATTGTTCTCCCGCCCGGCTTCTTCATGGTGGAAAAGGATAAACACCTGACGACGGACTACCGTGCTTGGGCCGATCCCTTTATCCTTGATATGGAAGCGGCCGCCACCAAACTTGTTCCGATGCCATGTCGGACTCTCCCTGCCTCGTTCGTCTTAACTGCATCGGGCGGCGATTGGCTGGCCGCAAGGTGCCTCGACAAGGAGCGGGCACCCGACTGAACGAACGATGAAACCGAACCAAGGGAGAAAACCATGCCCAGCACGATCCGCCTTCACCGCGTCATCGCCGTCAGGCCCGAGAAACTCTATCGCGCGTTCCTCGAACCGGACGCGGTCGCAAGCTGGCTTCCGCCATACGGGTTCCTTTGTACCGTCCATGAACTCGATGCGAAGGTCGGCGGCCGGCACAGGATGTCGTTCCGGAACTTCACGACGGGCAGGAGCCATGCCTTCGGCGGCACCTATCTGGAGCTCGTTCCGGACGAGCGCCTCGTCTACACCGACAGTTTCGACGATGCCAACCTGCCGGGTGAGATGAAGGTCACGGTAAGCCTGAAGGCCGTGTCGGTCGGCACGGAGATTAACATCGAGCAGCAGGGCGTGCCGGATATCATCCCCGCCGAGGCCTGCTATCTCGGCTGGCAGGACTCGCTGGACAAGCTTGTCAAACTCGTCGTGCCCGAGATCGACCAATAGGCGCGGCGCCCGTGCGAAAACGACCGCCCGGCCTTGTCAGGCGAGGGTGCCGAGGGGAATGATCTCCTTGGCGCCCTCCTTCCAGGGACGGCCCTCCCAGTCGCCGAGCCACTGGTCGGCGCGAAGGCCGGTTTCGGTGAGGAGCGCTTCCAGTTCCGTCTTGTCCGGGAAGGCGATGCGGGAGGCTGCGGAAAGGCGCCGGCCGGTGGCACGGATCTCGTAATGGGTCTCATAGGTGACGATGCCGGTGGCGGCATCGACGGCGACATCGTTCCATGCCGCGACCTCGCCGAAACGGGGATGGGCGAGAAGGCGCGTCGATTCCTCCGGCCCCCATTCCTCCCATTCCCGGCAGGCGGGATTGCGGCTGTCGAAGATGAAGCGTCCGCCGGGCGCAAGATGCGCCGCGATGGTGGCAAGCACCGCCCGCCGATCCTCCCGCGTCAGGAAGACCTGGAAGGCATGGCCCGTGAGCACGACGAGTTCGAAGCGGCGGCCGAGCCGAACGGACCGCGCATCGCCCTCCACGAATTCGACGCTGCCAGCCCCCGGCTTCCCCCGCGCGATGTCGAGCATGGCCGGCGCGGGGTCGACGCCGGCGACCGTCCGGCCTTCGCAAAGCGCGACGGCCAGTTCCCCCGTGCCGCAGCCAAGGTCGAGCACGCTGCCCGCGTCCCTTGCGAGCGCCTTGCAGAAGGCGAAGTCCGGCGAGCGCTCCCAGCCGTTTTCGAGATCGTAGAAATCGGCAAGGGCGGGGTCGTGGTAGAGGCGGTCTTCGTCCACGCTTTCCTCCAAAGGAAAAGCCGCGCGTTTCCGCGCGGCTCCGGAATGGTCGGCTTCAGCCGGCGGTCACTTCCCGTCGCCGGCGGCGTCGAGGACCTTTTCGCAATGGGTCGGGCCGCCCTTCGGATCGACGCGGTCGCCGACGGCGCGGATATTGGTGATCCTGTAGGCGTCGTTGACGGTGAGTTCCACCGAGCAGGACTTGCCCTTGGCAAAGCCGCCGCGCCACTTGTAGAGCGTCGTGCCGCCGGTGCCGGCCGTATCCGAGATCGGCGGGCCATAGGCCGCGAAGAAGCTGCCGGCGGTCTTGCCGTTCCAGCGCGCCTGCAGCGGGTTGGTCGGGACGCTGACGGTGGTGCATGCGGTGAGGGCAAGCGCAACGCCTGCCAGAATTGCAACGCGGGAGTTCATATGTGCCATTTCCTTGGACGTCTTGCGGCCGTTTTCCGGCGACTCGGAACCGGACCCTCAATTTCGCCATAGCGCAGTGCGCGCAAAAGGGGAATCACCGCCGCGCCAACTTTGCAGCCATCCCCGTCGAACGGTTGCGGACCGTGCCGATTTGCAACAGTGCGGCCGGTTGGGGTGGCGTGGCGGCATCCGCTGCCGCATATCCTGACCAGCACGTCGGCTCGTTCGAAATCGCGGCGATGGCCATGTTGGAGACGCAAAACATGCAGCGCTCCGTTTCACCGCATCCGCCATGCCGTAATTTTAAGCGGAGCTTTGCAGCAGAAGGCGTGCCGTCGCCTCGTCCGTGATGAGGCCGTGGAGCTTGTGGCTGTGCAGCACGGCGCGGATGGCCTCGGTCTTGACGGGGCCGCCGGCGATGGCGACGAGGCGGTCGTCGCCGGTTTCCGAGAAGGAGGCGGCAAGGGTCCGCGCCGTCACCGATGTTTCCAGAATGCGGCCCTTGCTGTCGAAGAAGTGCCCGAGCAGCTCGCCGACGCCGCCGAGAGCCCGGATCTCCTGCAGCTCGTTCGCCTGCAGCATGCCCGACGTGACGAGATGGGCCTGGTTATCGACCGTGCCGATGCCGACGAGCTTCAGGTCGGCGTTGCGGGCAAGGTCGAAGACCTCGCTGACGCCGCGCTGCGACAGCAGCACCTCGCGATCCTCCTCCGTGTTGGCGAAGAAGGGCACGGGCATCACATAGGCCTGCGTACCCGTCTTGGCGGCGATGCGGTGCATGACATCGTATGGATTGGCCGCATAGTTGCGGGTGAGGCCGCCGAGCAGCGAGACGAAGCGCGTGCCGCTGGCGCTGATGCGGGGCAGGTGATGGACGGCGGCCGAGAGCGTTCGCCCATGGCCGAGGCCGATGACGGCGACTTCGCCGCGCTCGATCTCGCGCCGCAGGAAATCCGCGCCGACATGGCCGAGCGTCGTCAGCGCCAGCGCGTCGTCATCGACATCGGGCGCCACCTCGCAGTAACCGAGCCCGTAGCGCTCGGAAAGCGCCACTTCGAGATTGACGCATTCGGCGATATCGCCGTCGATGCTGACCTTGACCACGCCCTCGGCGACCGCCCGCGCGATCAGCCGGTGCGCCTTGACCGAGGGAATGCCGAGGCGCTTGGCCACGGCGGACTGGGTGAAGCCCCCGATATAGTGCAGCCAGGCGGCGCGGACGGCGAGGGAGTCTTCATTGTCGGTCATCGGCGATGTCCTGTCCTGCTGTGCAAAAAAGCACCCCGTCTTGGAGCATTTTCGGTTCACCGGAAATGCTCCAGCTTTTGTTTTTACCGCATTATCCGACGCCGAAGCGATGCCGCTTCGGCTGGAAATGCTCTGGCAAGCGGCCCGGACGCGGTCAGCCCAGCTTGAGGTCGGATGCACCGGTATCGATATGCGGCGCCCAGAAAGCGATGCTTTCGGCGATCTGGGGAATGACCTGCCGGTCGTTCGGCTCGCGTTCCTTGAAGGAGAGTTCCAGGCAGATCTCGTTGTCGACCGCGCCGCCCTCGGCAAAGGCCTTCAGCAGCGGTTCCGGCTGGATGCGGCCCCTGGCGTTGAACTCGGCGGTGAAGGGACGGTGCCCACCCTTGTCCATCAGGCTCTGCTTGATGTGGATGATCGGCGAGACCTTCGGCACGGCGCGCGCCCAGGCATAGGGATCGAAATCGTCCGGATTGCTGGAGGTGACGTCGCCATGGTCGATATCGGCCATCATCCACATGGGAACGGCCATGTTCGCCGCGGTGAGCCGGTCCTGAAGCCTGACGCATTCGGCGATGGTCTCGCCGAATTCGCGGCCGATGCTCATCGGCTCCCAGAAGACATAGGAGAGGCCGGTGTCCTTCGCATGCTCCGCCACCTCCGCCCAGCAGTCGATGGCGATGCGGATCAGCTCTTCCCGGCGGGTCGGGTCGTCATAGTCCTTGTAGGTGAAGATGGCGAACTGCGTTCCGACGGAAGTGCCGCCGAGATCGCCGATGATATCGGCGAAGGTCTTGAACCAGTCGACATAGTAGCGGCGCACATCCGCATCCGGATGGCCGAAATGGTTGAGGCGGCCATAGGGGCCTGTCATGCCCGAGGTGACGCGCACGCCGGTGCGCTGGAGCGCACGGTCCATCTGGCGCGTCAGCCGGCGGATCGTCGCGGCGTTCCAGCTCGGATTGATGAATTCGTGCGTCAACTGGAGGTCGCGCAGGCGAAGGTCCCGCGCGACGGTCTCGATCAGGTCGTCGGGATCGGCGAAGCGGTTGACCAGCGGATTGGTGTTGAGCGAAAGCGTCAGCGGCATGGTCGTCCTCAGGCGGCGGCAGGGCGGGCGGCGTCGAACCAGTCGGCAAAGGCCGCGCGCTCGGCTTCCGTCAGGTGCAGGTAATGCTTGGTGCGGCGGTAGAGGATGTCCTCGGCCGTCTGCGCCCATTCGGTGGCGGCGAGATAGCGGGCTTCCGCCTCGTAGAACTGGCCGCCGAAATGCCGGCCGAGCCCCTCGATACCAGTCGCGCCGCCGACGACGGCCTTGGTGCGCGTGCCGTAGAGGCGGCCGTAATGGTGCACCAGCTTGCGCGGCATCCAGGGATAGGTGTCGCGCAGGCCGTTGGCGAAGGTCTCGTAGTCGGCGTTCGGCATGTCGCCGCCGGGAAGCGGGGCCTTCTCCGTCCAGTCGCCGCCCATATTGGGGAAGATGTGCCTGAGGCGGTGCATGCCGCGCTCGGCAAGCTCGCGGAAGGTGGTGATCTTGCCGCCGAAGACGTTGAGCAGCGGCGCGCCGCCCGTTTCGTCGAGGTCGAAGACATAGTCGCGGGTGACGGCGGAGGGATTGCCCTTGCCGTCGTCGAAGAGCGGGCGCACGCCGGAGAAGGAGTGCAGCACGTCCTGCCGGCGCAGCTTCTCCTTGAAGTAGCGGTTCACCGCCTTCAACAGGTAGTCGATCTCGGTCTCGTCGGCCGAAACGTCCTCGGCGCGGCCTTCATAGGCGATGTCGGTGGTGCCGATCAGCGCTTTGTCGCCCTCGTAGGGATTGATGAAGATGACGCGCTTGTCGTGGTTCTGCACCAGATAGGCGTTGGCGCCCGCCCAGAACTTCGGCACGATGATGTGGCTGCCCTTGACGAGGCGCACGTTGCGCGTGGAATTGGAGCCGGCGACGCGGTTGATGACGTCGGACACCCACGGGCCGGCGCAGTTGACGACGCACTTCGCGCGGAAGGCGCGGGTCTCGCCCGTCAAGCGGCTCTTCGTCTCCACGATCCAGACGCCGTTTTCGCGGCGGGCGGAAACGGCCGGCGAGCGGGTCAGCACCACGGCGCCCTTTTCCGCCGCGCCGAGCGCGTTGAGGGTCACGAGGCGGGCGTCGTCCACCCAGCAGTCGGAATATTCGAAGCCGCGTGTGTACTGGTCGAGGATCGGCGTGCCCTCGGGATCGCGCGCAAGGTCCAGCGTGCGCGTGCCGGGCAGTTTCCTGCGGCCGCCGAGGTGGTCGTAGAGGAAGAGGCCGAGGCGGACGAGCCAGGCGGGACGGTCTTCAGGGCTGTGCGGCAGCACGAAGCGCATCGGCCAGATGATGTGCGGGGCGGCGTTGAGCAGCACTTCGCGCTCGATCAGCGCCTCGCGCACCAGGCGGAATTCGTAATATTCGAGATAGCGCAGGCCGCCATGCACCAGCTTGCCGGATCGCGACGACGTGCCCTCGGCCAGATCGTCCTTCTCGCAGAGCACGACCTTCAGTCCGCGGCCCGCCGCATCGCGGGCGATGCCGGCGCCGTTGATGCCGCCGCCGATCACGAAGAGGTCAATAAGCTCGGGCTCGTTCATTTGGGTCTCCTTCAGCGCCGGCCGCAGAGGGGGCGCATTCGTCGTTTCGTCAGCGCGCGGCCAGGATGTCCCAGGCTGGCGCGATGCCCCGGCGCACGGTGGAATAGGCGGCAAAGAGGCGGTTCATGCGTTCGGTGTCTTCTGCTTTCGGCTGCTCGGCCGCGCCGAGCTCGGGCGTCACCCAGTCGGCGATGCAATCGTCCATCGTGCGGTAGACGCCGATGGCGACGGCCGCCATCATCGAGGCGCCGGCGGCGCCCGCCTCTTCGCGCGTGCTGACGCGCACCGGCGCGCCGAGCGCCGCGCCCAGCGTGCCGCGCAGCGAGGCGGAACGGGCGGCGCCGCCGCTGACGCGCAGTTCCGAGGGCAGGGCCCCCATGGCGGCGTAGCAATCGCGCGTCGCCATGCCGAGTCCTTCCACGACGGCGCGCACGAGATCCGGATAGCGGTGGCGGCTGGCAAGGCCGGTGAAATTGGCGCGGGCGCGGGCATTCACGAAGGGGCCGCGTTCGCCGGCCTCGGAAATATAGGGGTGATAGAGGATGTTGCCCGGCTTGCTGGCGGCGATCCAATGGTCGACGCGGCCGATCATGTCGTTGAGGCCGACGGTGACGCCGAATTCGCCGAGAAGGTCCACGCCGAGCTGGAGTAGCCAGTCGAGATTGATCGTCGCGCCCATATTGGTCTGCACCTGGGTGACGATGCCGGGGATGGGGAGCGCGATGACATAGCCGGTGCGCTCGGCATTGAGAACGACGTCGGAAACGGCCTTCGCCTGGAGATGCACGCCCGTCGAGCCGATGGCGGAACAGGCGGCATTGCGGCCTTCGCTGCGCACGCCGGCACCCAGCGCCGTCATGCACATGTCGACATAGCCGAGGCAGACAGGCGTGCCGGGCCTGAGGCCGGCGGCAGCAGCGGCTTCCGCCGTCAGCGGATGCGTGGTCTCGGTGCCGTCGATCACCTCGGGCAGCAGGCTGCGGCGGTGCGTCAGGCCGAGGGCGGCGAGCACGTCGTCGTCATAACGGCGCGTGCGGAAATTGCCGAAGGTGAAGCTCACTTCCGACGGATCGGTGGCGCGCACGCCGGTGAGGTTCAGATAGAGCCAGTCCTTGCAGTGCATGGCGACTTGCGCGCCGGCGAGCAGTTCCGGGAAATGGCGGTCCATATGGGCAAGCTGCGTGCCCTGCTGGCAGGTGTTGAGGCCGGTGCCGGTCGCCTCGAAGCGCAGGCGGTCGGCATCGCTGGCGGCAAGCCGCTCGACGGTGGGAGCCGCCCGCGCGTCGAGCCACAGCCAGGCATCGCCGACGGGACGGTTGCCGGCGCCGACGAGCCAGGTGCCGTCGCCCTGCGCCGTGACGGCGATGGCGGCGGCGCGGGCGGAAAGGTTCTCCACCTTCTCACCGAGCCCGCGCAGGGCGCGCGCGCAGTCGAGCCAGGTCTGGTCGAGGGATTGCGTGACGGAGCCGTCGTCGCCGGTCCGGTAGCTGTTGCGCACGGAGGCGCTGGCGATCTGGCGGCCGGCGAGCGTGAAGGCGACGGCCTTCATGACGGAGGTTCCGGCGTCGATGCCGATGATCAGGTCGGCGGCCTCAGCCATGGCGTGCACCTGCCGATGCCGCGACAGCGCGCGCCGTCTCGCCTGACGTGAAACAAAGCATTCGATCCTCCCGATCGTCCTTCGCGAAAGCGCGCGTGGCTGCCCCGCCAGATTGGGTCAAGGGAGCGCCACGGGGTAGCCCGGACTTCGCGAAGGAACATATCATAAAGTTACCACATGTCGCGTAAAATTTTTCGCACAACGAATTATTTTTCAGCTATGCTGGAGAGTAACGGAGGGCTCCTTTGGGTTGTGTGCGGAGAGCCGTTCTTGCTGGTCGTCCTCAATCAAGGTCGCTCTATAAAACATGCCGACCCTTGGGCAAAAGACTCAAGGATCATATATTGTCATTTAATAGCAGTATGTTGAGGCTTGCATGCCGTTCGCTCTCCTGTCGGGGAGAGCCTAGCTTCCGCAGGCGCCTCTCCGGTATGCTCATGCACTCAGCGCAACAGGTGGCCGGGGAAAACGAGCTAATCAGTGCCGGTATCCTTCAAAAAGGCCGATTGACAGCTCGTGTTAATTTAACATATATACTGCGACATATCACACACATATATCGCAACTGCGAAAAAGTGTGCACTGCAGCGCAAGGCGGAAGAGGAGATCCGGCCGGCGCGTTCATGGGGAGGGCATCATGACATGTTCCGTTTCGAAGGCATCGGCACGCGGCCCTGGCGCCATGGTCGTGTCTTCCGGCCCGTCGATGTCCCCGGCATCGTGCCGGCGCGCCCGCTGACGCTTTCACCGTTCAACCGCAAGGCCATCCGACATGACTGACGCCACGCTCTCGAAATCGCCCCGGCCCGCCCGCAGCTACCGCTGGATCGGCATCGCCGCCGTCGTCGTGCTGGTGGGAGCCATGGCCTTCGACACGAAAATCGTGCAGATCGGCTCCGAGGCCGACGTCCAGGTCCAGAAATTCTCGCCCGTGGCCTTCGGTGCCGAGCAGTTCCCGATCATCAAGCAGAGCGTCGAGACGCGCGCTGCCGACGCGGCTGAGCTGTCGCAGGCGATCGCCGCCGACAAGAAGGCCGCCAGCGAGAAATACGGCGTCAACACCTCCACCGGCCCGGTCTTCCCGGTCAAGTTCACAGGCGTGGTCGGCGAGCGCAAGGCGAACTACAACGTCGTCGCCGTCGAAGGCCTGCCGCCCGAGCTGACGGTGCGGGTCCAGACCGGCCCGGCGCTCAACGGCACGGACCTGCGCGATGCGACGGGGCAGATCGAGTTCGGCCAGTTCAAGAACCAGATCGAATACCAGGATGCCGGCTCCGCCATCAACAACGAGGTCAAGAAGGTCGTTCTCGACGGCCTCGATCCGGCGGCCCTTTCCGGCAAGACCGTTTCCGTCATCGGCGTCTTCAAGCTCGTCAATCCGAAGAGCTGGATCGTCACGCCCGTGAGGTTCGACGTCCAATGAGCGCGATCCCCGAAACCGGACAGAAGGGCGAAGTCGTTCTTGCCGCGCGCAACGTGGCGAAATCCTACGGCAGCGTCCATGCCCTCAAGGGCGTCAATTTCGATATCCATCGCGGGCAGGTGACGACCCTGTTCGGCGAAAACGGCGCCGGCAAGTCGACGCTGATGAAGATCCTCTCCGGTGTGGTCAGGCCGACATCGGGCGAAATCATTCTCGATGGGGAACCGGTCGTCTTCGCGTCATCCTCCCAAGCACGTGACCGCGGCATCTCCATCATCCATCAGGAGCTCAGCCTCGCCCCGAACATGAACGTTCGCGACAACATCTTCATGGGGCGCGAGATCATGACCTCCACGGGCGTGGACTTCGCCGAGGAAGAGCGCCAGACGCGCCTCCTGATGGAAGAACTCGAAGAGGACATCGATCCTCTAACGCTCGTCGAGGACCTACGGCTCGGCCAGCAGCAGATCGTCGAGATCGCGCGCGCCCTTTCGGTCAATTCGCGCATCCTGATCATGGACGAGCCGACATCGGCCCTGTCGGCCTCGGAGGTCGAGGTGCTGTTCAAGGTCATCCGCGACCTGACCGGCCGCGGAGTCTCCATCGTCTATATCTCGCACCACCTCGAAGAGGCGCTGCAGATCACCCACCATGCCGTGGTGCTGCGCGACGGCACGATGACGGCCTATGCCGAGCGCAAGGACATCGATCTCGAATGGATCGTCCGCCACATGGTAGGCGATAATTTCGACCTCGGCTCGCCGCCGGCCGGCTACCAGATGGGCGATGTCTCGCTCTCCATCGAGGGCCTGACCGTTCCCGATCCGGGCGGCGCCGGCTATTCGGTCGTCGACGGCATGTCGCTGTCGGTGCGCGCGGGCGAGATCGTCTGCATCTACGGCCTGATGGGCGCAGGGCGCACGGAACTGCTCGAAACCGTCGCGGGCCGCCTGAAATCCACCGCCGGCAAGGTCGTGCTGAAGGGCAGGGACGTCACCGGCCAGTCGATCGCCGAATGCATCCGCGACGGCCTCGTGCTCGTGCCGGAAGACCGCCAGCGCGACGGACTGGTGCAGACCATGAGCGTCGGCCGCAACCTCTCGCTCGCCAGCCTCGGCGCCTTCACGCGCGGCCTCTTCACCTCGACGTCACGCGAAGGCGGGCTCGTCGATAGCGCGATCCGCAAGGTGCATATCAAGACGGACGGCGGCGCAGCCGCCATCGGCTCGCTGTCGGGCGGCAACCAGCAGAAGGTCGTCATCGGCAAGATGCTGGCGACCGATCCCGAGGTCATCCTGCTCGACGAACCGAGCCGCGGCATCGACATCGGCGCCAAGGCGGAGGTCTTCAAGCTGCTCGCCGAGCGCGCGAAGCAGGGGCTCGCCGTGGTCTACACGACTTCGGAAGTCGGCGAATGCCTGAGCATCGCCCATCGCATCATCGTCATGCGGCGCGGCCGCATCTCCGCCGAATTCGGTCCCGACGCGACCAAAGAACAGATCATGGCCGCCTCCGGCGAAGCCGTGCATGCCCATTAGGAGCGCTGAACCCATGTCAGTCACACCTGCAATCCAGACGAAGGCAGCGGCAAGCGGCGGCAAGCGCAAGAAGAGCCTGATCGAGCTTCTGTTCGAAGGCCGCGCCTTCTTCGCGCTGATCGCCATCGTCGTCGTCTTCTCGCTGATGTCGCCGAACTATTTCACGGTCAGCAACTTCCTGATCATGGCCTCGCATGTCGCCATCTTCGGCCTGCTCGCCATCGGCATGCTGCTGGTTATCCTGAACGGCGGCATCGACCTCTCGGTCGGCTCGACGCTCGGCCTTGCCGGCGTCGTTGCCGGTTTTCTCATGCAGGGCGTGACGCTGCCGCAGCTCGGCATCATCCTCTATCCCTCGGTCTGGGTCGTCGTGGTGCTGACCTGCCTGCTCGGCGCGGTCGTCGGCGCGGTGAACGGCGTGCTCATCGCCTATCTCAAGGTGCCGGCCTTCGTCGCGACGCTCGGCGTGCTCTATGTCGCCCGCGGCATCGCGCTCCTGATGACCAACGGCCTCACCTACAACAATCTCGGCGGCCGTCCCGAACTGGGCAATACCGGTTTCGACTGGCTCGGCTTCAACCGCCTTGCGGGCGTTCCGATCGGCGTCCTCGTGCTCCTCGTCTTCGCCATCGCCTGCCATGTCCTGCTTGCCCGCACGGCCTTCGGCCGCTGGCTCTATTCCTCGGGCGGCAACGAGCGCGCGGCGGAACTGTCGGGCGTGCCGGTCAAGCGCGTGAAGATCACGGTCTATGTGCTCTCGGGCATCTGCGCCGCCGTCGCCGGCCTCGTCCTCTCCTCGCAGCTCACCTCGGCGGGCCCGACGGCCGGCACCACCTACGAACTGACGGCGATCGCCGCCGTCGTCATCGGCGGCGCGGCGCTGACGGGCGGCCGCGGCACGGTCATCGGCACCATGCTCGGCGCCTTCGTGATCGGCTTCCTCTCGGACGGCCTCGTGATCATCGGCGTCTCGGCCTACTGGCAGACGGTCTTCACCGGCGCCGTCATCGTTACCGCTGTTCTCCTGAACAGCGTCAAATACGGCCGCCGCTGACCTCAGCGGCGACCGGCACAGACTGACCGCTGCCGGGAGAGGCGGACCATCGAGTGGCCCGGCAGCGGAAAGTATTGCCGACAATCGGCACAACCGGACTCAACAAAGGGAGTGAGACCATGTTCAAAAAAGGTATGCGTCTACTCTTCGCGGCAACGGCCGTCATGCCGCTGCTGTTCAGCTCTGCCTGGGCGGACGGCCTGATCACCGTCATCGTCAACGATCCGTCGAACCCCTACTGGTTCACGGAAGGCGAAGTCGCCAAGAAGACCGCCGAAGACCTCGGCTACACGGCCAATGTCGGCGCCCACAAGGGTGACACCAACACCGAGAGCAACCTGATCGACACCGCGATCACCAACAAGTCGGTCGCCATCATCCTCGACCCGGCGAATGCCGACGGTTCCGTCGGTGCGGTCAAGAAGGCCGTCGCCGCCGGCATCCCGGTCATCCTCGTCAATGCCGAGATCAACCAGGAAGGCCTCGCCAAGGCGCAGCTCGTCTCGAACAACGCCCAGGGCGCCGCTCTCGGTGCGCAGCAGTGGGTCGAGGCGGTCGGCGACAAGGGCAAGTATGTCGAACTCTTCGGCGCTCCCTCCGACAACAACGCCGCGACGCGTTCGAACGGCTACGAAACCGTCCTGACGCAGTATCCGGACCTCGAGAAGGCCGCCAAGGAAGTGGCGGACTGGGACCGCACCAAGGGCCATGACAAGATGCAGTCCATGCTCCAGGCGAACCCCGACATCATCGGCGTGATCAGCGGCAACGACGAGATGGCCCTCGGCGCCATCGCCGCGCTCAAGGAAGCCGGCAAGCTCGACCAGGTCAAGGTCGGCGGCTTCGACGGTTCGCCGGATGCGGTTGCCGCCATCAAGGCCGGTGAGCTGCAGTACACCGTCCTCCAGCCGGTCGCCGTCTTCTCGGAAGCGGCCGTCAAGCAGGCCGACAACGTGATCAAGAACGGCTCGACCGGTGTCGACACCGAAAAGCAGCTCTTCGATTGCCTCCTGATCACCAAGGACAATGTCGACAAGTACACCGCTCCCTTCGTTCTGAGCGAGTAATCGATCCCGGGAGCGCCCGTCCGCGGGCGCTCCCATCTCGCATTCCCGGGCTTTTCCGGGCCAGCTTGGCATTTTCCTTGCCGCCCGATACGAGATACGAAACCTCTATCCTCGAAGCATGGCAGGGCCTCCGGTGAACAAGAAAGTCGACGTCAAGGATTTGCTTTCGGAAGAATTGCCGAGCGACAGCCGGCATGCGCGCCAGCTCGTGCGGCGCCAGATGATCGCCGAGACGGTGATCGCCGAAGGCTCGATCCGCATCGAGGACCTGACCGAGCGCTTCGGCATCAGCCTCATGACGGCGCACCGCGATGTCGACGAACTCGTCAGCCGCGGCCTCTTCCGCAAGACGCGCGGCATTGTCTCCGCCGCGCCGACCAGCCTCATCGAATCCTCCGACGTCTACCGCGCCACCCGGCAGGCGAAGGAGAAGAAGGCGGTTGCGAAGGCCGCCATGCAGTTCGTCGAGCCGGGCCAGGCGATCTTCATGGACGACGCCACGACCGTGCACGAGATGACGAGGTTCCTGCCGGCCAAGGTGCCGCTGACGGTCATCACCAACTCGCTCGTCCTCATCAACGAGCTGAAGGAGGTGAGCGACCTCAACCTCATCTGTCTCGGGGGACAGTTCTACAATTGGTGCAATGCCTTCATGGGGCACATCACCACCAACGAGATCCGCCGGCTGCGCGCCGACACCGTGTTCATGTCGCTGTCGGCCATCGTCGACGACGTGGTCTATCACCAGTCGCCCGAGACGGTGGAGACCAAGCGGGCGATGTTCGAAAGCGCGGCAAGGCGTGTGCTTCTGGCGGACCACACCAAATTCGAGCGGCGCGCGCTGCATCACTTCGCGACGCTCAAGGAATTCGACGCGGTGATCGTCGACGAGGATATTCCGATCTCCCACCTGTCGCGCATGCGCTCGAAGGGGATCAACGTGATTGTGGCGGACGGCGAACGGTCCGGCTGAGGGGACCGCCGCCGCGGCTGCCCCGATACCCGGTTCCGTTCCGCCGTTCGCTCGAGAATGGAGGCATGGATGCCCTGCATCATGGGTATAGACAGCGGCCTGACGGTGACCAAGGCCGTCATTTTCGACGCGGACGGCACGGTGCTCGCCATCGCCCGCCGGCGCGTTCCCCAGCTCATCCCCGCGCCGCAGCATGTCGAGCGCGACATGGACGGCCTGTGGACCGCGACGGCCGACGCCATCCGCGAGGCTATCGCCGCCTGCGGCCGCCCGGCCTCCGATATCGTGGCGATTGCCGCGACCGCCCACGGCGACGGCATCTACCTCCTTGATGAAGACAAAAGGCCGCTCGGCCCCGCCATTGTCTCGCTCGATACGCGCGCCGGGGCGATTGCCGATGCGTGGAACGAGGGCGAGATCGGCGCCCGCGCGCTGGAACTGACCGGCCAGCGCCCGCACGCCTCGGCGCCCTCCGCCATCCTGCGCTGGATATTCGAGCACCAGCCGGAGCGCTATGCCCGCATCGCCCATTTCATCGCCGCCAAGGACTGGCTGCGCTTCTGCCTCTGCGGCACCATCGGCACGGACCGCACGGAGGCGAGCACTTCCTTCACGGATGTGACGACGCAGGACTATGCCGAGGACGCCTTCCGCCTCTTCGGGCTGGGCCGCCTCGCCGGACGGCAGCCGCCGATGGCGGCTTCCACCGAGGTGGTCGGCGGCGTGACGGCGGAGACCGCGCGCCTGACGGGGCTGGTCGAGGGCATGCCCGTCATGGCGGGCCTGCACGACGTCACGGCTTCCGCGCTCGGCATGGGCGGCTATGGCGAAGGGGTGGTGGCCGTCATCGCCGGCACCTATTCGATCAACGAGACCGTCTCGCCCGCGCCGAAGGTCGATGGCCGCTGGTTCTGCCGCAACGGCATCCTGCCCGGCGAATGGAACAACATGTCCATCTCTCCGGCCTCCACCGCCAATTACGACTGGTTCATCGAGCAGTTCTGCGCCGCCGATGCCCGGCAGGCGGAGGCGGCCGGCGAGAGCATCCATACGGTCCTCGGCAGGGAATTCGAGGCGGCGCGCGAGCGGCCTTCGAGCACCTTCTTCCATCCCTACCTCTTCGGCTCGCCCTTCGGCGGCGCGTCCAGCGCCGGCTTCTACGGCCTCAATGCCTGGCACGACCGCGGCGACCTCGTCCGCGCGGTGCTGGAGGGCATCGCCTTCAACCACCGCGTCCATGTCGACGCGCTGCGCGACGGCTTCGCGCCGACCGCCGCGCGCCTGACGGGCGGCGTCTCGCGCAATCCCGCCATGGCCGGCCTCTTCGCCGATATCCTCGGCATGCCCGTCACCGCGACGCGCACCGAGGAGGCGGCGGCCTGGGGCGCGGCGCTCTGCGCGGGTGCGGGCGCCGGCCTCTACGCCTCGCCCACCGACGATCCGCGCGACCTCGCGTCGATCGAGACGACCTATCAGCCGGACCTCGACCGGCAGCGTGCCTATGACGAGAAATACCGGGTCTTCCTCGATCTCGCCGAGGCGATGAAACCGCTCTGGCCGACGCTGCGGCGTCTCGGCGGGGCGGCGCAAGTTTAGGAATGCCGATCATGACAGAAACGACAGCCGGAACCGTCGAGACCTTCGACGTCATCGTCCTTGGCGCGGGCATCAACGGGGCAGGGCTCTTCCGCGATCTCTGCCTGCAGGGGCTGAAATGCCTGATCGTCGACAAGGCCGACTTCGGCTCCGGCACCAGCGCCGCGCCCTCGCGCCTCATCCATGGCGGCATCAAGTATCTGGAGACCGGCGAGCTCGGCCTCGTCGCGCAGTCGACGCTGGAGCGCAACCTCCTCCTGCGCAACGCGCCGCATTGCGTGGAGGCGCTGCCGACCTTCATTCCCTCCTTCTCGCTGACGAAGGGCGCCTTCGCGGCGCTACGCACGCTGCTCGGCTCCACCACCGCCCCGCGCAGCCGCGGCGCGCTCCTCATCAAGATCGGCCTTGCGCTCTACGATCTCTACGGCGCGCGCCACCGCGTCATGCCGAAGCACCAGTTCTTCTTCCGCCGCAAGGCGCTGGAGGAGATGCCGGCGATCACGCCGCGCATCGTCGCAGGCGGCATCTATTACGACGCCAAGATCAGCCGGCCCGAACGGCTCGTCTGGGAGCTGGTGCGCGACGGCCTCGACGCCAGCCCGGCCTCCCGCGCCATGAACGACACGACGCTGCTCGGGCAGGACGACGGCGTGCTGCGGTTGCGGGATCCGCGCGGTAGCGAGCGATTTGCCCGTGCCGGCATCGTCGTCAACGGGGCGGGGCCGTGGATCGATCATGTCAACGACACGCTTGGCGTTTCCGGCAAGCTGATCGGCGGCACCAAGGGGTCGCATATCCTCCTGAGGCACCCTGAACTGGTCGAAAGCCTCAAGGGCCGCATGATCTATTTCGAGGCGGACGACGGCCGCATCTGCCTCGTCTACGATTTCCTCGGTCTCGCGCTCGTCGGCTCGACGGATATCAAGGCGGACAATCCCGATACGGTGCGCTGCGAGGAGGACGAGATCGACTATTTCCTCGCCAGCCTCCGCTCGCTCCTGCCGGCCCTGCATTTCGGCCGCGAGCAGATCGTCTACACCTATAGCGGCATCCGCCCGCTGCCGGCCTCCGACGCCAGCCAGCCGGGCCTCATCAGCCGCGACCATTCGGCCCCGGTGGCGGAGCCGGCGGAAGGCCGGCCGTTCTCCGTCATCTCGCTGGTCGGCGGCAAGTGGACGACGTTCCGCGGCTTTGCCGAGGAGGTGGCCGACACGATCCTCTCCCGCCTCGGCCGGAACCGGGCGGTAAGCACGCAGATGCTGCCGATCGGTGGCGGGCGCGGCTTTCCGGTGGAGACGGCGGAGCGGCGCGCGTGGATTTCCGGGCGCGCCGCGAAGAGCGGCCTGCCCGAAGCGCGCGTCGAGGCGCTTTTTGCCCGCTACGGGACGACCGCCGATGTGGTTCTCGCCCATATCAAGGAGACGGGAGATGCGTCGCTCGCCCATGTCGAAGGCTACGGCCGCGGCGAGATCGACTGGATCGCGCGCAACGAGATGGTCGAACATCTCGCCGATATCGCCATGCGCCGGACGACGCTTGCCATCGAAGGCAGGCTGACGACCGAAGGGCTCGACGAGATCGCGGCGATTGCCGCCGCCGCGCTGGGCTGGGACGAAGACCGGCGGGCGGACGAGCTTGCGCAGGTCGCAAGCCATCTGACTGCGTTCAATCGCGTAAGCCTTTGATCGCTTTCCGGGGCGAGGGGCTTTCCCGCTTCGCGATTGGCGAAGCGCAGCATCGATGTCACGTCACGAGGGCCGCCAGCCGTCCCGATCCGGCCTGTACATGCACGGTGAAGTCCATTCCGTAGATCGCCCGCAGCGTCTCCGGCGTCATGATCGAAGGCGCCGTGCCGCGGGCGATGACCGTGCCGCCATGCAGCGCGATGATCTCATCGCAGTAGCGGCTCGCCATGTTGACGTCGTGCAGGACCATGATGGTGGTGAGACCCTTGGTCTTCGTCAGGTCGCGCACGAGATCGAGCATGGCGACCTGATGGGCGATGTCGAGCGCGGAGATCGGCTCGTCCAGCAGCAGGCACCGGCTGTCCTGCGCGATCAGCGCGGCAAGCCAGGCACGCTGGTGCTCGCCGCCGGAAAGCGTCTCGACATGCCGGCCGGCCATGGCCGTCATGCCCGTGAGGTCGAGCGCCTCCTCCACCTTCATCCGGTCGGTCGCGCCGAAGGAGCCGAGCGAGCCGTGCCAGGGGTACCGGCCGAATTTCACGAGTTCGTGGACGCTCGTCCCCACCGCGGTCGGCACCTGTTGCGGCATATAGGCAAGGTTGCGGGCGAATTCGCGGCTCGGCCAGCTTTCAAGCGCACGCCCGCCGAAACGGATCCGCCCGGTGGACGGCGCGATCTGGCGGGCGAGAAGCTTGATCAGGGTCGATTTGCCCGACCCGTTGTGCCCGATCAGGCCGATCGTCCGTCCCGCCCCGATCTGGAGGTCGAGCGCTGGCAGTATCCCGCGCCCGCCGGCACTGTAGGCGACGCCTTCCAGGCGGAAGAGCAGCTCGCCGCTCGATGAGGTTTGCGGATAGGTCACGGGAATTTCCTTATGGGGAAGGCATCGGGTTTCATGCGGCCTCCTTGGCCTGCCGCCGCAAATGCCACAGGAACCATGGGCCGCCGACAAGCGCCGCGATGAGGCTTGGCGACAGGGGCCAGGGCCAGGCGAGGTTGCGGCTCAGCCATTCGGCAAGCACCATGATCAGCGCGCCGATCAGGGCGCTGGCGATGCTTGCCGTCGCCATGCCGCGAAAGCCGATGAGGGCGGCGACATGCGGTATCATCAGGCCGATGAAGCTGATCGGGCCGACGACCATCGTTCCGGCGGCTATCGCCAGGGCGGCAAGGCCGATCCCGAGGGCCCGGGAAGTCCTGACCGGCACGCCGAAACCGGTCGCCGTCGCATCGCCGAGCGCGATCAGGTCGATCCTCCGGTGCATCAGCAGGCAGGCGGCAAGGCAGAAGAGGCCGGTGACGCATGCCGCCACCGCCGCGGCCATGTCTACCCCGGCGGTCATTCCCGCGAACCACCCCAAGAGCGCGGCGCCCCGCTGCCCGCCCCCGGCAAGCGCGATGACCAGCATCGCATTGGCCGTATTGGCGAGCCCGAGGCCGAGCAGCAGCATGCGCGAAGGCTCGAACCGGGATCGCAGCCCGAGCAGGGTAACGGCGAGCAGGGCTGCCGTGGCTCCCGCCGCCGTGATCGCGAATTTCGTCGCCACGCCCATGGTCGGGAGGATGACGAAGGCGATGGCGAGCGCCAGACCGGCGCCATGGGTGATGCCGAGGAGGTCGGGACTGGCGAGCGGGTTGCGGAGAAGGCGCTGCAGCAGCAGCCCCGCAAGGGCAAGGCAGACGCCCGCGCCTGCGGACGCCAGCAGCGGGGGAAGGCGCCAGCGCCAGATGAGGGCGAGGTCGTCCTGCCCGGCGAAGGCCCAGCCTTCCGGGCCGCGGCCGTAGAAGAGCGCGACGAATGCCGCCAGAGGCAGGGCGGCGGCGAGAAGGAGGAGCAGCCGCCTGTCGCCCGCCGGCCGGACCGCCGGTATAGGCATGACCTTCGGCGCGCTGGTCGGCGCCCGGCGGGCAAGGAGGATCAGGACAGGCCCCGCCAGAAGGCCGGCCGCCGCGCCGACCGGCAGGTCGCCGGCGACGGTGGACAGCAGGCGCATGACCTGGTCCGTCAGCAGCAGGAGCCAGGCCCCGGTCACGGCGCATTTGAACAGGCCGGGATGCGCGCGTCCCCAGACCGCGCGGGCGATGGCGGGAGCGGCAAGGCCGATCAGGCCGATCTGGCCGAATTCCGCCGTGACGGATGCCGCGAGGAACGAGGCGATGACAAGCAGGAGCAGCTTGATCGTGCGTACCGAAACGCCGAGGTTCGCGGCGGCCTCGTGGCCGAGGGAAAGCAGCCTCAGCGGCTTTTCGAGCAGGCAAAGCGGGCCGATGGCGAGGACGGCGAGAACCATCAGGCGGA
This sequence comes from Shinella sp. R2-11, assembly GCF_055330205.1. Classification (NCBI taxonomy): domain Bacteria; kingdom Pseudomonadati; phylum Pseudomonadota; class Alphaproteobacteria; order Hyphomicrobiales; family Rhizobiaceae; genus Shinella; species Shinella sp. R2-11. The sequence goes on along the minus strand of NZ_JBVAPC010000003.1, from coordinate 522,719 downwards.
GCGACGGCCCCCACCCGCTCTGCTGCAGCGAGCCGACCTGCCAGGTCAGGAGGTTGCTGAGGAAATCGTGGTTGAACAGCACGAGGGCCGTATAGGCCGCATTGCAGAAGAGGTTCAGCATGATCCCCGCGAGCAGCAGCGTCGAGGAGGACAGGCGCGGTCCCCAGGCAACGGCGAGCGTCGTCGCGAGGGCGAGCGCTGCGCCCGCAAGGGCCACGACCTGATAACCGTGCGACCATAGCATCGGCGCGAAGACGAGGCTTGCCGCAAGCGCGAGCGCCACGCCGCCGGATATGCCGAGGACCGTCGGCTCGGCCAGCGGATTGTCGAACGTGCGCTGGAAGACCGCGCCGCCAAGGCCGAGGAGGAAGCCGGACACCACCGCCGCGGCGATCCGCGGCAGCGTGCTGTAGAAGAGTATGGCGGGATCGATCGTCTGGACGGCGGCCACTAGGGCGAGCGCGATGGCGGGCAGGGCGAAGAGGGCCGTCAGCCGGAAGCCGCGCCGCGTCTGCGCAAGGGGGTAAGCGATGGTCACGGTGCGCCTTCTCCTGATCGGTCCGGGACCGCGGCGGTCAGCGCGGCGGCGAGATGAAGGGTCGAAAGGCAGCCGCCGAAGGGATAGAACTGGCCGAGGCGGTTCACCCGTCCTTGCCGCACGGCGGGAAGGCGCTGCCAGAGCTGGCTGTCCGCCAGCACCCTTTCGGTCTGGGGCGCAAGCGTCGGGATCTCCATCTGCATGAAGATCGCGTCTTCCAGTGCCACCAGGGCTTCGAAGCCGACCTGGATGAAGCCGCTCGCATTGGTTGGTCCCTTCCACGCATTGACGAGACCCAGCCGGTCGATCACCGAGCCCGGCATGCTGCCGTTTCCATAGACCATCGCGCGGCTGCCGCTCTGGTCGGGCAGGAGGATGCAGATCGGGCGCGTGCGGTCGATGCGGGCCGCGAGCACGTCCATCTGGCGCTCGACGCTGGCGAGGACCGCTTCGGCCGTGCCGCCGGGCAATCCGGCCGCGCGCCCGCACTGGCGCAGGATTGTGCCGGCGCGGTCGTAGCTTCCCTCGCCGATCATTTCCTCCACCACCTCGACCGGCGCGATCTCGCGCAGGCGCGGCGTCATGAAGAGGCTCGGCGCGCCGATGAAGACGAGGTCGGGGCGAAGCCGGTCGAGAAGCTCGAGGTTGATTTCCCAGAACGGGCCGATGTCCAGCGTCTGCGCGGGCAGGGCCTGCGGCATGCGCTGGTTGTAGTAGCCGGTATCCGCGACCGCGAGCGGGGCGACCCCGAGCGCAAGCAGGGATTCCGCCGCCGCCCAGTCGACGGCGGCGATACGCCTATGCCCCTCCGCCCGGAGCGGGGCGAAGGGGAGAAGGGCGGCAAGGCCGCCGGAAAGAAAGGAGCGTCGCTTCAGCATGACCATTTGGGGCGCACCGCCTCGCGACGGCGCGCCCTTCGCTCTCAGAAGTCGACCGTGAGCTTGCCGATCACCGAGCGCCGGTCGCCCTGGTAGCAGGAATAGCTGGCTTCGCAGGTGGTGAAATATTTCCGGTCGAAGAGGTTGGTCGCGTTCAGGGAGACCTTGGCATGCTCGTTGATGCGATAGCTCGCCCCGACGTCGAAGAGCGTCCGGCTCGGCACGGAGAAGGTATTGGCATTGTTGCCGTAGACATCGCCGACATAGCGTATGCCGCCGCCGATCGAAGCTCCCTCCAGCACGCCGTCGTCGAACGTGTAGTTGAGCCAGGCCGACGCCTGGTGCTCCGGCACGAGCATGGGGCGGTTGCCGGCATAGCCGAGCGCGTCCTTGGTGATCTCGGCATTCGTGTAGGTGTAGGAACCGGTGAAGTCCCATCCGCCGCCGAGGCTGAACTTGCCTTCGACCTCGAGGCCGCGCGAAGCGATCTCGCCCGTCGCGACAATGACGCCGCCCGCCAGATAATTCAGCACGTTCGTCTTCACGATGTCGAAATAGGCCACGGTGAAGAGCCCGTCGAAGCTGTCCGGCTGGTATTTGACGCCGGCCTCCCACTGGCGGCCGAGGGAGGGATCGAACGTGTTGCCGCTCGCATCGACGCCGCTGTTCGGCACGAAGGACTGCGAGAAGCTGACATAGGGGACGACGCCAAAGGTGGTGACGTAGCTCAGGCCGGCGCGGCCCGAGAAGTTGCCGATATCGATGCTGGTGTCCGAGCCGAGGCGGTTGTCGGTATCCAGGTCGAGCCAGTCGTAGCGCCCGCCGATCGTCGCGATGAAGCCGTCGCCGAACCTGATCTGGTCCTGCGCATAGATGCCGGCCTGGCTGTAGCGCTCGGTATAGTCGGCGATGGGCGTGGTCGGGGTCGGGACGGGGACGCCGTAGATCGGGGCACTGGGGTCGATCGAGGGGGCCGGCCCCTGGTAGCGCCTCACGTCGGCATCGGACCAGCTATAGTCGAAGCCGAGCAGGGCCTGGTGGGAAAGGGCACCCGTTTCGAAATCGGCCTGCACCTGGTTGTCGACGGTGAAGGAGTTGAAGCTTTCGTCGAAGCGCCGGGCGAAACGGTCAAGGCCCGTCGCACCGAGGCCCTGGAGGAAGAGGTTGTCCAGCATGAAATCGACATGCCCGTAGCGAACGTTCTGCCGGAAGGTGAAGGTGTCGTCGAAACGGTGCTCGAATTCGTAGCCGATGGTCTGCTGCCGCTGGGCGCTCTTGTTGAAGCTCGGATCGCCGAGCAGGATGTTGGTCGGCTTGAAGAGCATGATGGTGCCGCCGCTGTCGTCCTTCAGCGCCTGCCCGGTGACCGTCAGCGTCGTGTCTTCATCCGGCTTCCAGGTGATCGACGGCGCGATCATCAGGCGGTCGTCGGCGATATTGGTGCCGTCGGAATACTGGAACTGGGTATTGGATTTCCGGGCGACGCCGACCATGCGGTAGAGGACGCTCTTGTCGTCGTTCAGCGCGCCGCCGAGATCGAAGGCCACCTGCCGGCGCTGGTGGCTGCCATATTCGAGCTCGACCTGCCGAATGTCCTCCTCCGTCGGCTTCTTCGACGTCTTGTTGACGATGCCGCCTGCATCGCTCTGGCCGTAGAGCGACGAGGAGGGGCCGCGCAGCACCTCGATCGTGTTCAGCGCATAGGGGTCGGTGCGGTAGAAGCTGTAGCTGCTGGAAACCTGGCGCAGGCCGTCGAGATAGGAACTCGTCGCCTGGGCGTTGAAGCCGCGCATCATGATCCAGTCGTAGCCCTTGGGGTCCGGCCCGTAGGTCTCGATGGCGACGCCGGGAACGTAGCGCAGCAATTCCGTCACGCTCTGCGCGTTCTGGGCCTCCATCTGCTTGCGGCCGATGACGGAAACCGATTGCGGAACCTCGATCAGCCGGGCGCCGGTCTTCGTCGCGCCCATCGAGCGCGAGGCGACGAAGCTGTTCGCCCCGTTGGTGTCCCCGTCGATAACGATGGGGGAAAGGGCGGTGGAGCCGTCGGCATTGAGCGCGGCGCCGTCGGTTCCGACCGGATCGTAGATCTGCACCGTCGTCGCATTGCTGAAGCGATAGAGCAGGCCGGTGCCGTCGAGCAGGCGCGAGAGGGCTTCATTGGCCGTCATGGGGCCGTGCACGGGCTTGCCGGTCTTGGCAATGGCGCGGTTTTCGCGGAACACGACGGAAAGGCCCGTCACCCGGCCGATATCGTTGACGGCCTGGGTCACGGGTTTGGCGGCGATGTCGAAAACGAACTGTCCGCTTTGTCCCTGTTCCTGTGCCCGGGCGCCTGCGATGCCGCAGGCTGCCGACGCCAGAAGGCTGGCCGCCAGAAGGTAGCCGGTCCGCCCCATATGATTCCATGCCATGGATAGTCTTCCTCTCGCTCAAGGCAGTGCGCGGCGGAAACCCGTTCCGTCCGCGTTCTGACTCCTTCACGGATGAGAGGCAGCGACGATGAACCCCTTGGGGCGAAGAATCCTGAATTTTTTCATCAACTATCTGGGGCGCAAGGCGAATTTCATGGCGTGATCACGGTGAGGCGTCCGGCAAGCGCATGGAACCGGAATCCGACGGATGCCTGAAGCGAGGCGAGCGCGGCATCCGTGTCGTCGAGCGGGAAGCTGCCGGTCACGCGTTCGTTCGCCAGCCGGGTCGAGGCGATGGCGATCCGTCCCTTCCGGTAGCGCTCGATCTCGCGCACGACATCCGCAAGGCGGGCGCGGTAGAAGACGAAGCGGCCGTTGTGCCAGGCGAGGCTGTCCTCGATGTTCACGCTCTCGACCGGCTCGAGGCCCGCCTTGCCGAACGCGACCTGTTCGCCCGGCTTCAGCAGGGCCTGCGCCCGGTCGGACCCAGCGGTGACCGCGACGCTGCCATGGGCGAGCGTGACGACGGTCCTGTCGTCGAGCAGGCGCACATCGAAGCGCGTGCCGAGGACGCGGACCTCACCTTCGCCGGCCGCGACGATGAAGGGCCGCGCCGCATCGTGCGTCACCTCGAAGAAGGCCGCCCCGCGCAAAAGCCGCACCCGCCGTTCGCCCGCCGTGAAATCCTCGGAAAGCGCGCTGTCGGCATCGAGCAGGATGGTCGAGCCGTCGGCCAGCGCGATGCTGGCGCGCTCGCCGCGCGGGCTCACATAATCGGCGGTCATGTCCTGCAGCAGGTGCGGGCGTTCGAGCCAGACGGCGCCGCAAAGGAGACAGAGCAGGATGACGACGAGGCCGGCAAGGTTGCGCGTGGTGCGCCTGTGGCTCTTCTCGCCATCCATGGCGCGAAGATAGACCGCCAGTTCGTCGGCTTCCGCCTCGGCAAGGCTCCTGCCGGGCTGTTCCGCCGCCTCCCAGGCGAGGGCCACCGACCTGAATGCCTCCGCATGCGCGGGATCGGCCGCGCGCCAGGCTTCGAAGGCGATCCTCTTGCGCTCGGTGGGCGTCTGCAGCAGGTCGATGAACCATGCGCGCGCTTCCGCCTCGATGTCCCTCTCCGTCCGTTCGGATGTCCCGGTCTCGTTCATCTCGCTCTTCCGCCCCTCAATCGGGAAGGCTTTCCTGGCAGGCGGCCACGGCGCGCGCCATGTGCTTGGCGACCGCGCGCTGCGAAATGCCCATGGCCGAGGCGATTTCGGCGAAGGTTCTAGCGTGGATGCGGTTGAGAAGGAAGATATGCCGGGTCTGCTTGGGCAGCGCCGCAAGCGCCTGGTCGATGCTGCGCAGGCCCTCCCTTGCTTGCAATATGTCGTGCGGGGAGGCCGGGCTGGCCGCATATTGCTCCGGCAGCAGGCCGTCTTCCAGCGAGCGGCGCGTCTGCTGCGCCCGCAGATGATCGATCGCGGCATTGCGCGCGCAGCGCGACAGATAGGCGGCATGGTTGCCCGTGCCCAGCGGGGAGCGCTCCCAGAGGCGAAGGAAGACGTCCTGCACGAGGTCGTATGCCGTGGCGGCACATCCGACACGCCGGTTTATCTGCCGGTGAAGCCGCTCCCGCTCGGACAGGTAGAGAGCCGCCATTTCCTCATTCTTGGACGTCATTGCTTCAGAAGTCTCGGCCGATCTTCCCGCGGCAGTCATGATGGTAGGAGGCAGCCGGCACGCGCGCGGCCTATCGATAGGCCTGTGCTGGACGGGCCTTGGTGGCAATACTTGTATATAATAATCATGTTTTGTAAACGGGGAATATGCGCCTGAATGGCTTCCCGATGCGCCCGCACGACCTACCCGAGGAAGCGGCCTATGTGGTTTTCCGTCGCACGGTAATGAACCGGAACCGCAAGATCGGAGCCTTGCCGAATTTCGGCGGGGATCGCGATAGATTTCATGGCTCCCGGGACGGCGCGTCTTGTGCCGTCCCGGGAGTAGTCATGCGGGCTTAATCGAGATTCACCCAGACCGATTTCGTCTGCGTGTACTGCGTCAGGGCTTCCAGGCATTTGTCGCGGCCGTTGCCGGTCTGCTTGTAGCCGCCCCAGATCGAGGTCATGTCACCGTGGTCGAAGCAGTTGACCCAGACGACGCCGGCCTCGATATCACGGGCGAAGCGGTGCGCCTTGGAGATGTCGCGGGTCCAGACGGAGGCGGCGAGGCCATAGATGGAATCGTTGGCGATCTCGACGGCGTCGTCGATGCCCTCCACCGGGATGATCGCGGCGACCGGGCCGAAGATCTCCTCGCGGGCGATGCGCATGCCGTTGTCGACGCCCGTGAAGAGGGTCGGCTCGACGAAGGCGCCTTTCGGCGAGGCGGCGAGAGTGCCGCCGCCGAAGCGCAGCGCCGCCCCTTCCTGCCGGCCGATGTCGATATAGTTCAGCACCCGCTGCTGGTGCGAGGCGGTGACGAGCGGGCCGATGGTCGTCGAAGGATCGAGCGGATCGCCGAGCACGAAGTTCTCCCGCGTGCGGGCCGTGAAGCGCTCGACGAAGTCGTCGTGGATGCGTTTCTCCACGAGGATGCGCGAGCCCGCATTGCAGACCTCGCCCTGGTTGCCGTAGATGCCGTTGACGGCATAGGTGACGGCGGTGTCGAGATCGTCGTAGTCGCCGAGGACGATCTGGGGCGTCTTGCCGCCGCACTCGGTCGAGACGCGCTTCATGTTCGACTGGCCGGCATAGATCATCAGCAGCTTGCCCACCTCGGTGGAACCGGTGAAGCCGATCTTGTCGACGTCGTTGTGCAGCGCCAGCGCCTTGCCGGCCTCCTCGCCGAGACCGTGCACCACGTTGAAGACGCCCGCCGGGCCGCCCGCCTCGATGAAGAGTTCGGCGAGCAGGTTGGCCGAGAGCGGCGATTGCTCGGCCGGTTTCAGCACGACGGAATTGCCCGTCGCCAGCGCCGGGCCCAGTTTCCAGGCGGCCATCATCAGGGGATAGTTCCACGGCACGATGAGGCCGACGACGCCGAGCGGCTGGCGCAGGATGTAGTGCAGGGCATTGGCCGCCGTTGCCGTCACCGCGCCCTCGATCTTGTCGATCGTCTCGGCGAAGAATTTCAGCGACGTGACGGAGCCGGGAATGTCGATGTTCATCATGTCCATGACCGGCTTGCCCATGTCGAGGCTGTCGAGCACGGCGAATTCCTCCGAATGCGCCTCGATGAGGGCGGAGAATATCTCCAGCACGGCCATGCGGGCGCGCGGGTCCATGCGTGACCATGCGCCGGAGCGGTAGGCCTTGCGGGCGGCGGCGACGGCGCGGTCGATCTCCGCCGCCCCGCCGCGCGCCACCTCGGCGATGGTCGCCCCGGTCGCGGGATTGATCGTCGGATAGGTCCGGCCGTCGGCGGAAGCGACATAGGCCCCGTCGATGAAGTGCTGCGTGCGGAATTTGAGGCCGCTTGCCTTGCTGCGCCAGAAATCGAGCGTGTAGGTCGAGGCATCCATGCTTGTTCTCCCTTCCATGGATCAGGATTGGTCGCGGTCGCGCAGGAGCGTGACCGAGAGGACGATGAGGACGAAGGACACGGCGACGATCACCGTGCCGATGGCGTTGATTTCCGGCGTGATGCCGCGCCGGAGCGTCGAATAGATGTAGATCGGCAGCGTCACCTCGCGGCCGGTCAGGAAGTAGGTGACGGGGATTTCGTCGAAGGACAGCGTGAAGCAGAGCAGCGCCGAGCCGAGGATGGCGCTGCGGATGCCCGGCAGCGTGACGTGGCGGAAGGTCTCGAAGGGCGTCGCGCCGAGATCGGCGGAGGCTTCGAACTGGCGGCGGTTGATCTTGGCGAGCCGCGCCATGACCTGCGAGACGACGACGCCGAGCAGCGCCGTCGCATGGCCGATCACCACCGCCGTCAGGCTCTGCGGAATGCCGATCTGCTTGTAGAAGTTCAGCATGGCGATGCCGGTGACGATGCCGGGCAGGCTGAGGGGCAGGAGGATGACGTTCTGGAACAGCCGCTTGCCGGGAAAGTCGTAGCGGTCGAGCGCGAGCGCCGCCGTCACGCCGATGACGACGGAGAGTGCCGTTGCGAAGAGCGCCACCCACAGGCTGTTGGCGAGTGCCCGCAGCATCTGGCCGTTGGCGAGGAAGGCCTCGTACCAGTGCAGCGTGAAGCCGGAAAGCGGGAAGGACGTCACCTTGCTGTCGTTGAAGGAGAACATCACGAGGATGACGATCGGCAGGTAGAGGAAGGCGAGCACGCCGAGGCTGACGCCCACCATGCCCTTCTGCCACCATCTCAAGCGCAGCATGGCACCCTCCTAGAAAAGATCGACCCGGCCGGCCCGGTCGAGACGGCTGGAGAGTTGCAGGAGGATCAGCACCAGCGCGAGCACGAGCGTCGCGAGCGCCGATCCGAGCGGCCAGTTGAGTGCGGCGCCGAACTGCGTTTGCAGGAGGTTCGCCACCATCGTCCCGTCCGGCCCGCCGACGAGAACGGGCGCGACGAAATCGCCGAAGGACAGGCAGAAGGTCATGGTCGCGCCGGCCACGACACCGCCGAGCGACAGCGGGAAGATCACCTTCCAGAAGGTCATGAACGGACCGACGCCGAGATCCTCCGACGCCTCGATCAGGCGGCGCGGAATGTTGTCGAGCACCGCGAAGAGCGGCATGACCATGAAAGGCACGAAGATATAGACCAGCGTCACCACCATGGCGGTCTGGTTGTAGAGGAAGATGTCGAGCGGCGCCGAGACGATGCCGGTTGAGACCAGCAGCGAATTCAGCGCGCCGTCCGTGCCGAGGATGATCTTCCACGTATAGGCGCGCAGCAGGTAGGACACCCAGAGCGGCACGATCACCGACATGTAGAGAAGGTTGCGCAGCGCGCGCGAGCGGACGGTGAAGACGAGGAAATAGGCGAGCGGGTAGCCGAGCAGCAGCGAGCAGAGCGTGACGGAAGCGGCGATCTTCAGCGTGCGCAGGATGACGGTCGTGTATTGCGGGTCGGCGGCGATCTGCGCGTAGTTGCCGAACTGGAAATCCGGATAGAACAGCGGGAACTGCCGCGACCAGAAGCCCACCGAGATCATGATCGCATAGGGCACGATCATCAGCAGCAGCACCCAGAAGAGCGGCAGCGAGAACAGGGCGGCAAAGCCGGGGAAGGTGCGGCGGGTGAGGTTCATCGCCCGCCCTCCGCTTCGAAGACCAGCACGTCGGCGGGGTCGATGCCGATCGTCACGCGATCACCGGGCGCAAGCTCCGCCGGGACGGCCGTGCGTGGAAGCTCCGCGAAGATCGGCCTTGCGGCCCCTTCGGGCATGAGCTCGACCCGCAGCCGGTCGCCGTGGAACAGGCGTTCCATCACGGTGCAGGCGAGCGTGTTTTCCGCCCCGACCGCCGTGACATGCAGGTGCTCGGCGCGAAGGCCGAGGCTGGCATGGCGGCTGGCGGCAAGGCTGGCGGCCTCGCCGCGCCGGCTGTGCAGCACCTGTCCGCCCGCAAGCCGGAAAGCGCCGCCGCCGAGGGCCTCGGCATCCGCCAGGTTCGCGCCGCCGATGAAATCCGCGACATAGGGGCTGGCGGGACGATCGTAGAGATCCGTCGGCGAGCCGACCTGCGCGATGCGGCCCTCTTTCATGACGACGATGCGGTCGGAGAGCGCCAGTGCCTCGTTCTGGTCGTGCGTGACCATGAGGAAGGTGATGCCGAGCTCGCGGTGCAGGCGCTTCAGCTCGACCTGCATGCCCTCGCGCAGCTTCACGTCGAGCGCCGAAAGCGGCTCGTCGAGCAGCAGCACGCGCGGGCGGCGCACGATGGCGCGCGCCATCGCCACGCGCTGGCGCTGGCCGCCCGAGAGGGCGCCGGGCCGCATGCCGGCCTTGCCCTCCAGCCCGACCATGGCGAGGGCGTCGGCGACGCGCCTGTCCCGCTCGGCCTTCGCCACGCGGCCGGATTTCACCGAAAGGCCGTAGCCGATATTCTCCGCCACGCTCATATGCGGAAACAGCGCATAGTCCTGGAAGACCGTGTTGACCGGCCGGCGATAGGGCGGGCTGTCCGTCACGTCCTGGCCGGCGATGGCGATGCGGCCCGCGCTTGCCTGCTCGAAGCCGCCGATCAGCCTGAGCGTCGTCGTCTTGCCGCAGCCCGAGGGGCCGAGCAGGGTCACGAACTCGCCCTCGGCAATCGCAAGGTCGGTCTCCTGAAGGGCAAGGAATGCGCCATATCGTTTCGCAACGCCGGCAAGCGTTACAATCGGGTTGGAGGTCATCGGATCCCCGTGTCTGTTGAAATGTCTCGCGTGGGTGTCGGGAAGCGCCGCCTTCCGGGGCGCTTCCCGACAGGGCCTTACGGCGCGGCCTTCACGGCGTTCCAGGTTTCCAGATACTTGTCGAGGCGGACGGGCTGCTGCCACATGACGAGGCTCTTGACGAACTCGACATTGTCGACCTGGCGATCCTTCTTCATCTGGTCATCCATGCAGCCCTGCACGGCCTTCGGATTGACCGGGAAATAGCCGGTGGACTGGGCGACGCCGCACTGGCCCTCGGGCGATTGCATGAAGCTCATGAACTTGTAGGCGCACTCCTCGTTCGGGGAGTCCTTCACCAGCATCATGGAATCCATCCAGCCCTCGGCCTTTTCCTTCGGCGTGAACTCGACGACCTCGAAGCCCTTCTTGAGGTTGTTGACGTCCTTGCTGGTCAGGCCTGTCCAGGCGTTGGAGACATAGACTTCCTGGTTGGCCATCAGCTCGGTCAGTTCGCCCGCCGAGGCCCAGTATTTGCGGATCAGCGCCTTCTGCTCGATGAGCTTGGCCTTCACGGCGTCCAGTTGCTCGTCGGTGAGGTCGAAGACATTGTCGTAGCCGAGATAGCGCGCCGTCCAGTAGAGCGCCGACTTGTCGTCCCAGAGCGAGACCTTGCCCTTGAGCGCGGGGTCGAACAGGACGGAGATGGAATCCGGCTTGGTGGCCAGCTTGTCGGGACGGTAGATCAGCGAGACGGAGCCCCAGATCAGCGGTACGGCCCAGGTCTCGCCGTCGGCCACCACGTCGCTCTGCTTGGAGAATTCCGGATAGATGCCGTCGAAGCCCTCCACCTTGGCCGTGTCGATCGGCGCGACGAAGCCGGCCTGCCGCATCATCGGCACGGTATCGAGGGAGGGGCTGATGATGTCGTAGACGCCGCCGCCGGCGGCGAGCTTGGCGGCGAAGTCGTCGTTCGAGCCGACATAGGAGGCCGTCACCTTGCAGTCCGAGGCGGCCTCGAACTTGGAGATGAAGCCGTCAACCGCATAACCCTCCCAGGTCAGGTAGTTGAGCTCGCCGGCCTTCGCGACGAGGGTCTGGGGGATGAGGCTTGCGGCAGCAAGGGCGAGAATTGCGGATCTGCGCAGTCTGGACATGTTTGTTCCCCTTCATGTCTTTGGTTGGTCATTTCGCCCGCTTTGTCTTGCGGACGAGGGTGGCGATATCGATTCCGAGCGCCTTGGCGGCGCCTCTCTTGCTTCCATGTTCTGCGATGGATTTTTCCAGGACCCAGCTTTCGAAGGCCTGCATCAGGTCCCGGAAGCTCTGCGGCGATGTCTCCCCATCGCCGACCGGGCGGGCAGGGGCAGGCCGTGACGCGGCCTCTTCGGCGACGATGAAATGCTCGGCGAGCGCCATGTCCTCGGCGCTCGCCGCGGCGCGCTCGAGGATATTCGTCAGCTCCCGCACATTGCCGGGAAAGGCATGGGCGGAAAGCCGCTTGGTGAAGGCCGCGGAAAGCTGCAGCGTCGGCGTGCGGCCGGCATTGAGCCGCCGCAGGACGTTCTCGGTCAGCGCGGCGACCAGTTCCGGCTGGTCCCGCAGCGCCGGCAGTTCCAGCGTCACGACGGCGATGCGGTAATAGAGGTCGCGGCGGAAGGCGCCGCTCCCGATCAGGTCCGGCAGGTCGGCATTGGTGGCGGTGACGAGGCTGATGCGCGCCTTGCGCCGCTGCATCGAGCCGAGGCGGCTGAAGGTCTGGCTTTCGAGAAAGGCGACGAGCTTCATCTGCGAGACGGGCGAAAGGTCCGTCACCTGGTCGAGGAAGAGCGTGCCGCCGTCGGCCGCCTCCACGAAGCCGAGCTTGCCGCGCGTCGAGGTGTCGAGCGCCGAGCCCGGCTCGATACCGAACATCTCCGCGTCGAACTGCGCGTCGCTCAGCATGCCGCAATTGACGTGGACGAAGGGCGGCGCATCGGAGGCGCCGGCCTTGCCGATGAAGCGGGCAAGTTCCGTCTTGCCGGTGCCGGTCTCCCCGGTCAGGAGCACGGCGCTGCCGCGCTCGATGGCGGTCGCGGCCCGGCGGGCGATGGTGGCGAGGCGCGGCGTGAGCACAGGGCCGCCGCCGCCGGCGGCCGGTAGCGGCTCGGCCCCGAAGCGGAAATGATCGCTGCGCTCGTAGCCGCGGCTGTGCCGCCCGGTCTCGCGCATCGTCAGGAGCGCGCCATAGGCGCCGCCGTCGGGCGTGCGCAGGATGCCGATCGAGGCGGTGACGTTGCGCTGCGAATTGAGCGTGCCGGAAACCTCGGTGCGCTTGAGCTGACGCAGGGCGCTCGCGAGCTTCTGGACGAGGGGGCCGGCCGTCTTGGCGTGTTTCGCCAGGTCCGAGCCGACAAGGTCACCGCGCGCAAGGTTCAGCAGCAGTTCGAGCTTGCCGTTGACCAGCTTGATGGTGCCGTCCGTCTCCAGAAGCGCCACGCCATCGGGGAAGGCTTCGAGGAAGGCGCCGAACTGCGGCTCGTCGATGAAGGAGGGGCGCAGGCGCCGCTGGCCGGATGGGGTGAGGTCGTTGGCGTAGAATTTCATGACGCGGCCTCCTGCAGAAGGCCGCGCGTCCTACGGCGGCTCTTGCGCCGGGCGGTCAGCACGTAGCGGCGCATCTCGCCCTCGATGCGCGCGGCGCGGAAGCGCCAGACGTCGCGGCTGGCATCGGCGGCGATGACGGCAAGGTCGCATTCGCCGTCGCTGTGCTCGCCGGCAAGAGCCGCCTGCCGGAGTTTGTCGAGCGCGCTGCGCGTTTCGATGAACTGCTGCAGCGGCCGGCCGAGCACCTGCTCGGCGGTGCGCCCCCAGACGCTCTCCGCTGCCGGATTGGTCGCCAGCAGGAGGCCGTCCTCGGAGATGACGAGGATCGGGTCTGGCGCGGCGCTCAGGATGTCCTGCATCGTGTCAGCCCGGTCGGCGAGCTGCTGCTCGCGCTGGCGGTGCGCCCCGATATCGCGCGTCGTGCCCCATAGCCGCACGAGGAAACCGTCCTTGATCGCGGCGCGGAAATCGTTCTCGACGAGCATTTCGCTGTCGTCGTGCCGGCGGTCGACGGCGGCGGCGCGGTCGAGGCGGTAACCGGAGCGCACGAGATCGCGCACCATGCGGCGGTTGATCTCGGTCGCCGGGAAATAGCGCGAGACCGGCTGGATATTGAAATCGAGCCCTTCGGGCACCCGGTAGAGCCGGGCCATCGCCTCGTTGCAGGCGCGCCAGCGGCTCTGGTTGGAGAAGATGCGCTCGACGATCTCGTCCTCGGCGAGCGCCGTGTCGACCGGCTCGAGGAATTCGATGCACCAGCACGCTTCCGTCGCCGCGCCGATCATTTGCGAGAGGATTTCCACGCGCTCGGCGAGCTCCGGCCCGATGCCGAGCACGCTTTCCGGCAAGGGCTGCTTGATGACGGCAAGCCCATGGCCCGGATCGGTGACCACGGTGGCGATCATGGGGATTTCGCTATATTGCGGCGAATTCACCCAGACGGCGAGCCCGGACACGAACGGCTGGCCGTCGCGGGCGATGCCGCGCAGCATCTGCGCCGAGGTGCTGCTGTAGACGCGCTCCAACGGCACGCTTTCGCCCTGCTGTAACGCGATGGCGAGCTCGCGCGCCTCCATCGCGTTGACGGCGCAGATGCGGCCGTCATGGTCGATCCAGTCGACCAGCAGGGCGTCGAGATTGGCGGTGCCCGGTACGTGTACTTTCATTCCCATCCCGATCCGAATGGCGACCCCCTTCATGGGGATCTGCACCAGAAGACATGCGCAATCCCGCCACAATCGCAGGCGGAAGCAAGCCCTATTCGGAAGGAAGGCATGAAAACGCGCCGGAACGCCGTCCGGAATGCGCAGAATCGCATCACGTGCTGCGATGATGCGCAACAAAACGATCCAGGAGAGCCGCCGCGTCGGTTTTTAACCGATCGAGCACGCACGAAGGACGATGGGCCTCCTTCGTGCCGCCGATGATTTTTCGATGGTTGGCAGTCCGCCTAGGTCCGGGCCAGCAGCGTGAACAGCACGTCGAGGAGGACGTACATCGAGGCGCGGCCGGTCGGCACGATGAGGGGGTGGCTGGCGGCGCGATAGGCGTTGAGGTTGATGTTCTCGTCGGCGAGCGAGGCGACGACGGAGCCGCCGGGCGCTATGGAAAGGATCCGTGCGCCGGCCTTCTTGGCGATCTCCATATTGGCGATGAGATAGCTCGTGCGGCCCGAGAAGGAGAGCACGAAGAGCACGTCCTGCGATGTAAGGCGCGGGGCGGACACCATCTGGAGTGTCGGGTCGGCATAGGCGACGCTCGCCATGCCGAGCGAAGCGAGCCGGTGCTGCGCCTCGCTGGCGAGAAAGCCGGACCCGCCATAGCCGTAGACATCGATGCGCCGCGCGGCGGCGAGCATGTCGACCGCGCGGCGCAAGCCGTCGAGATCGAGGTCGAGGCGGGCTTCCCGCAGGGATTCGACCGCGCGGTTGAAGATGTCGTCGACGAGACCGGTGAACGGGTCGTCGCCGTTTTCCGCCGGGCTCGCCGGCGCCTGGCGCACGGCCAGCTGCTGGGCGAGCTTCAGGCGGAAATCCGGAAAGCCGTCGCAATCGAGCCGCCGGCAGAAGCGGATGACCGAAGGCTCGCTGACCTTGGCGATCCGCGCCGCATCGGTGATCGACCATGTGATGGCCGTGCTCGGCGTATCGAGGATCGCCTCGGCGATCCTGCGTTCGGCGGGCGTGAATTGCGACAGGGATTGCCTGATCAGATCGAGCATGGACCCCTTCGTTCCGGCATCGGCTTCTCTCGCGCCAAGGTTACAACGTGCCGTCGGCAATCAGCTTCGACAGGCAGGACGATTGATAGTCAAAACCGGACTGCGCCACAACGAGCCTTTTGACGGAACCAAGCGTGTCTTCCCGCGGCTCGACGGCGCGGCCTTCCGCGTCGCGGGCATGGACCTCACCGCCCGCCGCCTGGACGAGCTGGATGCCGGCCGCGATGTCCCAGGCGCTGAACTTGGATTCGTAGGCGATGGCGACGCGGCCGACGGCGACATAGGCAAGGTGCAGGGCGCAGGAGCCGAGGCGGCGCACGGCCCGGAACGAATTGACCAGGTCGGCATGGGCCTCCTGCGACGCGCGGGAGGGGCGCTCGCCCTCGTAGGGCGCGTTGGTCAGCACTTCGACCTCCCGGTCGCTGCGCCCGCGCAGGAAATGCGGGACGGCGGCCCCGTTGAGCGTCAGCCGGCCCCGGTCCGCCACGAACATTTCGTCGCGCACCGGATCGTAGACGACGCCGCAGACCGGCTCGCCCCTGTGATAGGCGGCGATCGAGACGCAGAAGAAGGGCAGGCCCGAGGCGAAGTTGCTGGTGCCGTCGATCGGGTCGATGATCCAGGTCGTGTCGCCTTCGCCCTGCCAGCCGCCTTCCTCGCCGAGGATGCGGGAGGCGGGGATGCGCGACCAGATCGTGTCGCAGGCGGCGCGCTCGGCGGCCTTGTCGGAGGCCGTCACGATATCGAAGAAACCGGCCTTCTGCTGGGTCGCGAGGCTTTCCGGGCTGGCATCGACGAAGCCCCGGTGCGCCACCGCGCCGGCGGCGCGCGCGGCCTTGCAGGCGACGGTCGCGATGAGGTCCTTGATGTCGTTGGTCACGGGGTTGGAGAGGGTCATGCTGCTTTTCCCAATGCGGCTGCTTCATTTTCCGGCAGGATCCAGACCGGCCGGCTGTCGATGGAGAGTTTCAGGGTCTGCCCGACCTCGGCGACGCCGGACTTGTAATAGTCCGTGTCGAGGAAGACGCATTCCTGGCCTTCGAGATCGGTGAGATATTCGACATAGGCGCCCTGGAAGACGACGCGGCGCACCTTCGCCTCCATCGTGCCGTCGGCATCGACGCGGATATGCTCCGGCCGCACCACGCAGCGCACCGCCTCGCCAACCTTGAAGGCGCGGTTGCCGCGGGCGAGCGTGAAGGCGACCGTCGAGGCGATGCGCACGCGCACCGTCGCTTCATCGACCGCCTCGACCTTGCCGTGAAGAATGTTCGCCTTGCCCATGAACTCGGCGACGAAGCCGGTGCCGGGGCGGGAATAGACGTTGAGCGGCGAGTCATCCTGCTCGATCACGCCGTTGCGCATGACGACCACGCGGTCGGAGATCGCCATGGCCTCGCTCTGGTCGTGGGTGACGTAGAGGCTGGTGATGCCGAGGCGGAGCTGGATGGCACGCAGCTCGTCGCGCATGCGCTCGCGAAGCTGGGCGTCGAGGTTGGAGAGCGGCTCGTCGAAGAGCAGCACCTTCGGCTGGGTGACGACGGCGCGGGCGAGCGCCACGCGCTGCTGCTGGCCGCCGGAAAGCCGCGAGGGCGAGCGGTCGGCATATTGGGCGAGCGCCATGGTCTCGAGCATGGTGTCGACGCGCTCCTTCATCTCGGCCTTGGGCAGGCTGAGCAGGCGCACGCCGTATTCGACGTTCTCGCGCACCGTCATGTGCGGGAAGAGGGCGTAGCTCTGGAAGACCATGCCGACATTGCGGGCATTGACCGGTACGTTGGTGACGTCGCGCCCGCCGATGGTGATCGTGCCGTCGGACGGCGTCTCGAAGCCGGCGAGCATACGCAGCGTCGTCGTCTTGCCGCAGCCGGAGGGGCCGAGCAGGGTGACGAGCGTGCCTTCCTCGATGGTAAGGTTCAGCCGGTCGACGGCGGTGGCGCCGGCAGCACCGGGAAAGCGCTTGGTGATGTTAGAGAAGACGACTTTCGACATGGGGGTTACCTCTTCGATGCCGAATTGAGAACGAGCTGCATGACCGCCAGGATGGCGAGCACGACGAAGACGAGGATGCTGCAATAGGCCGCCGCGACGCCGAGCTTCAGCGTCTCCACCTGCGAGAGGATGGTGACGGTGATCAGCGTCCAGTTGGCCGAGACGAGGAAGATCACCGCCGACAGCGTCGTCAGCGAACGGGTGAGGGCGTAGGAGAGCGAGGTGAACAGCGCGGGTTTCAGCAGCGGCAGCGTGACCTGGAGGAAGGTGCGCGTGTTCGAGGCGCCGAGGATGGTGGAGGCCTCCTCGATCGACTTGTCGATCTGGCGAAGCTGGTTGGAGCCTGCCTCGATGCCGACCTGCAGGTTCTTCACCACCATGGCGGCGACGACGATGAAGGCGGTGCCGGTCAGAAGCAGCGGCGCGGCGTTGAACGTGCTGACATAGCCGATGCCGAGGATGGTGCCGGGCGCGGCGAAGGAGAGCAGCGTCGCCCAGCGCAAGAGGAAGCTGCCCGGAAACGCCTTGCGGATCAGGAGATAGGCGATCAGCATGCCGGCGACGGCGGTGACCGGGGTGGCGATGCCGGCGAGCAGCAGCGAATTGGTGAGCGTCTGGAAGCCGGCGGTGAAGACGGTGGCGTAGTGGTCCAGCGTCAGCGTGTTGTTGACGCCGGGCAGCTTGGTGAAGGAGACGTAGACCACCGTCAGGTAGAAGAGCAGGATGGCGAAGACGATGGCGTAGCAGCCGAGCGCCAGCGGCACGACCACGCCGCCGGAGATGCGGATCGTCTGGGCGGAGGGCTTGCCGGTGACGGTGACGTAGCTGCGCTTGCTCACCCAGTAGCGATGGATGAGGAAGGCGGTCATGGAGGGCACCAGCATGAGGCTTGCGAGCAGCGCGCCGGCCTGCAGGTTGAAATAGCCGACCATCTGCGAATAGGCCTCGACGGCGAGCGTGTTGTAGTTGCCGCCGATCAGCATCGGATTGCCGAAATCCTCGACCGACTTGACGAAGACGAGCAGCGTCGAGGAAAGGATCGCCGGGGTGACGAGCGGCAGCGTCACGCGCGAAAAAGTCGTCCAGCGCGAGGCGCCGAGCGAGGCGGAGGCATCCTCCAGCGCCGTGTCGATGGATTGCAGCATGCCGCGGATGTTGAGATAGGCGATGGGCGTGAAGGCCAGCGACTGGATCAGAACCAGGCTATGGAAGCCGTAGACATTGGCGTTGCGGATGCCGAGCAGCTCGCGGGTGATGAGGCCGGAGCGGCCGAACAGGATGACCACGGCCAGCGCCATGACGAAGGGCGGCGAGATGATCGGCAGCAGCGCCACGCCATGCACGAAGGTTTTCCCCGGCATGGTGGTGCGGGTCGCCGCGAAGGCGAGCAGGAAGCCGGCGGCGGTGGCGATGATCGCCGAGGTGGCGCCGAGCATCAGCGTATTGGCGAAGGAGGTCCAGACGAAGGACTGGGACAGCGTGTCGACGAGCACGCCGAGATCGAAGCCGTGGTCGGTGACGACGGCCTGCTTCATGACGACGAAGATCGGCAGGGCCGCGAAGACCAGTACGGAGAGCGTGACGAGGGCGAAGATGCCGAACAGCCACGGATCGACGACGATCTTGCGCAGGAATGCCGGCGACGTCCCGGCCCTTGCGGACGGGGCCGCTTGCGAAACGAGGGTCATTGGGGGCTCCTTGGGCAATTCCAGCAACGGCCTTCCGCTCGGAATCGCATGAGACAAAGGGACGGAGCATTCCCGAGCCGGAGAAAGCCGGGAATGCTCCTGCCTGCTGTTGGGCCTGCCGCCTTACTTGGCGTCGGCCTTGTGGCGCACGTCGTTCTCGTAGCGCTCCAGCAGGCGTGCGCGGTTCTCGCCGGCCCAGGTGAAGTCGTAGTCGATCATCTTCACGTTGGAGAGGTCGATCTTCGCCTCGGGGTTCTTGTAGCCCGGCACGATCGGGCCGCGGAAAGTGGCGCCCATGGCGGCCTGGCCCTTTTCGGTCAGGATCCAGTCGAGGAAGGCGGCGGCGTCCCTGGCCTGTTCTTCCGGCGCATTGGCGATGGCGGCGGCGGCGTTCACCTCGAAGCCGGTGCCTTCCTCGGGGAAGGAGTAGCCGACCGGATAGCCCTGCGCGAGCGCCGCTTCGATGTCCTGCGTATAGGCCATGGCGAGCGCGATCTCGTTATTGGCGACCATGCGCGAGGGGGCGACGCCCGAACGAGTATATTGCACCACGTTCTTGTCGATCTCCTTCATCAGCTCGAAAGCCGGTTCCTCGCCGTCGAGCTGGACCATGGAGGCGAGCGCGACATAGGCCGTGCCCGAGGAGGCCGGATGGGCGAGGGCGACGCTGTCTTTGAAGACCGGATCGGCGAAGGACTTCCAGCTCGTCGGCGGCTTGGCGCCGATCTCGTCGAGAACCTGCTGGCTGTAGGCGAAGACGATGGGCGACAGCGAGATCGGCGTCCAGCGGCCTTCCTTGTCGGTGTAGCGCGGGTCGACCTTGTCGATGCCTGCGGCCTTGTGCGGGGCGAGCAGGTCTTCGGACGCGGCCTGGATGAAGTTGTCGGCAGCGCCCGCGAGCCAGAGGCCCGCCTGCGGATTGGCCTTTTCCGCCCGGATGCGGGCGAGGATCTCGCCGGCGCCGATGCGCACGAACTGCGCCTCGATGCCGGTATCGTCCTTGAAGGCCTTCAGGACGGCGCCGCAATCGTCTTCCGACATCGGGCAATAGACGGTCATTCCCGCTGCCGCGGCGCCACCGGCCGTGAAGACATGCGAGCACAGGACTGCGAGCGCTGAAGCCAGCGCGAAACGGCGTTTCATTTTCGATTTCCTCCAGATGTGCGCCACGGCCCCTGCAAAAGCCATGGGGGCTTTCAGGTCTCACTCGCCGTGCGTGATCCTGGGTATAGTGAAGAAATCTACATTTGTCAAAAGGAATGTAGATAAGCTACATTCCTTTTTCATCCTGTAACCCGGCCCGGAGATTCACGGCTTGTCATTCACCGGCGACGACGAGCCCCGGCACGGCGGTGGCGAGGGCCTCGAAGCCGGGCTTCTGGCGGGCCTTCGCATCCGTGATGAGATGGGCCATCTCGCCCGTCTCGCAGAACACCGAGCGGCTGACGACGCCCACCTTGGAATGGTCGGCGAGGATGATCGTCCGGCCGGAATTGCGCACCATGGCACGGGCGATCTCGGCGCCGTGCAGGAAGTAGTTCATCGCGCCCATCGTGGCGTCGACACCCCAGGGGGCGAGCAGGGCGACATCGGCGCGGTAGCGCTGGATGTCGTTGATCGTCGCCTCGCCATAGGTCTCCATCGGGTCCTGCTTCACGTTGCCGGCAAGCAGGATGACACGGGTGCCGCGCGAAAGGTCGCCGGGCCGCTCCGTGAGCTGGCTGGCGACGTCGACCGAGTTGGTGAGGATGGTGAGATTGGTGAGCCCCGTGGGGCCGGCCAGCGCCTCGGCCATGGTGGAGGTGGTGGCGCCCGCATCCATGAAGATCGTCTGGCCGCTTTCGAGATAGCCGAGCGCCGTGGCGCAGATCGCGCGCTTCTCCTGCCGGCGCAGGGTGATGCGCACGCCGAAGGTCGTGTCCTCGCGCGCCATCATGGGAACCGCCCCGCCGCGCACGCGCTTCAGTTCGCCCGCGACCTCCATGTCCATGAGGTCGCGGCGGATCGTTTCGCGCGAGACACCGAAATCCTCGACGATGCGGTCGATCGACACCTGGCCGTAGGCGGCGAGCAGCGAACGGATTTTCTGTTGACGCTCTTCCTGCCACATGCCGGAGCCCTCCCTTGCTGCACATATTGATAGGCGATGCCCATCTTTGCCACAAGCGCCATATCGCTTGCCGCATAAAAACTCATTTTGCCAACTAAAACACATATTGCCACATCGGCGATTTGAATGTAGGAAGATCGCAGAGGCCGGAATGGCCTGCCCCATATCCATCAATCGGTCGGAACCCCTTGGCCCGGCACGTCGACCCGCGTCTCAGGCGGGAACGATGGCGGCTGTCCGACAACCGGGAAAGTGTCGAAAGAGAATGACCAGCGCCGCCCTCATCGAAGAACAGCATGTGGCCTTTGCCGTGGAGCTGGCCGACGTCGCCCGCACTGTTCTGAGGGAAAACGGCATGGCGCGCGTCGATGTCTCGGTGAAGGCGGACCGCAGCCTCGTCACCGCCATGGACATCCTCATCGAGGACCGCCTTCGCGAGATGATCTCCGCCCGCTACCCCGCCCACGGCATCATCGGCGAGGAGCGCGACTGGGTGCGCCCCGGCAGCGATTACGTGTGGGTGCTCGATCCCATCGACGGCACGACGGCCTTCATCGCGGGCCTTCCCTATTACGGCACGCTGATCGCGCTTGCCGTCGGCGGCGTGCCGCGGCTCGGCATCATCGACATTCCGGCCATCGATTCCCGCTGGGTCGGCGCCGAGGGCCGGCAGACGACGCGCAACGGCAGTCCCATCCGCGTGCGGTCCTGCCCGGAGATCGGCCAGGCGATCATGACCAACAGCAATCAGGATTATTTCGCCCCCGCCGAGCGCCCCGCGCTCGACCGGCTGCGCGCGGTGACCGCCGCGCGCGCCTATGGCGGGGCAAGCCTCAATTACGGCCTTCTGGCCGACGGTCGCACGGACCTTGCCATCGACGGTGGCCAGAAGGTCTTCGACTTCGCGCCCTTCCGGCCGATCGTGGAGGGCGCGGGCGGCATCGTCACCGACTGGGCGGGCGCGCCGCTGACGCTCGAAAGCTCCGGCCAGCTGCTCGGGGCAGGGGACGCCGGGGTGCACCGCCAGGCGCTCGAACTCATCACGGACCTGAAGGCGGCTCCGGCCGCCCTTTCCGGCGCATAGGCTCAAAGACCAAAGAGGGGAAACCATGGGCATAGCGATTTCAAATCTCTCGGTGAAATACGGTGCCGAGACCGTCATTTCCGGCCTTTCCCTCGATATTCCCGAGGGCTGCTTCTTCACGTTGCTGGGCCCGTCCGGCTGCGGCAAGACCACGCTGCTGCGCACCATCGCCGGTTTCGCGCCGGCAAGCGGCGGCCAGATCCGCTTCGGCGGCCGCGACGTCACCGAGCTGCCGCCGCACAAGCGCGCCATCGGCATGGTGTTCCAGGATTACGCCCTCTTCCCCGACAAGACGGTCGCCGACAATGTCGCCTACGGCCTTCGCGCCCGCGGCGAAAAGGGCCCCGGCGTCGAGCAGAAGGTGAAGGCCGCGCTGGAGCGCGTCGGCCTCGGCCATGTGCTGTCGCGCCATCCGGCCGCCCTTTCCGGCGGCCAGCGCCAGCGCGTGGCGCTCGCCCGCGCCCTCGTCATCAAGCCGGCGGTGCTGCTGATGGACGAGCCGCTCTCCAACCTCGATGCCAAGCTGCGCGTGCAGATCCGCGAGACGATCATCGAGCTCCAGCGCGAGGCCAACATCACCACCGTCTTCGTGACGCACGACCAGGAGGAAGCCCTGTCCATGTCCGATCTCATCGGCGTGATGAACAAGGGCAAGGTCGAGCAGCTCGGCTCCCCGCAGCAGATCTATGCGACGCCGCGCACCGGCTATGTCGCCGATTTCGTCGGTGCGGCCAACCGCACCGAAGTCCCGGTCCGCCCCGCCGCGTCCGGCCTTGTCGAGGTCGAAGTCGCCGGCACCCGCCTCGTGGCGACCGACGCGCTGGAAGGGCCTGCGGACAAGGGCCTGCTCGTGCTGCGGCCGGAAGACCTCGCGATTTCCGCAGCGCCCGTCGCCGGCCGGCAGTCGCTGCCCGCGACCGTCCGCGGCCGGCAATATCTCGGATCGCGCACCAGCTACAGCGTCGAAGTCGCCGGCGGCCTCGTGCTCAATGCCGAGATGCACGGCGCAGGGCACGATGCCTTCCAGCCGGGTGCGACCATCCACCTGGGCTTCGATCCCGCAGCCGCACGGGTGATCCGCGCATGAACCACTCGGCTTTCCGCACCCCCTGGCCCTGGCTTTCGGCCCTCGCGCTCGCCCTTCTCGGCGTCTTCGTGCTCTATCCGCTCCTCTATATCTTCACCGCGAGCTTCCTCGGCGAGGGGCGCTCGGGCTGGCTGCAGCTTCTGGAGGACCGGCAGAGCCTTTCGGCCATCGGCAACACGCTGCTGCTCGCCACCGTCGTCACGCTGTTCTCGACGCTGATCGGCGTGCCGCTCGCCTATGTCTCGGCGCGCTATCGCTTCCGCGGCAAGCTGTTCATCACGCTGCTGCCGCTCATCACGCTCGTCATCCCGGAAGTGGTGACGGCGCAGACCTGGCTGATGATCCTCGGCAACAACGGCGTCATCACCCGGTTCCTGAAGGGCTACGGCATCTTCATCCCGAGCTTCTACGGCTGGTTCGGCCTCATCACCTCGATGAGCTTCATCTACTACACCTATGTCTATATCGGCACGGTGGCGGCTATCGGGAAGTTCGACGCGCAACTGGAGGAGGCTGCCCAGAGCCTCGGCACCGCGCCGGCCCGTTCGCGCATCCATGTCATGCTGCCGGTCATCCGGCCGGCGATCCTCGCTTCCGCGCTGCTCGTGTTCACCATGGTCATCGGCAATTTCGCCATCTCCACCATCCTGGGGCACAACGTGCGGCTGCTGTCGGTGGCGATCTACCAGGCGGCCGTGGCGGAGGGCGCGAGCAACCTCACCATGCAGAGCACGCTCGCCAGCACCTCCGTGCTGATCGTCATGGCCGTGCTGTTCCTCAACCGCCGCGTCATCGCGAGGGGCCGCTACGAGATCGTCCAGGGAAGAGGGGCCAAGCCGCAGCCGCTGAAGGGCGCGCACGGCGTCCTCGTCAGCGGCGCGGCGGGCATCGTCGTCGCGATCTCGCTGCTGCCGCTCGTGACCATCGCGGTCGGCGCCTTCACGGTCTCGCGCGGTCCCGTCATGCGCTGGGGCGAATGGACGCTGGACAACATGGCGCGCGTCTTCATCACGGCGCCCGGCCCGCTGGTCAACTCGATCCTCTATGCCGGCATCGCGACCGTCATCTCCGTCGCCTTCTCGACGCTGGTCAGCTATCTCGTCGTCAAGAAGCCGAACCTGATGACGCCGCTGATCGACTATGTCTCGGCCATTCCGCTGGCGCTGTCGGGCACGGTACTCGGCGTCGGCCTGCTCGCCTCGTTCAACGGCGGCTTCCTGGCGCTGACGGGCACGTCGACGATCATCGTGCTCGCCTATGTCATCCGCCGCATGCCCTTCGGCATGCGCAACGGCCAGGCGATCCTGCACAATATCCCCAACTCCATCGAGGAGGCATCGATCAGCCTCGGCTCGCCGCCGTTCCGCACCTTCCTGCGCGTCGTGCTGCCGATAATGCTGCCGGCCGTCGCCTCGGCCGCGATCCTGACCTGGACGACGACGGTCTCGGAGCTTTCCGCCTCGCTGCTCGTCTATTCCGGCGGCCGCGAGACCCTGCCGATCCAGATCTTCCGGCTCATCGATTCCGGCCTCATGGCCTATGCCTCGGCCTATGGGCTCGTGCTCGTCGCCGTGATCCTCGTGCCGGTCGTCGTCGCCACCACTCTGTTCAAGGTCGACCTGTTCGCCTCGAAATGAAGCCCAGAACCAGAAGAAAGAGAGGAACTGCCATGAAGAAACTTGCCGCAACCACGCTCCTGCTCGCCGGCCTTGCCGCGGGCGCCGAAGCGGCCGACCCGGTGATCTACACCACCAATCCGGTGCCGGCCGTCGAAGCCGCGCAGGCCGTCATCAAGGACAAGACCGGCCTGACGACGGGCATCATCACCGGCGGCAGCGGCGTGCTGCTGCGCCGCATCGAGGCGGAAAAGGCCGCCCCGCAAGGCGATGTCTTCTGGTCGTCCTCGGCCAACACGATGGGCGCCTTCAAGGACGTGCTGGAGCCCTATTCCTCGCCGGAGCTTTCCGCCGTTCCCGCGGATCTGCGCGTTGCCGACGACTATTTCCAGCCGGCGAACCTCCATGTCGTGACCGTGATGGTCAATACCGACCAGCTCGACGGCTCGCCCGCGCCCGCCGACTGGAAGGATCTTGCCGATCCCGCATGGAAGGGCCGCATCATCCTGCCCGATCCGGCAAACAGCTCGACGGGTTACACGATCGTCTGGGGTCTTTCCAAGCTCCTCGACGCGGAAACCTACAAGGCGCTCGTCGCGAACCTCGTCGTCTCCTCGTCGTCCTCGGCCGTGCCGAAGGGCGTCGCGATGGGCGAATATGCCGCCGGCATCACCTTCGAGACGAACAGCTACAGCTATGTGGATGGCGGCCAGACGGAGATCAGCATCGTCTATCCGTCGTCCGGCACCTTCACGACCCCGGAATATTCCGCTCTCGTCAAGGGTGCGCCGGCCGGCGACGATGCCAGGAAGGCCATCGACGCGCTGCTGTCCAAGGACTCGCAGATCGAGCTGCTGAAGGTCGCCTTCCGCCGCCCGAGCCGCACCGACATCAAGGTCTCCGACTACGTCAAGCTGCCGGAGCTTTCCTCGATCAAGGTCTTCAAGATCGACGAGGACGAGGCGGCGAAGAGCCGCGACGCCTTCCTCGCCGAATGGGCGGCCCTGCCGAAAGCTGGTTCGAGCGAATAACGGTCTCCCGTGCAGGCAAGCCGGCGGAGGTCCGCACTTCAAGGCGTCGGCTTTCCTGCGATCCGGGGCGGCGTGCCGGCAATTCTCCTGCCGCACGCCGCTTCGGTCTGGCGAACGCTACGCCGGCGGCGCCGCAAGCTTGCGGGCGATGTCGAAGAAGGCGTTCACCAGCTTGCCGTTGGCGCGCTCTCGCAGGCAGATGAGTGCTTCGTCCATCCGCATCTCGGGCGCGTCGATCTCGATCGGGATGAGGCGGTTGTCCTGTCCGAATTCCGCCGAGGAGACGAAGCCGACGCCGCCTCCGGCCGCTACGATCTCCCGCACGGCCTCGCGCCCTTCCGCCTCGATGAGCGGGACGAGCGGCACGCCGCATTGCGCCGCCATCATCTCTAGCTTCTGGCGGGTCTTCGAGCCCCGCTCGCGCATGACGAGGGGATGCTTTGCAAGCTCGGAGAACGAGAGCCGTCTCGCGTCGCCGAGCGGATAGTCGCGGCTGGTGAAGGCGATGATCGGCGTCGAGTTCAGCTTCAGGATATCGAAGTCGCTGGATTGCGGCACCTCGCCGAGCACGCCGATATCGGCCTCGTAGGCATGCAGGCTGGTGATGACCGTTTCCGTGTTGCCGGCGTCGATCGAGACCTGCACGGAAGGATAGGCGCGGCGGAAGGCGGCGAGGATGTGCAGGAGATGGTGGGCGGCGTCGGCGACGATGCGCAGCTTTCCCGCGCGCAGCGCCCGCGATTCCGACAGGAGGTCGAGCGCCTGCTGCTCGACGTCGAACATGCGGCGGGTGACCTCGAGAAGCTGCTGGCCCGCCTGGGTCAGCGTCACCTGCTTCTTGTTGCGGTTGAAGAGCAGGACGTCGTATTCCTCCTCCAGCTTGCGCACCTGGTCCGACACCGCCGGCTGGGTGAGGAACAGCGCCTCGGCGGCGCGCGAAAAGCCGCCATGGATCGCCACATTGTGAAAGGCGCGCAGTTGCACATAGCGCATGGGGACCGGTCTTTGATAAATTGAAGCTATGCGTTCATTAAGACGAACGATTTGGCTTATGTAAAGTGACGGAGTTCATTTGAACCGTCTGGGCTTCCCTATAATCATAAATACAATCGATAGATTGATACAAAAGAACGATTTTACATATATATCTTTCCGTCCCATTGTCGTCCCCGGATATGCCAAACGTGAGGACGGACCATGCCAACCACCGCTTCCGACAGGGCCAGCGCCCCCCTTGAGACGCCGCGACTCGGCGAGCCCTATCTTCTGACGCCCGGCCCGCTGACGACGGCCTATTCGGTCAAGGAGGCCATGCTCAGGGACTGGGGTTCCTGGGACGGCGACTTCCGCGCCATGACGGCGGAGCTGCGCCGCGAGCTGCTCGATATCGCCGGCGACACGGCGGGCGAATTCGACTGCGTGCCCATGCAGGGCAGCGGCTCCTTCTCGGTGGAGGCCATGCTCGGCAGCTTCGTGCCGAAGGACGGCAAGGTGCTGGTGCTGAGCAACGGTGCCTATGGCAAGCGCATCGCCCAGACGCTTTCCTATCTCGGCCGCGACCATGTGGTGATCGACAAGGGCGACTACATGCCGCCGCGCGGCAGCGAGGTCGCCGCCGCGCTGGAAGCCGATCCGGCGATCAGCCATGTCGTCGTCGTTCATTGCGAGACCAGTTCGGGCATCCTCAACCCGTTGAAGGAGATCTCCGAGACCGTCTATGCGCATGGCCGCAAGCTGCTGGTCGATTCCATGAGCGCCTTCGGCGCGGTACCGGCCGGCGTCAACGATTTCCGCTATGAGACGATCGTCTCCTCCGCCAACAAGTGCATCGAAGGCGTGCCCGGCTTCGGTTTCATCATCGCCCGCAAGAGCGAGCTGGAGGCCGCCAAGGGCCGCAGTCATTCGCTCAGCCTCGATGTCCATGCCCAGTGGGAACACATGAACAAGACCGGCCAGTGGCGCTTCACGCCGCCGACCCATGTCGTCGCCGCCTTCCTGGAGGCGCTGCGCATGCATCGCAGGGAAGGGGGAGTCGCCGCCCGCGGCGCACGCTATGCCCACAACCGCGATGTCATGGTGGCCGGCATGCGCGAGCTCGGTTTCGAGACGCTGCTCGCCGACCGGTGGCTCTCGCCGATCATCGTCACCTTCTTCAGCCCGGCCCATCCGGCCTTCGCCTTCGATCACTTCTACGACCTCATGAAGGACAAGGGCTTCATCATCTATCCCGGCAAGCTGACGGTGGTGGACAGCTTCCGCGTCGGCTGCATCGGCCGCATGGACGAGCATGTCATGCGCCGCGTGGTGGAGGCCGCCCGCTCCTCGCTGGCCGAAATGGGTGTCGACAGCGCCGCTCCGCCGGCCATCGCCCTTGAAGAACGCAGCCGTCTCGCGGCCTGAAAGAGAATGGAACCCTCGATGAACCAGATGTCCAAGATCACCGTCACCGCCAATCGCCGCACCTATCCCTGGCCGAATGTCCCGGCCATCGCCATCTGCCTCGACGGCTGCGAGCCGGCCTATCTCGACGAGGCCATCAAGGCCGGCCTGATGCCGACGCTGGAGCGCATCCGCAAGACCGGCACGGAGCGCACCGCGCTCAGCGTCATCCCGAGCTTCACCAACCCGAACAACCTGTCCATCGCCACCGGCCGCCCGCCGGCGATCCACGGCATCTGCGGCAACTATCTCTACGAGCCCGCCACCGGCAAGGAAGTGATGATGAACGACCCGCGCTTCCTGCGCGCGCCGACCATCTTCAAGGCCTTCTACGATGCCGGCGCCAAGGTGGCGGTCGTGACGGCAAAGGACAAGCTGCGCGCCCTTCTCGGCCATGGCCTGAAATTCGACGACGGCCGCGCGATCTGCTTCTCCTCGGAAAAGTCCGACAAGTCGACCAAGGCGGAGCACGGCATCGAGAATGCATCGGCCTGGCTCGGCCGGCCGGTGCCGGAAGTCTATTCGGCCGACCTCTCCGAATTCGTATTCGCCGCCGGCGTCAAGCTCCTCAAGGAATTCCGCCCCGACGTGATGTACCTGACGACGACGGACTACGTGCAGCACAAATATGCGCCGGGCGTGCCGGAGGCCAATTCCTTCTACGAGATGTTCGACAAGTACCTGACCGAGCTCGACGCCCTCGGCGCGGCGATCATCGTCACCGCCGACCACGGCATGAAGCCGAAGCACAAGGCGGACGGCTCGCCGGACGTCATCTATGTGCAGGACCTGCTGGACGAATGGCTCGGCAAGGACGCCGCCCGCGTCATCCTGCCGATCACCGACCCCTATGTCGTCCATCACGGCGCGCTCGGCTCCTTCGCCACGGCCTATCTGCCCGAGATGGCGGACAAGGAGGAGATCATCGAGAGGCTGAAGGCGGTGGAGGGCATCGACGTCGTGCTCTCGCGCCCGGAAGCCTGCATCCGCTTCGAACTGCCGGACGACCGTATCGGCGATATCGTCCTCGTTTCCTCGCAGAACAAGACGCTCGGCACCAGCGAGCACCGGCACGACCTTGCCGCGCTGAACGAGCCGCTGCGCTCGCATGGCGGCCTCACCGAGCAGGCGGTGCCCTTCATCGCCAACCGCGTCCTGCCGGAACTCTCTTCGGCCGGCACGCTGCGCAATTTCGACGCCTTCTACTACGCGCTCGTCGCGGCCGCCCAGCCGGCGCACTAGGGCATCCTGCGGCCGGGCGGAACCGTCCGGCCGCAGCCGCTCCGGATCCAAGGACATAGAGCGTTGCCGCAAGAGGAGAAGCGGACGCGCTCCGAGGAGAAAGTCATGACGAAAGTGGAAACGACGTTCGCGATCCGCCACGAGCCCATGCGGATCGCCGGCAAGGCGGTCGATACCGAAGGGCGGATCGAGGTGCACTATCCCTGGAACGACGCCGTCATCGGCACCGTTCCGGCGGGCCATGCCGAGCATGCAAGAAAGGCCTTCGAGATCGCCGCGGCCTACCAGCCGAAGCTGACGCGCTACGAGCGCCAGCGCATCCTCCTCAAGGCGGCCGAGCTTCTGGTCGCCCGCAAGGAGGAGGTCTCCGACCTCATCACGCTGGAGCTCGGCATCTCCAAGCAGGACTCGCTCTACGAAGTGGGCCGTGCCTTCGACGTGCTGACGCTCTCGGGCCAGATGTGCATCCATGACGACGGGGAGATCTTCTCCTGCGACCTCACTCCGCACGGCAAGGCGCGCAAGATCTTCACCACCCGCGAGCCGCTGACCGCCATCTCGGCGATCACGCCCTTCAACCACCCGCTCAACATGGTGGCGCACAAGGTCGCCCCGGCGGTCGCGACGAACAATTGCGTCGTGCTGAAGCCGACGGAGCTGACGCCGATGACGGCGCTCGTCTTCGCCGACATCCTCTACGAGGCCGGCCTGCCGCCGGAAATGCTCTCCGTCGTCACCGGCTGGCCCGGGGACATCGGCATGGAGATGATCACCAATCCGGATTTCGATCTCATCACCTTCACCGGCTCCGTGCCGGTCGGAAAGCTGATCGCCGCCCATGCCCAATACAAGCGCCAGGTGCTGGAACTCGGCGGCAACGACCCGCTGATCATCCTCAACGATCTTTCGGACGACGATCTCGCCCGGGCGGCGGACCTGGCGGTGGCGGGCGCGACGAAGAATTCCGGCCAGCGCTGCACGGCCGTCAAGCGCATCCTCTGCCAGGAACGCGTCGCCGACCGCTTCGTGCCGCTGGTGCTGGAGCGGGCGAAGAAGCTGCGGTTCGGCGACCCCATGGACCGCACGACGGACCTAGGCACGGTCGTCCACGCCAGGGCGGCGGAGGTCTTCGAGCGCCGCGTGCACAAGGCGGCGGAGGAGGGGGCCGAGGTGCTCTACGATCCCGGCCGCAGGGGCGCGCTGCTGCCGCCGATCGTCGTCGACCGGGTTTCCCATGCAAGCGAGCTGGTCATGGAAGAGACCTTCGCGCCGATCATCCCGATCGTGCGCGCGCCCGACGACGACGACGCGCTGATCGCGCTTTCCAATTCCACCGCCTTCGGCCTTTCCTCCGGCGTCTGCACCAACGATTTCCGCCGCATGCAGAAATACATCGCGGGCCTGAAGGTCGGGACGGTGAACATCTGGGAAGTGCCGGGCTACCGCATCGAGATGAGCCCCTTCGGCGGCATCAAGGATTCGGGCAACGGCTACAAGGAAGGCGTCATCGAGGCGATGAAGAGCTTCACGAACGTGAAGACCTTCTCCCTGCCGTGGTGATCCGGGCCAGCCCCTGCGGGATCACCTTTTGCTGGGAGCCGCTTCGCGCGGCTCCCTTTTTTATGGTCTTCGACAGGGTCTTTTCCATCGTTTTTATTTTCCGAACGATAAGAATAATAAATTTTACTTACTGAAAACCCCTGCCAGAATGCCTCGTGAAGCCGACCGTAACCAAGGGTGACGACAGATCGCCCGCCGCGCTTCCCGGGTTTTTTCCAGGTCTCCAGAGAGGATTTCAATCATGAACAGACGCATGCTTTTTATGCTTGCCGGCGCCATGTCCGCCGTGCTTCCGACCATTGCATCCGCCGAGACCGCGCTGACGGTCTATACCGCCGTTGAGGCCGTCGACCTCGACCGCTACAAGGAGACCTTCGAGAAGGCCAATCCCGACATCAAGATCAACTGGGTGCGCGATTCCACCGGCGTCATGACGGCCAAGCTGCTCGCCGAGAAGGATAACCCGCAGGCCGACGTCGTCTGGGGCGTGGCCGCCACCTCGCTGCTCCTCCTCAAGACCGAGGGCATGCTGGAGCCCTACCAGCCGAAGGACGTCGAGGCGCTCGACAAGAAATTCGTCGACAAGGACACCCCGCCGAGCTGGGTCGGCATGGACGCCTATGTCGCCGCGCTCTGCTACAATACGGTAGAAGGCGAGAAGCTCGGCCTGACGCCGCCGACGAGCTGGGAAGACCTCACCAAGCCGGAATATAAGGGCCATATCGTGATGCCGAACCCGGCTTCCTCGGGCACCGGTTTCCTCGACGTTTCCGGCTGGATGCAGATGTGGGGTGAGGAGAAGGCGTGGAGCTTCATGGACAAGCTGCACGAGAACATCTCCGCCTACACCCATTCCGGCTCCAAGCCCTGCAAGATGGCGGGCGCCGGCGAGGCGGTGATCGGCGTCTCCTTCGAATTCCCCGGCGCCAAGGCCAAGAGCGCCGGCGCGCCCATCGACATCATCTTCCCCTCGGAGGGCTCGGGCTGGGAAGCCGAGGCGACGGCCATCATCGCCGGCACGCCGAACCTCGAAGCCGCCAAGACGCTGGTCGACTGGTCGATCACGAAGGAAGCCAACGAGATGTACAATGTCGGCTATGCCGTGGTCGCCTATCCGGGCGTCGCAAAGCAGGTCGAGCACCTGCCGGCGGATATCTCCTCCAAGATGATCGACAACGACTTCGAATGGGCCGCCAACAATCGCAACGCGATCCTGAAGGAATGGCAGAAGCGCTACGACGCCAAGTCGGAGCCGAAGAGCTGACACCGCTCGGCCGGGCGGAGCGCCGTCGCGCTCCGCCCATCCCGTTCTCCTCAAATCCTTGAAGCCAGCGGAGCTTGCCGATGAGACATGCCCTGTCGATCGAACCGACGCCCACCAGCCCGTCCCGGGCTGCCGAACGCGCGGCGGACCAGCCGGCCCCTTATCTGGAGATAACGGATCTGTGGAAGGCTTATGGCGATTTCGTCGCGCTGCGCGACATCTCGCTGAGCATCGCGAAGGGCGAGTTCATCTGTTTCCTCGGTCCCTCCGGCTGCGGCAAGACGACCCTGCTCAGGGCCATCGCCGGCCTCGACCTCCAGACCAGGGGCATCATCCTCCAGGGCGGCCGCGACATCTCCACCCTGCCGGCCTCCAGCCGCGACTACGGCATCGTCTTCCAGTCCTACGCGCTCTTCCCGAACCTCACCATCGAGCAGAACATCGCCTTCGGCTTGGAGAACACCGGCCGGCCCAAGGCGGAGGTCGCCGCGCGGGTCGCCGAGCTTCTGGAAACGGTCGGCCTGTCCGCGCATGGCAAGAAGTACCCCGCCCAGCTTTCCGGCGGCCAGCAGCAGCGCATCGCGCTTGCCCGCGCCATCGCCATCTCGCCGGGCCTTCTCCTGCTCGACGAGCCGCTTTCGGCGCTCGACGCCAAGGTGCGCGTGCATCTTCGCCATGAGATCAAGGCGCTGCAGCGCAAGCTCGGCGTCACTACGATCATGGTGACGCACGACCAGGAGGAGGCGCTCGCCATGGCCGACCGCATCGTGGTGATGAACCACGGCGTCATCGAGCAGGTCGGCTCGCCCACCGAGATCTATCGCCATCCCGAAACCCTCTTCGTCGCCGACTTCATCGGCGAGACCAACCAGTTCCCGGCGAAGGTCGCCGCGGATGGCGAGGTCGAGATCGGCCATTCCGCCTTCCGCTGCCCGACGGGCGATTTCGCCGCCGGCGCGACCGCGACCGCCGTCGTGCGCCCCGTCGACATCATCCCGCACGGCGCCGACGCGCATGCGGTCAACGCCGTCGACCGGCCCTCGACGCCGCAGAACCTGATCGACGCCGAGGTCCGGGAAATGGAATTCCTCGGCATGTTCTGGCGCACGCGGCTGACCGCGCCGCGGCTCGGCGAGCGCACGCTCGTCGCCGACTTCTCGGTCAATGCCGTGCGGCGCCTCAGCATCGAGACGGGCGGCGTCATCCAGGTGGAGATCCCGCGCGAGCGCCTGCTGCTCTATCCGAGGAGCGCATGACGATGAGCCTCGCCCTCGAAACGCCCCATCTGCCGCTCGCCGGCAAGCGGCTGCGGCAGCAATCCTCCCGCGACGACCGCATCAAGCTCGGCTTCATGGCCGTCATCGGCCTCTACCTGATCGTCGCGCTCGGCGCGCCGCTTTTCGTCATGCTGTCGAAGTCGCTGTCGACCTATCGCTTCGACCTTGCGGCCTTCGAGTTCCAGGTCAGCGACGAGACGGGCGCCAACTGGGGGCCGGTCGTCAGCGCCGCGCAGTTGAACGAGACGCTCGGCGCGGTGCCGGAAAGCGAGCTTTCCAGCAATTCCGACGGGCGGCTGGCGGCGACGAAGTTCTTCCCCGAATTCAAGTTCCGCAGCCCCGTGCACTACCGCATCCGCGGCACGACCGCCGATGCGGCCTTCCTCGTCGGCTCGACGCTGGAAAAGGGCACCGAATGGCGCGACTACGATTCCGGCACCTTCCGCCGCATCGTGCTGCGCCCGGCGCGCAGCCTCGGCCTCGATAACTTCGCGGCCTATTTCTCGACGCCGGCGCTCGCCCAGTCGATCTACAATTCCGTGCTGATGGCGGCCATCAGCACGGTCTTCACCGTCGCCATCGCCTTCGCGCTCGCCTACGGGCTGACGCGGAGCTGCATGCCGCTGAAGGGGCTCTTCCGCGGCGTCCTGACGATCCCGATCCTCGTGCCCTCGCTGCTGCCCGGCATCGCGCTCGTCTATCTCTTCGGCAACCAGGGCGTCTTCAAGGACTGGCTGATGGGCTATTCCATCTACGGTCCGATCGGCATCGTCATCGGCTCGGTCTTCTTCACCCTGCCGCATGCCTTCCTGATCATCCTGACGGCGCTTTCCGTGGCCGATGCGCGCCACTACGAGGCCGCCGCCTCGCTGAAGGCCAGCAAGTGGCGCACCTTCACCACCGTCACGGTGCCGGGCGCGCGCTTCGGCCTCGTCTCGGCCGCCTTCGTCGTCTTCACGCTGGTCATCACCGATTTCGGCCTGCCCAAGGTGATCGGCGGACAATATGGCATGCTCGCCGTCGATATCTACAAGCAGGTGATCGGCCAGCAGAATTTCGAGATGGGCGCGGTCGTCTCCGTCATCCTCCTCGTGCCGGCCATCCTCGCCTTCGCCGTCGACCGGCGCATGCAGAAAAGGCAGGTGGCGCTGCTGTCGGCCCGCGCCGTGCCCTATGCGCCGAAGCCGAATGCCCGCACGGACGCGATCTGCTTTGCCTTCGCCTGCCTCGTCGGCCTCTTCATCCTCGGCATGATCGCCATGTGCCAGATCGCCGCCCTCGTGAAATTCTGGCCCTACGACCTGACGCTGACGACGAAGAACTTCGCCTTCGACCTGATGGACGGCGGCGGCTGGGAAGCCTATGGCAACTCGATCAAGCTGGCTTTGCTGACGGCGCTGTTCGGCTCGCTCGTCGTCTTCGCCGGTGCCTATATGGTGGAGAAGGCGGACGGCTTCCGCGTCGGCCGCGGCCTCTTCCATTTCCTGGCGATGATGCCCATGGCGGTGCCGGGCATGGTGCTCGGTCTTGCCTATATCTTCTTCTTCAACAATCCGGCCAATCCGCTCCATCCCATCTACGGCACGATGGCGATCCTCGTCGTCTCCACGGTGACGCACTTCTATACCGTCGCGCACCTGACGGCGCTGACGGCCCTCAAGCAGATGGACCCGGAATTCGAATCCGTCGCCGCCTCGCTGAAGCAGCCTTTCCACCGGCTGTTCTTCCGGGTTACGGTGCCGGTCTGCCTGCCGGCGATCCTCAACATCGCGATCTATCTCTTCGTCAATGCGATGACGACGGTCTCGGCGGTGGTCTTCCTGTATTCCACCAACACCAAGCTCGCCTCGGTCGCCGTGCTCAACATGGACGATGCCGGCGATATCGCCCCGGCGGCCGCCATGGGCATGATGATCTTCTACACCAATGTCGCCGCCAAGCTCATCCACGCGCTGATCTCTCGCGGCCTGCTTGCGCGGACCCAGGCATGGCGCTGACGAAAGCGTCGAAGGATGCATGAAGAAGGCCCCTCTCCATCGCGGAAGAGGGGCCTTTCCTTTGGGGCTTGTCTCAGGCGACGTGCCGCTCGTCGTCGCGGCGGCTCTCGGAAAGGGACCGCCGCTCGGCTTCGGCAAGGCGCGTTCCCTGCGGCGTGCAGCCGTAACGCTCGCGATAGGTGCGGGAGAAGTGGGAGGCGGTGGAAAAGCCGCAGGCCATGGCGATCTCGATGACGGGCAGCGAAGAGGTGGCGAGCAGCAGATGCGCCCGCTCCAGCCGCAGGTCGAGATAGTAGCGCGCCGGGGTGCGGCCCATCTCGCGGCGGAAGAGGCGCTCCATCTGGCGGCGCGAAAGCCCGCTTGCCGGCGGCATGTCGGCGAGCCGCAGCGGTTCGGAAAGGTTGGCCTCCATCTGCTGGATGATGCGGATCAGGAGGGCATTGTCGATGCCGAGGCGGGCCTGCAGCGGCAGGCGCTGGCGTTCGCCGGCTTCCCGCAATTGCCCGCAGAGTGCCATCTCGCAGATGCGGTTGGCGACATCCTTGCCGAGGTCCCGCTCGATGACCTCAAGAAACATGTCGAAGGACGCATTGCCGCCCGCGCAGGTATGGAGATCGGCGTCGATCTCGAATGTCGTCTGGCGGGCCTTCGCGGCAGGGAAGCGCTCGGAGAAATCCGGGAAATGCGCCCAGTGCACGGCGCAGCGCCGCCCGTCGAGAAGCCCGGCGCGGGCGAGCGGATAGAGCCCGCCGGCAAGGCCGGCCAGCGGGATCCGGCTGCGCCGGCAAAGCCGCAGCCACGCCTCCAGCGGCCGGTCGGACGCGGGGATCGCGCTGCCGCCGCACACGACGGCGAAGCGCGGCGCCATCCCCGGCCGGCAGAGCCATTCGCGCGCCTCGGCAAGGGAATGGTCGGCGGCGACGCGCATGCCGCAGGCGGAACCCGCCGGCCGGCCATGCGCCGTCACGACCTGCCATTCGTAGACCGGGCGGCCGGCGACCTCGTTGGCGATGCGCAGGGCGTCGAGCGCCGCGGAGAAGGCATGCAGCGCGAAGCCGTCGATGAGGCAGAAGATGAAACGGCTGCCGTCCATGCGTGCCTGTTGCATTGTCCCCTCCCGGTCGTGGAAAACCATGACAACAGAATGGGAAGAATAATTACATAATGCAACATAAAAAGACATTTTAGTCGTATGTTTCGGTAGGATTGCCTAGGATGACACCGTCCATCGCCCAAACGGGCGGGCTTGGGCGG
The DNA here is from genome assembly GCF_055330205.1 of Shinella sp. R2-11. Lineage (NCBI taxonomy): Bacteria > Pseudomonadati > Pseudomonadota > Alphaproteobacteria > Hyphomicrobiales > Rhizobiaceae > Shinella > Shinella sp. R2-11. Next base: position 486,180 of record NZ_JBVAPC010000003.1, on the reverse strand, counting down.
CAAATGTCGCGCCCGGCTTGTCAAAGCGACAAAAATGATCGCAGATATCGCCATGTCCGGTTCCCAGAACACCCGCGCCCTCGCGCCCCGCCGCCATGGCGAAATCCTGCGCCGCCTTGCGGCGGACGGCACGGTGAGCATCACCGAGCTTGCCGCTTTCTTCGACGTGTCGCGGCAGACGATCCGCCGCGACCTGAAGCTTCTCGCCGAGCGCGGCCAGCTCGACCTCGTGCATGGTGGGGCGACGCTGTTCGAGGCGACCGAGGCGGCCTTCACCGAGCGGCGCGAGGAGAATGCCGACGCCAAGGCGGCGATAGGCCGCGCCGCCGCCGGCCTGGTGCGCGACGGCATGGTCGTCTTCCTCGATTCCGGCACGACGACGCTCGCGGTGGCGCAGGCCCTTTCCGAGCGGAAAAACCTCACGATCTGCACCACTTCGCTCTCCGTCGCGCTTCTGATGTGCCGGCAGCCGCAGGTGCGGGTGCACATGCTCGGCGGCGAGATCGACCCGGACGAGGAGGCCTCGGTCGGCATCGACGCGCTGGAGGCGATCGCGCATTTCCGGGTCGACGTCGCCTTCCTCGGCGGCGGTGGCCTGTCGCCGGACGGCGAGGTGACGGACTTTACCCGCAGCGGCGCGGAACAGCGCTCGCGCATGGCCGAAACGGCGAACCGGGCCTATTTCGTGCTCGACAGCTCGAAATTCGGCCGGTTGACGCCGCTGCGCATTCCGCGCTTCGAGGCGGCGGCCGGCGTGATAGTCGACCGCCGCCCGCCGGAGGCCATCGCCGAGGCGCTGGAGCGGAGAGGGCCGGTCCTGATCGTCGCCATGTGACTAAATGTAATATTTTGTAACTTTCTGTCTTGTTCTTTGGCGGCGTTTTGGTACCGTGCGGCCTTCCATGGCTTCGGGAGGTCGTTTCATGGCGCAGGAATTTCCAACACAGGCGCAGGTCGTCATCATCGGCGGCGGCATCATCGGCTGCTCGGTGGCCTATCACCTGACGAAGCTCGGCTGGCGGGACGTCGTCCTCCTGGAGCAGGGTCAGCTCAGCGGCGGCACCACCTGGCACGCCGCCGGCCTCGTCGGCCAGTTGCGCAGCCACGCCAACATGACGAGCCTCATCAGATACTCCACGCAACTCTACAGCGAGCTGGAGGCGGAGACGGGGCTTGCCACCGGCTGGAAGAACTGCGGCTCGCTTTCCGTCGCCCGCAGCACCGACCGGATGACCGTGCTGAAGCGCACCGCCGCCTCCGCCCGCGCGCAGGGCGTAGAGATCGAGGTTATCTCGCCGAAGGAGGCGCAGGACCTCTGGCCGGTCATGGCGATCGACGATCTTGCCGGCGCCGTCTGGCTGCCCGGCGACGGCAAGGCCAATCCGACGGACCTCACGCAGTCGCTCGCCAAGGGCGCACGCAGCCGCGGCGCCCGCATCGTCGAGCGGGTGCGCGTCACCGGCATCTCCACCGCGAACGGCGCCGTCACGGGTGTCGAGACGGATCGCGGGGCGATCGCCGCCGAGGTCGTCGTCAACTGCGCCGGGCAATGGGCGCGCAAGGTGGGGCTGATGTGCGGCGTCCCGGTGCCGCTCCATTCGGCCGAACACATGTACATCGTCACCGGCCGCATCGAGGGCGTGCATCCGGATCTTCCGGTGATGCGCGATCCCGACGGCTACATCTATTTCAAGGAGGAGGTCGGCGGTCTCGTCATGGGCGGCTTCGAGCCGGAGGCCAAGCCCTGGGGCATGGCGGGCATTCCCGACGATTTCGAATTCGCGCTCCTGCCGGACGACTGGGACCAGTTCGAGATCCTCATGCAGAGCGCCTTGCAGCGCGTGCCGCAGCTTGCGACCTCGGAGGTCAGGAAGTTCTACAACGGCCCGGAAAGCTTCACGCCGGACAACAATTTCATCCTCGGCGAGGCGCCGGAGCTGAAGAACTTCTATGTCGGCGCCGGCTTCAATTCCATGGGCATCGCGAGCGCCGGCGGGGCAGGGCGGGCGCTGGCGGAATGGATCGTCAACGGCGCGCCGACCATGGACCTCTGGCCGGTGGACATCCGCCGCTTTGCGAGCTTCAACAACAATCCGCGCTGGCTGCACGACCGTGTCAAGGAAACGCTCGGCCTGCACTATGCCATGCCCTGGCCGAACCGCGAGCTGGACACCGCGCGGCCCTTCCGCCGCTCGCCGCTCTATGACCGGCTGGCCGCCAGGGGCGCCTGCTTCGGCTCGAAGATGGGCTGGGAGCGCGCCAACTGGTTTGCCGCCGACGGCGAGGCGCCGGTAACGGACTATGCCTTCGGCAGGCAGAACTGGCACGCGGCGGTGCGGCGCGAGATGAAGGCGACACGCGAGGCCGCCGGCCTCTTCAACCAGACCTCCTTCGCCAAGCTGATCGTGCAGGGCCGCGACGCCGCGACGGCGCTCAACCGCATCTGCGCCGCCGAGATCGATGTCGAGATCGGCCGCTCCATCTATACAGGCATGCTGAACGAGCGCGGCGGCTATGAGAGCGACCTGACGGTCATGCGCCTTGCCGCCGACCGCTTCCTCATCGTCACCGGCTCGGCGCAGGCGGTGCACGATGCCGACTGGATCCGCCGGAACATCCCGGCCGATGCCCATGTCACGCTCACCGACGTCACCTCGGCCTATGCGGTGCTGGCGCTGATGGGGCCGAAGTCGCGCGACATCCTCGGCCGGCTCACCTCCGCCGACCTTTCCGATGAGGGTTTTCCCTTCGCCACCATCCGCGAGATCGATATCGGCTATGCCACGGCCTATGCCAACCGCATGACCTATGTCGGCGAGCTCGGCTGGGAGCTGATCGTGCCGACGGAATTCGCGGTCGGCGTCTACGAGGCGCTGCAGGAAGCCGGCAGGGACCTCGGGCTCGTCGATTGCGGCTACTATGCGCTGGAGGCGCTGCGCCTGGAGAAAGGCTACCGGGCGTGGAGCCGCGAGCTGACGCCGGATATCGATCCCTATCAGGCCGGCCTTGCCTTCGCGGTCGCGCTGGACAAGCCCGGCGGCTTCATCGGCCGCGATGCCGTCGCCGCCGCGAAGGCGAGGGGAACGCCCTCGCGCCGCATCGTGCAGTTCACGGTGGACGATGCCGGGCCCATGCTATGGGGCGGCGAGCTGATCCTGCGCGACGGCAAGCCCGTCGGCGAGGTCCGCTCAGCGGCCTATGGGCATACGCTCGGCCGCTCGGTCGCGCTCGCCCTCATCGAGCATTCCGGCGGCGTGGACAGGGCGTTCCTGGAGGGGGGCCGGTTCGAGGTCGAGCTTGCCGGCGAGCGCTTCGCCGTCACCGCTCATCTGGCGGCCGCCTACGACCCGAAGGGCCTGCGGGTCAAGGCATAGGCTTCGGGCGCGGCGCGGCCTGCCCCGCCTTCCCTTCAGGCGAACCGGACATTGCACTCCTGCGCCCGCAGGCGCGGATCGTGCGAGCGGATCTCGACGGACTTTCCGTCCAGGATCTCGAAGCATCGCGCCAGCGTATCGTCGGTGAGGCGCTGCATCGCCTCGGCGGTGAAGAATGCCAGATGCGGGAGGAGGATGGCGTCCGGGCGACCGAAGAGCGGGCTCAGCATATGCCCCGTCTTTGCCAGCGGCTCCTCCTCGTAGACGTCCAGCCCGACGCCGCCGAGGCGGCCGGCCAGCACGGCTTCTACCAGCGCCGCCTCGTCGACCAGCGCCCCGCGCGAGACGTTGACCAGCACTGCCGACGGCTTCATGCAGGCAAGCGCCGTGCGGTCGATCAGATGGCGCGTCGAAGGGCTGAGCGCGGTGTGCAGCGAGACGAAATCGCATTGCCGCAGCATGGCATGCAGGTCGTCCGCTTTTTCCACCCCATGGCCGGCCATGACGGACGCCTCGACATGCGGATCGAAGCCGAGGACCCGCGCCCGGAAGCCGGCAGATGCCATGCGCGCCATGCTGCGGCCGATCTTGCCCATGCCGACCAGCCCCACCGTCGCGCCGGCGATATCGCGGCCGAGCCAGCGGGGTTCCGGCCAGAGCCAGCTGTCGTGCTCCATCGCCCGGCCGATCTCGGGCAGGCGCCTGGCAAGGGCGATCATCAGGGCGAAGGCCGCCTCGGCCACGGTCTCCTGCGCATAATCCGGCACGTTGACGACGGGAATGCCCCGCGCCATGGCCGCCGGTATGTCGATGGCGTCGATGCCGACGCCATATTTGACGATGCCCTTCAGCCGCCGCGCCGTGGCGATGACGGGCGCGGTGATCGGCGTATAGCACATCAGGAGGAGATCGGCCTCCGCCACCTCCCGCATCAGCTCCTCCTGCGGAATGTCGGCCGGCAGGGTGACGAGGTCGACGCCGCGCGCCCGCAGGCCGGCGTCGATGTCGGGGCATTCGAGCTCCCGGTCCGTGCGGACGGCTTTCATGGGGTATTCTCCCGTGCTTCGCTGCATTCCGTCCTCCTCATCCTGCCAGGATCGCCGCTTCGACGATGGTCAGCGCCCGGTCGAGGTCCTCGCGCGCGATCACCATGGGCGGGGAGAGCGTCATGACGTTGCCCTGGCTGATCTTCAGGCTCAGCCCCGCCTCCAGGCAGCGATAATAGGCCCGTTCGGCTAGCCCGTTGTCCGGCGTGAAATCCGCGCGGTCGGATACGAGCTCGACGCCGAAGAGCAGGCCGCGCCCGCGCACGTCGCCGATGGCGGGGCAGCGCTCCGCGAAGGTGAGAAGCCGCTCCATCGCATAGGCGCCGAGTTCGGCGGCCCGCTCGGCAAGCCCTTCCTCGCGGATGATGGAGATCGTCGTCAGTGCCGCGCGGGTCGTCACCGGGTTTTTCTCGTGGGTGTAGTGGCCGATGGCATAATCGCCCGCCACGTCGAGGTCCCGCCGGGCGACGATGCCGGCAATCGGCAGCACGCCGCCGCCGAGCGCCTTGCCGAGCACAAGGATGTCGGGAACGACCTCGTCATGCTCGCAGGCGAAGAAACGGCCGGTCTTGCCGAGGCCGGTCGGAATCTCATCGAAGATCAGCAAGGTCCCGTGCCGGTCGCAGGCCTCGCGCACCGCCTTCCAGAAGCCTGGGGCCGGCGGATTGGGCGTCGCGCGCATCGGCTCGGCGACCAGCGCGGCGAAATCGCCCTCGCGGCCAAGTACGTAGGAAATCATGCTGGCGCAGGCCTTGGCGGAGCGTTCGAGATCGTCCTGGCCGTAGGCGCAGCGCCGGCTTGTCCAGGGGGCGACATGCTCGGCCCCCGGCAGGAGTGGCCCGGCAATGCCCGAGCGGAAGGTCGCCTCGCCGCCGACGCTCGACGCGCCGAAGCCCGCGCCGTGGAAGGCATCCCAGAAGGAAAGGGTCTTGAAGCGGCCAGTCGCGGCGCGGGCGAGCCGCAGCGCGACCTCGATCGCGTCGGAGCCGCCCGTCGTGAACAGCACCTTGCCGAGATCGCCGGGCGCCAGCCGGCCGAGCGTTTCCGCCAGCTCGACCGCCGGCTCGCAGGTGAAGCGGCGCGGTGCGAAGCCGAGCGTGTCGATCTGCTCCTTGATCGCCTGCCTCAGCCGCGGATGGCCGTAGCCGATATGGTGCACGCTGTTGCCGTGGAAATCCATGTAGCGCCGGCCGGCGGTGTCCTCGATCCAGATGCCTTCCGCCTTCGCGATGGCGCTGAGGCAGGGGCTCGAAAGGCTCTGGTGCAGGAAGGCGGCGGCGTCGCGCGAGACGAGGTCCTGCGTTCGTCCGTCCCCGAGGCGCGCATTCCAGGCCCCGCGTGCGGCGGATGTATTGGCCTCGCCCTCCGTGTGAACCAGCGTGGATGCCGTGGTCTTCATCGCTATCTCCGATCCGTCTGCCTGCGACAGGAAAGCTATCGCATCGTTCGGTTTGCAGATAAAATCGATATTCTCGACAGCAATGAAGAATTAATCGATACTGCGGCCTCCACGAAAGGCCTTCATCCACCATGCGCTATGTCCAGCTTCGGGCTTTCCACCATGTCGCCCTTGCCGGGAGCTTTTCCCAGGCGGCGCGCGACCTCTCCCTCACCCAGCCTGCCATTTCCGACCAGGTGCGCTGGCTCGAGGAGGAATACGACGTTCCGCTTTTCGTGCGCAAACGCCGGCAGCTCACGCTGACCCCGGCGGGCACGCGGCTGCTGGCGGCGACGCGCCGCCTGTTCGACGCGGAAGGCGAAGCCCTCGACGTGTTGCAGGAGGAACGCTCGCTGCGGGCGGGCGTGCTGCGCATCGCCGCCGATTCGGTGGATCACGTGCTGGACGTGCTCACGGTCTACCGGGAGCGGTTCCCCGGCATCCAGATCAGGATCGTCGGCGGCAATTCCAGCAGCATCGTCGAGGACCTGCTCGCCTATGACGTGGATATCGGCGTCCTCGGGGAGCTCGCCGACGAGCGGCCCTTCGAGGTCCTGTCGCTCAATGTTTCGCCCGTCGTGCTCTTCGTCGCGCGATCCCACCCGCTGGCGGGGAATGCGAGCCTGTCACTGCAGGCGTTGAGTGCATGGCCGCTGGTCATGCGGGAAGAGGGATCTCGTACCCGGATGATGGTGGAAAAGCTCGCCGAGGCGAAGGGCATCACCCTTCGCTGCGCCATCGAGGCCGAGGGGCGCGAAGCCGTCCGGCGCATCGTCGCCGCCGGCGTCGGGGTCGGCATGGTCTCGCAAGCCGAGTTCGACAACGATCCGAGGCTGGTCAAGATCGCGCTCGAAGGCCAGCCGCTGACGATGCACGAGAAGCTGATCTGCCTGAAGGACCGCCGCAACGGCAAGGCGATCCAGGCCTTCTTCGCGACGGCCCGCAGGCTGGTGCAGGGATAGCCGCACTTTCCGGGGGAAGAGATTGCCCCGCTTATGCGAACGCCCAGTCTCTAGCCCGGCGGCGGCTGTTCCAGTAGGTGGCGAAGCGGCCTCCGGCGGCGATGAGGTCGTCTCGGCTGCCTGCCTCGACGATGCGGCCGTGTTCCACGAAGAGGATGTGGTCGGCCTTCGCGATGGTCTCGATGCGATGTGCGACGACGAGGGCGGTGTGGTGGCCGAAGCGGGTGAGGGCGTTGGCGACGGCGACCTCGTTCAGCGTGTCGAGGCCGCTCGTCGCCTCGTCGAGCAGCAGGATCGGCGCGTTCTTGAGCAGCGCGCGGGCGATGCTGACGCGCTGGCGCTCGCCGCCGGAAAGGTTGTTGCCGCCTTCGCCGACCGGCGCGTCCCAGCCGCCAAGACGCTCGACGATCTCGTCGACGCAGGCTGCCGCTGCCGCCGCGCGCAGCGCCGCTTCATCGGCCTCGGGGCGGGCGAGACGGATGTTCTCGGCAATGCCGCCCTCGAAGAGCTGCACATTCTGGAAGACGACGGAGAGCTGGTCCATCAGGGTATTGGGCGCATAGGCGCGCACGTCGTGGCCTGCGACGCGGATTTCTCCGGCGGAGACGTCGTGCAGGCGGGCGATCAGCGTGAGGATCGTGCTCTTGCCGGAACCGGACGGGCCGACCAGCGCGGTCATCCTGCCGGCTGGGACGGTGAAGGTAACCCCGTCGAGGATCGACGTGCCGTCGATGTTGAAATGCACGTCGCGGAATTCGATGTCCGGGGTGCCGGGCGTGCTGTCCTGTGAGGGGACCGGCTGGGCAGGAACGTCGAGCACGGCGAGGGTTCGCCCGGCGGCGGCATGTGTGGATTCGAGCGCGGGGAAGAGCTCCGAGAGGGTATTCAGCGGCTCAAGAAAGCGGAGGACCACGACGATCAGCGCCACGGTGCGGGCGGCATCGACGGCGCCGTCCATATAGAGGAACGCCAGGACGGCCACCATGGCGATGAGCGTCGCCTGCATGGCGAGCGAGAAGAGTAGCATGCCGGGCAGGGCGAACCAGAGGACGCGCAGTCCACTGGATTTCTGGGCGTCGATAGCTGCTCCGAGTGGCGTACCCTCCATGCCGGTGCGGCCGGCGGCGCGCAGCACGATCTGGGCGCGGGCGAATTCCTCCGTGCGCTCGGCGGCCTCGCTGGAGGTGGCGGCGAAATCGGCCTCGGCGCGGCGCATCAGCCGCCCGCCGAGAAGGAGGGCGCCGAGCAACAGTGGTGCCGAGGCAAGCGCCGCAAGGCCGAGCGGCCAGGCGACGAAGAAAAGGCCGATGGCGATGGCGAAGGGCAGCGTGGCGGCGATGGAGGCCTGCGTCGCCAGGTTGACCGAGCTTGCGAAGAGCTCCGGCACCGCGCCGGCGAGCGCGCGTTTGGCCTGCGATCGTTGCGTGGCGCCGAACCAGCCGATCGGCACGGCGAGGAGATGATCGACGAGACGGGCGTTCATCGACGTCATCATGGCAAAGCCGAGATCGAAGGCGCGGATCACCAGAAAGCGCTCGAGCGCCCAGCCGGCCGCGACGCTTGCGGCAAGCAGGCCGAGCCAGGCAAGCGCATCCTGCGGAACCGGCGAGAACAGCGCGCCGAGCAGCGGCACGAGGGCGAGGGCGGATGTCGCGCGCAATCCGGCCGCGACGACGACGAGGACGGCAAAGGGCACGAGGCGCGGGCGGGCTTGCGGCGGCAGAAGGGCGGAGATGATCACGAGGCTTTCCTTTCGCCGGCCTGCCAGAGGTCGCGGTAGAGGCCGGGCTCGGCGATCAGCGCTGGATGGCGGCCCTGCTGCATGATGCGGCCGCGATCCATGACGACGATGCGGTCGGCATGCACCACGGTGTGCAGCCGGTGCGCGACGACGAGGACCGCGCGCCTGCCGATGAGTGCGCCCAGTGCCTGCTGCACCAGATGCTCGGATTCCGGATCGGCGAAGGCGGTGGCCTCGTCGAGCACGAGGATCGGCGGATCGGCGATCAGCGCGCGGGCGATGGAAAGGCGCTGCGCCTCGCCGCCGGAAAGCTGGATATCCTCGCCGAGAATGCTGTCATAGCCTTTCGGCGCCTGCGCGATGCGCTCGTGGATATGGGCGGCGCGGGCGGCCGCCTCGATTTCGCCCTGGCTCGCCTCGGGGCGGGCGAGCGCGATGTTTTCCCGGAGCGTTCCCCTGATCAGGCGCACATCCTGGAAGACGAAGCCGACGGTGCGCTGGAGAACCTGCGGGTTGATGTCGCGAATGTCGATTTCCGTCTCGCCCGCGATCAGTTGGATCGCGCCGCCCGTCACATCGTGGAAACGGCCCGGCAGGCCGGCAAGGGTGGACTTGCCCGCGCCGCTCGGGCCGACCAGGGCCGTCAGCGTGCCGGGCGCGAGCACGAGGTCGATGCCTTCGAGCACCGGCTTGCGCGGCCGGTAGCCGAAGCTGACATTCTGGAAGCGCAGGCCGAGTGGACCCGGCGAGAGGGCGCGCAGCGAGCGGCTGCGATCGAGCTCCGGCTCCTCCAGCAGCGTGCCGATGCGGCTTGCCGCCTGCTTCGCCTCGCGCATCGGCACGAAGCCGTACATGACGGCGGTGATCTGCGTGCCGAAGGCGGTGCCGAGGAAGAGGAAGGGCAGGAGGTCGGCGGGCGCCATGGCGCCGGAGAGGATGCGCCAGCAGCCGGCCGCCGTGATGAGCAGCAGGAAGGCCGGCGGCTGGATCGCAAGCTGCGAGGCGACCTTGCGGCCGGCCATCGGGCGCTGCCAGCCGTTGAGGAAGGCCGCCTGGCCGTTCAGCACCGCGCGCAACGCCCTGCCGTCGCCGCCGAAGACGCGCACGACGGGCAAGGCCTCGATGAAGGCGCTGGCCGCGGCATTGGCGCGCCTGGTCCAGTCGGCATATTCCACCAGCTTGTCGGCGACGCCACGCATCATGTGGGCGAAGAGGGCGACGAAGGCGATGAGCGGCAGGAAGAGCAGGCCGGCGAGCGCCGCATCCACGGTGAAGAGATAGATGATGACCGCGAGCGGCGTGACGATGCCGGCGACGACGTCGGGCACGGCATGGGTGACCATGTAATGCAATCGCCCGGCATCCTCCTGCACCGCCTGGTGCACGCTGGCGGCATTGCGGTCGGTGAACCAGCCGAGCGGCAGGCGGGCGAGCTTGGCGACGATCGAGCGGCGCAGCTCATGGCCGAAGCGGGCATCCACGGCATGCAGCCAGAACATCAGCACGGTCGAGAGCAGGGCGGCACCGCCGAAAAGGCCGAGCGCCCACAGGATCAGCGGCGTCAGTGTTTCCCGATTGGCATCGCCCGCCAGCAGCCGGCGGCCGAGTTCGGCGAGCAGCACCAAGGGGGCGAGCTGCGTCAGCGAGATGACGGCCTGCAGGGCGCCGGCGGCGCGCAGCTTCCAGCGCAGCGATGCGAGCAGTTCCTGTCCGCGCTGCGAGCGCCAGCGCGGCGCGGCCTTCCGAGGGGGCGCGGCGGGCGGTGGCGGAGCGGGTGCCGCCGGCTCTTCGCCCGCTTCCTTGCGCAGGCGCATCGCCTTGCCGCGGATCCAGTAGGCGGCGTGCTTGATGTCGGCGAGCGGGAAGCCGTGCACGCGGTTGAGGTTCGCGCGCAAATCCTTGATCGCGGCGTTTTCCGCGGCAATCCAGGCATACCAGTTCGACCAGTCGCGGGCGGGCACGGCGGCGGCGAGCGCGCCGGTGCCTTCGCCGGTCCAGATCACCTCGGCGCCCGGATGGAAGGTGACGGGAATATCCCGGTCGGCCGGCAGATGGGCCTGCAGGATGACGACGACGGCGGCGTCCGGCGGCAGCACGGCGAGAATGCCGTTGATGGCGGGAATGGCCGCGGGATCGCCCATCAGCAGGTAGCCTTCCGGATTTTCCGGCGGCTCGAACTTGTGGAACATGTAGTATGACGCGTTGATCGTGTCGCCGGGCCTTGCCGCCGCCGCCCAGGCGGAGGCCGGCCCCATCGGCTCGTGCAGCACGAAATCGAAGCTGACCTCGCCGCGCGCCGGGTCCGGGTCGACCAGTGTATAGCCGCGCTGGTGCACCTTGGCCGGGTCGTCGGGATCGGGCGCCCAGAGGCGGACATAGCTTGCCGTCGGCGTCTCGCGCCCGTCGATCATGGTCGGGGCGGAAAAGCGGATGCGGCGGAAACCGGGCGTGAGGTTCGTGGCCGAAACCACCGTCATGACGTGATCGGTGGCTCCGAGAGCCTTCATCATCGTCCGCTGGAAACGCGCACCCATCAGCGGCCCCGCAAAAGAACGGAAAGATGCGGCCCGGCCGGCAAGACCGGGCTGCACGAGAATGCTGGGGCGATGCCTACCACTTGATCGTCGCCCCCAGGCCGATGACGCGGCCGCGGCCGATATAGGCGGCCGTCGTTCCCGGCGCGTAGGTGAAGGCGTAGGAGAGCGGGCGCTCGTCGAGCAGGTTTCGTCCGAAGGCGTAGACCTTCAGGTTGTCTTTCTCCCAGCCGAGTTCCGCATTGACGATGTGGTAGGCCGCCATCTTCGCGCTGTTCTGGATGTCCGAATAGCGGGTGCCGACATATTGGTAGTTGGCGCCGACGAAGAATTCGCCGGCAAAGCCGAGCGCATCGGCCTCCGTGCGGTAGGTGACGCCGAGATTGGCGGAAAAGCCGGGCACCTGCGGCACCTTGTTGCCCTCCAGCGCCCCCGCGAGCGCCGATTGCGGCGTGACGTCGACGAGACGGGAATTGATGAGCGCGCCGCCCACCGTGAAATCCAGCCCTTCGGCCACCGTGGCGGTCACGTTCGCTTCCACGCCGTAGCTCTGGAAGGCCTGGTTCGTCATGAAGGGCAGCAAGGTGCCCGGATCGAAGCCCGTGAGCTGGCCGTCCTTCACGTCATTGTAGAAGATCGCGCCGCTGACGCGGATGGCATCGGTCAACTCGGCCTTGGTGCCGATCTCGTAGGTCCATGACGTCGCCGGCAGGAAAGGGGTCGAGGGCAGGCCGAAGCCGGCATAGGCAGTCGTCTTCTCGAAGCCGCCGGAGGAATAGCCGCGCGCCACGGAGGCATAGCTCATGGCGCGGTCGTTCCATTTGTAGGAGAGCGCCATGCGGCCGGTCAGGTAGGTGTCGCTGAAGGCGTTGTCCTGCGCGAAGGCCGGGATGGTGCCGGGAAAGCCGTTGGAGACATAGTTGGCGTCGAGCGTCTGCCTGTCATGGGCAAGGCGCAGGCCACCCGAAAGGGTGAAACGTTCGTCGAGCGGCACCGCCGCGTCGGCGAAGGCCGCGATCGTCTCGCTGTCGATGGCGTTGTCGAAGGTGCCGTTCAGCGTCGGCGAGTAGCTGCCGACATCCTGCACGCGATGGGTCGTGAAGTCCGATTTGAAATAGTTCGCGCCGACGACCCATTGCACGGCCGCGTCTTCATGCGAGTTGAGGCGGACTTCCTGGTTGAAGATGCGCTCGTGGTCGTCGAAGACCACCTTCTGCGCATTGGGATCGTTGAAGAAGGACGGCGGCAGGCCGGTGGCGTTGGAGAAGATGAAGGCGTCGGTGAAGTCGCCGGTATTGTGCAGCTTGATGTCCTGGTAGCTCGTCGTCGCGGTCAGGATGAAGGGTTCGAATTCCTTGGTGACCTTGATCGAGCCGTGCGCGATCTGCTGGCGGTTGACCGGCGTGGTGTCGGCGCCGCTGATCGGGAAGTCGGGCGATTCCAGCAGGAGGAAGGCGGAGTTGTGCCGGGTGTCCCTGGAAAAGCCGCCGGTGATATCGATGGTGAACGAATCGTCTGGCGTGATGCGCAGCGTGCCGCGCGCCGCGCCGAGCTTCGCGCTGCCCTCGTCCTTGCCGGTGATCGGGTTCGGAATGTCGCCATCGAACTTCTGGAAACGCAGCGTCGCGCGGCCGGCAACGAGGTCGTCGATCAGCCAGCCACCCGTCGTGCCCTCGATGAAGGCATGGCCATCGGAACCGATCTCGGTGCTGACGATGGTTTCCTTCGTCCCGTCGGCGGGCTTGCTCACCACATTGATCGCGCCGGCGAAGGCGTTGCGGCCGAAGGTCGTGCCCTGCGGGCCGCGCAGCACCTCGACCTGCTCGACATCGAGGAAGGGGGCGCCGATCGCCGAGAGCGTCGTCGGGACGCCGTCGACGGAAAGGCCGATCACGCTGTCGAGCGAGTTCATCGCCGAGCCGAGCGTCGAGAGACCGCGCATGGTCATGTAGCTTTCGCCGAAGCGCCCGAAATCCATGAAATTCGTGCCCGGCGTCTGGCGGGCGACGTCGCCGACCGGGTCGAGCGAAGAGGGTTTCACGTTTTCCGGGCCGAGGATCGTCGTTGCGACGGGCAGGGAGGCGTCGTCCTGCGGGCGCTTGGTGCCCGTGACGACGACCGCTTCGAGCGTCGTCGTTTCCTCTGCCTCCTGGGCGGCGGCCGGTTCGCCCGCCGCCACCGCGATGCCAAGAGCCGCGAGCGCCGTGGTGGAGATCAGCCGTGCGCGCGAGATGGTGTTCATATGCCTTGCCCCCGAGTCATGATGAGCGTCACAAATAGCGGGTCAGGTATTCTTGAGGATATAACTCGACTTTCGCGCGACGCAGGCAAACATTCGCGAAACGCAATAGTTCGCGGCGCCGTCAGCCCGGCCGCATTCCCGTGGACTGGCGGCGTTCCGAGCGCGGCGGGTGGCCGTAATGCCTGCGATAGGCGGCGCTGAAGGCGGAGGGGCGGGAAAAGCCGACGCGGCGTCCGGCCTCGGCCACCGAAAGCCGGTATTCCTGCAGCAGTATCTTCGCCATCATCAGCCGCTGCTCGCGCACATGGGCGAAGATGGTGCGGCCGAAGACCGCCTTGAAATTGGCCTGCAGGGTGGTGACGTTGATGCCGACGCGCCGGGCGAGCTCCAGCGTGGTCGGTGTGTTGACGAGGTCGCCGTCGAGGATTTCGCGGGCATGGACCACCCGATCGTATTCGCGCCTGCCGAGAAGCGCGACGAGGCGCCGCTCGTCCTTCAGCGCCTGCGCCACCTCGATGACATAGGCGAGCGCGTTGCTTTCGAGGAACAGCCTGCCGAGCTGGCCGCCATAGGGATGTTCGAGGCAGAGCCGCGCGATCTCGCCGATGCGCGGCGAATGGGTGATGGTCGCCGTGCGGAAACCGCCCGTCGTGAGCTCGCGCAATGCGCTGACGCCGTCGTCGTCGATATCTTCCGCGAAGCGTTCGAAGAAGGCGGGCTGGAGCACGAAGCCGGCGGTGCGGAAGTTGCGCCCGCGCTCCAGCGGCGTCGTGTAGCGGATGGGGCGGTCGAAGCCCATGAGATTGACCTGATGGGGGAAGCGAACGAAGCTGCCATAGCCCTCGACCTCGGTCCGCACGGGCTGGCCGGAAAGCATGATGCCGCAGACGAGGGCCGGCTCCATCTCGACCGCGAAGCCCTGGTCGCAGATATAGGTCACGTCGCCGGCACTGAGCATCAGGCCCGGCTGTATCTCATGCGCGAGCAGGCGCCCCGTATAGATCGGCGTGTCCAGAACCTGCGGCGCCACTTCGACCGGTTCGACCCCGAGCGCAAACTCGGCGCCGAGCCGAACGAGATCGTTCGGCGTCATGCCGCCCGGTGGGATCAGGTTTTCCAGGGTCATTCAAACAGGCTCCGCCTCGCGGTGAGACCGGACCATATGTTAACTTGAGTAATTAAGTCAATTTTTATGATCGGAAGGGTAGGCGGCCGGATCGGGAACCTAATTCCCATGCGCGTTGCGAGCCGGCGGACGTTGCAAGGCTGCAACATTGGCCTGAATTCATGATGCCGCAAGGAGAGCTGGAAAAGAGGGCGGGCCGGCTATGTGGCGGAAAAACATGATTTTTGTCGGCAAGTTTACCGTTGGAGCCGAAACGCCCGGTAGCGCTATCGGATGCCTCTTGCCGGATGCGCTTGCGCCCGAATTTCTTTTGCTTCTAAAACACTGGCCAAAGGCATGGCGTTCCCTGCCATGGAAGAGCTCCCGATCGTGCGTATCCTGATTGAACCGTTCCGAATCTCCGTCTTCGCCGTGGTTGTCAACGGCCGGCCCGGCCGCCTGTGCCGGCACTGTTCGTAGGTTCCGATAGCGAAGGCAGGCTGACTGACGATGACCTGGGATATACAAGCTCTTTTCCGGCGCCACGCCAAGGCGATCGCCAGATCCCTCGCCCGCAGGGGAATGGAGGAGGAAACGGCCGCGGATATAACGCAGGATACGTTTCTCCGGGTGATCGCCACCCCGCCGGCGAACGATGCGCAAAATCACAATCCGGCGGCCTATCTGTACCAGGTGTCGCGCACGCTCGGCATCAACCACCGGCGTCGCCAGGCGTTGATCGAGACGGTCGGGCTCGATGACGAGGAGGCGCTGAGCGTTGCCGATCCGTCGCCCTCTCCCGAGAAGATCGTCTATTCGCGGCAATGCCTCGTCCAGACCTATGCGGCGCTCAACGAATTGCCGGAGCGCACGAGGCGGGCATTCGAGATGCACCGTCTCGGCGAGCGGACCCTTGCCGAAGTCGCCGAGGAGCTGGAAATATCGACGACACGGGCATGGACCCTGATCCGCGATGCCTATCGCCATCTGGTGGGCCGCGTCGGCGACTTCTGAATTGTTTTCCGCGGGAGGAAAATTCCGGCCGCTCGTTTGTATTATGGAATAGGGCAGGCGAGATTCGCTGACCGCCGCGGTCACCGCCATGCCGAAGGAACAGGAATGAACGGCACGACGCCAGATCAGGACAGGCTACTGGACGAGGCGATCGACTTGCTCATCCGGCAGCAGAACGATCCTGAAAATCCGGTGGCGGCCGAGATGATCCGCGCCTGGCGCCTGCGCAGCCCGCAGCACGAGCAGGTCTGGGCGCGCGTATCGAAGGTTCACGGCGCGTCCGGCAGGATCCTGAGCGAGGAGCGCCGCAGGGAGCGGCGGCAAAGCCTCGGTCTGACCCGGCGCAACCTCATGCTCGGCGGCTTCACGGTTCTGGGAACCGGACTTGCCGCCTATGCCTTCGGGCCGCAGATCATCCTGCAGGCGCGCGCCGACCACATGACGGCCAAGGGCGAGAAGCGGCGCATCGAGCTGCCGGATGGCAGCGTCGCGACGCTCGGGCCGGAAAGCGCCATCGCCCTCGATTATCGGGAGGACCGCCGGACGGTCGGGCTCCTCGCCGGCATGTCGTTCTTCGAGGTGGCGAGCGATGCCGGCCGGCCCTTCTCGGTTCTCTCGGGCAGCCTGAGCGCGACCGCGCTCGGGACGGCCTTCGACGTATCGGACGATGGCGGGATCCTGACGGTCTCCGTCGATCATGGCCTTGTCGACGTGCGGCTGGCCGATCCGGCCCTCGCAGGCGGCGAAAAGCTCGGCGACGGCCAGTGGCTCACCTTCGATCCGTCCTCCGGCGGAATAGACCGCGGCAGGCGCGAGAGCGGCCAGATCGCCTCGTGGCGCGACAATCTCATCATCGCGGACAAGGAGGCGGTTTCCGCCTTGGTGGCGCGCATCGGCCGGTGGGTGCCGGGGCGCGTTGTCATCGCCGATCCTTCCATCGGCCGGCAGCGCGTCAGCGGCGTTTTCGACCTGAACGACCCGCTGCGCGCCCTTCAGGCCGTCGTGCATCCGGCCGGCGGCCGCGTGCGCCAGGTGAGCTCACTCATGACCGTCATCTCGCCGATCTGACGCCTTTCCAAAAAACTTGAGTGAAAGAGTGAAAATTTCGCTGCCCCGATTGTATCCCCTATAGGGACAGTCAGAACCTCATGCGCACGGCGCCTGTCCCCCAAGTGAAATTCGATCGACGGAGTGGGCAGATCATGGGGTATGGACGTTGCGGCAGCATATCGACAGGGACACGGCGCGGCAGGGTATTGGCCGCCTTGCTGATGACCTCCGCCATGGGCATCGGCCTTGCCGCGACGCATCGTGACGCGGCGGCCCAGACGCAGACCGATTTTTCCATCCCCGCCGGCTCGCTTGGCAACGCGCTGACGGCGTTCGGACGGCAGGCCGGCCTGCAGGTCACCTATCTTGCCTCGACCGCGGCCGGAAAGACGTCGCCCGGCTTTTCCGGTTCCGCGAGCCGAGAGCAGGCTCTCTCCCGCATCCTTGCCGGCTCGGGCCTCGTCTATTCGTTCCCCAATGCGACCACGGTCGCGATTTCCGCGCCGGCGGCGGGCATCGGAGGCGGCGCTGCCGACGGTTCGACGGCCCTCGAACCGATCACGGTTCAGGGAGAGAATGCATGGGGGCCGGTGGATGGCTATGTGGCCAAGCGGAGCGCCACGGGCACCAAGACCGACACCCCTCTCATCCAGACGCCGCAATCCATCAGCATCGTGACGCGGGATCAGGCCGAGGCGCAGGGCGCGCAGAGCCTCGCGCAGGCGCTGCGCTATTCCGCCGGGGTCGCCGCCGAGGTGCGCGGCTCCGCCACCCGCTATGACATTCCCTATATCCGCGGCTTCGGCTCGCCGACGGATCCGGTGCAATTTCTCGATGGCCTGCGCATGCTGCGGGGCGGCGGCTACGCCTTCCCGCAGATCGAGACCTATGGCGTCGAGCGGATCGAGTTCCTGAAGGGGCCGTCCTCCACGCTCTATGGCGGCAGCATGTCCGGCGGCCTGATCAATTCGGTCTCGAAGCGGCCGACCGCCGACCCGCAGCGCGAAGTCGAGCTGCTGTTCGGCAGCCACGACCGCGTGCAGGCCGCCTTCGATTTCTCCGGGCCGATCGATGACGACGGCTCGTTGCTCTACCGCATCGTCGGGCTCGGCCGGATGTCCGATACGCAGGTGATCAACACGGAGGAGGAACGGCACTATATCGCTCCCTCGCTCACCTGGTCGCCGGACGCGGATACGACGCTGACGGTGACCGGCAGCTACCAGCACGACCCGGAGGGCGGCTACTACGGCGTCCTGCCCACCGTCGGCACGCTCTGGGCGAGCCCGGCTGGCCGGATACCGCGCTCCTTCAACGACGGAGACCCGGCGCATCATGAATTCGACCGTGAGCAGACGATGCTTGGCTACAATTTCGAGCATCGCTTCAACGATACATGGACGGTCCGCCACAACCTGCGTTACCTCGATCTCTCCACCGTGACGCAGGACGTCACGACAAGCGGCATGGCGGCCGACGGGCATACGATCAACCGCTACGCTCTCGACCAGGACGAGGGGATCCGCGGCGTCACGTCCGACCTGCAATTGCAGGGCGAGTTCGATACCGGTCGCTTCCAGCACACGGCCCTCTTCGGCTTCGACTATCAATATTCGGACTGGCGCCAGATCCGGGACTATGGCGCGGCGCCTCCCATCGATTTCCTCAATCCGGTCTATGGGTCCGCGACCAATCTCGTGCTGCCCCGCATCACGAACCAGGAGCAGTCCATCCGCCAGTCCGGCTTCTATGTGCAGGACCAGATCGTCCTCGACAACTGGACCATGGTTCTCGGCGGCCGCTACGACGCCATTCGAATGGTGACGGACAATCATCTGAATGGTCAGCGCCAGACGCAGGATGACGGCGCGTTCAGCGGAAAGGCGGGCCTGATCTACAATTTCGACAACGGCGTCGCGCCCTATGCGAGCTATTCCACCTCGTTCCTGCCCGTAAGCGGTACGGATGCGGGCGGGAAAGCCTTCGATCCGTCGAAGGCGGAGCAGTTCGAAGTTGGGGTCAAGTATCAGCCGACGGCCTTCGACGGCCTCTTCACGCTCGCCTATTTCGACATCACCCAGCACGACGTCGTGACCGCGCTCAACCCGATGACGCGATACCAGACCGGCGAGCAGCGCTCGCGCGGTCTCGAATTCGAGGCGAGGGTCGCGGTCACCGACAACATCAACCTGACGGGTGCGTTCACCTACACCAAGGCCGAGATCGTGAAGGGGCTGGGCGTCGATGTCGGCGACTATCCCATCGGCGTCCCCGATATGACCGCGTCCCTGTGGGGCGACTATACGTTCGACAGCGGTGCGCTGGAGGGCCTCAAGATCGGCGGCGGGGTCCGGTATGTCGGCAAGACGGTCGGCGGATATTCCCCGAACGCCTTCACCTCCGGCGCCACGCGCCTCGATGTGCCCGGATATACGGTCTTCGACGCGGCGCTCACCTATGACTTCGGCGCGAAGACGCCGGAGATGAAGGGTCTCACGGCGCAGCTCAATGTCAGCAACCTGTTCGACAGGACCTATGTGACCTGCCTTTCCCACAACTTCTGTAACTATGGCAACGGCCGTGCGGTGTACGGAAGCCTCAAGTACCGCTGGTGATGGCCATGTCTTCGGAACCGGTATCCGGCGACACGGTCGCCCGTCCGCAGCCCGGCACGGCAGACAGGGGGCAGGTCTTCACCCTTGCGGGGCTGAGTGCCCTCTATGTCGGCTTCGGCATGACGATGGGCGTCATCCAGGGCGGTTTTCCCACCGTCATGCGCGCCGCGGGCATGAGCATAGGGTCGGCGGGCTGGCTCTTCGCGCTCTACCTGCCGTTCGGTGTCGCCTTCCTCTGGTCGCCGCTCGTCGACCGGTGGAAGCCGCCCGTGCTCACGCCGCGTATCGGCTGGATCGTGCCGCTGCAGATCCTCGCCGCGCTTGTCGTGGGCGCCGTCGCCTTCATGGAGGGCGCGCCCATCGCCTTGCTCTTCGCGCTCGGCTTTCTTGTCGCCTGTGCCATGGCCACGATGGATATTGCGCTCGACGGGCTGGCGGTCGATCTGGTCGAGCCGTCCTGGCGGCCGAATGCGGCGGCGGCGAAGCTGGCGGCGCTCTCCATCGGCGCGATGATCGGGACCGGCGCCTTCGTGGCGCTGTTCCAGAGCATAGGCTGGCGGCCCATCTTCCTTTGCCTTGCGGCGGGCCTCCTGCTCCTGGCCCTGCCGGTCTTGTCGCTGATCCCGGCGGAGAGAGCGCTTCCGTCACGCGGCGAGGGGGCCGCATCCTCCGGCAAGGCCAGCCTGACAAGGATTCTGGCCGAGCCGCAGCAGCGCAAACGCCTTATCCTGCTGACATTCGCATGCTGCGTGATCTTTCCGCTGTCCGGCCTCAACCGCCTGATGCTCGTCGATCTCGGCCTGCCGGTCGAGACGATCGGCTGGGTCGTCGGCACGATGGGGCCGGTGGCGATGTTCGTCACGGCGCTGGCATCGATGCCGCTCATGCACCGGATGGGGCTTGCCGGAGCGCTGGTCGCCTTCACGGCGCTCGGCCTGCTCGCCCTTGCGGCCATGGCGGCGGGCTTCCGCGCTGTCTCTCCGGCGGCCGCCATCACCGGGACCATCCTTGCCGGCGCGGCCGTCAGCGGCATCTATGTCGCGCTGACCGCCCGGATACTCGGATGGGCGGTCGGCCGGCAGCCGGCGACGGACTATGCCGTCTTCTACGGCATCGGCCGCCTCGCCAGCACGATCGTCATGATCGCGGCCGCGCAGTTCATCGCCCATCTCGGCTGGCTCCTGTTCTACGGGCTGGGCGCGCTCGCGCTGATCGCCGTCTTCGGATTGGTGCGCGGCCCGGTGTCGGAAGAGACGTGATACAACTTCAACCCACTGGATAATGATTTCATGACGCTTCTTATTGCCGAGGCCCGCACCCAGCTTCCCGATGCCGTATCGGTCGTCCGGGATGTCTGCGAGCACTTCCTGGAACACGACGCCCGCATCGCCGTGAATGGGGATACCCATACGGTGACGTTCGATTTCGGCGTCGGGACCTTGCAGGTGCAGTCCGATGCGCTGACGCTTCGTGCCGAGGCTAAGGACATCAACGAACTCTATTTCCTGCGATTGGTCCTTGCGGGCCACATCAAGGAATTCGCCGGGGAGGCGGAGCCCGAGATCGTCTGGAGCGGGGCCGGCAGCGACCTAGTCACCCCGCCGAACTTCCGCCTCGCCCGCGTGACCGCGGTCCGGGACGTGACGCCGCATATGCGCCGCGTCACGTTTTCCGGTGGCGACCTGGCGCGCTATGCGGGCGACGACAACATCCATGTCGGGCTCGTCATCCCGCCGGAAGGCCACGACCCCGTCTGGCCGACCGTCGGCAAGGACGGGCTCATTCAGTGGCATGCCGGGCCGGGCCGTCCCGCGATGCGCCGCTATACGATCCGGCGATACGATGCGGCGGCCGGAACGCTCGATATCGATTTCGTCGTGCATGAGGATACCGGGCCCGGATCGGCCTTTGCGCTGCGCGCGAAGCCCGGCGACATGGTCGGGTTGCTCGGTCCCGGCGGCGGCGGCATGCCGCCTAGAGCCGACTGGTATCTGCTCGTCGGGGACGAGACGGCGCTGCCGGCCATCGCCCGCATCCTCGAGGCGCTTCCACCGCAGGCGCGGGGCATCGCCCTGATCGAGGTCGCGGACAATGCCGAGGAGCAGAGGATCGAGGCCAAGGCCGGCATCACTATCCGCTGGCTGCATCGCAACGGCGCCGAAGCGGGCGCGACCACGCTCCTCGCCGACGCGGTGCGTGAGACCGCCTTTCCCGATGATGGGGCCTCCGTCTTTGCATGGATCGCCTGCGAACTCGACGGTTTCAAGGCGATCCGCGCGCATCTGCGCAAGGAACGTGGATTGAAGAAGACGGAGCACTTCGCCGTCGCCTACTGGCGGAAGGGCAAGACGGACGACGACAAGTTCGATCGCGACGATGGCTGACGCCGGTTCGGCATTCACGGCAATGGAGGATCTCCGCTCGCCCGCCATGTCTGCAGCCATTGCGTGAAACCGGCCGCCCGCCCGTTCGGCGGCGCGCCGGCGATCTCGTAGGCCCCGACGATGGGATCGATCGCCGGGCAGAGCAGGATGAGCTGCCCCTCGCGCAGCTCCCGCTCGATCAGGGCAGGGCTGGCCTGGCCGATGCCGAGGCCGGTCATGCAGGCATCGATGGAGGCTTCGTCGGTGTCGAAGGCGATGCTGCCGCCGCGCGGCTGGAACGGAATGTCGGCCGCCCCGCACCAGCGCCGCCATGACCATGCGTCGGCGGTGTCGAGCAGGATCGGCAGGTCGAGCAGCGCAGCCGGGCTCAATGCCTTCGCCGCGCCGCTGATGAGGAGCGGGGAACAGACGGCGACGGTCCGGTCGAGCAGGAAGGCCGAGGGGAACCGGCTTTCCTCCGAACCCCTGTTATAGCTGATCGTCACGTCGGGAACGTCGCCGGGGCCCAGCGCAAGCGACTGGATGTTGAGATCGACATCGGGGTTTGCCTGGCGATAGGTGCCGAGCCTCGGGATGAGCCACCGCCGCGCCAGCGTGATCGGCGCCTGGATCACGAGCCGCACCCGATCCGGCAGGAGGGCGCGCGTGCCGTTTTCGAGCGTGGCGAGCGCCGCATTCACATGGGTCAGGTATTGCCGGCCGGCATCGGTGAGCGCGATCGCGTTATGCCCGCGATGGAAGAGCTGGACGCCGAGCGCATCCTCCAGCGATTTGACCTGCCGGCTGATCGCCCCCGGCGTCAGGTGCAGCTCGCGCGCTGCCAGCGTCAGGCTACCGGTCCGCGCCGCGATCGAGAAAGCGGGCAGCGTCGCAAGCGGCGGCAATTTGGCCCGGCTGGATTGAGGATTTCTCATGCCCGCGTGAGAATCTTTCGGTTGCAAATAAGTTGACTATATCTATCCACATTCCATCGAAACGACAAGAATGATGCGGGAACCCCGTCTTGAAGACCGATATTCGTGATCGGCGCGGTCGGAATGCACCGGAGTTCCTGCCGGGCCGGGGCATGCATTCTGCGCAACCTGCCGTTTGCCGCTGTCGTCATTGATCACCTTGAGGGAGAGAACCATGTTGTCCACTTTTGCCGTGTCGAGCAGGCGTGCCCTTCTGTCCGGTTTCCTTGCCGCCTGCCTCGTCGCGGACATGAGCGCGGCGCATGCCGGGGACGCAACGCAGAAAGTGACCGACGACCGCGGCGTCGAGGTCGAGATCCCCGCCCATCCGAAGCGCATCGCCTCGATCTCCTTCTTCGCCGACGACGTGGCGCTGGCGCTCGGCATCAAGCCCGTGGCCAGCACCTACATGGTGGCTGGCCGCCCGCCGGAATTCCTGCTCGGTCTCACCGGCGACATGGTGCAGGTCGGCCAGCGGGCGAAGCCGAACCTCGAACTCCTCTCGGAAGCGAAGCCGGACCTCATCGTCGCGATCCGCCGCTACACCGTCGGCAACGCGCCGCAGCTTGAAAAGATCGCCCCCTATGTTGCCTGGAACATGGAACTGCTCGACGGCAGCGACAAGGAAATCGAGGCGCTGGCGAAGATCCTCGGCCAGCCCGAGCACGGCGTCGCGCTGAACAGGGATTTCCGCGCGCATCTCGCCGAGGTCGCGGCCAAGGCGCCGAAGGACAAGCATCCGCGCTACGCCATCATGTGGGGCGGCGAGGTGCCGTTCGCCTTCCACGACGAAAACACCTCCGCCTCCATCGTGAACGCCATCGGCGGCGAGAACATCGCCGGCGCCATGACGCCGGGCGGCGAATTCGGGGTCGATCTCAGCCTCGAAACCATGCTCGAAAAGGACCCGGAAGTCCTCTTCATCTATGACTACGGCCCGGATCGTCCGCACGAGAACAATCCGATCTGGAAGGAGCTCACGGCGGTCAAGAACGACCGGGTCTTCTATGTCGGCGACCAGTGGGTGGAAACCAACGGTCCCATCGCCCGCGAGATCGTCCTGCGTGAGGCGGCCCATTATCTCTATCCGGATGTTTTCCCCAAGGTCGATGTGAAGGCGGAAGCGGCCAGGCTCATCCCGGCCGAACTCCAGAAATAGGCGGTTGGCCGCGACGACGATGGACGCACGGAAATCCTCGATAGCCATCGGCCTTGTCTTCGCCACGACCCTTCTCGTCATCGCCGCCGGGCTGATGCCCGGCGCGCGGATGCTGTCGTTCGACGCGGTCCTGCGGGCGCTCTTCAACCCGGACGGCAAGATCGAATCGATCCTCGTCTGGACTCTCAGGCTGCCACGGAGCCTTGCCGCCGCGACGGCGGGCGCGGGCCTTGCCGTGTCGGGCTATCTCCTCCAGTCCCTGACGCGAAATCCGCTCGCCGATCCCGGCATCACGGGCGTCACCGCCGGCGCCATCGCGCCCATCGTCACCTGCTTCGTCTTCCTGCCCTGGGTTTCCGGGCTTTACTATCCGCTCGTCGGCCTTGTCGGCGGGCTTGCGGCGGCGGCGGTGACGTTCTGGGTGGCGCGGGGCGGCAACGGCCATCCGCTGCATCTGGCGCTCGGCGGCGTCAGCGTCTCGCTCTTTCTCGGCGCCATCACGATCTATGTCCTGCTGTTCGCCGGGCCGCAGTCGACCGCGCTGCTGTTCTGGCTGGCCGGGGGCTTTGCCGGGCGCACATGGATGAACCTGTCGCAGATGCTGCCATGGGTGCTGGTCGGCGTGCTCGGCGCCCTGGTTTGCCATCGGGTCATCGCGATGTTTGCCCTCGACGATCACTCCGCCGCGGCGATGGGCGTGCAGCTCACCGTCTGGAAGCCCGTTCTGCTCCTGCTCGGCGTATGCCCCGTCGCGGGTGTCGCCCCGGTCGCCGGGCCCGTCGCCTTTGTCGGCCTTGCCGCGCCGCATATCGCACGGCTGCTCAGGCCGCGCGGCACGGTCTGGGAGATCGGCCTTGCCGCCGCCATCGGAGCGCTGATCGTGACGGTGGCCGATCTCATCGCACGGACCGTCGCCATCCCGAAGGAACTGCCGGTCGGCATCGTCACCGCGCTCATCGGCGGGCCGCTCTTCGTCTATCTCATCCAGCGCGGCCGGCTCGATTTCAAGGGGCAGGGCACATGAGCACGAACGTCCCCGCCATCGGCAGGCCGAGACGCTGGATCCTGCCCGCGGCCGCAGGACTCGTCCTCCTGTCCTTCGTGGCCGCGATCTTCCTCGGCATCGTCGATCTTCCCGCCCGCGACGTCCTGTCGGCGCTGACGGGCAGCGGCTTCCGGGAGGCGCGCTCCATCGTCCTCGACATCCGCCTGCCGCGCATCGTGACGGGCATCCTGGCCGGAATGCAGTTCGCCCTTGCCGGCCTGCTTCTCCAGACCATCACGCGAAATCCGCTTGCCGACCCCTCGCTCATGGGCGTCTCGCAGGGCGCCACGCTGACGGTGACGCTGTTCCTGCTGTTCACGGTCTACCTCGCCCATCCCGATTCCTATTCGGTCAACGAATTGCCGATCGCCTGGCTTCCGCCCATGGGAATGCTCGGCGGCATGGTCTCGGGCGGTATCATCTATATCCTCGCCTTCCGGCTCGGCCTCAGCCCGCTTCGGATCACGCTCTGCGGCATCGCCATCGGGGCGGTGCTGCATGCCATCGCCATCGGGCTCATCGCGGGCTGGGGCTCGGCGCGCATCGAGATCATTCTCGAATGGCTCTCCGGCAGCCTCTATGCCCGCACCTGGGACCACGCGCTTTTCCTGCTGCCCTTCACGCTCGCGGGCCTTGCGATGCTTCCGCTGATCTACCGGCCGCTTTTCCTGCTGCGGTTCGACGCCGCCGTCGCCCGCTCCTTCGGGCTTTCCTACAGATGGCAGTTCTCCGTCGTCCTGCTCGTCTCCTGCGCCCTTGCCGCAAGCGCCGTCGGCGCGGTTGGCCCCGTCGTCTTCGTCGGGCTGATCGTCCCGCATCTGGCGCGCTTTCTCGCGGGCCGGCATTTCCCGCTTGTGCTGCCGCTCACCATCGTCCTCGGCGCCGTCATCGTCACGCTGGGAGACCTGATCGGCCGGGTGGCCGGCGGTCCGGAAGAAGTGCCGATCGGCGTCGTCACCGCCCTCATGGGCGTTCCTGTCCTGCTCGCGCTTCTGCGCAAGGTTCCGTGAGATCGCCATGCCGCTTACCTGTTCGCAATTGTCGGTTCTCTATGGTCGCCGGAAGGCGCTGAGCGGCTTTTCGCTGTCGATGGAAAAGGGTGAGGTCCGCGCGCTCATCGGCCCGAACGGCTCGGGAAAGAGCACCGCCCTCCAGGCGCTTGCCGGCCTGATCGCGCCATCGCAGGGAAGGGCCGAGATCGAGGGCGTGGCGGTTGCCGCGATGTCGCGGCGCGCCATCGCGAAGAAGCTCGCCTTCCTGCCGCAGCAGCCCGTCGCCCCGGAAGAGATGACGGTCGCCCAGCTCGTGCGCCAGGGCCGCTTTCCCCATGTCGGCCTGTTCCGCTCCTATGGCCGCAAGGACGAGGAGGCGATCGAATGGGCGCTCGAAAGCACCGGCCTTGCGGGCCTTGCCGACCGGACGCTGCAGGAGCTTTCCGGCGGCGAGCGCCAGCGGGCATGGATTTCGGCGGCGCTGGCGCAGGAGGCGGCGATCCTGCTTCTCGACGAGCCGACCTCCTTTCTCGACATCGGCTACCAGGTGGAGGTGCTGGACCTTGTCCATCGCCTCAGCCGCGAGCGCGGCGTGACGATCCTCATGGCGATCCACGACATCAACCAGGCAATCGCCGTCAGCGACCGGATCTCCCTGCTGGAAAAGGGCGAACTGCGCTTCGACGGAGAGCCCGCGCGGCTTGCCGGAAGCGGCCTTGTCGAAAAGACCTTCCGGGTGAAGGGGACGTTCGTCGAGGTCGCCCCCGGCAAGCCGCCCCATTTCGACGTCGAGCTTACGAAGCTGCGCCGGCCGGCTTCTTGACGAGGCGGAAGACGATCTTCGTCTGGGTGTAATAGTCGAGCGCATCGGCGAAGTCCGGTGTCCAGCCGTCCTCAAAGAACGGAATGAAACCGTCATATTCCAGCTTGCGGCCGGAGACCTCGAAGCCGGCCCGGGCGAAGGCCCTGGCATAATCGGTGATCGAGCGGTCCTGCACGACCGTATTGGTGCGCTGGGCGACGAGGTCGCGCCACTTCGGCCAGAGCGGATTGTCGGTATGGCAGCCCGTGACGGCATAATAGACGCCGCCCGGCTTCAGCGCCTTGAAGATATCGGCGGCATGGGCGCCGATGTCCTCGACGAGGTAGATCACCTCATGGCTGATCGCCAGATCGAATTCCTCGACCCAGCCTTCGAGCGTTCCGCCGACGGCATGCTGGACCGGGATATTGCCCTTGAAGGCTTCTGCCTTGGCGACCGACTGCGCCGCGATATCGATGCCGAGCGCCTTGCGGAACGGCCGGATGGCGTAGAGATGACGCAGCAGGCCGCCCTGGTTGCAGCCGAAATCGAGCACGCTCTTCCGGCTGAGGTCCCGCTCCACGATCAGGTCGATGAGATGCCGCCAGATCGGCGCATGACCGTCCGACATCCGGTCTTCCGCATCGGGATCGACATACCAGGTCGTGATGGTCTTGCTGTCCTGGTTCATGGTCGTCTCCGATGCTTCTTTCCGGTGACCGTCTTCTAGAACACTCGGACCGGGGCGGGTAGGGGAAATTGCACCGGTTTCCGGGAAATGACGGGCAGCGCGAGGGCGATGCCGTCGTTGCGGGGGACAGAATGTCCGCGCGAAACTGGACAAATTGTCCATGGATTTCAATGGGATAAAATGATCTAATTGGCTTCTGTCGTATCCGGGAGTATTCGTCATGGCCGAAGGAAAGCCGCAATACAAGAGCTACAACCATCCGGCCGGCGGGTGGGGTGCGGCCGCGGCGACGGCCAAGGTGCTGATGGAGCAGAGCGTCATCACCAAGGGGTCGCGCGCGCTGCTGGCGATGAACCAGCCGGGCGGCTTCAAGTGCCCGAGCTGTGCCTTTCCGGATGCCGATTGCAAGAAGACGCTGGAATTCTGCGAGAACGGCGCCAAGGCGCTCGCCTACGAGGCGACGAAGTTCCGCGTCACGCCGGAATTCTTCGAGAAATACACCGTCACCGAGCTGATGGAACAATCCGACTACTGGCTGGAGATGCAGGGGCGCCTCACCGAGCCGATGCGCTACGAGGCGGCGAGCGACCTCTATGTGCCGTGCAGCTGGGACGAGGCCTTCGCGATGATCGGCCGGCATCTGCGGGCGCTGTCGAGCCCGCACGAGGCGGAATTCTACACCTCCGGGCGCACGCCGAACGAGGCGGCCTTCCTCTATTCGATCTTCGTCCGCGAATTCGGCACCAACAATTTTCCCGACTGCTCGAACATGTGCCACGAGCCGACGAGCCGCGGCCTGCCGCCCGCCATCGGCGTCGGCAAGGGCACGGTCGTGCTGGAGGATTTCGAGCATGCCGAGGCGATCTTCGTCATCGGCCAGAACACCGGCACCAACTCGCCGCGCATGATGACCAACCTGGTCGAGGCCCGCAAGCGCGGTGCGCCGATCGTCGCCGTCAATCCCATGCCGGAGCGGGCGCTCATCCGCTTCACCGAGCCGCAGGACGTCGTGCAGATGGCGACCTTCGGCTCCACGCCCATCGCCAGCGAATTCGTGCATATCAGGATCGGCGGGGACCTTGCCCTCATCAAGGGCATGATGAAGGTGATGTTCGAGCGCGAGGCGGCGGGCGAGACGGTGCTGGACGCCGATTTCATCGCCGGGCACACGGTCGGCGTCGAGGCGATCCGCGCCGACGCGATGGCGCAGGACTGGGCCGAGATCGTGCGCGTCTCCGGCCTCGACGAGGCGCAGATCCGCCGCTGCGCCGAGATCTATATCCGCTCGAAGGCCACCATCATCTGCTACGGCATGGGCCTTACCCAGCACCAGCAGGGCTCGCGTCTCCTTCAGCAGGTGTCGAACCTCCTGCTGCTGCGCGGCAATTACGGCAAGCCCGGCGCGGGCATCGCGCCGATCCGCGGCCATTCCAACGTGCAGGGCGACCGCACCGTCGGCATCGACGAAAAGCCCTCGCAGGCCTATCTCGACCGCGTGCGCGACATCTTCGGCTTCGAGCCGCCGCGCGGTCACGGCCATCACACCGTGGAATCCGTCGAGGCGATGGAGAACGGCACGGCGAAGGTCTTCATCGGCATGGGCGGCAATTTCGTCCGGGCGATCCCGGATACCGACCGCTCCTATGCCGCCATGCGCAAGCTGGCGCTGACGGTGGGCATCGCCACCAAGCTCAATCGCGGCCATCTGGTGCATGGGCGCGATGCGCTGATCCTGCCGGTCGTCGCCCGCTCGGAATGGATCAGGACGAAGGCCGGCGAGCAGTTCGTCACCATCGAGGACGCCATGTCCAACGTCACGGCCTCGCGCGGCGTGCTGACGCCGGCAAGCCCGCAGGTCATGCCGGAAGTCGAGATCGTATGCCGCATGGCTATGGCCGCGCTGCCGGACAGCAAGGTGCCCTGGGCAAGTTATGTCGACAATTACGACCTCATCCGCGACAAGATCGCCCAGGTCTATCCGGAGATCTATGCCGGCTTCTCCGAGCGCATCAGGAACCCGAAGGGCTTCCATCTCGACATACCGCCGCGCCGCCGCGTCTGGCCGACGGAGAACGGCAAGGCGAATTTCCTGCTGATGCCGGGGCTGGAAGTGAACGACGCCGTCGACGATCCCGCCATGCTGCGGCTTGCCACGGTGCGCTCGCACGACCAGTTCAACACGACGATCTACAGCAACAACGACCGTTATCGCGGCGTCTACAACGACCGCATGGTGCTGTTCATGAATGCCGAGGACCTTGCCGCCCGCGGCATCGCCTCCGGCGAGCGGATCACGCTCGAAACCATCAGCAGGGACGGTCTGTCGCGGCGCGTCGATGGCCTGACGGCGCTCGACTATCCGATGCCGCGCGGCGCGGTCGCCGGCTATTATCCAGAGCTCAACCCGCTGCTGCCGCTCGATTACTACGACCGGATCAGCGGCACGCCGGCGGCAAAGTCCATCCCGGTCCGGGTGGTCGCCGGATAGCCGGCGGCCTGAACGCCCATCGAGAGCAGGGCGCTTGCCGGACGGGGACGGAGGCTTGCCGGAAAAGGAGGAAGCGGCAATGTTCTATGGGCTCGATCCGGTAGCGTCGGCGCGCGCGCATTTTGCTTTCCATTCCATCTTTCCAGTCTTTTCCATCAGCCTTGCCAGCGGCCTCGCGGTGCCGGAAAGGCTGGCGAAGCAGGGGAGGAGCCGACCTTGAACGCAGCACTTTCCGATCCGCGCCCGCCGCTGCCGCGCTCCGCCCATTCCTCGGTCCATGCCGCGCTGGCTGGTAATGTGGCGGTGGCCGTCACCAAGCTTGTCGCCGCCGCCGTGACCGGCAGCGCGGCCATGTTCAGCGAGGCCGTGCATTCCGTCGTCGACTGCGGCAATGAGGGCCTGCTGCTCTATGGCTACCGGCGGGCGGCGCGGCGGCCGGATGTGGTCCACCCGCTCGGCTTCGGGCGCGAGCTCTATTTCTGGAGCTTCATCGTCGCGCTGCTCCTCTTCGCGCTCGGCGCGGGCGTTTCCGTCTACCAGGGCATCCGCCATGTGCTGGAGCCGGAGCCTGCCGGCCGGGTCGGCGTCGCCTATGTCGTGCTCGCCCTGTCCTTCCTCTTCGAAGGCGGTTCCTGGCTCGTCGCCTGGCGCAATTTCAAGGCGGTGCGGGGCCCGCTCGGCTTCTGGGCGGCCTTCCGGCAGAGCAAGGACCCGCCGTCCTTCATGGTGCTGTTCGAGGACAGCGCCGCGCTGGTCGGCATCCTGATCGCGGCGGCGGGCCTGTTCTGCGCCGAACTCTTCGACATGCCGCGCCTCGACGGCGTGGCATCGATCCTCATCGGCCTCGTCCTTGCCACCGTCGCGCTCCTGCTCGCCATCGAGAGCAAGAGCCTCCTGATCGGCGAACGCGCCACCCCGGCGCTCGTCGCGTCGATCTGCCGGATCGCGGCGGAAGAGCCGGGCGTCGTCCATGCCAGCAGCGCGCTCACCGCCCAGCTCGCGCCGGATCAGGCGATGGTGGCGCTCAGCATCGAGTTCGACCGCGGCCTCGATACCGCGGCCATCGAGGCATGCGTGGCGGCGATCGAAGCGCGGGTGCGGCAGGCCCATCCGGATGTCGTGGCGCTGTTCGTCAAGCCGCAGGCGCTGGGCCGGTTCGAGGCGGCGCGCCGCCAGCGTTTCGGCGAACCGGCGCCGGATGGCAGCCATCAACGATAGAGCGAGGAGAAGACCATGAGCAGCCCCACCACGCCCGACGGTCCGGAAACGGACGCCTCGCCCACCGAGTCCAGCGCCGAGGCCGTCGTGCGGCTGGAAGCCGAAGTCGCCGATCTCAAGGACCGGTTGCTGCGGGCGCTCGCGGAGACGGAGAACCTGCGCCGCCGCGCCGAGCGGGATGTCGGCGATGCGCGGCAATATGCCGTCGGCAGGTTCGCCGGCGACCTGGTCGGCGTCGCCGACAACCTGGAGCGGGCGCTGGCCAGCGTGCCGGCGGAGGCCGCGCGGGGCTCCGCCGCGCTGAAGACGCTTGCCGACGGGGTCGCGCTGACCGGCAGGGAACTGCTGCAGGTTTTCGAGAAGCACGGCATCCGCCGCATCGAGCCGCTCGGCGAGCGTTTCGATCCGCATCTCCATGAGGCCCTGTTCGAGGCGGCGGATTCCTCCGTGCCGAGCGGGACCGTCAGCACGGTCGTCTCGCCGGGCTATGTCATCGGCTCGCGCCCGCTGCGCGCCGCGAAGGTGGGTGTCGCGCGCGGCGGGCCGGATGGGAAGAAGGGCGATTGAGGTCTTGCGGTGCCGGAGGATCGAGCGAGCTTGATCCCTGGCTGCATAGGAAAGCGCTTCCTACAAATCGAGAACCGGCACGGGTGCGCCTATGGGAAGGGCCGGACTGCCGGCCGGACGCAGCACCAGATACTCCGCATCCGCCAGCGGCAATTGCGCCGAAGCCGACTGGCGCGGCAGGATGGCGATGCCGCCATCGGCGCTTCGATGGCCGAACAGCGCCATGTCGCGGCTGGGGTCCGCCGCTTCGACGGCCGCGCCGAGCGGCCTTTTCCGCCAGTCGAGCGCCGCGTGGAAGGGGCGGCCGGACAGGGCCGAGAGGAGGGGCGCGAGGAAAAGGCGGGCGATGGTCATCGCGGCGGCCGGGTTTCCCGGCAGTCCGAGCACGTGGACGCCGCCGACCCTGCCATACCAGACGGGCTTGCCCGGCTTGATCGATACGCCGGCGAAGAGCGGCACAAGGCCGAGCGAATGCAGCACCGGGCGGGCGAGATCGCGTTCGCCGTTCGACGCGCCGCCGGCTATGACGAGCACGTCGCAATCCTCGATCGCCGCGAGGGTGGCTTTGCGGATCGCGCCGGCAAAATCGGGGCAGAGCATGCCACCGATCGCTTCCGCCCCCCATTGGCGCGCCATGAAGAGAAGCGGCAGGGACAGGCTGTCCGGCACGCGATTGCCGGTTTCGGCGGCAAGACCCGCGGCCACCAGCTCGCTGCCATTCGTGACGACGCGCACCCTGGGGCGGCGATGGACCAGCACGTCGCCGTTGTCCGAAGCCGCCGCCACAAGCAGTTTCGCCGGACTGAGCAGCGTGCCTTGCGGCAGGACGGGCCGGCCCATCTCGAAGCCCGAAGCCTTCAGGCGGATATGGGGCTGCCTTGGAAGCGGGCCGGCGAGGCGGATCGCCGACGATGCCTCCTCGACGAGCTCGAAGGGGATGACGCGTTGCTTGCCCGCCGGCACCGGCGCGCCGGTCGTCACTCGCACGGCGGTGGTTTGATCGGTGAGGGCCGGCGCTTCGCCGCCAGGATAGCTCGCGCCGGCCAGCGTGAAGGTGAGGCAGCCCGCCTGGACCGCGCTTTCCGACACGGCGAAGCCATCCATGGCAGCGACCGTTTCGCGCGGGGAATCGATGCGGGCGAAGAGCGGTTGGGCCAGGACGCGGAAGCCGGCATTGCCGAGGGGAACCTGCTCGGTGCCGAGCGGTTCGGCTTGCGAGCGCAGGATCGCCTGCGCTTCTTCCAGCCCCATCCCGCCTGCGCATGGTGCCGTCGCGCGCCATTTCCCGAGCATCGTCATCCGTCGTCCTCACTGTCTGCCTTGCCATCGCACTTCTGCCGGGCGGATTGCAACAAACGTGCCATGCGGCCGCGGCCGCGAAATCAACGGCTTGCGGCGCGGGACGGCTTCAAAGCCGACAGATTGTCCCCCGAATTGCGGACAGCTTGTCCGCGGCTTCCGGCGGACCTCCCCTTAAATGCTTGAATTTGCCGGGCCTTCGAACTGGCACGGCCATTGCTGTGGAAAGGAAGGAGCGGCGCACGCCGACCGGAAGAGCAACAGCAAGGAGGAGTTCGCAATGGCAAAGGTCATCGGTATCGATCTGGGAACGACCAATTCCTGCGTCGCGGTCATGGAGGGCAAGACGGCGCGTATCGTCGAGAATGCGGAAGGCGCGCGCACGACCCCCTCGATCGTCGCCTTCACCAGCGACGGGGAGCGGCTTGTCGGGCAGCCGGCGCGCCGGCAGGCGGTGACCAATCCGACGAACACGATCTTCGCCGTCAAGCGCCTGATCGGCCGGCGCTATGACGACCCGACCGTCACCAAAGACCAGGGGCTCGTGCCCTACCGAATCGTCAAGGCGGGCAATGGCGATGCCTGGGTCGAGGCGGAGGGCAAGCCCTATTCGCCCTCGCAGATCTCGGCGATGATCCTGCAGAAGATGAAGGAGACGGCGGAGGCCAATCTCGGCGAGGCGGTGACGCAGGCCGTCATCACCGTGCCGGCCTATTTCAACGACGCCCAGCGCCAGGCGACCAAGGATGCCGGCAAGATCGCGGGCCTCGAAGTCCTGCGCATCATCAACGAGCCGACGGCGGCGGCCCTCGCCTACGGCCTTGAAAAGAAGAAGCAGGCCAAGATCGCCGTCTACGACCTCGGCGGCGGCACGTTCGACATTTCCATTCTCGATATCGGCGACGGCGTCTTCGAGGTCAAATCCACCAATGGCGACACCTTCCTCGGCGGCGAGGATTTCGACATGCGGCTGGTTGAGTATATCGCCGACGAGTTCCGGAAGGAGCAGGGGATCGACCTGCGCAAGGACAAGCTCGCCCTCCAGCGGCTGAAGGAGGCGGCGGAAAAGGCGAAGATCGAATTGTCCTCCTCCACCCAGACCGAGGTGAACCTGCCCTTCATCACCGCCGATGCGACCGGGCCGAAGCATCTCCAGGTGAAGATCACCCGCTCGAAGTTCGAAGCGCTGGTCGAGGATCTCGTGCAGCGGACCATCGAACCCTGCCTCAATGCGCTCAAGGATGCCGGCCTCGAGGCCAAGGACGTCGCCGAGGTGGTGCTGGTCGGCGGCATGACGCGCATGCCGAAGATCCAGGAGACCGTGCAAAAGATCTTCGGCAAGGAGCCGCACAAGGGCGTCAATCCCGACGAGGTGGTGGCGGTGGGCGCGGCCATCCAGGCGGGCGTGTTGCAGGGCGACGTCAAGGACGTGCTGCTGCTCGACGTCACGCCGCTTTCTCTCGGCCTCGAAACGCTCGGCGGCGTCTTCACCCGCCTCATCGAGCGCAACACGACGGTGCCGGCGAAGAAGAGCCAAACATTCTCGACCGCCGAGGACAACCAGAGCGCCGTGACGATCCGCGTGTTCCAGGGCGAGCGCGAGATGGCGGCGGACAACAAGATGCTCGGCCAGTTCGACCTGATGGGCATCGCGCCGGCGCCGCGCGGCGTCCCGCAGATCGATGTGACCTTCGACATCGATGCGAACGGCATCGTCAATGTCTCGGCGAAGGACAAGGGCACTGGCAAGGAGCAGCGCATCCAGATCCAGGCCTCTGGCGGCCTTTCCGAGACGGATATCGAGCGCATGGTCAAGGATGCCGAGGCGCATGCGGCCGAGGATGGCAAGCGCAGGGAAGTGGTGGAAGCGCGCAACCACGGTGAGGCCGTGCTGCATGCGGCTGAAAAGGCGCTCGCCGGAGAGGGCGCGGCGGCCGCGCCGGTCGACCGGCAGGCCGTGGAAGCAGCGGCGGCGGCGCTACGCGATGCGCTGGGCGGCGAGGATGCCGCCGCGATCCGCGACAAGGCGGCGGCGCTGGAGGAGAAGGCCGCGATGCTCGCCCAGTCTTCCGCAGCCTCGGGCGCTGCGGCGGCCGCACCGGCCGAAGATGGCGTGGTCGACGCGGATTTCACCGAAATTCCCGATGACGAAAGCAAATGAGGCGGTGCAGAAATCCGGCGGCGCGGCATGGCGCCCCGTTGCCGGATGTCGGGTTGCAGGCTCATATATGTTGCAGTTCAATCCATTCCGGAGCCCGATGTGAGAAATCCCTATGAGGTTCTCGGCGTGCCGTCGACGGCGGCGGCGGCCGAGATACAGAGTGCCTATCGCAAGCTCGCCAAGAAGCTGCACCCGGACCTCAATCCGGGCGACAAGGCGGCGGAGGAGAAGTTCAAGGAGGTCGCCGCCGCCTACGACCTTCTCGGCGATGCCGACAAGCGCAAGCGCTTCGATGCCGGCGAGATCGACGCGTCCGGCGCCGAGCGCCCGCCGCGCCAGGACTATTACCGCAACTATGCCGGCGGGCAGGCGGAGCATCCCTATGCGGATGCCTCGGGCTTTGCCGACTTCATGGATGGCGACGACATCTTCGCCGATCTCCTGCGCCGCGGCCAGAAGGCGCGGGCGAACCGTCGCGGCGAGGATCGGCATTACCATCTGGAGATCGGCTTTGCCGATTCCATCGCCGGGGCGACGAGACGCCTCACCCTGCCGGACGGCGGCACGCTGGACGTTAAGATCCCGCCGGGCCTCGTCAGCGGCCAGACGATCCGCCTCAAGGGCAAGGGCGCGCCGGGCTTCGGCACGGGCGGGCCGGGTGACGCGCTGATCGAGGTGGAGGTGCTGGCCGATCCGCGCTTTTCCCGCGAGGGCGACGACATTACCATCGAGCTGCCCGTTTCCCTGAGCGAGGCGGTGCTCGGCGGGCGCGTGCGCGTTCCGACGGCGACCGGCGCCGTCACCATGACGGTGCCGAAGGGCTCCAACACCGGCACGACGCTGCGGCTGAAGGGCAAGGGCGCGCCGAAGCGCGGCGGCGGCTTCGGCGACCAGTTCGTCAAGCTGAAGGTGGTGCTGCCGAGCCCGCCCGATGCCGAGCTCGAGGCCTTCGTGGCCGGCTGGGCGAAGGGGCAGGCGTTCAATCCGCGTGAGGAGGCCTGATCATGGCGATGAGCAAGGACGAGTTCCTCAAGACCTCCGGCCTGAAGGTGACGGTGCTGGAACTGTGGATCGAGCAGGAATGGCTTCTGCCGGAAAGGACGCCGTCGGGCCTGAGCTTTTCGGAGATCGACGTCGCCCGGGCGCGGCTGATCGGCGAGCTGCAATCGGGCATCGGGGCGAACGAGGCCGGCATCGACGTCATCCTGCATCTCATGGACCAGCTTCACGGCATGCGCCGGGCGCTTGCCGAGCTGCGGCGGGAAATGGGCAAGCCGGGCGCCTGATGGCGACGGATCGTCGTTTGAAACGAAAGGGACAGGGAAGATGGGGCAGAACCGAACCGCGGCTGAGCCGCCGGGCCTTGCGGAATTCGGGCCGTGGCTCGCGCAGGCCGCCATCCTCGTCGTCGATGACGAGCCCGGCATCTGCAATTTCCTGGTCAAGACCCTGCAGCCGCGCTGCCGCGTCATCGAGGTGGCCGGCGACACCGTGCAGGCGTCGCGCAAGCTCGACGAGCAGAATTTCGACGTCGTGATCATGGACAATATCATGCCCGGCCAGACCGGCCTCGAATGGCTGGCCGAGCAGCGCCGGATCGGCTTCTTCGCCGATGTCATCCTGATGACCGCCTATGCCGATCTCGACACGGCCATCGATGCGCTGAGGGCCGGCGTGGTGGATTTCATCCTGAAACCCTTCCGCTCCAACCAGTTGCTCAATGCCATCGCCCGCTGCCTCGACCGCAAGCGGCTGCAGCGCGAGAACGAGGTGCTGCGCCATGAACTGACCTCGCCATCGCACCAGCTCCTCCTGCGCGACAAGCTGCTCGGCAAGTCGAAGCCCATCGAGCACGTCCGCGAGACCATCGCCCGCGTGGCGCCGCTGCCGACCTCCGTTCTTCTCACCGGCCAGTCCGGCACGGGCAAGGAGGTCGCCGCGCGCTCCCTGCACATGCTGTCGGATCGTGCGGACAAGCTGTTCGTGCCGGTCAATTGCGGCGCGATCCCCGCCGACATGATCGAAAGCGAGCTCTTCGGCCACCTGAAGGGCGCGTTCACGGGGGCGAGCCGCAATCGCGAGGGGCTGATGCTGCATGCCGACGGCGGCACGATGTTCCTCGACGAGGTGGGGGATCTTCCCCTGCCGCTGCAGACGAAGCTGCTGCGCGTCCTGGAGGACCGGCGGGTGCGGCCGGTCGGTTCGGAACGCGAGGTACCCTTCGATGCCCGCTTCATCTTCGCCACCAATGCGGATCTTGCAAAGCGGGTGGAGGCGGGCACGTTCCGGGCGGACCTCTATTTCCGCATCAACGTCATCCAGATCCACCTCCCGCCGCTGCGCGACCGCGGGGAGGACGTGCTGGAGCTGGCGGATATGTTCATGCGCGAGATCAGCCAGCAGCTCGGCATGCCGCCGGTTCCCATCGACGAGAAGGCGCAGGCCGCCCTGCTGCGCTATGAGTGGCCCGGCAATGTCCGCGAGCTGCGCAACCTGATCGAGCGGACCGTCATCCTCGGCGGCTTCCCCGACAGCATCGGCCCGATCGCGTCCGACGACGACCGGCCGCGCAGCGAGAACCTTGCGGAGATGGAGCGCCGGCATATCCTCGCCGTGCTGCGCGAGGCGCGCGGCGACCGGGAGGAAGCGGCGCGCCGCCTCGGCATTTCCCGCAAGACCATCGATCGAAAGTATGCAAGCTGGTATGGCTGAGGAAACCGAACAATCCGAATTGTTCCGCCGCTCGGTCCGCTATCGCCTTCTGGTGATCGCGCTCGTCCCGATGCTCGTGGTCCTGCCGGCCCTTCTCGCCATCGGCATTTCCCGCTGGAACGATCGCTTCGACGCGGTGACCATCGCGAAAGTGAACGACGACCTGACCATCGCGCGGCAATATCTTTCCCGCATCCTGGAGAACACGGAAAACAGGCTGGTCGCCATCGGCGAATCCGAGCGCTTCCGCCAGTTGCTCCGCACCGGGGATCAGGCGGGCGTGGCATTCCCGGTCTATCTGGAGGCGACCGCGCAGCGTGGCGGCTTCGATTTTCTGTATGTCGTCGCCGATGACGGGACGATCCTGGTCAGCGACAAGGCGGCCACGCCCGGAGCATTGCGATGGGACTGGCCGGTGGTGGCGTCCGCCCTTGCCGGCCAATCGAAAACCGCCATCGACGTCTTTGCCGGCTCGGAGCTTGCGGCGCTTTCCCCGCAGCTGGCGGAGCGGGCGCGGGTGGAGCTCGTGCCCTTCGTCCGCGACGGGACGCCGGGCGGGCTGGTCGAGACGAGGGGCCTCGTTCTCCAGTCGGCGGCGGCGTTGCTCCTGCCGGACGGCCGGCGGGCGGCGCTGGTCGGCGGGGTCCTGCTCAACCGCAACCTTGCTTTCGTCGATGCGATCAACGACCTCATCTATCACGCGCCCACGCGATCCGACGGCATACAGGGCACGACGACCCTTTTCCTCGGCGATATCCGCATCAGCACGAATGTCCGCCTCTTCGGCGACCGCCGCGCCATCGGCACGCGCGTGTCCGAGGATGTGCGCAGCGCGGTTCTCGACGAGGGCAGGACCTGGCTCGACAGCGCGTTCGTCGTCAACGACTGGTATGTCTCCGCCTACGAGCCGATCGTCGACAGCTTCGGCCGCCGCGTGGGAATGCTCTATGCGGGCTTTATCGAAGCGCCCTTCGCCAGGGCGAAACACGAGACATGGCTGACGGCGGGCACCGCCTTCGCCCTTGCCATCCTGGCCACCATACCGCTCTTCCTGTTCTGGGCGCGCACCATCTTCAAGCCGCTCGAACGCATGAAGCAGACGATCGCGCGCGTCGAGGAGGGGGACCTTGCGGCGCGGACCGGAGCGGTCGAGAACCGCGACGAGATCGGGCTCGTGGCAACGGAGCTGGACAGGCTTCTCGACGCCATCCAGGCGCGCGATGCGGAGCTGCGCCTGTGGAACGAACAGCTCAGCCAGCGGGCGGAGCAGCGCACGCTGGAACTGCACGACACGTCGGCGCGGCTGGAGACGACGACGCGCCAGCTCGTCATGTCGGAAAAGCTCGCCGCCATCGGCGAGATCACGGCGGGCGTCGCCCACGAGATCAACAATCCCATCGCCGTCATGCAGGGCAATCTCGAAATCATCCGCGACATGATGGGGCCGGACGCCGAGGAGGCGAAGACCGAATTCCGCCTGATCGACCAGCAGATGCATCGCATCACCGAGATCGTCACGAAGCTTCTGCAATTCGCAAAGCCGCAGGAATATGCCGGCTTCACGGAGGACTACGCGCCCGCCGACGTGATCGCCGATACCCTGCCGCTGGTGCAGCACCTCCTGAAGAAGACGATGATCACGGTCGAGCGCGAGGATCGCGCGCTGCGCCTGATCCGCATGAACCGGACGGAATTGCAGCAGGTCCTCGTCAATCTCATCGTCAATGCCATCCACGCCATGCCGCGTGGTGGCCGCCTCGGCCTGCGCACGGTCGATGCCGACCGCGACGGGGTCGAGGGTGTCGCGCTCGACGTCAGCGATACCGGCGCGGGCATGGCGCCGGAGGTGATGGCGAAGATCTTCGATCCGTTCTTCACCACGAAATCCCGCGAAGGGACGGGGCTCGGCCTTTCCATCAGCCGGATGCTGCTGTCACAGCAGGGCGGAACGATCGCCGTCGGCAGCAAGCCGGGCGAAGGCACGACCTTCACCGTCTGGCTTCCGGCGACGGAGGATGTCTTCTGAGGAACGATCGGACAGAATGTCCGTCGGCTTTTCGACACCTTGTCCCTCCGGCCCATCCGTCCTCCGCGCAAGCCATTGATTTTGCTGGCCGATGAGCTTGGCATGGACATTGCAAATCCTCTTCCGAGGACGGCGGCCGAAGGGCAGGGCCCGGCCGCCTCATGGGAGAGATGGAGCGATGGACGTCGAGAAATTCACCGATCGCGCGCGCGGTTTCATCCAGTCGGCACAGGGGCTGGCGACGCGTGAGGGAAACCAGCAGTTCACCAGCCTGCATCTGCTCAAGGTGCTGCTGGACGACGAGGAGGGGCTGGTCTCGGGCCTTGTCGAGCGGGCCGGCGGCAGCGCGCGCACCCTTCTCGCGGTGACGGAAGCGGAGCTGGCGAAACTGCCGAAGGTCACGGGCGGTTCCGGTCAGGTCTATCTCGCATCCGAGGCCGCACGGCTTCTGTCCGCGGCGGAAAGGCTCGCGCAGAAGGCCGGCGACAGCTTCGTCACCGTCGAGCGGCTGTTCCAGGCCATGCTGGAGGACAGGGAGAGCGACGCCGGCAAGGTGCTTGCCCGAAGCGGGCTCGACGCGACGCTTCTCGCCGCGGCCATCGACAAGCTGCGCAAGGGCCGCACCGCCGACAGCGCCTCGGCCGAGAACGCCTATGACGCCCTGAAGAAATATGCCCGCGACCTGACGCGCGCCGCCCGCGACGGCAAGCTAGACCCGGTCATCGGCCGCGACGAGGAAATCCGCCGCACCATCCAGGTCCTCTCCCGTCGCACCAAGAACAATCCGGTGCTGATCGGCGAGCCGGGCGTCGGCAAGACCGCCATCGTGGAAGGGCTGGCGCTGCGCATCGTCAACGGCGACGTGCCGGAAAGCCTCAAGGACAAGGCGCTGATGGCGCTCGACATGGGCACGCTGATCGCCGGCGCGAAATATCGCGGCGAGTTCGAGGAGCGGCTGAAGGCCGTGCTGCAGGAGGTCACGACCGCCGCCGGCGGCATCATCCTGTTCATTGACGAGATGCACACGCTGATCGGCGCCGGCAAGACGGACGGTGCGATGGACGCCTCCAACCTCCTGAAGCCGGCGCTGGCGCGTGGCGAGCTGCATTGCGTCGGCGCCACCACGCTCGACGAATACCGCAAGCATGTCGAGAAGGACCCGGCGCTTGCCCGCCGCTTCCAGCCGGTCTTCGTTCCCGAGCCGACGGTGGAGGACACGATCTCCATCCTGCGCGGGCTCAAGGAGAAATACGAGTTGCACCACGGCGTGCGCATCGCCGATTCCGCTCTCGTCGCCGCCGCCACGCTCTCCAACCGCTACATCACCGACCGCTTCCTGCCGGACAAGGCCATTGACCTGATGGACGAGGCGGCGGCGCAGCTGAAGATGCAGGTTGATTCCAAGCCGGACGAGCTGGATTCCCTCGACCGCGAGATCATCCGCGGCAAGATCGAGCAAGAGGCCCTGAAGAAGGAGCATGACGCAGGCTCGAAAAGCCGGCTGAAGGTGCTGGACAAGGATCTGGCGGAGATGGAGCGCCGCTCGGCGGACCTCACCTCGAAATGGCAGGCCGAGAAGGGCAAGCTGTCGGACGCCCAGCGCCTGAGGGGCGAGCTCGAACACCTGCGCACGGAACTCGCCAATGCCCAGCGCAAGGGCGAATTCCAGAAGGCCGGCGAGCTTGCCTACAGCACCATCCCGGAACTGGAGCGGAAGCTTGCGGCTATCGAGGAAAACGAACATTTCTCAGCCGGCGAGACGGTG
This sequence comes from Shinella sp. R2-11, assembly GCF_055330205.1. NCBI lineage: Bacteria > Pseudomonadati > Pseudomonadota > Alphaproteobacteria > Hyphomicrobiales > Rhizobiaceae > Shinella > Shinella sp. R2-11. Next base: position 444,797 of record NZ_JBVAPC010000003.1, on the reverse strand, counting down.
ACGGCGGACAATATCGCCGCGGTCGTCTCGCGCTGGACCGGCGTTCCCGTCGACCGGATGCTGGAGGGCGAGAAGGAAAAGCTGCTGCATATGGAGGAGACGCTGCGCAGGCGCGTCGTCGGCCAGGCACAGGCCGTGCGGGCCGTCTCCACCGCCGTGCGCCGCTCGCGCGCCGGCCTGCAGGATCCCAACCGGCCGATCGGCTCCTTCATGTTCCTCGGCCCGACCGGCGTCGGCAAGACCGAGCTTGCCAAGGCGCTTGCCGCCTTCCTCTTCGTCGACGACACGGCGATGCTGCGCATCGACATGTCGGAATTCATGGAAAAGCACTCCGTCGCGCGGCTGATCGGCGCGCCGCCCGGCTATGTCGGCTATGACGAGGGCGGCGTGCTGACGGAGGCCGTGCGCCGCCGGCCCTATCAGGTGATCCTCTTCGACGAGATCGAGAAGGCCCATCCTGACACGTTCAACATCCTGCTCCAGGTGCTGGACGATGGCCGGCTGACGGACGGGCAGGGGCGGACGGTGGATTTCCGCAACACGCTCATCATCATGACCTCCAATATCGGCGCGGAATTCCTCGTCAACCAGCCGGAGGGCGAGAAGACCGGCGCGGTGCGCGAGGAGGTCATGACGATGGTGCGGGCGCATTTCCGGCCGGAATTCCTCAACCGCATCGATGCGGTCATCCTGTTCCACCGCCTGCAGAAGAGCGACATGGGCAAGATTGTCGACATCCAGTTCGCGCGTCTCGCCCGCATGCTGGAGGAACGGAAGATCGCGATCACGCTCGATGACGCTGGCCGCGACTGGCTGGCGGAAAAGGGCTGGGACCCGGCCTACGGCGCCCGCCCTTTGAAACGCGCGATCCAGCGCTATGTACAGGATCCGCTGGCGGAAATGATCCTTGCGGGGGACGTGCGCGACGGAACGGACGTTCGCGTCTCGGCCGCCGATGGGGACATTACCTTCAACGGCAGGAAACCCGAATTCGTCGACGAAGACGATTTCGACATGGTCTGAACATCAGAAAGGGAGAAATGGCATGAGCGACAAGGTCAGGGAAAATATGGAAGTGATCGGCGCCGACGGCGTGCATGTCGGCACGGTCGACCGCGTGGAAGGCAACCGCATCAAGCTGAAGAAGAGTGACAGCTTCGGCCATCACGAGGGCCATCACCACTATATCGAGATGGGCTTCGTGGCCGGCGTCGAGGGCGACAAGGTGCGCCTGTCGGCCAATGCCGATATCGCCGTGACGCTGGAAGAGGAAAAGTCCGGCCGTCCGGTCAACCTCTGACCAGCTCCGGGGCGGCTTTCCTCCGGCCGCCCCGTTTTCTCCAGCGCAGGGTGCCTCCAATGGAAAACTACGATCTCTATCTCAACCCGCAGAAGCCGGCGATCGGGCTTTACGTGCGTGCCGGCGCGGGCCTTCCCGATATCGCCGATGCGAAGGACTGGATTTTCGATGGCACGGCGGAAAAAGACTCGCTACCTTCCGAGGTGGTGAAAGCCCTCGAGGCGAACGGACACGCCTTCCGCGACATGGATTGAGCCGGCATCCTGCCGGCTTCCCGCCTTCCAGCCCTTGCCGAATGGATCATGCATGGATGCAGTTCTTCCTTCCGTCGTCCCGCAGCCGGTCGCGGCGCGGCTGACACGCGCAGCCATCTTTCTCGTCGTGACACTGGAGCCCGGCAGCGCGGCCGAAACCGCCGTGCGCAAGCTCTGCGCCGATCTTTCCGGCCTCCTGCGCGCCGTCGGCTTCCGCGATCTTGAAGGCGGGCTATCCTGCGTGCTCGGCGTCGGCTCGGATGCCTGGGACCGGCTCTTCGGTGCGCCGCGCCCGAAGGACCTGCATCCCTTCCGCGAAATCCGCGGCAAGCATCATGCGGTGGCCACGCCCGGCGACCTGCTCTTCCATATCCGCGCCACGCGCATGGACCTCTGCTTCGAGCTTGCAACCCACATCATGAGCCGGCTGGCGGGTTTCGTCGCCACCGAGGACGAGGTGCACGGCTTCAGCTATTTCGACGACCGGGATCTCATCGGCTTCGTCGACGGCACGGAAAACCCCGTCGACGGCGCGGCCGTCGCGGCGACGATCATCGGCGACGAGGACGCGGATTTTGCCGGCGGCAGCTATGTCATCGTGCAGAAATACCTGCATGACCTGCCCGGCTGGAATCGCGTTCCGGTCGCCGAGCAGGAGCGGATCATCGGCCGCGAAAAGCTCTCCGACATCGAGCTCGACGACGCGGCCAAGCCGAGCTACGCACACAACGTCCTCACCTCCATCGAGGAGAACGGCGAGCCGCTGGAGATCCTGCGCGACAACATGCCTTTCGGCGATGTCGGCAAGGGGGAGTTCGGCACCTATTTCATCGGCTATGCCCGCTCGCCGCACCGCATCGAGCGCATGCTGGAAAACATGTTCATCGGCCTGCCGCCGGGCAATTACGACCGGCTGCTGGATTTCAGCCGCGCCGTCACCGGCTCCCTGTTCTTCATTCCCTCCGCTTCGTTCCTCGACGCGGTGACGCCCGATGCCGCGCCGGCCGCCCCCGCGGCCGCGACGCCCGCGGCGGCGGATCCGCCCCCGCGCCGCGACGGCTCGCTCGGCATAGGCTCTCTGAAAAAAGGGGTTTCCCATGAATAACTTGCACCGCGAACTTGCACCTATTTCCGAAGCCGCCTGGGCCGAGATCGAGGAAGAGGCGGCGCGCACGCTGAAGCGTCACCTCGCCGGCCGGCGTGTCGTCGACATGGTCGGCCCGTCGGGGCTCGGTCTTTCGGCGGTCGGCACGGGCCATGTCCTGCCCATCGCGCCGCCGGACGAAGGCATCCAGTCCCTCCGGCGCGAGGTGAAGGCCCTGGTGGAGCTTCGCGTGCCCTTCCAGCTTTCGCGCAGCGCCATCGATGATGTGGAGCGCGGCGCGCTCGACAGCGACTGGTCGCCCGTCAAGGAGGCCATGCGCAAGATCGCATTTGCCGAGGACCGCGCGGTGTTCGACGGCTACGCCGCCGCCAATATCGAAGGGATTCGCGCGGCCGCGAGCAATCCGGCCGTGCCGCTGCCGCCGGGCGTGAAGCGCTATTCGGATGCCGTGGCGCGGGCGGTCGGCGAACTCCGGCTTGCCGGCGTGGAAGGCCCCTATGCGCTGGTGCTCGGCGCCGATGCCTATATGGCGGCAAGCGGCGGCAGCGACGACGGTTACCCGGTCTTCCATCATATCGAGCGGGTGGTGGACGGCGGTATCATCTGGGCGCCGGCCATCGAGGGCGGTCTCGTTCTGTCGCTGCGCGGCGGCGATTTCGAGCTGACTGTCGGCGAGGATTTCTCCATCGGCTACCTCGCCCATTCCGCCACGACCGTCGATCTCTACGTGCAGGAGAGCTTCACCTTCCGCACGCTGACGACGGAAGCGGCCGTGGCGCTTTCTGCGGAGTAGGAAAACGGCTGGAGGCCGGTATGACGGAGAAAAGCGAGCATCACGTCGTCATCGTCGGCGGCGGTTTCGGCGGACTGGAGGCGGCGCGGCATCTGGCGGCCGGCCCGTTCCGCATCACGGTGCTCGACCGGCGCAACCATCACCTGTTCCAGCCCTTGCTCTACCAGGCCGCAACGGCCTCGCTCGCGCTTTCGGAGATCGCCTGGCCGATCCGCGCGCTCCTCAGCCGCCACAAGAATGCGACGACCCTGCTCGGCGCGGTCGGCGGTGTGGATGCGGCGGGAAAGTCCGTGCTGCTGGAGGACGGGCGGCGGGTCGCCTACGATACGCTGATCCTCGCCACCGGCGCGCGCCATGCCTATTTCGGCCATGACGAATGGGAGCCCCATGCGCCGGGGTTGAAGACGCTGGAGGATGCGACGACGATCCGCCGGCGCATCCTTTCTGCCTTCGAGCGGGCGGAATGGCTGACGGATGCCGACGAGCGGCGGCGCCTCCTGACCTTCGCGATCATCGGCGCGGGGCCGACCGGCGTGGAGCTTGCCGGCACCATCGCGGAACTCGCCCATGAGACGCTGCGGCGCGATTTCCGCAATATCGACACGCGCGAGGCGCGGGTGGTGCTCGTCGAGGCCGGCCCCCGCATCCTTGCGGCCTTCACCGAGGATCTTTCGGCCTATGCCGAGCGGGCGCTCGCCCGGCTCGGCGTCGAGGTGCGCACCGGCCACGCGGTCTCGCAATGCAGCGCGGAGGGCATCGAACTCGGCGGCGAATTCCTGCCCGCCGCGACCATCCTCTGGGCGGCGGGCGTCGCCGCCTCGCCGGCGGCCGAGTGGCTGGGCGTGCCGGCAGACCGAGCAGGACGGGTCATCGTGGCGCCCGATCTTTCCGTGCCGGGCTTTGCGGATATCTTCGCGATCGGCGATACCGCGCATGTCTCCATGGGAGAGGGAAGGACCGTGCCGGGCATCGCGCCCGCCGCCAAGCAGGAAGGGCGCTATGTCGCCGGCATGATCCGCGCCCGCATCGAAGGAAAGCCGGCACCAGGTCCGTTCGCCTATCGCAACGACGGCAATCTCGCGACCATCGGCAAGCGGGCCGCCATCGTCGACCTCGGCTGGATCAAGCTCAAGGGCCGGCTTGCCTGGTGGACCTGGGGGATCGCCCATGTCTACTTCCTGATCGGCCTGCGCAACCGGCTCACTGTCGCGCTGAGCTGGCTGTGGATCTATTCCACCGGGCAGCGCAGCGCCCGCCTGATCACCGGCGCGAATGCCGAAAATCCGGAAGGGAGATCGCAATGAGCAAGCGTTTTTCCGTCGGCGATCACGTCGCCTGGAATTCGGAGGCCGGCCGCGTGTCGGGCACTATCATCGCCGTCCACACCAGCGACTTCGACTACAAGGGCCATACCCACCGCGCGTCGCCCGACGATCCGCAATACGAGATCAAGAGCGACAAGACCGACCACATCGCCGCCCACAAGGGCAGCGCGCTCGACCACGCGTGACTGCCGGCGGACCGGCAGGAGCCTCAAAACGGGAGATATGCAATGAACGAGCCCATTTTCCTTGCATCGGAGAATCCCCTGGCCCGGCGGCTGCTCGGCAATGCCGGCATCGCCGTCGACGTCATGGCCGCCGATCTCGATGACCGCGCCCTGGAAGAGCCGCTCGAAGAGACGGGCGCTTCCCCCGAGGACGTCGCCCTTGTTCTCGCCGAAGCGAAGGCGACGGAGGTGAGCGGGCGGCAGCCCGGCCAGCTCTTCCTCGGCTGCGAGCAGGTCTGGTCGCTGGGCGACGAGATCCTGCATCTGCCGGCCGACATGGAGGAGGCCCGGCGCCGCCTTCTTCTCCTTTCCGGCAGGACGCACACCATCAATGTCGCTGTCGTGCTGGCCCGCGACGGGATGGTCCTCTGGCGCAGGAGCGATGTCGCGAGCATCACCCTGCTGAAGCTCGACCCGGGATTCATCGGCGGCTACATGGCCGGGATCGGCCCGGACGGCCTGCAGACCGCGAACCTCTGCCGGATCGACGGAGAGGGAATCCAGCTCGTCGAGAAGATCGAAGGCGACAGCTTCACCGCGGCCGGCGTCCCGATGCTTCCCCTGCTGGCGGAACTGCGCCGGATCGGCGCCGTCGATTCTTGAAGGCGGCGCGCCAAAGCAATTGGAGGGAAAATCCCATGACCGTCGTCACGACCGAAAAACTGAGCAGCGACATGCGGGCCTCGGCCGGCACGTTGGGTGAAGGCACCGGGTTCGTTCCCCAGTCCCGCGACCAGCCCTTGAGCGCCACCGACCTGCTCTTCTATCTCGACGACACGACGATGCCCATGGCCGATTTCCTCAAGGAAAACGGCCTGTTCGTCGATGGTGAGGGCCTGCATTTCGACCCGGCCCGGTTCGCGACGATCCGCGCCGCCGCGGAGACGGTGATCCGCGACTATCAGGCCGGCGACCGCGCCGACGCGTGGAAGCGCTTCGATCTCTCCGAGGATGAGGATGTCGAGGGCAACGGGACCTATCTCCTCGTCGTGCTCGCCGTGCTCGACCGCCTTTACGGCTCCGCCGCATGACGGTCGGCATCGGCGAAGGGGATGCGACGGCTGGAGGGACGCTTTGATCTTCGTGGCCTTGCATATCCTCGTCGTCGGTCTTGCCGCCGCCCATATTCTTCTGCGCCCGCACCGCCAGCCGGAATCGCGGGCGGCGTGGCTCCTTCTCGTCATGGCGCTGCCCTATGCCGGGGCGCTCGCCTATCTCTTCCTCGGGCAGACGAATGTCGGGCGACGAAGGGTGGAGCGGCTGAGGGCCGCCTTCCACGGCCTTCCGCATCCGCAGGAGGCAGCGGGCTGGCCGGCCGCGCCGCCGGCGGCGGATGCGAGCGAGGCGATGTTCGCCGTCGGGCGGTCGATCAGCGCCTATGTCCCCGTCGGCGGCAACAGCGCCCGGCTGATGGAGGATTCCGACGCCGCCATCGATGCGATGGTCGCGGATATCGATGCGGCGACGGATCATGTCCATCTCCTGTTCTACATCTGGCTTGCCGACCGCAACGGCACGAAGGTCGCCGAGGCGGTGCAGCGCGCGGCGCGGCGTGGTGTCGCCTGCCGGGCGCTCGTCGACGATCTCGGCTCGCGCGATCTCGTGCGCGGGCCGCTCTGGCGGGACATGGCGGCGGCGGGCGTGGAGGCTCGCCGGGCGCTGTTGATCGGCAATCCGCTTCTGCGTGCGCTCACCGGCCGCATCGACCTGCGCAACCACCGCAAGATCGCCGTCATCGACAACCGCATCACCTATTGCGGCAGCCAGAACTGCGCGGACCCCGCATTCCTGCCCAAGGCGAAGTTCGCGCCCTGGGTCGATGTGCTGATGCGTTTCGAGGGGCCGGTCGTGCGGCAGAACCAGCATCTTTTCGCCAGCGACTGGACGGGCAATGGCGGCGGCGATATCGGCGATCTCCTGCGCCGGCCGATTGAAGCGGCGGGGCCCGGTTTCACGGCCCAGGTCGTCGCCACGGGGCCGACCTTCCGCAATTCCGCCATGCCGGAAATGTTCGAGACGCTCATCTATGCGGCGAAGCGCTCGCTCTTCATCACGACACCCTATTATGTGCCGGATGCGGCCATGCAGGCGGCGCTCTGCGCCTGTGCCAACCGGGGCGTCGACACCACCATCGTCTTTCCGGCGCGCAACGACGATTTCGCCGTCGCGGCCGCCAGCCGCAGCTATTATCCCGACCTTCTTCGCGCCGGCGTGAAGATCTTCGAATACGAGGCGGGGCTGCTGCATGCCAAGACGCTGACCATGGACGGGCAGATCACGCTGATCGGCTCGGCCAACATGGACCGGCGCAGCTTCGACCTCAACTACGAGAACAACATCCTCGTCGAGAGCGCGGACCTGACCGCCAGCCTGCGCGCCCGGCAGGAAAGCTATCTCGCGCAAAGCCGCCGGATTCTGCCGGAAGAGGTCGAGGCCTGGACCGTCTGGCGGCGGATTTGGAACAATATCCTCGTGATATTCGGGCCGGTCCTTTGAACATCATGGAAATGTTCTAACGCAGCCAATCCAGCGTCGGCCCATAGGCCATGATAAACCCGGCGCAGATTATGATGACGTAGAGGACGATCTCCGGAACGAGGCCTACCTTCCTGCGCAGGATCCGGTGAAGCGCGCCGATGAACGCCCGGACCGTCATGGGACGCTCCGGCTCGGTCGGGAAAACGGAAGGGCGCGCATTTCGATCAAAAGCTTCTCCTCGCGGCCGTCAGGCCGACGCCGCCTTCTTTTCAGCGATGCCGGATATCGCCTGCACGAGCTTGTCCTCCGTCACCTCCTCGGCGGTGAATTCGCGCATCAGGCGTCCGTGGTACATGCCGATCACGCGGTCGGAGACCTTCAGCACTTCCGGCATTTCCGAGGAGATGACGATGATGGCGTAGCCCGAGCGGGCAAGCTCGCGGATGAGGTCGTGGATCTCGGCCTTGGAGCCGATGTCGATGCCGCGCGTCGGCTCGTCGAGGATCAGCAATTTCGGCTGGGTGGCGAGCCACTTGCCGATGACGATCTTCTGCTGGTTGCCGCCCGAAAGATTCCCGACGACCTGGCGCCAGCCCGGCGTCTTGATCCTAAGGCGCTCGCGGTATTTCTCGAAGACCGCCGCCTCGCGGCTGCCCGAGAGGAATGGGCCGTTCGCCATGGCGTCGATGGTCGCGAGGGTGATGTTGTCGCGGCAGTTCAGTTCCAGGACGAGGCCCTGCTCCTTGCGGCTTTCCGGCACGAGGGAGATGCCGAGCGAGATGGCGTGCGCGGGCGAGGCGATCGAGACGGGCTCGCCGCGGAAGCGGATCGTGCCGGCGGTCGGCGCGCGCAGGCCGAAGAGGGTTTCGGCGATCTCGCTGCGGCCGGCGCCGATGAGGCCGTAGAAGCCGACGACCTCGCCCGCATGCACCGCGAAGGAAACGTCCTGGAAGAGCCTGCCGCAGGAAAGGCCGCGGACGTCGAGCACGGCCTCGCCGGGCGTGCTCGCCTCGATCCTGCGGGTAAGGTCCAGGCTGCGGCCGATCATCAGTCGGGTGACCTCGTCCTCGTTCGTCTCGGCGGTTGCCAGCGTGCCGCTATGCTTGCCGTCGCGCAGCACGGTGATGCGGTCGGAAAGGGTGAATATCTCGTCCATGCGGTGCGAGATGTAGATGATGGCGGCGCCTCCGGCTTTCAGGTCGCGAATGATGTCGAACAGCACGATCTTCTCGGCATCGGTCAGCGAGGCGGTCGGTTCGTCGAAGATGACGACGCGCGCCGTCGTGGTGAGCACGCGGGCGATCTCGACCATCTGCTGGTTGGCGATGGAAAGGTCGCCGACGCGGGTCTCCGGCGTAAAGCCGCATTTCAGCCGTTTCAGGATGTCGCCGACGCGCGCATAGAGCGTCTTCCAGTCGACACGGCCGAGGGAGCGGCGGGGCAGGTCGCCGAGATAGATGTTCTCGGCGACGCTGAGCTCCTTGACGAGGCTGAGCTCCTGATGGATCAGCACGACGCCCAGCGCCTTGGCCTCGAGCGGCGTGCGCATGACGACGCGCGCGCCGTCGAGGGTGATCTCGCCCTCGTCCGGCTGGTACATGCCGGCGAGGATCTTCATCAGCGTCGACTTGCCGGCGCCGTTCTCGCCTAGTAGAGCATGCACTTCGCCCGGATGGATATCGAGCGAGACGTCGTCGATGGCGCGCACGCCGGGGAAGGACTTTCCGATATGGGAAAGGGTGAGTGTGGGCCGGTCGGTCACAGGCGATACCCCTCTTGTCCCTTGCGGTTGAGCTGGCGATCGAGGAACAGCACGGCGATCAGGATGACGCCGAGGATGACGAGCACGTAGAAGGCCGGCACCTGCATGAGGTTCATGCCGTTTCGCAGGATGCCGATGGCCAGCACGCCGCCGAGCGTGCCGACGATGTTGCCGGCCCCGCCCGTCAGCTTCGTGCCGCCGAGCACCACGGCGGTGATGACCCAGAGCTCGTAGTCCTGGCCGAGCGTCGGCGTCGAGGCGCCCATCTGGCTTGCCAGCGTCATGCCGGCAAGGGCGGCGAGGAAGCCGAGGATGATGAAGTTGACCATCATGTGCGGGCCGATGCGGATGCCGGCATTGACGGCGGCCTGGCGATTGCCGCCGACGGCATAGGTGTTGCGACCATGGACGGTTTGCGAGAGCAGCCAGTGGACGAGGAGGGCGCAAACGAGGAAGACGACGGCGAGCGTCGGCAAGGGGCCGATATTGCTGGAGCCGAAATCCGAGAAGGCGAAGTTCGCCGCGTAGAAGGACTGTTCCTTCGTGTAGACGAAGACGAGGCCGCGGATGCCGAGCATTGCGCCGAGCGTGACGATGAAGGCGTCGACGCCGGTCCACCAGACGATAAGGCCGTTGAGCGCGCCGAGCGCCACGCCGGCAAGAAGGGCCGCCGCGACGGCGGGAACGAGCTGCCAGTCGCCCCAGCCCGCGAAGATCTCCCAGCCCTGGATATCCACGACGAGGCTTGCCGAAAGCGCCACGATGCCGCCGACGCTGAGATCGATATTGCCGTTGATCATCACCAGCGTCATGCCGAGCGCGATGAGGCCGATCGTCGACGTCTGGACGAGGATGTTCTCGAAATTCTGGAGATCGAAGAAGAACGGGTTCGCCAGGCTGAAGAAGACGAAGATCAGCAGGATGAAGCCCCAGATCGGATTGCGCGAAAGCCAGCGGAGGGTTCGGTTCATGGCGCGTTCCTCAGGCGAAGGGTGAGAACATGCGGCCGCGCTTGGCCGCGATGTCGAGCCAGACGGCCAGGATTATGACGACCCAGGTGACGAGCCACTGCACGTAATAGGCAAAGCCGAGCAGCAGGAGGCCATTCTGGATAAAGCCGAGGATGAGCACGCCGATCACGGTCTTCGCGATGCTGCCGGAACCGCCGAGCAGGGACGTGCCGCCGAGGATGACGGCGGACAGCACGAGGAGCTCGTAGCCCTGGCCGACATTGTTCTGCGAGCCCATCACGCGGCTGCCGAGGATGATGGCGGCGATGCCGGTGCAGAAGGCGGAGATCATGTAGGTGGCGAGGACGACGCGGCCGCGGCGTATGCCGGAAAAGACCGCCGCCGTCGGGTTGCCGCCCGAGGCGTAGACGCGCCGGCCGAAGGGCGTATGCGCGAGGACGACATGCATGACGACTGCGAGCACGACGAATATGAGGATCTGCGTCGGCACGCCGAGGATCGCGCCGCGGCCGAAGATGGCGAACCAGGTCGTGTCCTGGTTCTGGATGTCGACGTTCTGTCCGCCGGTATAGATGAGCGTCAGGCCCTGGATCGCCGAGAGCATGCCGAGCGTGACGATCAGCGAATTGAGCCGGGCCACGCCCACCAAAAGGCCGTTGACGGCGCCGACGGCAAGGGCGGCAAGGAGCGTGACGGCGATGGCACTGATCGGGCCGATCTTGTCGTGCAGGTCGACGACCAGCACGGTGGAGAGCGACAGGAGCGAGCCGACGGAAAGGTCGAGGTTTCCGCAGATCACGACGAGGGTGACGCCGAGCGCCATGACGCCGATGATCGCGGCCTGACGGAAGACGGCCTGCAGGTTGTCCGGGGTCATGAAGCGATCCGAGACGACCGAGAAGCCGACCATGAAGAGGATGAAGGCGATGAGGATGCCCCGCTGCGTGAGAATCCTCGTTGCTGACTTCAGGCGTTCTTCCGCCATGGCCGGTCTATCTCCCGTTTTGACGTCGATGGCGGTTGCAGGCGCGCGCATGGTCACACCAGTGTCATCCCGCCGTCGATCATGATGATCTGGCCCGTCATGTAGTCGCTTTCGCGGGAGGCGAGGAAGGTGGTCGTGCCGGTTATGTCGCTCGGCCGCGCGACGCGCCCGCGAAGGATCTCGGCGGAGAATTCCGCCATGGCCTGCCCGGGCCGTTCGGCCGCGCCGATATTCATGAGGTCGCGGTCCACTTCCTCCCACATTTCCGTCGCCACAACGCCGGGGGCGAAGCCCGTGACGGTGATGTCGTGCGGGGCGAGGGCGCGCGCTGCCGACTGGGTGAGGGAGACGACCGCCCATTTCGAGGCGCAATAGGGCGCGACATTGTCGAAGCCCTGGCGGCTCGCGACCGAGGCGGTGTTGATGATCTTTCCGCCGCCGCCCTGCGCGATCATCTGGCGCGCGGCTTCCTGGATGCCGATCAGCACGCCCATGGCGTTGACGTTCATGATGAACTGCCAGTTCTCGTCGGTCACGTCGAGGAAGTTCATCGGCTTGTTGACGCCGGCATTGTTGAAGCAGACGTCGAGCCGGCCGAAATTGTCGGCGACGGCCTTGACGAGCCGGCGCATGTCCTCGCGCCTCGTGACGTCGACCGCATGCGCCATTGCGCGCCCGCCGGCCGCTTCCGCGCGCGCCTCGTTCGCCGCCGCGACCTCGGCGGCCAGCGCTCCGTTGACATCGGCGAAACAGACATTGGCGCCCTCGTCGAGCAGCGCCTCGCCGATCGCGCGGCCGATCCCGCGCGCCGCGCCCGTCACGAGGCAGGAAAGTCCGGAAACACGTCCCATCGATTACTCCATATGCATGAATGCGCGGGCCCCGCCTGGGAGGCCCGCGCGGTCCCGGGAGGACGTCTCAGAAGACCGGCTTGGTGAAGTCCTTCATGTTCGCCTTGGTGATCTTCGGCGTTTCGAAGTAGTTGAGGGCAGGGACCTTCTCGCCCTTGACGACGGCGATCGCCGTCTTGAGGGCGTTCTTGGCGTCGTCGACCGGCGACTGGTAGATCGAGCCGTAATATTCGCCGCGCTCCATGGCCTCGTAGCCGACGGCGAAGTTCGTCGCGCCCACGAAGGCGATCTTGTCGGCGCGGCCGGCGGCCTTGGCGGCGTTCAGCGCGCCGACGCCCATGTTGTCGTCGCCGGAATAGACGCCGTCGATCTTGTCGTACTTGACGAGGAAGGCCTCCATGACGCGCTGCGACTTCTCGCGGTTCCAGTCGCCCGGCTGGGTCTCCAGGATCTTGACGTCAGGGCAGGCTTCGGTGAGGCGATCCTCGAAACCCTTCTGGCGCTCGATGGCGGTCGTATAGCCCGGCTGGCCGGAGATCTGCACGATCTGGCCCTTGTTGCCGAGCGCCTCGCACATCAATTCGGCCGCCGAGGCGCCCTGCTGGATATTGTTGGGGCCGGAGAAGGAGGCGATGAACTCGGCGCCTTCCGGAGCGATGTTGGAATTCGTCACGATGACCGGGATGCCGGCGGCCTGGGCCTTGCGCACGGCGGGCACGACGGCCTTGCCGTTGGTCGGCCAGATGATGATGGCATTGACCTTCTGCTGGATCAGGTCCTGCACCTGGGCGATCTGGCGGGCGACGTCGCCGCCCGCGTCGAGCACCACGGTTTCCACGCCGCTCTCCGCCGCGGCCGCTTCCTTGAAGGCCTTCTCATAGGTCGTCTGGTAGCTGTCGACGCCCACATTGTTCTGGGTGATGCCGATCTTGATCGTGTCGGCGAAGGCCGCATGGCCGCCCATGAGGGCGAAGGCGATGCTGACGCTGCCGGCAAGCTGCTTGAATTTCCTGTTCATGTCGATTCCTCCCGTTTGTTGGCGTGATACCGGCAAGGTCCGCAGTTTCCTCCTTGCGATCCCCGGCCGGTGTCTCGGCCCGGCAAAACAAATCCTGCAAACCGGCCCCGTGGGCCACGACTGATATATCCATATCTGATAAAAAATAGTCCAAAATGGATGTTTTGCGTGATACACAGGAATATGAAGTCGGATAGCACGAGGTGAAGATGGCCAAACGATCCGAAGCCGGTTCGCCCGGTGCGCCGCGCAGGCTTGCGGACCGTTTGGCGCGTGCGGCGACGCACGATCGTTTCGAACGCAGCAGGAGTGGGCTGTCCGCCACCATGACAAGACAGAAGTCGGCCGAACTGCTCGAGACCGTGGATTTCATGGAGGCATTCGTTTCCGAGCTCGGCTCCGTGCTCGATCTGACCACCCACGATCCGTATCTTTCGATGGCGCTTCATCTCATGCGGACGCATCTGGAGGGAAGGTCCGTGACGGCGTCGTCGCTCGTAGCGGAATCCGGCGTCGCCTATGCGACGGGCATGCGCAAGCTTGCGGACATGCAGGAGGCGGGGCTCGTCGAGCAGCGTTCCCGCACGCGCACCGGCAAGAGCTTTTCCCTGCATCCGAGCGCGCGGTTGATCGCGAGCTGGGGCGTCCTCGGCGAGCGCTTGCAGCGCATCGCCGCGCAACGCTACGGCGCGTCGGCGGGCGACAGGGGGGCGTCCGACTACTATTTCGGCGGCACCTATCTGCAGAGCCATTCGATCCCGCCGCCGAAGGTCCTGTCCGAGCCGCTTTCCGTGCCCGGCGGCATCCGCGTGCTCGTCCATGGCGACCCGACCTTCATGGTCATGGAGAACCTCAAGCGCCAGTTCGAGCAGATCGTCGGCACGAAGATCCACCAGCGGGCCTTTTCCATCGACCGCCTGCACGAGGAGGTGCTGAAGAACGCCGAGCGGCGCACCAGCCGCTACGACATCGTCGCCGTGGACCTGCCGTGGATCGGCGAGCTCGCATCGAAGAACGTCATCCTGCCGCTGGATACCATTATGGATATCGACCTGCTCGATCCCGGCGATTTTCATACGGCGGGATGGCAGGCCGCCCATTGGGGCGGGCGGCCCTACGGCGTTCCGAGCCAGACGACGCCGGAGCTCCTGTTCTATCGGCGCGATCTCTTCGCCCAGGCCGGCCTCGAACCGCCGACGACCACGGCGGGCGTGCTGGCCGCCGCCAAGGCGCTGCATGCGCCGGCGCTTGGCCGCTACGGCATCGCCTGGAACGCCGCGCGCGGAACGGCGCTCGGGCATACGTTCATGATGGCCTGCGCGGATTTCGGCCAGCCGCTCCTGAACCTGCGCGCGGTGCATGGCGGCTTCGACACGGGCAACCTCCACCGGGACGATCTCGTTCCGACGATCGATACGCCCCGTGCCCTCGAGGCGGCGGAATACCTGATGGCGCTTCTGCAATATTCGCCGCCCTATATCCTCTCCATGTCGTGGTACGAGCGCATCCGGCCCTATGCCGCAGGCGAGGTCGCCATGGCCTATGGCTACACGCTGCTCGCGCCCTATTTCGAGCTCGACCCGAAATCGCCGGCCTTCGGGAACACGGCCTATCTGCCCCATCCGACGGGCACCGGCGGCGCGCCGGTCGCCCCTATCGGCGGCTATGTGCTGTGCATCCCCAGCAATCTTTCGGAAGAGAGAATGTCGGCCGCGACGCAGGCGCTGGTGGCCTTCACCTCGCCGGAGGCCCAGAAGCTCTACATCACCAATGGCAGCCGCACCGCGCCGCGCTATTCGGTCGGCGCGGACCCCGATGTCCGGCGCCTCTCCCCGATCTTCGAGGCGGTGGATGCCATGTCCTGGCGGGACGAGCTTCAGTTCTGGCCGCGCCCGCCGATCCCCGAGATCGCGAGCATCATCACGATCTGCGGCGAGGAGATCCACGACATGCTGCGCGGCGCGATTTCCCCGCGCGAGGCCCTGCGCCGCGCGCAGGAGCGCGTGGAAAGGGAGATGCAGGGCCGGAGGCGGTGATCGCATCCTCCGCCCCCGCCGTTTCAATGGATGTCGACCGACCGGCCGCTCCGTGCCGATTGCTGGATCGCCTCGACGCAGCGCTGCACCTGCCAGGCCTCGCGGAAATCCGTGACGCATTTGCCGCCTGACGCCCATGCCGCCAGCAGCTCCGCGACCTCGATGACCTTCAGGTCGTTGAAGCCGAGATGGTGGCCGGCGGCGGGGCAGAATGCGCCGTAGGGGGGATGCGCCGGGCCTGCCTCGATCTTCGTGAAGCCGCTGCGGCCCGGCCCGCCGGCATGATGGATCAGCAGTTCGTTCATGCGCTCCTGGCTGAAGCCGAGCGCGCCTTTGGTGCCGGTGATCTCCCAGCTCAGGTCCATCGTGCGGCCCGTTGCCGCCCAGTTGGCCTCGATGCTTCCCTCCGCGCCGTTCTCGAAGCGGAGCAGCGCATGGGTCATGTCGTCCACCACGACGGGCGTGCGGTCGAGGCTTCCGGCCTTTACGGGCCGCGTCCTGTGAATGGTGCGACTCTGGCCGGCGACGGCCGTGATCGGCCCGAGCAGGTAGCGCGCCATGGACAGGATGTGGCTGCCGATATCGGCAAGGGCGCCGCCGCCCTCGGGATCGGTGCGGAAGCTGTGCGGCGTGTCGGGGTCGCACATGTAGTTCTCCGCATGGCGCCCGCGGAAGCCGGTGATCTCCCCCAGCTCACCCGACCGTACGATCTCCTGCGCCAGCTTGATCATCGGATTGCGCAGGAAGTTGAAGCCGACCAGCGTCAGGGTGCCGGCCTTCTCCGCCGCCTCCGTCATCCGCCAGCCGCTCTCGGCGGTGGTGGAGAGCGGCTTCTCGCAATAGACCGCCTTTCCCGCCGCAATCGCCGCCAGCACGATCGGCTCGTGCAGCACGTTCGGTGCGGTCACGGCGACGATATCGACCTCGGGGTCGGCGACCAGCGTGCGCCAGTCTCCCGTCGCCTTTTTATAACCGAGCAGGGCCGCGTTGCGGATCGCGCTCTCCTCGGAAATGTCGCTCAGCATGTGCGGCACGGGCTCGACCGGAAGATCGAACAGCCCGCCCACCGAACGGAACGCATTTGCGTGGCAGCGCCCCATGAAACCCGCCCCGATAAGGCCGATCCTCGCCTTTCGCCTGTCCATTCGATCCTCCCGTTCGATTTGCATCGGTCTTAGCCCGGCGGGCGGAGGATGCGAATTCCCCGGATGTCCATTTTGGATATCTGCGGCGTCGAGTCGGCCGGCCGGCCGGCCTATCCAGAACCATCGGGCCGGCGAGGAGCGGCTTTGCGAGGCAGTGCGGAGGACAAGGTGGAGCGAGCGGACGTGAAGTACGATTACATCGTCGTGGGGGCCGGCTCCGCCGGATGCGCGGTCGCCGGCCGCCTGGGCGAGGCCGGCAAGCGGGTGCTGCTGCTGGAAGCGGGCGGCAAGGATACCAGCCCCTGGATCCACATTCCCCTCGGCTATGCCAAGCTCTATGCCAATCCGAAGGTGAACTGGTGCTTCAACAGCGAGCCCGAGCCCCATCTCAACAATCGCCGGCTCTTCCAGCCGCGCGGCAAGGTGCTCGGCGGCACCGGCTCGATCAACGGCATGATCTACATGCGCGGCCAGCCGGAGGATTTCGACAGTTGGGAGGCGGTCGGCTGTAGCGGGTGGGGATGGTCCGGCGTGCTTCCCTATTTCAAGTCCTGCGAGGACCAGCAGCGCGGCGCGAATGTGTTTCACGGCACGGGCGGTCCCGTATCCGTTTCGGACCTGCCGGGACCGCACCTGCTGGGAGAGGCGTTCCACGCCGCCTCCGAACGGCTCGGCGTGCCCCGCAACGACGATTTCAACGGCGCGGCCCAGCTCGGCACCGGCTATGTCCAGACGACGACCCGCAAGGGCCGCCGCTGGTCGACGGCGCGCGGCTACCTGCGCGGTCCCGCGATGGACAATATCACCGTCGCGCTCCACGCCCATTGCGAGAAGGTGGACTTCGAAGGCCGCCGGGCCGTCGGCGTCACCTGGACCGATCGCACCGGCCGCCACAGCGCCCGGGCGGGCCGCGAGGTAATCCTGTGCGGCGGCACCTTTTCCTCGCCGCAACTGCTTCAGCTTTCGGGCATTGGCCCGGCGCACCTGCTGCGCGAGCATGGTGTCGAGGTGCTGCACGACCTGCCCGGCGTCGGCGAGAACCTGCAGGACCATTTCGGCATCGGCCTCGAATTCGAGAGCACCTCGCCGACGACCGTCAACGATCTCTACAACAACTGGCTGCGCGGCGGCGTCCAGTTCCTGCGCTATCTCCTGACCCGCAAGGGGCCTTTCGCCGATAACGGCAATTATTCCAATACCTTCATCCATTCCGGGCCCGATATCCCCACACCCGACATGATGGTCACCTTCATGTCGTGGTGCACCAACGAGGAGCTGGTGCCCCACCCGTTTTCCGGCTTCACGATCCTGTGCGAGCATATGCGGCCGGACAGCCGCGGCCATGTGCGCATCCGCTCGGCGCGGAGCACCGACGCCCCTTCCATCCAGTTCAACTTCTTCGAGAGCGAGGCGGACCATCGCGCGGCGCTCTCGGGCCTGAGGTTCGGCCGGCGTATATCGCAGACCGACCCGATGCGCGGTTTCGTGCGCCGCGAGGTCTCTCCCGGCCTCGATGTCGAGAGCGACGACCAGATGATCGCCTATTGCAGGCAGAACGGCCTTTCGCTGCTCCATCCCGTCGGCACCTGCCGCATGGGCACCGGTGCCGACGCGGTGGTCGATCCGCGCCTGCGGGTCCATGGCGTCAGCGGGCTGCGCGTGATCGACGCCTCGATCATGCCGCGCATCGTCACCGGCAACACCAACGCCGCCTCGATCATGATCGGCGAAAAGGGCGCGGCCCTTGTTCTGGAGGAGACAGCATGACCATCGGTATTTCCGTTTTCGGCTCCGGCCGCATCGGCGTCATCCATGCCCGCAACGCGGCGAAGGCAGCCGGGGCGCGGCTTGTCAGCATCATGAACCCGGACCGCGCCTTGGCGCAGCCGCTTGCCGACGAGCTCGGCGTGCCCGTCGTCGAAAGCGCGGAACAGGCGCTGTCCGATCCCGCGGTCGATGCCGTCATCATCTGCACGCCGACCTCCACCCATGTCGAGCTGATCGAGCAGGCCGCCCGCGCCGGGCGGGCCGTCATGTGCGAAAAGCCGCTCGACCTCGCCATCGACCGCGTCGACCGCGCCATGGCGGCGCTGGAGGAGACCGGCACGCCCTTCATGCTCTCGTTCAACCGGCGCTTCGATCCCGGTGTCGCTGCGCTTCGCGCGGCGGTCGAGGCCGGAGAGGTCGGCGCGCTCAACATGCTGTCGCTGACCTCGCGCGATCCCGCGCCGCCGCCGATCGACTATGTCCGCCAGTCCGGCGGCTATTTCGCCGACAGCACGATCCACGATATCGACCTTGCCTGCTGGATAACGGGCGAGTTGCCGGTCGAAGTCCACGCCACCGGCTCCTGCCTCGTCGATCCCGCCATCGGCGCAGAGGGCGATTGCGATACCGCGATGACGACCCTCAAGATGCCCTCGGGCGTGCTGGTCCACATCAACAATTCGCGCCGCGCCGTCTACGGCTTCGACCAGCGCATCGAGGCATTCGGCTCGGGCGGCATGGTGCAGACGGCCAACCAGCACAACGACAACCTCATGCGGACCACCGCCGAGGGCTTCGCCCGCCAGTCGCCGCTGAAGCACTTCTTCCTCGAACGCTACGAGGCGAGCTTCGCCCATGCACTCGACGAATTCGTCTCGGCGCTGCGCGAGCGGCGCGCGCCGTCCGCGACGCAACGCGACGGGCGCAACGCGCTCGTCATCGCACGGGCATGCGAGGAATCGCGCACCACCGGCCGGGTCGTGCGGCCGCAGTTCTAGCCCCGGTTTTCGCGAAGAAACCTGCTGTTTCCCGCGCTTCCGACGGGAGTGCGGGACAGGCCGTTTTTCCCGATTTCCGATTTGGATGGCCATTCTCCAAAAATATCCAAAACGCGATGTTTCGATATCCATTTTGGATAAATCTGCTGATCAGCGCTCCCCGGATTTCTGTCAGAACTGTCTTCATCACCTTCCACTTCATCCCTGTGAGCCAGCCGTGAACGAGCATGTTCCCATTTCCCTGTCTCCGCTTCGCACCCGCCCTGTCCGGGGGCGGGATGGGGCTTACGGTGCGAGGATGAAGATGATGGAGGAAAGCAACCGGGGCCTGCGCGACGGGCTGGATTTCCTGGAAAGCTTCTCGACCGAGCTGGGCAGCACGTTCGAGCTGGAGGCACCGAACCCGTTTCTCAACATGGCGAGCCATCTCCTGCGGCACCATCTCGACGGCAAGCTCGTCACGCCGACATCGCTCATCGCCGCTTCCGGCGTGCCCTATGCGACCGCGTCTCGCAAGCTGAAGGAGATGGAGCGCGCCGGGCTTCTGGAGCACCGCGAACGGAGCAGGTCGGGACGCACGTTCTCGGTCCATCCGAGCGAACGGCTCGTCTCCGCCATGACCAATCTAATCGCCCGCAGCCGCCAGCTCGCCTCCCGATATATGGGCACCGGGCAGGACGATGGCAGCGCGTACTATTTCCAGAGCACGCACCAGCAGGCGTCGACGATCCGTCCGCCGCTCGTCTTGAACCGGGCCCTCTCGCTTTCCGGCGGCCTGCGCATCCTCGTGCATGGCGACCCGACCTTCATGGTCATGGACAAGCTCAAGCGCCAGTTCGAGCAGATGGTCGGGGTGAAGATCAACCAGCGGGCGTTCTCCATCGACCGGCTGCGCGAAGAGGCGATCCGCAATGCCGAGCGGCCGGCCAGCCGCTACGACATCATCGCCGTCGACCTTCCCTGGGTCGGCGAGTTCGCGGAAAAAGGTATTCTCGCCCCGCTCGACGAACTCATGGACATCGCGCGCCTGAAGCCGGACGACTTTCACCCGGCCGGCTGGCGCGCGACCCATTGGGGCGGCAGGCCCTATGGCGTACCGAGCCAGACGACGCCCGAACTGCTGTTCTACCGGCGCGACCTCTTCGCCGAGGCGGGCCTCGAGCCGCCGGCGAGCGTCGAGGATGTGCTGAAGGCCGCCGAGGTCTTCCACCGCCCGTCCCAGGGGCGCTACGGCATCGCCTGGAATGCGGCGCGCGGGACGGCGCTCGGCCACACGTTCATCATGGCCTGCGCCGACTTCGGCCAGCCGGTGCTGGACCTGACGCCGCTCGCCCATGGCTTCGACGCCGATATCGGCCTTCGCGATGACCTGCGCGCGACGATCGACACGCCGAAGGGCCTGGAGGCCGCGGAGTATCTGCGCGCGATGCTCGCCTTCTCGCCGCCCGACATTCTCTCCATGTCCTGGTACGAGCGCATCCGTCCCTATGCGGCCGGCAAGGTGGCCATGGCCTATGGCTACACCGCGCTCGCGCCCTATTTCGAGCTGGATCCGGGCTCGCCGGCCTATGGCCAGACGGGTTACCTGCCGCATCCGGCCGGCCCCGGCGTCGCGCCGCATGCGACGGTCGGTGGATACATGCTCGGCATTCCCGCCAACCTTCCCGCCGAGCGGCGGGCGGACGCCATCGAGGCGCTGATCGCCTTCACCTCGGCCGAGGCCCAGAAGCTCTTCGTGGTCAACGGCTCGCGCACCGCGCCGCGCTATTCGGTCGGCGCGGATCCGGAAGTGCGCCGCCGCTCGCCGATCTTCGAGGCCGTCGACGCCATGTCCTGGCGCGAGGAGCTGCAGTTCTGGGCCCGCCCGCCCATCCCGAAGATCTCCGAGATCATCCGCATCTGCGGCGAGGAATTTCACGACATGCTGCGCGGCATCCAGCCGGCGCGCATCGCCTTGCAACGCGCCCAGGCCCGTGCCGACGCGCTCTTGAAAACGACGTCAACGAATTGAGGAGGAACGTCATGGATCCGAACCGCCTGAAGGGCAAGAACATCCTGATCACCGGCGCCGCACAGGGCATGGGCGCCTGCAATGCCGAATATTTCGCCGCGCAGGGCGCCAATGTCTGCCTCGGCGACATCAATGTCGCTGGCGTGAACGACGTGGCGCGGCGCATCAACGAGGCCGGCAACGGCAAGGCGATCGCCGTCAAGCTCGACGTCACCAGCCGCGCGGACAACGCCGAGGCGGTCGCGGCCACGGTCGATGCCTTCGGCTCCATCAACGTGACGCTCCTCAATGCCGGCATCAACAAGCCCCTGATGTTCCTCGATATCACCGAGGAGAACTGGGACATGATCATGAACATCAACGCGAAGGGCCAGCTCCTCGGCATGCAGGAGGCGGCCAAGCAGTTCATCAGGCAGGGCAAGGAGAACGGGCCCTACAAGATCGTCAATGTCGGCTCCATCGTCTCGCGCCAGGCCTTCCTCGACGTCGTGCCCTATTCGGCCTCCAAGCATGCGACGCTCGCGCTCATCAATGGCGGCGCCAAGGCGCTCGTCGAGCACAACATCACCGTCAACGGCTACGGCCCCGGCGTCGTGCGCACGGAACTGTGGGAGCAGCTCGACAAGGACCTCGTCAAGATCGGCATGTTCGAGAAGGAGGGCCAGTCGATGGACCACCTTGCAAAGACGATGATCCTGATGAAGCGCTACAGCTACCCCGACGACGTTCGCGGGACGGCCGCCTTCCTGTGCTCGCCCGAAAGCGACTACATGACCGGCCAGCTCATCATGATCGACGGCGGCATGATCATGCAGTGACCGGCCGCCGCCGACCCGTTCCCCCGATCCCTATCGCTATGACGCGCGCCCCTGACGGCTGCGCGAAGGAGAAAGCCATGGCCATCACCACCGCCCTCAACCCCCGCATCCTCCAGCCCGGAGACATCGACCCGAACTGGCGCTGGGACCGGCATCTGCCGGCGCTCGGCCACACCGCCGTCGATTTCGAGCGCCGCGTCGATCACGACCGCCTGCGCCGCTACCGCCTCAGCCGCGCCAAGGACGCGCTGAAGAAATCCGGGCTCGGCGCGCTCCTGACCTTCGACGTCAACAACATCCGCTACATCACCGGCACGAAGATCGGGGAATGGGAGCGCGACAAGATGTGCCGCTTCGCGCTTCTCGCCGGCGACGAGGAGCCCTTCGTCTGGGATTTCGGCTCCGCGGCCGTGCATCACAGGCAATATTGCGACTGGCTGAACCCCGACCATTGCCGTGCCGGCGTCGTCGGCATGCGCGGCACAATCCCGCCGTCCTTCGGCCTGATGAAATACTATGCGGAGGAGATCGCCTCGCTGCTGCGCACCGCGGGCGTGATCGACATGCCGGTCGGCGTCGACTACGCCGAGACGGCGATGTTCTTCGCCTTGCAGGAGGCGGGCATCAAGGTCGTCGACGGCCAGCAGGTCATGCTCTCGGCCCGTGAAATCAAGAATGTCGACGAGATCCACCTCCTGACGCAGGCGGCCAGCATGGTCGAC
This sequence comes from Shinella sp. R2-11, assembly GCF_055330205.1. Lineage (NCBI taxonomy): Bacteria > Pseudomonadati > Pseudomonadota > Alphaproteobacteria > Hyphomicrobiales > Rhizobiaceae > Shinella > Shinella sp. R2-11. Next base: position 422,234 of record NZ_JBVAPC010000003.1, on the reverse strand, counting down.
GGCGTCTACCACATGATCTGGGAGGAGCTGAAGCCGGGCATCCGCGAGAACGACATCGTCGCCATGGCCAACAAGCTGCTCTACGAGATGGGCTCCGACGACGTGGAGGCGATCAACGCCATCGCCGGCGAGCGCTGCAACCCGCATCCGCACAACTTCACCGACCGCCTGTTCCGCCCGGGTGACCAGGCGTTCTTCGATATCCTGCAGAGCTACCAGGGCTACCGCACCTGCTACTACCGCACCTTCAATATCGGCCGCGCGACGCCGGTGCAGCGCGACGCCTATGTGAAGGCGCGCGAATGGCTGGACGCCTCCATCGCGATGATCAAGCCGGGCGTCACGACCGACAAGGTGGCGGCGGTCTGGCCGACAGCCGAGAGCCTCGGCTTCCCGAACGAGCTGGCCGCCTTCGGCCTGCAGTTCGGCCACGGCCTCGGCCTTGCGCTGCATGAGCGCCCGATCATCAGCCGCGCGGTCAGCTTCGAAAATCCCATGGTCATCGAGACGGGCATGGTCTTCGCGCTCGAGACCTACTGCCCGGCCGCGGACGGCTACTCGGCGGCGCGCATCGAGGAGGAGGTCGTCGTGACCGACAAGGGCTGCGAGGTCATCAGCCTCTTCCCCGCCGAAGAGCTGCCGATCGCCAACCGCTACTGACATCCCGCCGCGCCGGAGCGTCCGCCTCCGGTGCGGCCATCACCGGGAAGAGATCCATGACACAAAGGAAGACCAACTCCGACGCCTATCTGCGGATGTACCGCCAGATGGTGCGCATCCGCGCCTTCGAGGACCAGGCCAATTCGCTGTACCTTTCCGCGAAGATGCCGGGCCTGACGCATATGTATTCGGGCCAGGAGGCGGTGGCGGTCGGCATCTGCGAGGCGCTGACCCGCGACGACAAGATCACCTCGACCCACCGCGGCCACGGCCATTGCGTGGCCAAGGGCGCCGATTTCAAGGAGATGTTCTGCGAGCTTCTCGGCCGCGCCGAGGGCTATTGCGGCGGCAAGGGCGGCTCCATGCACATCGCCGACCAGTCCAACGGCAATCTCGGGGCCAACGCCATCGTCGGCGGCTCGATGGGCATCGCCACGGGGGCTGCGCTCTCGGCCAAGCGCCTCGGGCGCAAGGACGTGACGGTCTGTTTCTTCGGCGACGGCGCGACGGCGCAGGGCCTTCTGTACGAGGTCATGAACATGGCCGCGCTCTGGAACCTGCCGGTCATCTACGCCTGCGAGAACAATGGCTACAGCGAATATACCAAGACCGCGGAGATCGCCGCCGGCTCGCTCACCGCGCGGGCGGAAGCCTTCGGCATCGAATCCTTCAGGGTCGACGGCCAGGACGTGCTGGCGGTGAACGAGCTTGCCGAGAAGCTGGTCGCGCGCTGCCGCAAGGGCGAGGGGCCGTTCTTCGTGCAGCTCGACACCTACCGCTACCACGGCCACCACGTCGGCGACATCAACCGCGACTATTACCGCTCCAAGGAAGAGGAGGCGCTCTGGAAGAACGAGCGCGACCCCATCGTCAATTTCGGCCGGTGGCTCACCGCCGAGGGCCTTGCGAGCGCCGGCGAGCTCGCCGCCATCGACGCGGAGGTCAAGGCCGACGCGGATGCCGCCGTCGCCTATGCGCTGGCCGCGCCCTTCCCCGAACCCTCGCAGGTGGGACGCCATGTCTTCACCGACATGATCGTCGCCTGAGGAGGCCGCAATGCGTGAAATCACCCTTTCCAAGGCCGTCAACGAGGCAATCGCCGAGGAGATGCGCCGCGATCCCTCGATCTTCCTGATCGGCGAGGACGTCGCCGAGGCCGGCACGCCCTTCAAGGTGCTCTCCGGCCTCGTCGAGGAGTTCGGCCCGGACCGCATCATCGACACGCCCATTTCCGAACCCGGCTTCATGGGCATGGCGGTGGGCGCGGCGATGACGGGCAGCCGCCCGATCGTCGACCTGATGTTCGGCGACTTCATCTTCCTCGTCATGGACCAGCTCTGCAACCAGGCGGCCAAGACGCATTACATGTCGGGCGGCAAGCTGAAGGTGCCGCTCGTGCTGCGCACCAATCTCGGCGCGACCCGCCGCTCGGCCGCCCAGCACAGCCAGTCGCTGCATGCGCTCGTCGCGCATATTCCCGGCCTCAAGGTCGCGCTGCCGTCCTCGGCCTACGAGGCGAAGGGCCTCCTGAAGACGGCGATCCGCGACGACAATCCGGTCGTCATCTTCGAAGACAAGCTGATGTACCAGGAAAAGGCCGGCGTGCCCGAGGAGGAATATCTCATCCCCTTCGGTGTCGCCAACGTGAAGCGCGAGGGGCGCGACGTGACGCTCATCGCCACGTCCTCCATGGTGCAGGTCGCCGAAAAGGCGGCCGACATGCTCGCGGCCGAGGGGATTTCGGCCGAGGTCATCGACCCGCGCACGATCGTGCCGCTCGACGAGGAGACGCTGCTCGCCTCCGCGCGCAAGACCGGGCGGGTCGTCGTCATCGACGAGGGGCACCAGAGCTACGGCGTCACCGCCGAGATCGCCAGCCGCATCGCGGACAAGGCCTTCTACCATCTCGACGCGCCGGTGCAGCGCATGGGCGCCATGGATGTCCCGGTTCCCTTCTCGCCGGCGCTGGAGGACCTGACGGTGCCGACGCCGGACGGCGTGGCCGCGCGGGCGCGGGCGCTCGTGCGCGGGGAGATCTGACCATGGCGAACGATGTCATCATGCCGGCGCTAGGCATGGCCCAGACCTCCGGCGTGATCGTCAACTGGCTGAAGGCCGCCGGTGACGCGGTGGCCGAAGGCGATCCGCTGATGGAGGTGGAGACCGACAAGGCGGTGATGGAGGTCCAGGCGCTCGCCTCCGGCTTCCTGATCGAGATCCTGCATCCTGCCGGTGCCGATGTCCCGGTCGGGGAGGTGATCGCCCGCATCGGCGCGAGCGCGGATGCGGTGGTTTCGGCGAAAAAGCCGGAGCCGGCGCCCGCCGTGGCGGCGGAAGCGCCGGCCCCCGCGGCTGTCGCGGCCGCTCCGCCCGAACCGGTGCGCAAGGTGCCCGCACAGCCGGCCCGGGCGGGCAAGGTATTGGCCTCTCCCAAGGCGCGCCGGCTGGCGGACGAGCGCGGCGTCGATCTTCGCCGCCTGGTCGGCCAGGGCATCGCCGAACCCCTCCACGTCGCCGATCTCGACCGCTATGTCGCCGTTCCTGCGACGCAGGCCGCAGGCGCCGCGCTGAACGAGATCCTTGCCACCCTTCCGGCGGATGCTCTCCGGCAATTCGCCGACTGGGCCGAACGGGAAGCCGGGGTCTCGGCCCCAGCGCTGCTGGCGGCGCTTGCCGGCTCCGCGCTCGGCCGGCGGGCGACGATCCGCGTCGAGCACCGCCATGCGGCGCATGTCTACGACATCGGCGCCCGCCCGTCGCTCGGCGGGCTTGCCGCGCGGGACGACGAGCAGGCCGAGCCCGACCTCATCCTGCGCGACCTGAGGGGAAGCCGTATCGGCCGGGCAAGGCTGGCTGCCGATCTCGCACCGGTGCTGACCCTTGCCGACGACGAGGACCGGCTTTCCGTGACGCTCACCTTCACGGGCGACCGTTTGGGAACGGACGATGCCTTCGCCCTGATCGACGCCTTCGCGGCGCGGGTGGAAAACCCGATGCGCCTGCTTCTCTAGGAGGAACCCCAAGATGTTCCAGACCGAACTCTATATCAACGGCCAATGGCGCGCCGCCTCGGATGGCGCCCGCTTCGACGTGCTGAACCCTGCCGACGAGACCGTGCTCGCCTCGGTCGCCTCCGGGACGGTGGAGGATGCCAGGGCGGTCGTCGATGCCGCTGCGGAGGCGATGAAGGGCTGGGCGGCGAAGACGCCGCGCGCCCGCGCCGAGATCCTGCGCAAGGCCTTCGAGCTGATGACGGCGCGGCTCGAGGATTTCGCCCGGCTGATCACGCTGGAAAACGGCAAGGCGCGTGCCGACGCCATGGGCGAGGCCGCCTATGCGGCGGAATTCTTCCGCTGGTTTTCGGAAGAGGCCGTGCGCGGCGAGGGGTTGCTTGCCCGTGCGCCGGCCTCGGGCGCGCGCATCCTGGTGCAGCAGCGGCCCGCCGGCGTCGCGGTGCTCGTCACGCCATGGAACTATCCGGCCGCGATGGGAACGCGCAAGATCGCGCCTGCGCTCGCCGCGGGTTGCTCCGTCGTTATCAAGCCGGCCTCGGAAACGCCGCTCACCATGCTCGCCCTGATGCCGCTCCTGGAGGAGGCGGGCGTGCCGCCGGGCGTCGTCAACGTCCTGCCTTCGCGCTCGTCCGGCGCGGTGGTCGATGCGATGCTGCGCGATCCGCGCGTGCGCGTCGTCTCCTTCACCGGTTCCACCGCCGTCGGGCGCAAGCTTCTCCATTCGGCGGCCGAACAGGTGCTCAAGCCCGCGATGGAGCTTGGCGGCAATGCCCCGGTCATCGTTTTCGAGGATGCCGATATCGATGTTGCCGTCGAGGGCGCGATGCTCGCCAAGATGCGCAATCTCGGCGAAGCCTGCACGGCGGCCAACCGCTTCTATGTCCATGAGGATGTCGCGGAAACCTTCGTCGACCGCTTCACCGCCCGCATGGCCGCGCTGAAGGTCGGCAACGGTATCGAGGACGGCGTCGATGTCGGCCCGCTCGTCAATGCCGATACGCGCGACAAGGTGGCCGCCTTCGTCGCCGATGCCGTGGCGAAGGGCGCGAAGGTCCGCCTCGGCGGGAAAGCGCCGGAAGGCAAGGGCTTCTTCTATCCGCCGACGGTGCTGACCGGCGTGCCCGGGAACGCGGCCTGCGTCGGCGACGAGATCTTCGGCCCCGTCGCCGCCATCCAGACGTTCCGCGAGGAGGGCGAGGTCATCCGCCGCGCCAACGACACGGAATACGGCCTCGTGGCTTATGTTTTCACGCGCGACATGGCGCGGGGCTTGCGGGTCAGCGAGCAGCTCGATTTCGGCATGATCGGCCTCAATCGCGGGCTCGTTTCCGATCCGGCCGCGCCCTTCGGGGGCATGAAGCAGTCCGGGCTCGGGCGTGAAGGCGGGCATGAGGGCATGCTCGAATTCATGGAGACCCAATATATCTCGGCGAGCTGGTGAGGGAACGATGGTCGATTTCGTGGCAAGTCCCGCAACCCGCGCCTACGCCGCGCAAAAGGGCGTCGATCTGTCGGCGCTCGCGGCCGAGACAGGGCGGACGAACCTCGCGCGCGAGGATGTCGAGCGAAAGCTTTCAGGGGCGGCGCCCGCCGCAGTGAATATGGCCGATCCCTGGGCGGTGGACCATGGCCAGTGGGGGCCGGTTCGCCACGAGCCGCTGTCGAAGCTGATGCAGCTCGGCGCGGCCAACCTGTCGGTGGCGCAGCGCCTTATCCCGGCCGTGACCCATCACGACGAGGCCGAGATGGATGCCGTCGAGGCGCTCCGGGCCGGGCTTCGGGCCGATGCCGCAGAAAAGGGCGTGAAGCTGACGGCGCTCGCCTTCCATGTGCTGGCGCTTGCCGCGTGCCTGAAGGCCTTTCCGCGCTTCAATGCGTCGCTCACGGCGGACGGCACGGCGCTCGTCCTGAAGGACTATGTGCATATCGGCGTCGCCGTCGATACGCCGAACGGCCTGATGGTCCCGGTCATCCGCGATGCCGACCGCAAGGGTCTCCTTGCGGTCGCGGCGGAGATCGCCGACCTTGCCGCCCGCGCGCAGGCGCGAAAAATCCGGCCGGACGAGATGGGCGGCGCGTCCATGTCCATTTCCAGTCTCGGCGGCATCGGCGGCAGCGCCTTCACGCCGATCGTCAACCCGCCGGAAGTGGCGATCCTCGGCATCACGCGCGCGCAGATGCGGCCGCACTGGAACGGCGAGGCTTTCGAGCCGCGCCTGACCGTCCCGCTCGACCTCTCCTACGACCATCGCGCGATCAACGGGGCCGATGCGGCGCGCTTCCTGTCGTTCTACGCGCGGCTGATCGCCGATCCGCGCCGCCTGCTGCTGTGAGGACCGCATGACACGGAAAGTCGATTTTCTGGTGATCGGGGCGGGGCCGGGCGGCTATGCCGCTGCCTTCCGCGCCGCCGATCTCGGCCGAAAGGTCGTGCTGGTCGATGCCCGGGCGACGCTCGGCGGCGTCTGCCTCAATGAGGGCTGCATCCCGTCGAAGGCGCTGCTGCACGCCGCGGCCATCCTGCACGAGATGAGCGAGGCGAAGGACTGGGGCATCGCCGTGGAAGAGCGGCCGCCGATCGATCTTGAAAAGCTGCGGGCGCGAAAGGACGGGATCGTCGCCACCCTCACGGGCGGTCTTGCCGGCCTGGCGCGCCGCCGCAAGGTCGAGGTGATCCAGGGTTTTGCCCGCTTCGGCGGGCCGGAGCGCGTCATCGTCGGCGACGAGGAACTGCAGTTTGCGGATTGCGTCATCGCCACCGGCTCCGCGCCGGTACGCCTGCCCGGCTGGCCGGAAGATTCGAGAATCTGGGACAGCACGGCCGCGCTTAAGCTGCGCAGCGTTCCGGCCCGGCTGGCCGTCGTCGGGGGCGGCATCATCGGGCTGGAAATGGCGACGGTCTATGCCGCGCTGGGCTCGGCCGTGACGGTCGTCGAGCTCAGCCCGCAGATCGTTCCCGGCGCCGATGGCGAGGCCGCCGCGATCCTGCGGGCGTCACTGGAGGCCTCGGGCTGCCGGATCCTGACCGGGACGCGCGTCAAGGCGATAACGCCGGGCAAGGAAACCGTCGACCTAGAGCTTTCGGGCGCGGTGGAGGAGCATGTCGAGGCCGATGCCGTCATACAGGCCGTCGGGCGCCGGGCGGATGCCGGCGCGCTCGACCTTGCCAAGGCGGGACTGGAGGCGAGGGCGGACGGGACGCTGGACGCCGATCCCTACGGCCGCACCGGCAAGGCGAACATCTACGCGATCGGCGACGTCACCGGCGGGCCGATGCTCGCCCACCGGGCGACGCATCAGGGCAAGATCGCCGCCGAGCTTGCCTCGGGGCATCATTCCGCGCCGCTTTCCGCCCTCATCCCCTCGGTCGCCTATACCCGGCCGGAGCTCGCCTGGATCGGCCAGAGCCTCGATCAGGCCAGGGCGGCGGGCGTGAAGGCAAGGGCGGCAAGCTTTCCCTGGCAGGCGAGCGGCCGGAACCTCACCTCGGGGGGTGGCGCCGGGCTGACGCGGCTCGTCTATTGCGAGGAGAGCAACCGCCTGCTCGGCGCGACGCTGGTCGGAACCAATGCCGGCGAGCTCCTGGCGGAGCTGACGCTGGCAATCGAGATGGGTGCGCGGCTGGAGGACGTCGCGCTGACGGTCCACGCCCATCCAACCCTGTCGGAGACGGTCGCCTTTGCGGCCGAGCGCGCGCTCGGCACGCTGACCGATCTCTGACGGCGACATAGGGAGGAATGAAATGAGCTGGAAATCGGGCGCGGCCGCAGGCCTGCGCCAGGGCGGGCTATGGCTCGGCTTCGTGCTGTTCATGGCAATCGTGGCGATCAACGCGCCGGCCTTCCTGAGCCCGGGCAACCTTCTGGACGTGCTGCGCCAGGTCTCGATCACGGGCACGATAGCGCTCGGCGTGACCTTCGTCGTCATCGCGGGCCGGCTGGATCTTTCCGTCGGTTCGGGCCTGACGCTCCTGACGATCATCGTCGTCGACCAGCACAACCACGCGGGTCCGGCGGGCGCGATCGCGCTGACGCTGCTCGCCGGCCTTGCCATCGGCGCCTGGAACGGCCTTCTCGTCGGTTTCCTGCGGTTCAACGCGCTCATCGTCACGCTCGCCATGCTGTCGGTGCTGCAGGGCCTCGCGCTCTGGTATTCCGGCGGCTCGAACGTGAGCGTTTCAAGCCCGGGATGGTTCGCGGTCTTCGGGCGCGGGACCTGGCTCGGCATTCCGGTTCCCGTCCTGCTCATGCTGGCCGGGGCGGCGCTCGCCGCATTTCTCCTCCGGCGCACCGCGTTCGGCCGGGCGGTCTTCGCCGTCGGCGGAAACGAGACGGCGGCGCTCTTTTCCGGCATCTCGCCCGCGCGCACCGTGTTCGTCGCCTATCTGCTGAGCGGCTTTTCCACGGCGCTCGGCGCCATCGTCATGGGCAGCCGCGTCATGGGCGCGCAAAGCACCATCGGCCAGGGCTACGAGCTGAACGTGCTTGCCGGCATCATCCTCGGCGGCACCTCGCTGATGGGCGGGGCGGGCAGTATCTGGCGCACGCTCTGGGGCGTGCTGATGCTCGGCTTCATCCAGAACGGGCTCATCCTGATGGGCTTTCCCTTCTATGCGCAGTGGCTCGTCACTTGGGGCGTCATCATCGCGGCGGTCTGGATCGACCTTGCCGCCAAGCGGGGGAGGATGCTGGCATGAACGGCACCACCGTCCGGCGGCTCGCCGCCGATCACTATGTCTGGATGCTGCTCGCGCTGGTCTGCGTCTTCTTCGCTTTCCTGTCGCCGCATTTCCTGACGGCGTTCAACATCGGCAACGTGCTGACGCAATCTGCATTCATCGGCCTCTTGGCCATCGGCATGACGCTGGTGATCCTGAACGGCGAGATCGACCTTTCGGTCGGTGCCACGCTCGCCCTTTCCGCCGCCCTGGCGATCGGGCTGCAGAACAGCGGCTGGCCGACGAGCGCGGCCATCGCGGCGGGCCTTCTCGCCGGCACGGCGCTCGGCTTTATCAACGGCGCGGTCGTCGTCGCCTCCGGCATGCATTCCTTCGTCGTCACGCTCGGCGCGCTGATCGGCATTCGCGGGCTCGTCTTCGTCTACACCAAGGGCAATGCGCTGCTGGTCGAGGATTTCACCTATGCGGACCTTCTGGAGGTCTATGTCGGCCCGGTCTCGCTGACGGCGATCATCTTCCTCGGCATGCTCGCCTTCTTCCAGTGGCTGCTGTCGGCCAGCCGCCACGGGCGCGAGGCCTATGCGGTGGGGGATAACCCCGAAGCCGCGCGAGACGCTGGCGTCAGGGTCGGCCGCCACAAGATCATCAACTTCACCATTTCGGGCTTCCTGGCGGCGCTCTGCGGCATTCTCCTGTCGATCCGCCTCGGCACGGCCGAGCCGCAGGCCGGCCGTATCTGGGAATTGTGGACCATCATCGCCGTCGTGCTGGGCGGCACGCGGCTGCAAGGCGGCGTCGGCAGCCTGTGGAAGACGCTTGGCGGCGTACTCGTCCTTGCCGTGCTCCAGAATGGCCTGCGGCTTCTCAACACGCCCAACCATGTGGAGCTGATCGTCATGGGTGTGATCCTGATGATCGCGCTCGGCATCGACCGACTGATGACCTTGCTGCGCGAACGAGAGAGGACAGCATGACCGACCTACTGACGATCCGCGGTGTCTCCAAGCGCTTTCCCGGCGTGCAGGCGCTGACCGGTGTCGATTTCGATCTCCGGCCCGGCGAGGTCCATGCCCTGATGGGCGAGAACGGCGCCGGCAAATCGACGCTGATGAAGATCCTCGCCGGCCTGCAGCCGGCCGACGAGGGCGAGATCCTGCACCGGGGCGAGGCGATAGCGCTACGCAGTCCGCTTGAGGCGCGCGAGCGGGGCATTCTCCTTATCCACCAGGAGCTTTCCTTGTCGCCAGAACTTTCGGCGGCGGAGAACATCTATCTCGGCGCATGGCCGACGAACGGCATCGGGCTCCTGCGCAAGTCGGAGCTGAACAGGCGGGCGGGGGAGGCGCTGAAGGCGCTCGGCTGCGATGTCGGCCCACGGACCCGCGTCGGGGGCCTCTCCATCGCGCGCAAGCAGATGGTCGAGATCGCGCGCATCCACGCCTTCAAGGCCAATGTGGTCATCCTCGACGAACCGACCGCCTCGCTGACCGACGCCGAGCGCGACCAGCTCTTCGCGACGATCCGCGATCTCAAGGCGCGCGGCGTCGGCATCATCTACATCTCCCACAAGATGGACGAGATCTTCACCATCACGGATCGCATCACCGTGCTGCGCGACGGTATCGTGCAGGGCACGCTCACCACCGGCGAAACCGATGCGGACCGCGTCACGCAGATGATGATCGGCCGCAAGCTGGACGCCTTCTTCAGCCGGGCCGAGGAGCGGTTCGGTGAGGAGGTGCTGCGCGTCGAGAGCCTCGGCCGCCGGGGCGACTACCACGACGTCTCCTTCTCCGTCCGGCAGGGTGAGGTGCTGGGGCTCTACGGGCTGATCGGCGCGGGGCGTTCCGAGGTGGTCGAGAGCCTTTTCGGCATCCGCCGGCCCGACCGCGGAAAGCTCTGGTGGCAGGGGCGGGAGACGGCCTTTCCCTCGCCCCGGCAGGCGATCGACATGGGCCTCTGCCTTGCGCCGGAAAATCGCAAGGAGCAGGGGCTGGTGCTCGGTCTCGGCGGGCGGGACAACATCGTCCTGCCGAGCCTGAAAGCCTTTTCGCGCTTCGGCATCATGCGCCGTTCGCGCGAGCAGGCGGTGTATCTGACCTACCGCGACCTGCTGCAGATCAAGACGACCGGGCCGGCCACGGCCCTGCGCACGCTTTCCGGCGGCAACCAGCAGAAGTTCGTGCTCGCCAAATGGCTCTGCCGCAAGCCGAAGCTGCTGATCCTGGACGAGCCGACGCGCGGCATCGACGTCGGCTCCAAGGCGGCGATCCATGCCCTGATCGCGAAGCTGGCGGAGGAGGGGCTGGCCGTCATCGTCATCTCCTCCGAGATGCCCGAAGTGCTCGGCGTCAGCCACCGCATTCTCACCATGGCCGACGGCCGCCTGACCGGCGAGTTCTCCGGCGCGGCGATGACCGAGGAAAACCTGATTCGGGCCGTCGCGCATCACGCGGCCTGAACGGGTTCCTTCTCTTCAATCGCAGCCCGAGACCCTCCGCAGCACCGCTGCGGAGGGTCTTTGCTTCCGGGCCTGCAAGGCAAACGAAAACCCCGCGGCGTGAACCGCGGGGCATGGAAACTGCGAAGATAGTTCTTCTTACCAACTCGGGCGTTCGAAGTTGTCGATGGTGTCGGCCGTGATCTTGTCGATGGCGATCTCCTGCACCGGCGGCACCGCGATGCCGTTGGCGACCTTCACGGCCGTTTGAATGGCGAGCACCGCGTCGTCGATGGGCGACTGCTTGCCCGATCCCGTCTCCCAGCCCGCCTTGATGGCATCCCAGCCTTCGCCGAACTGGTTGCAGGTGACGAGCTTGACCTCGCCCGGCTTCTTGCCGGCGGCCTGGAGGGCCGAGATGACGCCGAGGCCCATGCCGTCGTCGAAGGCATAGACGCCGTTGATCTTCTCGCCATATTGCGTGAGGAAGGTTTCCATCACGGTCTGGGCCTTCTCGCGGTTCCAGTCGGCCGGCTGGCTCGCCAGGATCTTGATGTCGGGATACTTGTCCTCCATCGCATCGAGGAAGCAATTGCCGCGCAGGATCGAGACGGAATAGCCCGGCGTACCCTCGATGACCACGACATTGCCCTTGCCGCCGAGCGAGTCGCCGAGCATCTCGGCGGCCTGCGAGGCGAGCTTGCAATCGTCCGGCCCGGTATGGGCGGTCACGTATTGCCGGCCGGCCTCGCCGATCGGGCTGTTCGAGGTGACGACCGGAATGTTGGCGCGCGAGGCCTGGCGCACGGCGGGGATGAGGGCATTCTGCGAGGTCGGCCACAGCACGATGACGTCCATCTTCTGGGCGATCATGTCCTGGAGCTGGTTGAACTGCGTGGCCGGATCGCCCTGCGGGTCCATGACGGTCGCGTCGATGCCGATCTCCTTGGCATAGGAGACGGCGGCTTCGGCATATTTCGCCTGGTAGGAGTTCGAGCCGGGGTAAAGCACCGTAATGCCGATGCGGGTATCGGCAAGCGGCTTCTTCAGCTCGCCGCCCAGCCAGTCGGGCGCCGCCTGGGCCGCGGCCGCTCCGGTGCCGGCGATGAAAGCTGTCAGGGTGAGCGCGGCAGCGAGCGCTGTACGTTTGATCATTGGTTCCTCCGAGGATTGCGCGCGGGGTCCTCCTCTGGACCGTCGCGGTGCCGAAATCATCGGGTGGGGCGGGAGCCCCGCCAATGCGGAATATATCCACTTTGGATATGCGGGCGCGGCCGGGCGACCGGCAGCGACGGCCGTCCGGCCATATCCATTTTGAACATATTGAACGTTGTTCGGCCCCGGGGCCTGCTCTCTACTTTCCCTCGCATCTGGCAAAGGGAGGTTGGTGGATGGCTGGTTTTGCAGTTCTCGGCACCGGGCGCATCGGCGCCATGCATGCCGAGATCATCGCCCGCTCGCGGCATTCGAGGGTGGTCTGGACCTATGATGCCGTGCCGGAGCTCGCCGAGCGCGCCGCGGCCCTTTGCGGCGCACGGTGGACGGCCGATGTCGACGAGGCATTGGCCGACGACGCGGTGGAGGCCGTGCTGATCGCCTCGCCGACGAATACCCATGCGGACCTCATCGTCCGTGCCGCCCGCGCCGGCAAGGCCGTGTTCTGCGAGAAGCCGATCGACGCCGAGCTTGCCAGGGTCGAGGAATGCGCGCGCCAGCTCCAGCCCTATTCCGTCCCGATACAGATCGGCTTCAACCGCCGCTTCGATCCGAGCCACGCCGCCGTCGAAACGGCGGTACGCGCGGGCGAGATCGGCGAACTGGAAATGCTCGTCATCACCAGCCGCGATCCCGAGCCGCCGCCGCGCCCGATCCTCGAAGCCTGCGGCGGCCTGTTCCGGGACACGACCATCCACGACCTGGACATGGCGCGGTTCATCCTCGGTGAAGAACCCGTGGAGGTCTATGCGACGGCATCGAACCTCGTCGATCCGATGATCGGGGAAGTCGGGGACGTCGATACCGCCATGGTCGTGCTCAGGACCGCCAGCGGCAAGCTTTGCCACATCAACAATTCGCGCCGCGCGACCTACGGCTACGACCAGCGGGTCGAGGCCTTCGGATCGAAGGGCATGGTCCGCTCGGACAACCCGCGTCCGACGGCGCTCGTGCGCTACGGGCCTGGCGGCACCGCCGTCCGCGATCCCCTGCTGCATTTCTTCATCGAGCGCTACCGGGACGCCTATGTCCGCGAGATCGACGCCTTCGTCGATTTCCTCGAAAAGGGCGGTCCCTCGCCGGTCTCCTTCGAGGATGGGCGGCGCGCGCTGATCCTTGCCGAGGCGGCAATTCAATCCGCCCGCTCCGGCGTGGCGGTGAAAGTGGATTACGGCGTCAAGGCGACATCGTAACGACGGCGCCCCGCTGCCGGGAGGGAGGTTTCCGGGGGTGGCGCGCCATTTTTCAAACGGGAGGAACACATGAAATCCGTAGTCAGGAATCTGCTTCTTGCCAGCGCAATGGCAACGGTGTCCGCGCTGCCCGCAGGGGCGACGAGCGAGGCGCCGAAGGTCTTCTTCATGCTGCCCAACACCACGACCATCCGCTTCGAGCAGCGCGACGCGCCGTTCTTCGTCGAGGCGATGAAGGAGAAGATGCCGAACGCGACCGTGACCGTCGCGAACGGCCAGGGCGATCCGGCGCGCCAGCAGAAGGAAGTCGAGGACGCCATCGTTCAGGGTGCCGACCTGATCGTGCTCATCTCCACCGACGCCAACCTTGCCGCCGGCAGCCTCAAGGCCGCCGCCGATGCCAAGGTGCCGGTCGTGCTCTACGAGCATGACGCCAAGGGCGGCCCGGCTGCGGCATCCGTCGTCTTCGATGCGCTTGCCGTCGGCCAGGCGCAGGGCAAGCGGGCGGCGGAGCTGATCGCGGGCCTCGGCAAGGACGTCGTCAACATCGCCCGCGTCAAGGGCGCGCAGGGCGAATGGGGAACCGGCGAATACGAGAAGGGCCAGAACGAACATCTCCAGCCGCTCATCGATGCCGGCAAGGTGAAGATCGTCTGCGAGCAGTACACGCCGAACTGGGACCAGACGATCGCGCAGTCCTTCTCCGAGGATTGCCTGACGCGCACGGGCGGCGACGTGGACATGTTCCTCGGCATGAACGACGGCACCACGGGCGGCGCGGTGGCCGCGCTCATCTCCCAGGGCTTCAAGCCGGGCGAGAAGCTCGTCGCCGGCGGCCAGGATGCCGATGTCCAGGCGCTCCAGTTCATCGTGCAGGGCTGGCAGGACGACACGGTCTTCAAGGACCTGCGCATCCAGGCGCGCGCCGCGGCGGATATCTCCGTCGCGCTCCTCAAGGGCGAGCCGCTTCCGAAGGACCTGATGAACACGACTTTTGACAACGGCGGCAATGTCATCCCCGGCGCCTCGCTGCCGGTGGAGATCATCACGCCGTCGGATGTCGCCAAGGTCGTCGATGCGGGGGTCTGGAGCTGGAAGCAGGTCTGCGAGGGCTCCGGCGGCAAGGGCGACTGCGCGGGCAAGGAATGATCGTCCCGGCCGGGAGCCTGCTTCCGGCCGGTCCATCCTTTCCGGGAGGAAATCGCATGCAGACGAACAAGACGGGTCCGGCGGGCGGCCGGGACAGCATCCTCAGCCTTCGCGGCATCTCGAAATCCTATGGCGGCGTCAAGGCGCTCGAGAATGTCTCGCTGGATATCGCGCCGGGCGAGGTCGTCGCCCTCGTCGGCGACAACGGCGCGGGGAAGTCCACGCTGGTCAAGATCATGTCCGGCGCCATAAGGCCGGATGAGGGCGACTATTTCTTCGAAGGGGAGAGGGTCGCGATCCGCTCCCCGTCCGACGCCACGGAGCTCGGCATCCAGACGGTCTACCAGGACCTTGCGCTCTGCAACAATCTCGATGCCGTCCAGAACCTGTTCCTGGGGCGGGAGCCGGTAGGGCCGATGCTTCTGGGGCAGAGAATCCGGCGTGCCGAATGCGACGTGCGGGCCCGCGAGGTTCTGCGCCGCCTCAGGCTCGACCACATCTCCATCACGCGGCCCGTGGGCGCCATGTCCGGCGGCCAGCGGCAGAATATCGCCATCGCCCGCTCGATCCTCTGGAATCCCAAGGTCGTCCTCCTCGACGAGCCGACGGCGGCGCTCAGCCATTCGGCGGCGGAAAAGGTCGGCGAGCTGATCCGCGGCCTCGCCGACCAGGGCCTCGGCGTGCTCGTCATTTCGCACGACATCCACAATTTCGTCGTCACGGTCACGGACCGCATCGAGGTCTTGCGCCTCGGCAGGAACGCCGGCTCCTACCGGGTCGGCGAGGTGAGCGGCGAGCAGATCGTCAACGCCATGGTGGGTGGAAACGAGGCCGTCAATGCGGCTCGATAACGAGTGAGGCTGGGGACAGGACAATGTCTATTACATCAACCGGCGAGAATGGCCGCGAAAAGTCGCTCTGGACCAGCCTTCGCAATGTCAGCGAGGGTCTCGTCGATATGCGCACCCTGCCTGTCGCGATCGGCCTCATCCTGCTGATCGTCTTCTTCTCCCTTGAGAGCGATGTCTTCCTGACGAGCCGGAACCTGACGAACCTGCTCTCGCAAAGCGTCGTCACCGGGATCATGGCGCTCGGGCTCATCTTCGTCCTGCTGGTCGGGGAGATCGACCTGTCCGTCGCGGCGATCAGCGGCGTCACGAGCGTGCTCCTGGCAAAGCTCATCATGGATTTCGGCTTCCCGCCGTCCGTGGCCATTGCGATCGCGTTCCTCGCCGGGGCGGGGATCGGCGGCCTGTCGGCCCGCTGGATCACCTGGATGCGCGTGCCTTCCTTCGTCGTGACGCTCGGCGTGGGCCTCGTGCTCAACGGCGTGCAGCTTGCGCTCCTGCCCGAGACCGGCCGCTATAACCTGCTCGGCACGGGCATCGAGAACGTCGCCGGCACCTCGCTCAAGGGGCCTCCCGCATGGATCGCCCTGGCGCTGCTGGTGCTGGTCATGCTGACGATCCGTTTCACCGCCTATCGCCAGCGGGTGGCGGCGGGCCTGGCGGCGCCGTTTTTCGCGGCCGTCGTGCTGCCGCTCCTGCCTCTTCTCTTCGTCGGGATCGTCGGGGTGGCGCTTCTCGACCTGCACAACGGCGTTCCCGTGCCGGTCGTCATCTTCACGGCGCTCCTCGTCGTCGCGAGCTACCTGACGCAGGAGACCCGGATCGGGCTCTACCTCTACGCCGTCGGCGACAATATTGAGGCGGCCCGCCGCTCCGGCATCCGGCCGCAGGCGGTCAAGCTCTTCGCCTTCATGGTTGCCGGCGCGCTCGCTGCCCTTGCCGGCCTGCTCGCCTCCTCCCGCATCCTCGGCGTCTCCGTGTCGTCGGGCGGGGGCATCGGCGGCGGTTCGCTGCTGCTGGAATCGATCGCGGCGGCGGTGATCGGCGGCGTCAGCCTCTTTGGCGGCAAGGGCCGCGTGAGTGCGGCCGTGTTCGGCGCGCTGATCATCGGCACGGTGTCGAACGGCCTGAACCTGATGGGCGTCGGCAACGAGATCAGGCTCGTGGTGACCGGCTTCCTGCTGGTCCTCGCCGTGTCGGTCGACCGTGTCATCGAACGTTTTGCCGGCCCCCTGAGCCGGGATTGAAGGAGAAGAACATGACATCGCTGAAGGGCAAGATCGCCGTCGTCACCGGCGGCACGCAGGGACTGGGCGTGGCCATCGCCCGCACATTCGCGGAGCGCGGCGTCGCGGGTCTCGTGACCTGCGGCCGCAATGCCGGGAAAGGGCAGGCAAGGGCGAAGGAGATCGCCTCCGCCACCGGGGCCGACGTGCGGTTCGTGCCGGCCGACCTGAGCGTGGTCGAGGATTGCCGACGCGTCGTCGCCGAGGTCGACCGCGCGTTCGGCCGTGTCGACATACTGGTCAATGCCGCCGGCAACACCAATCGCGGCACGATACTCGATACCGATCCCGCGCTGTTCGACCTGCTGTTCGCGGTCAACGTGCGCGCGCCGTTCTTCCTCATGCAGGAGGCGATCCGGATCATGCGCCGGGAGCATATCGAAGGCGCGATCGTCAACATCTCCTCGATGTCGTCGATGGGCGGGCAGCCCTTCATCGCGCCCTATTGCGCCTCCAAGGGCGCGCTCGACACGCTGACGCGCAATACGGCCTATGCCCTGCTGCGCAACCGCATCCGCGTGAACAGCCTCAATATCGGATGGATGGCCTCCGACGGCGAAGACCAGACGCAACGCGCCCAGCACGGCAACGCCGAGGACTGGCTGGCAAAGGCCGCGGCCGAGCAGCCGAACGGCCGGCTCATCGACCCCGACGAGGTCGCCCGCGCCGTCGCGTTCCTCGCCAGCGCCGAATCCGGCCTGATGACCGGCGCCATCGTCAACTACGACCAGTCCATATGGGGCGCCTACGATGCCCCGCCTCACCCTGACATGCCGCTCTGACCGCCGGCCCTCGGCTGGAACCCCTCAAGTGCTGCGGTGCCGCGCCATCAGCTTTGCCTGCAGCACGACGACGACGAGCAGGAACGCGCCGCGGATGACGGATTGCCAGTAGGCGGAAAGCGAGATCCAGCCGAGGCCGTTTTCGAAGTTGAGGATGTTGAAGACCATGGCAAGGAGCAGGGCGCCGGCGAGCGTCGCGCCGACGGAGCCCGAGCCGCCGGTAAGCAGCGTGCCGCCCACCACGACGGAGGCGATGGCGAAGAGCTCCCAGCCCACGCCCTCCGTCGGCTGGCCCGCGCCGAACTGCGCGGCGAGGATGACGCCGGCAAGGCCGGCGAGCGTGCCGGAGGCGAGATAGACGGCGGCCAGCGTGCGCTCGACCTTGAGGCCCATCAGGCCGGCCGTCGCCTCGCCGTCGCCGATGGCGAGGATATGGCGGCCGACCGGCAGCTTCTCCAGCACCAGCCAGCCGAGGACATAGGCGGCGATGCCGATCCAGGCGGGGATGGGAAAGCCCAGGAAGTCGTCCTGGCCGATGGTGGTGAAGCCGCTGTCGTAGGAGACGGAGACCGACTGGTTGTCGGCGAGCAGCAGCCCTGTGCCATAGGCCGCGAGCATGGTCGCGAGCGTGGCGATGAAGGGCTGGATGCGCATCTTCGTGATGATGAAGCCATTCAGCGCGCCGACGGCGAAGCCCGCCGCCATGCCGCCGAGGAGGCCGGCCGCCCAGTGATAGGGCGACAGGAGGGCCGCCACCACGCTTGCCATCGCCGCCGTGCCGCCGACCGAAAGATCGATGCCGCCGGTGATGATGACGAAGGCCATGCCGAGCGCGATCAGCGCGAACATGGAATTATAGCGCAGGAAGCTGAGGATATTGAACGATGACAGGAAGTTGTCGTAGCGCAGCGCGCCGAACAGGATGAGGCCGGCGAGCGCGAGAATGACGCCGGCGCGGGCGAGATCGCCCGAGGACTTGATGGCGAAGGGGCGGAGGAGGGCGTGCATGATGGGTCTCCTCAATGCCTGTCGGCGCGCTGCTGGATGAAGACGGCGAGCACGATGAGCCCCGCCTTGACGATGAGGGCTGCGGCATCCGGCACGCCATTGGCGAGCAGCGTGTAGCGCACGAGCTGGATGACGAAGGCGCCGATGACGGTGCCGACGATGTTGGCCCGCCCGCCCGTCAGGAGCGTGCCGCCGACCGCGACGGCCGCGATGGCGTCGAGCTCCATGCCGAGGCCGACGAGATTGGCGTCGCTCGCCGAATTGCGCGCGACCACGACGAGGCCGGCCAGCCCGGCCAGCGCGCCGCTTATCATGTAGACCAGCAGCTTGACGCGCTTGACCGGAATGCCCGTCAGCCGCGCCGCCTTCTCGTTGCCGCCGACGGCGATGACCTGGCGGCCGATGACGGTGTAGCGGATCATGGCGGAGGCGAGCGCGACGATGACGATCATCAGCACGACCTGCGCCGGAATGCCGGCGACGCGGCCCATGGCGATGAACTGGAATCCTTCGTTCCTGAAGACCTGCAGATTGCCGTTGGTCATGACCTGCGCAATGCCGCGGCCGGCGATGAAGAGCACCAGCGTCGCGATGATCGGCTGGATCGAGAAACGCGTCACGAGCAGCCCGTTGAACAGGCCGAACAGGCCCGCGACTGCGACCGGGATAACGAAGGCGAGCGCCACGGCGAAGGCCATGTTCTCCACCTGCCAGAACTGGCCCATGAAGATCATCGGCGCCAGCGCCCCCGATATCGCCATCAGCGAGCCGACCGAAAGGTCGATGCCGCCGGTGGCGATGACCAGCGTCATGCCGGTGGCGACGATGACGATGGTGGCGACCTGCGTGAGGTTCACGTTCAGCGTCTGCCAGGACAGGAAGTTCGGCGTCACCGCGATGTTGAAGACGATGAGCGCCAGGAAGGCGACGAAGGTGCCGTAGCGGCTCGCCAGCGAAAACAGCCGGCCGCCCGAAGAGAACGTGCCTGACGGCTGCGGGGCGGGGGTCTCGATCGTCGTCATGTCATTTCACCTGATGGGTCCATCTGATGGGCCATGGCCGAAAGCAGCGCCGCCTCGCTCAGCTCCCTGCGCGGCAGGGTCGCGACCGATGTGCCGTCGCTGAGCACGGTGACGCGGTCGGCGGCGGCGAGAAGCTCTTCCAGCTCGGAGGAGATCATCAGCACGCTGAGGCCCTCGTCGGCGAGGCTGCGCAGGAGCTTGAGGATTTCCGACTTCGCGCCGATATCGATCCCGCGGGTCGGCTCGTCGATGATGAGGACGCGCGGATCGGTGGCCAGCCACCGGGCGAGCAGCACCTTCTGCTGGTTGCCGCCGGAGAGTTCCTTGATCGGCTGGTCGGGCGAGGCGCATTTGACGCCAAGCGCCCGGATGTAGCGGGTGACGATCTCGTTCTGCCGCGCGCGGTCGACGATGCCGGCTTTCCTCAGCTTCGGCAGCAGCGCCAGCGTCATGTTCTCGCGGATGCTCATGTCGGGCACGATGCCGTCGATCTTGCGGTCCTCGGAAACGAGGCCGATGCCGTCGGCGATCGCATCCGCCGGCTCGCGATAGGCGCGCTCCCGTCCGTCCATGCGGATGGTGCCGCGCTCTATCTTGTCCGCGCCGAAGACGAGGCGGGCGGTCTCCGTGCGGCCGGAGCCGAGCAGGCCCGCAAGGCCCGAGATCTCGCCCTCGCGCACGTCGAGGCTCACGTCGCGCACGCGCACGCCCGCGCCGGCATGCTCGACGGAAAGGCGGACGGGCCGGTCGGGCACGTCCCCGTCCGGCGCCATTGCCTGGAAGGCGGCGAGTTCCTTGCCGAGCATGTGGCGCACCAGCGCCATCTTGGGCATGTCGGCCATCGGGCTTTTCGCCACCGTCTGGCCGTCCCGCATGATCGTCACGCGGTCGCAGATCGCATAGAGCTCGTCCAGCCGGTGGCCGATGAAGATGACGGCCACGCCGGAGCGCTTCAGCGTGCGGATCGTCTCGAAGAGCACCGCGACCTCCCGCTCGTCGAGCGAGGAGGTCGGCTCGTCCATGATGACGAGGCGGGCGTTCTGCGTGACCGCGCGGGCGATCGCCACCATCTGCCGGGTCGCGGCATCGAAATGTGCGACGGGACGGTCGACGTCGATGGAAAGATTGAAGGTCTTCAGCACCGCCTCCGCGCCGCGCCGCATGGCGGCGTGGTCGATCAGGCCGAAGCGCCTGGGTTCGCGGGAGAGGTAGATGTTCTCCGCCACCGAGCGCTGCGGGGCGAGGTTGATTTCCTGGTAGATCGTCGCGATGCCGGCGGACTGGGCCTCCGCGGGCATGGAGAAATCGACCTCCCTGCCGTCGAAGGTGATGCTGCCTTCGTCGCGGCGATAGACGCCGGTGAGAATCTTGATCAGCGTGGATTTTCCCGCGCCGTTCTGCCCGACCAGCGCCATGACCTCCGCCGGCTCGACGTCGAGCGAGGCGGATTTCAGCGCGGCGACGCCGGCGAACGCCTTGGAAATGCCCTGCATGGACAGAAGCATCGGTTCCTCCTCTATCCCACCCATGACGAAGCTACACCCGAACCGGCCGAAGGTCGCTCGAAAACGGCCGAGACGGTGGTGCCGTCCCGGCCGCTCATGGCTTGGGAGTTTCGATCAGTAGGCGCCGTCGAGTTCCGCGGCCGCGTTGGACGCGTCGTAGAACTTGTCGTCGTTGACGAGGATCGGGTCGATGGCCTCGCCCTTGGCGTAGCGCTGCATCGTCTCGAACGCCTTCGGCCCGAAGCGCGGGTTGCACTCGACGACGGCCGCGATCTTGCCGTCGACCACCGCCTGCACGGCTTCCTTGCCGCCATCGATGGAGAGCACCAGCACATCCTTGCCCGGCACCTTGCCGGCCGCTTCCAGCGCCGCGATGGCGCCCATCGCCATCTCGTCGTTGTGAGCGTAGATGATGTCGGCGTCCGGATGCGCCTGAAGCAGCGCCTCTGCCACCTGGCGGCCCTTGTCGCGGGCGAAGTCGCCGGTCTGCGAGGCGACGATCTCGAAGCCGCCGGCCGCCTGGATGGCCTCGTCGAAGCCCTTCTTGCGGTCGTTGGCGGGCGAGGAGCCGGTCGTGCCTTCCAGCTCGATGATCTTCGACTTGCCGTTGGCGTTCTTGGCGAGCCATTCGGCGATGCGCTTGCCTTCCTCGACGAAGTTCGAGCCGATGAAGGTCAGGTAGTCCTCGCCGGCCTTGGCGAGCGAGGGGTCGACCGAGCGGTCGAGCAGGATGACCGGGATGCCGGCCTTCTTGGCGGCCATGACGGCCGGGATCAGCGGCTTTTCCTCGCGCGGGGCGAGGAAGATGACGTCGACGCCCTGGGCGATCATCGAGTTGACGTCGGCGACCTGCTTGGCGGCCGAGCCGGCGGCGTCCGTATAGACGAGCTGGTAGCCGAGCTTTTCGGCCTCGGCCTTCATGCTGTTCGTCTGGGCGATGCGCCAGGGATTGTTGGATTCGGTCTGCGCGAAGCCCACCTTGTAGGTGTCCTTCTGTGCGAGCTTCGGCACTTCGGCGATTGCGACGCCGGCGACGGCAAGCGCGCCGATGGCCGTTGCCGCAAGCATGAAGGTGCGACGGGACATGGATGTCATGAGCGGTTTCTCCTCCCAGGTTCTGGCCGGTGCTCCTCTACCGGACGTGAGCAAATTCCTGCTTCACATGTGCAAATCTTGCGCTAATAATATGAGCAGTCAAGAGCCAAAATTATGAGCACTTGCAAAAAATCCGCGTGCAGTGCAAAGCACGTCGAGGGCGGGGAGCGACGCATGGCAAGGGGAAACGGGCGCAATTCGGACAGGCAGGGCAGCGGACGCCCGACCATGACGGATATCGCGCGCATTGCCGGCGTTTCGCAGTCCAGCGTTTCGCTCGTGCTCAATGAGATGTCGGGTTCGCGCATCTCGCCCGAGACACAGCAGAAAGTGCGCGAGGCTGCTCATAAAATAGGTTATAAATTACCTGCGACGCGCAGCCCTGTCGCCGCCGCGCCCGCCGTCGAGAAGGATACCATAGCCTTCATCGTCGACGAAATCTCCACCAGCCCTCATCCCGTCGTCAGCCTCGACGGCATCCGCGACCATGCCTTCGAACAGGGGCTGCTCGTCTCCGCCCACGCCACGCGCTCCAATCCGGATCTGGAAGCGGCAGTGCTGCGCTCGGTGCTGCGCGACCCGTCGATTGCCGGCGTCATCTATGCGACCATCTTCACGCGCAAGGTCTCTGTGCCCAAGGCGCTGAAATCCATCCCGACGGTCCTTCTCAACTGCTACTGCGAGCCGCGCCAGCATGTGGCGATCGTGCCGGGCGAGGTGGCGGGCGGCTTTGCCGCGACGGCGCATCTGACGTCGCTTGGCCACAAGCGCATCGGCTTCATCAATGGCGAACCCTGGATGGACGCGGCGATGGATCGCCTCAAGGGCTACAAGCAGGCGCTCGCCACCGCCGACATCGCCTTCGACGAGAGCCTCGTGCGCGACGGCGACTGGCTGCCGCTGCGCGGCTACGAGGCGGGCCTCGAGCTTCTTTCGCTGGACAATCCCCCGACGGCCATCTTCTGCGGCAACGACCTGATGGCCATCGGCGTCATGGAGGCGGCGCAGGAAAAGGGGCTGCGCGTGCCGCACGACGTCTCCGTCATGGGCTACGACGACCAGGAACTTGCCCGCTACACCCACCCGCCGCTCTCGACGCTGGTGCTGCCGAACTACGAGATGGGCCAGAAGGCGGCCGAAATCCTCATCGACATGGCGATCCACGGCAAGCAGATGCGTCCCATGACCATCAAGGTCGATGGGCCGCTGGTGGTGCGCGAAACCACGGGCGCCACCCGCAAAAGCTAGCGCCCTATTCGAACAGGTCCGGATTGTCGGCCTCGATCTGCGGCAGGTCGGCCAGGATGCCGTTGAGGTGGCTGCGCATGGCGGCCTCCGCCGCGTCGGCGTTGCGCGTGTCGATGGCGTCGATGATCGCCTCGTGCTCGGCGATCAGCCGGGTCATGGAATCGGGATGGCGGAGCTGGAGATTGCAGACCCGGTCCATATGCGCCTTGATGTCCGATATGGCGCTCCAGGCGAGGCCGCAGCCCGCCCCCTCGGCAATCGCGATGTGGAACTGCTCGTCCTCGCGGCGGAAGGCATTGTGGTCGTGCGCCTCCATCGCCGCCTTCTGGCGGGTAAGGATCGTGTCGATCCTGCGCCGCGTCCAACTGTCGAAAGCCTCGCTGGCGCGGCGGGCGACGGCGGTCTCCAGTGCTTCCCGCACGAAGCGCGCCTCCATCATCTGCCGCGCCGAGATGCGCACGACGACCGTGCCCCGGTTGGGGCGGATATCCACCAGCTTCGATTTCCCGAGCGCGATCAGCGCCTCGCGCACCGGCTGGCGCGAGACGCCCATGCGGGTTGCGATTTCCTGTTCGGAAAGCCGCATGCCAGGGGCGAGCTCCAGGCGGATGATCGATTCCCGCAGGTCGCGCTCGACCTGCGCCGCCGCGGTTTCGCCGGTGTCGATCTTGAGGGATTCAAGGTTCATCTCTTTTGCCGCCGTCATGCGTTGACATCCATTTGAAGCCACCATACAGTACCATACAATTCATGCGCAACAGAAATCCGGCGGCCTGACAGCCGGATCAACAGGGAGGGGCCGGCATCCATTGGCCGGTCGGAAGACGATATTGTTGTCCAATTTCATTGCACCCGATTCCCGTGACCCGCGGCTGAATATTAAATCCCGCTACCGGATGCTTGTCGATGGCAAGTCCGTCGATGCGGCATCCGGCAGGACGATCGACCGCGTGAGCCCCGGCCATGCGGGTGTGGTCGTCGGCACCTGGCCGGAAGCTTCGGCGGACGACGTGCGCCTCGCGATCGCGGCGGCCCGCCGGGCCTTCGATACCGGCCCGTGGCCGCGCATGTCGGGCGCCGAGCGCTCGCGCCTGATGTTCAAGGTGGCGGACCTTATCCTTGCGCATCAGGAGGAACTGGCGCTTGCCGAAAGCCTGGAGGTCGGCAAGCCGATCGCCCAGGCGCGCGGCGAGATCGGCTTCTGCGCGGACCTCTGGTCCTATGCGGCCGGGCAGGCCCGGGCGCTCGAAGGGCAGAGCCACAACAATATTGGCGATGACCGCCTCGGCCTCGTGCTGCGCGAGCCGGTCGGCGTCGTCGGCATCATCACGCCCTGGAACTTCCCCTTCATCATCGCCTCCGAGCGCGTGCCGTGGGCCATCGGCGCCGGCTGCACGGTCGTGCTGAAGCCGTCGGAATTCACCTCCGGCACCTCGATCCGCATGGCGGAGCTGGCCCGGGAAGCCGGCATTCCCGACGGCGTCTTCAACGTCGTCACCGGCTATGGCGATCCGGCGGGCCAGGTGCTGGCGGAAGACCCCGGCGTAGACATGGTCGCCTTCACCGGCTCCGTGCGCGTCGGCACCAAGCTCGGCGAGATCGCGGCGCGCAGCGTCAAGCGCGTCGGGCTGGAGCTCGGCGGCAAGGGTCCGCAGATCGTCTTTGCCGATGCGGATCTGGACGCTGCGGCCGACGGCATCGCCTATGGCGTCTATCACAATGCCGGCCAATGCTGCATTTCCGGCAGCCGCCTGCTGGTCGAGGAAAGCATTCGCGACGCGCTGATGGAGCGCCTGCTCGACATTTCCCGCAAGGTGACGTTCGGCGATCCGCTCAACGAGCGCACCAGGATCGGCGCGATGATCTCGGAGGCACATGCGCAGAAGGTGCATTCCTATGTCGAGGCGGGCCTTGCCGCCGGCGCGGAACTGCTGCTCGGCGGCGAGAGGGTCGGCAGGGAGGCCGGGCTCTACTATGCGCCGACGGTCTTTGCCGGCGTCACGCCCGACATGTCGATTGCCCGCGAGGAGATCTTCGGGCCGGTGCTCTCGACGCTGACCTTCAGGACGGCGGACGAGGCGGTCGCGATGGCCAATGCCACGGAATTCGGCCTGTCGGCCTCCGTCTGGTCGACCAATCTTGAAAACGCGCTGCAGAGCATCCGCCGCATCCGCGCCGGCCGCTGCTGGATCAACAGCGTGATCGACGGCACGCCGGAACTGCCGATCGGCGGCTACAAGAAGAGCGGTCTCGGCCGCGAGCTCGGCCGCTACGGTTTCGACGAATATTCCCAGTTCAAGGGCGTGCACGTCACGCTCGGGCGCCCGGCGCCTTGGTTCTTATAATCCGCCGCATCCGTGGCGAGAGGAGGAAAATCTCGGCTGGCGTGATCTTTGGTCGGAGCCCGCCAGCCGAGACTTGGGTCTTTTGGACCCGCATTGCACATCCAAAGGGAGGATACGCAAATGAGATTGACCAGGTTGAAAGCCGCGGGCCTGGCCGCGGCTGCCGCCACCATGATGGCGACCACGGCGCTTGCCGCGGACGTCAAGGCCACGATGATCATCTACCTCGATCCGAGTGTCCAGTTCTTTAATCCCGTGGTGAAGGGTGCGCAAGACGCAGCCGCCCAGTTCGGCGTCGATCTCGACGTGCAATATGCCAACAACGATCCGGTGCGCCAGAACGACCTGATCGAGAGCGCGACGGCGAGCGGCGTCGACGGCATCGCCGTCGCGATCTCCTCGTCGGATGCCTTCGACGAG
Source organism: Shinella sp. R2-11 (assembly GCF_055330205.1). Taxonomy (NCBI): domain Bacteria; kingdom Pseudomonadati; phylum Pseudomonadota; class Alphaproteobacteria; order Hyphomicrobiales; family Rhizobiaceae; genus Shinella; species Shinella sp. R2-11. The sequence continues at coordinate 396,326 of NZ_JBVAPC010000003.1, read as the reverse complement.
AGCATCTGCGCGGCGGTCAAGGCCGGCATCATCGTCATCGGCTTCAACAACGACGACCTCGAAGGCGCCAAGGGCAATTGCCGCCAGGCCTATGTCGGCATGGACGAGTTCGCCTCGGGCTACGAGCTCGGCAACCGGATGATCAAGGAATTCGGCCTGAAGTCCGGCGACGTCGTCTTCAACCCGCGCGAAATTCCCGAGGCGAGCTTCGCCGTCGCCCGCGGCGGCGGCATCGAGAAGGCGATGACGGAGGCCGGCATCAAGGTGGAGACGGTGCGCGCCGGCCTCGATCCGGCCGAAGCCCAGAACATCATCGCCCAGTTCCTCATCGCCAATCCGAACGTCAAGGCGCTGTTCGGCACGGGGTCGGTCACCTCGACGGTCGGCGCGGGCGCCATCAAGGACGCCGGCGTCGATATACCCTTCGGCGGCTTCGACCTTGCGGTCGAGATCGTCAACGCGGTGGAGTCCGGAGCGATGTTCGCGACCATGGACCAGCAGCCCTATCTCCAGGGCTACTACCCGATCGCCCAGATCGCGCTTGCCAAGAAGTACGGGCTGACCCCGACGGATGTCGATACGGGGCAGGGCGCCTTCCTCGACAAGTCGCGCATCAGCTCGGTCAAGCCGCTGATCGGCAGCTACCGCTAACCGGATATCGCGGGAACCTGCCGGCATGAGCCGGCGGGTTCCCCGTTCCCCAACGATCGAGTGCCAGACCGTGACACCCATCCTTGCCGACAGTGCCGCGCCCCGTTCGCGCACGCAAAGACAATCCCTTCTGAAGCAGATCATGGCGATGCCCGCCGGCGCGATCTTCCTCGTCTTCATGGCGTTGCAGATCGTCTGCATTGCCGGCGCGCTGATCTATCCGAACGAGTTCCGCTATCTCTCGCCACAGAATCTGACGATCCTGATGAAGGCGATCCCCGTGCTCGGGTGCCTGGCGCTCGGCGCCGGCGTGCTGATGATCGCGGGCGAATTCGACCTTTCCATCGGCTCCGTCTACACCTTCACCGCCGTCCTGATGGCGAGCCTCGTCGGGGCCGGCGTCAGCGCCTTCGTCGCCGCCCCTCTCGGCATCGTCGTCGGCCTCATGATCGGGCTTCTGAACGGCCATATAACGCTGCGCTTCGGCCTGCCGTCCTTCATCGTGACGCTCGGCGGCCTCCTGTTCTGGCGCGGCGCGGTGCTGCTCTACAACGGCGCGGTGCAGGTGCGCTTCGATCCCGAGCCGATCTTCACTAGCCTGTTTTCCGGTACGCTCCTCGGCATCAACGCGGCCTTCATCTGGATCGTGCTCTTCGTCGTCGGCTTCCATTTCCTGCTCCACCGCCACCGTTTCGGCAACCATGTCTTCGCGACGGGCGGCAATCGCGGCGCGGCCGAGGCCATCGGCATCAATACCAACCGCGTCAAGCTGATCGCCTTCGCCATTGCCGGCGGCATGGCGGCGATGGCGGGCATCCTGGCGACGGCCCGCGTCGGAAGCGTGCAGCCGGGGCAGGGCGCCGGCCTCGAACTCCAGGCGATCGCCGCCTGCGTCATCGGCGGCCTGTCCCTGCGCGGCGGGCGCGGCTCGATCGTCGGCATCTTCCTCGGCGTGCTGCTGATCCACACCATCACCGACGTGCTTCTGCTGCTGCGCGCACCCGGTTTCTATCTCGACATGTTCATCGCGACGCTGATCGTGCTGGCCGCCATCTTCAACCATCTCATCGAGCGGCGAGGCGTTGCGTGATGTCCCATCTTCTCGAACTGCACAACATCTCGAAAAGCTTCGGCGCGCTGACGGCGCTGCGCGATCTCAGCTTCCACATCGGTGAGGGGGAGGTGGTGGGCCTCCTCGGCGACAACGGCGCCGGCAAGTCGACGACGGTCAACCTCATCTCCGGCATTTACAAGCCGACGAATGGCTATCTCAGCGTGGACGGCAGGAAGACGCTCTTCACCTGCCGGTCGGATTCGGCCGATGCCGGCATCGAGACGATCTACCAGCACACCGCGCTGGTCGACAGCCTCTCCATCACCCGGAACATCTTCATGGGCCGCGAGCTGACGGACCGCTTCGGCTTCCTCCGGCAGGCCGAGATGCGCGCCATCGCCATGGAGGTGCTGCAGAACGCCGTGCACATTTCCGGCATCGACTCCCCCGATACGCTGGTCGGCAATCTTTCCGGTGGCCAGAAACAGGCCGTCGCCATCGCCCGCGCGGTCTATTTCAAGAAGCGCGTGCTGCTGCTCGACGAGCCGACCTCGGCGCTCTCCGTGCGCGAGACGGAGGCGCTGCTGAACCAGGTGCTGAAGCTGAAGGCGGAGAACGTCTCCAGCGTGCTGGTGACGCACAACATCTACCACGCCTACCAGGTCTGCGACCGTTTCGTGATCATGAGCCACGGCACCAAGGTCTTCGACGTCGCCAAGGCCGACACGACGATCAGCCAGCTCACCGACTACGTCGTGCTCACCTGATCCCCAATCTTGAAAGGCAGATGCCGTGACACTTTCCGTATCCGTACGCCAGGCCGTAGGACCCGAGGACGCCGCAAGGCGCAATACACAGGGGCTGCGCGACGGCTTCGTCATCGAGAGCCTGTTCCAGCCCGGCGAGGTCAACCTCACCTACAGCCATCTCGACCGCATGATCGTCGGCGGCGTGGTCCCGACCGACAAGAAGCTCGAAATCGGCCATGTCGCCGAAACCGGCACGGACAGCTTCCTCGAGCGCCGCGAGGCCGCCGTCATCAATATCGGCGGCGCCGGCACGGTGAGCGTCGGCGGCAGGGACCATGCGCTCGGCTTCCAGGAGGCGATCTATATCGGCATGGGCGAGGGCGCGCTCGGCTTTGCCAGCGGCGATCCGGCGGCGCCCGCGCTGTTCTACGTCCTCAGCGCACCGGCCCACCGGGCCTGCCCGACGGTGCACATCACCCGCGAGATGGCAAGGAAGGTGCATCTCGGCTCGGCGGAGGAATCCAACCATCGCACCATCAACCAGTATGTCCATCCCGATGTCTGCGAGAGCTGCCAGCTTCTCGTCGGCCTCACCATGTTCGAGCCGGGCTCGGTCTGGAACACCATGCCGGCGCATGTGCATGACCGGCGCATGGAGGTCTATCTCTATTTCGGCATGGAGGCGGCGACGCGCATCTTCCACTTCATGGGCGAACCCGGCGAGACGCGGCATGTCGTCTTGAAGAACCACGAGGCTGTGCTGTCGCCGGGCTGGTCGATCCATTCCGGTGCGGGCACCGGGCGCTACGCCTTCATCTGGGCCATGGCCGGCGACAACATGAGCTTCACCGACATGGACAAGGTTCCCATGGAAGCGCTGCGATGAGCCTTTTCGACCTTTCCGGCCGCTGGGCCATCGTCACGGGGGCCAATACCGGCATCGGCCGCGCTATCGCCGTCGGGCTCGCGGCGGCCGGTGCGGATATCGTCGGCGTTGGGCGCTCCGCCATGACGGACACCGAGGCGGAGGTGAGGGCGGCCGGCCGGCAGTTCAAGAGCGTGACGGTGGACCTTTCCAGACCGGGCAGCGCCGCCGCCGTCATTTCCGAGGCGCTGGCTGCCGGCGCGACGCCGGACATCCTCGTCAACAATGCCGGCATCATCCGCCGCGCGGATTCGCTCGATTTCACGGAGGAGGATTGGGATGCCGTGCTCGATACCAACCTGAAATCGGTCTTCTTCCTCTGCCAGGCCTTCGCCAGAGCCGCGATAGCGGCGGGGCGGCCGGCGAAGATCGTCAATATCGCCTCGCTGCTGTCCTTCCAGGGCGGCATCCGGGTGCCGTCCTACACGGCGGCCAAGAGCGGCCTTGCCGGCATAACCCGGCTTCTGGCGAACGAATGGGCGGCGCATGGCATCAATGTGAATGCCATCGCCCCCGGCTATGTCGAGACGAACAACACGACGGCCCTGCGTGCCGATGCCGAGCGCAATGCCGATATCCTGAAGAGAATTCCCGCCGGCCGCTGGGCGCGGCCCGAGGACATGGCCGGCGCGGCGGTTTTCCTCGCAAGCCCGGCCGCCGATTACGTTCATGGCGCCATCCTGCCCGTCGATGGCGGCTGGCTTGCCCGATGAGAGGACCCATGCAGCCCTATACGCTACCCGAAGACACCGTCTGGACCGAAGTCGCTCCCGGCAACCGCCGCGCCGTGCTGAGCCACCGCCCGGAACTGATGCTCGTCGCATTCCGCTTCGAGGAGGGGGCCATCGGCGCCCTGCATTCGCATCCGCATACCCAGGTGAGCTATGTCGCCGAAGGCCACTTCGACGTGACCGTCGACGGCGTCACCACGCGGCTCGGCCCCGCAAGCAGCTTCATCGTCGCCCCGAACCTCCTCCACGGCGTCGTCGCACTCACACCCGGCCTCCTGATCGATTCCTTCACGCCATGCCGGGATGATTTCTTGTAGGGCCGGGATATTCCGGAGCCCGGGACTTCACTCTTCCCTGAAGGCGCGGTTGATCTGGTCGGAGAGGGGCTTGACGAGATAGGAGAGCGCGGTGCGTTCGCCGGTCCGGATCATGGCTTCCGCCGGCATGCCGGGCACGAGGGCGAGGCCGCCGAGCCTTGACAGCTCCGTATGCGGGACGGCGACGCGCACGAGGTAGAAGGACAGGCCGGTCTTGTCGTCGGTGGTGAGGTCGGCGGCGATGCGGGAGACGCGGCCGTCGAGTTCCGGCGTGGTACGCTGGCTGAAAGCCGAGAGGCGGAGCACTGCCCGCTGGCCAGGCCTGATCTGGTCGATGTCCTTCGGCTGGATACGCACCTCCAGCGCGAGATCGTCGCCCTCCGGGACGATCAGCATGACCGGCTCGGCAGGATTGACGACGCCGCCGACCGTATGGACGGCGAGCTGGTGGACGATCCCCGCCTGCGGGGCGAGAATGTCGATGCGCCGGAGATCGTCCTCGGCCGCCACCTTGCGTTCGACATATTCGCCGACCTGCCCCTGGATCTCGCGCAGCTCGCGGCCGACCTCGGTCTTCACGTCCTGGTCGACCTGGAGGATCTGCAGGCGCGTTTCGGTGATCTTGCCCTCGGCCTGCGCCTGGAAGGCGATCTTCTCGCCGCGTTCGCCGTCATAGGTGGCGGCCTGCGTCTTGAGGCTGTTCAGCCGCTGCACCGAGACGATGCCCCTGTCGTGCAGGCCTTCCTGCGAGGCGATCTCCGAGCGCAGCACGTCGAGGCCGCTGGCATAGGCGACTTCCTGCGCCTTCAAGCCCTCGATCTCATGCCCGTATTGCTCGATGCGCTCGCGAAGCTGCGCCTTCTTGCCCTCGCGCGATTGCCGGCGGAACTCGAACAGGCGGGTTTCGCTGCGCACCGCCGCCGCGGCATCCGGGTCGCCGGCCGCCTGTTCCAGCAGGCTGGCGGGAAAGGCGATGGCTTCACGGTCGTCGCGCTCCGCGTCCAGGCGGGCGAGGCGGGCCTGAAGCTCGTTCAGCCGCTTCGTGACGATGGCGAGGTTGGCATGCGTCTGGGTGGCGTCGAGGCGCATGACGACCGCGCCGGCCTTGACCGCATCGCCCTCCTGCACGAGGATTTCGCCGACCACGCCGCCCTTTGGATGCTGCACCTTCTTGACATAGGAATCGACGACGAAGTGGCCGGAGGCCACCACCGCGCCGGCAAGGCTGGTGACCGCCGCCCAGCCGCCCCCGCCGCAGACGAGCAGCAGGCAGACCAGCAGCCCGCCCGCCATGTGCCGGCGAATGGAGCGGGCGGCGGCGATCGTTTCAGGATTGGGCATCGGGCGTCTCCGTGGTTTCCGCTTCGCGGCCGCTTGCCGGGCTGGCGACGACGCGCAGCGGCGTCATGGCGAAGCCGCCCGCCGGATATCCGCGTCCGGTCATGGCCGGCGCGGGCTTCAGCACCTGCCCCAGCACCGCATCGCGCGGGCCGAAGGCCTTCTGGCGCCCGCCCTCCATCATCAGGAGATGGTCGACCGCGCCGATGGCGCTCGGGCGATGGGCGATCACCACGGCGATGCCGCCGCGCTCGCGCACCGAGGCGATGGCGCGCACGACCGCTGCTTCGCCCTCGGCATCGAGATTGGCGTTGGGTTCGTCCAGCACGACGAGGAAGGGATCGCCGTAGAGCGCCCGGGCGAGCCCGACCCGCTGGCGCTGCCCGGCCGAGAGCGCGGAGCCGCCTTCGCCGATGCGCGTCCCGTAGCCGTCCTCGAAGCGCAGGATCAGCTCATGGGCGCCCGCTGCCCGCGCGGCCGCGACGATGGCCTCGGGATCGGCGTCCTCCTCGAAGCGGGCGATATTGTCGGCGATCGTGCCGTCGAAGAGCTCGACGCCCTGCGGCAGGTAGCCGATATGGCGGCCGAGGGCCTCGCGGTCCCACTGGTCGAGGCTGGCGCCGTCGAGGCGCACCTTGCCACCGGCCGCCGGCCAGGCGCCGACGAGAGCGCGCGACAGCGTCGACTTGCCCGAGCCGGAGGGGCCGATGACGCCGAGCGCGCTGCCGGCCTGGATGGAAAAGCCGATGCCGGTCACGGTGGGCTTCCTCTCGCCGGGCGGCAGGATGGTGACGCCTTCGACGCGCAGTTCCTTCTGCGGCGCGGGGAGCGCCATCGTCTCCGGGACGGGCGGGATTCTGCCGAGCAGGTCCTGGAGGCGCTTCCAGCTCTGCCGCGCCATGAGGAACGGTTTCCAGCTCGCTATCGCCAGATCGACCGGGGCGAGCGCCCGCCCCACCATGATGGAGCTGGCGATCATGATGCCGCCGGTCGCCTGCTGCTCGATCACCAGCCAGGCGCCGACGCCCAGCACCGCCGATTGCAGCATCATGCGCAACGTTTTCGACAGGCTGCCGAGGCCGCCGGCTATGTCGCCGGCCCGGCGGTTGGCGTCGAGATAGTCCGCATTCGCCCGGCGCCAGCGCGCCTCCAGCCGCGCCCCGAGCCCAAGGGCCTGCACGACCTCGGCGTTGCGGCGGGAGGCTTCCAGCAGGCCGTTGCGGGCCATGTTGTGGGCGATGCCGTCGCGCACCGGCCTTTGCGACAGCGCATTGGCAAGAAGGGTGAGGAGCACGAGGATGACGGCCCCGACGAGCGCCGTCATGCCGATCCAGAAATGGAAGAGGAAGCAGATGCCGAGATAGAGCGGCATCCAGGGCAGGTCGAAGAAGGCGGTCGGTCCCTGGCCCGAAAGGAAGCCGCGCATATTGTCGAGGTCGCGCAGCGGCTGGAGTCCGTCGCCCGGCATGCGCGCGAGAAGGGGAAGGCGCACCACGGCATCGTGCACCCGGCCGCACAGCACGCCGTCGACATGCTCGCCGATGCGCAGGAGGATGCGGGCGCGGATGATGTCGAGCCCGGCCTGGAAGAGATAGAGCCCGGCCGCCAGGATCGAGAGGCCGACGAGGGTCGGCACGCTGCCGCTTGCCAGCACCCGGTCATAGACCTGCAGCATGAAGAGCGGAGAGGTCAGCGCCAGAACGTTGACCACGCCGCTGATGAGAGCTATTCCGATGGATGCTCGTCTGAGGGGTGAAGCGACCGCCGCAGTCAAAGACTGCGACGGCGCCTGCTGTGGGGCTACCAACACTACAGCGAACTTCTCAGGCGAACAGGTTGACGCCGAGGACGAGCGAGCTGTTCGCGATGTCCTGGACGGAGATGCTGCCATTGACGCCGTCCGTGATGGTGGCGTCGTAGAGGCCGCTGACGGCATCGTAGGCGTAGCTCACGGAAAGCGCGCTGCCGGCAGCCCATGCGGTGATGTCGATGAAGTCCTGCGCGGCGTTGAAGTCCGTGATGACGTCGTTGCCGTCGCTGCCCTGGAAGACGAAGAGGTCGGCTCCGCCACCGCCCGTCAGGGTATCGTTCCCGTCGAAGCTGTAGAGCACGTCGCTGCCCGAGCTGCCGTTGAACGTATTGTTCTGGCTGTTCAGGACGCTGAGCAGGTTGGCCGGGTCGCCCTGCATGATGCCGTAGACGAAGTTGTGCACCGCATTTGCAGGACCCGTGCCCGTGAGGCCGAGGCCGTTGATGTCGATATCCCAGGAAGACTGGGAGAAGGTATCCGTGCCCGAATTGTAGCTGAGGCCCTGGCCAAAGGTCGCGCCGTCTACGGCGCCGGCAAGCACGTGAGACGTCATGTCGTAGTAGAGGTCGTCGGCGCTGCCGGAATCCAGCACCACCGTATCGGCGCTGCCCACACCGGCGACGGTCGCGCTGTTGCTGTCGGCGACGGCGAACTGGTTGCCGACGAAGTCGCTCGGATTGTCGGAGAAGAAGCCGTAGTAGCCGGGGTTGAAGCTGCTATCCCAGTCCGCCAGGTAGGCGAGGAAGTCAATGCCTACGCCATCGTTGTTGGCATCGTTGAAGTCGATCGTTGCCATCTGCTTTCCTTTCTAGGGTTGGCTGCATCCGGTTCGTGGACGCAGTCGGGCTCACGCTTCGGGCCTGGCAGGGCCCTGGCGCGATGGGAGCTCAGAACCGGACCTTGAGCGACAGGGTCGCCGTGCGGCCGGGAGCGGGAAAATCCGAACTGTTCATGGGATCGACATAGGCCACGTCCGTCAGGTTGTTGATCGCGAAGCGCAAGGACGCGTTTTCGTTGAAATCCCAGGAGCCGTAGATGTCGAAGGTGGTGAAGGGCCTTGCCTTGTACGTGGTCGAGAACAGGCCGAGCTGCGCCGAAGGTACTACGCGGTTGGCCCGGGCGCCGATGTTCAGCCGGTCGTCGAAGAAACGGAGCCCGACATCGGCAGTGAAGCGATATTTGGGAGCAACCGAGACATAAAGGATCGTGCCGTTCCCGGTCGATGTCGCGTTGCCCCAGGGGTCATCGCTGTAGGTCGTCGAGAAGTCACCCTTCGTATAGGTAAAGGAGCCACCGGCATAATAGAGACCGGCATCGTAATTCGCTTCGATCTCGACGCCGCGAAGCCGGGAATCTCCCAGGAGGTTCGTATAGGCATAGTAGCCGCTGACCTGCCCGCCGGCCGCGGGCGTGCCACTCACTGTTCCCAATGCGATATAATTATCTACCGTCTTATTGAAATAAGCCGCCTTGAACCGGAGGCTGTCGCCGCCCGTCAGCAGGTCGTCGGCCTTGACGTTGAGGCCGGCCTCCCAGGTCTGCGATGTCTCGGGCTTGAGGTTTGCATTCGGCGCATAGTCCATCAGATTGCCAATGTGGGAACCGCCGAGCAGCATTTCGCCAAGCGTACCGGGGCGGAAGCCTTCGGCATATTTGCCGAAGATTTGAATGCCTTCCCATGGCTTTACTGCGACTAACGCTTCAGGCGAGAAACGCCCACCTGACTGATCGATGTCTATGTTGTGCGTAACATCGCTGTAAATTGGCCTTGTTCTCCGCAGGGCAGCGGGGCAGGAGGCAATCGGCAACGTAGCAATCGCGCAGTACGTTTCGGTACCTGTCTGGACTTGGCCACCGTCAATGGTGGATGAACCTTTGATCCGGTAGTAATCGTAGCGTCCGCCGACCGATGCCTCGAGCCATTCCTCGTGTTCGTATTTCGCTGAAGCGAAGGTGCTCGAAAGCCAGCGCTCGCCCTTGGGATTGGGGCCGGTGAACCACCATGTGTTGCCCGCATCGCCGGCATCGTGGTTCACGGCGTCCGCGCCGGCGCGGTCGAGGAAGATTTCCGTTCCGTAGTGGAAGGTGAGATCGCCTGCCGGAAGCTCGGCCGTGCTGGTGTTCTCCAGGTTGAAGCCGTAGGTGGTCAGGCCGTATTTGACGTCGAACTCGCCGTAGTCGTTGCGGCCGGAGCGCCATTGCCGGTTTTCCGTCTGGTTCCACCAGAGCTGGCCCTTGAGGTCGAAGAGCGGATCGTCCGGCTGCCAGGTATAGGTCAGCGTGCCCGTCAGGTTGCGCACATGGTTGGTGTTCTGGAGGGTCGCGAGCGCCGTGCTGGTGGTGAAGGATGCGTCGTAGCCGACGAAGCCGAATTCGATACGCTGGTCGTTCTCAAGGTCGAGGCCGGCCTTGAAAAGGCCCGACGTGGTGTCCGAGCCGGTGAAGACCGGCTTGTCGCCGCCGGGATTGCCGACGAGCGTTCCGTTTCCGCCGATGGCGTATTCGCCGAGATGCTTGCGGCTGAGCGCGGCGACGATGTCGATATTGTCGGAGGTGCGGGCGGCAAGCGCCGCCGAGCCGTAGAACTCGTAGGCATTGGTGCCCGTCGTCGCATCGACCCAGCCGCCGGCATTCTCGCCCTCGAGGAGCACGTCGTCGGCCGTCAGCGTGCGGAAGCCGACCACGCCGCCATGGGAGCCGCCGCTGCCGACGCCGGCGGCCGCGTTCTTCTCCACCTCGACGGTCCTGACCAGCGCCGGATCGACATAGACGTTCGACGTGTAGCCGTGTCCGGCCTGCTGGAAGTTCTGGCGCGCGCCGTCGATGGTCGTCGTCACGCGGGTCTGGTCCTGGAGGCCGCGGACATTGATGGCGACGCCGGGATTCTGCGCCGCGCCGGCGACGGAAACACCCGAGACGCCGGAGAACAGGTCATAGGCATTGCGCGGCTGCTTCTTCTCGATGGCCTCGCGGGAGACGACGCTGACGCTCGCGGCCGTCTCGTAGACCCAGTCCGGCGTGCCCTGGAAGCCGGCGCCGGTCGCCGCGTTGCGGGCACTCTTTCCGACGGTGATCGCTTCGAGCGCCGTCGAGCCGTCCGTGATCGTCAGGTCCGGAGCCTGGGCGCCGCCAAGGCTGATGACGGCGGAAGTGCCCCGGACGCTGCCGCGTACGCCCGTGCCGGCCAGCATCCGGGCAAGGGCTTCGGCCGGCGTGAAGCTGCCGATCACCGCATTGGTGCGGATAGCGCCGGCCTGGGTGGAGGAGAGGGTGACCTGGAGGCCGGACTGCCGGCCGAAGGCGCCCACCGCGCTTGCCAGCGGCTGGGCTGGAATGTCGAAGGGAACGCGGGCCGCCTGCGAGGCGGTGCTCTCGGCGGCGGTCTGCGCCGTCCGCGCCGTCTGTGCCGGGGCCTCCATGCCGCCGCAGAGGAGGGCGAAGGCCGTCGTCGTGAGGAATATTGCTCGGCTCCGGTTCTTCCCGTTGCCCTTTTCGGCCGTTACCGCCGGATACTGAAAACGCATGCTTACCCGTCTCTTCCAAAGGGGCCGCCTCATGCGGCACTCAACGAAAAGACGGATAGGTCCGGATTTTTTCCCAGCTTTCCGGCGGCTTTGCGCTAAACCTTGATTATTTCAGTCATATTTTTTCTTCAGCGCCTTTTGCATCCGCTCGGACGGCACCGCGTTCTAGAAACGGCTGATGAGGCGCGCGGCCGGCGAGACATGCCGGACCTTGCCGCCATAGGGTGCAACGAGTGCCTCCAGCGCCTGATCGGGCTTGCGAAGATCGTAGAAGCCCGTCACGCGCCGGCTGGCCAGCGTGCGATCCGGCAGGGAGAGCCAGGCGGGGTGATAGCGGCGGATCTGTTCCACCACGGAGCCGATGGTGGCGTCCACTACGAATATCTGCCCGCTGCGCCAAGTGGCGATGTCGCCGACCGGCACGGTCGTGCGTGAGACTTCGCCTGTCGCCCGGTTGGCCGTCAGCAGGTCGCCGGGCGCGAGAATCTCGGCCTCTCCCTGCGCGGCGCTTTCTACGACGGCCTTCACCGAGCCTTCGGCCAGCGCGACCGCCGTGATCTCGTCGCCGGTCTGGACGTCGAATTTCGTGCCGAGCACGGTGACCTCGACGCCATTCGCATCGACCGTGAAGGGGCGGGTCTTGTCCGGCGTCACCTCGAAGAAGGCTTCGCCCGCGAGCAGGCGCACGGAACGGCGGCCCTGCTCGAAATCCGTCGCGATGGCGCTGGCGCCGGCAAGATGCACGAGGCTGCCGTCCTCGAGCGTAACCGTGCGGCTTTCGGCCGTCGCGGTCATGTAGTCGGCCTGCATGTGAAGGAGAAGGGAGGGGCCGGCGGCCATGACGAGACAGAGCATCGCCGCCGCCGCTGCCCCGATGAAGCCCGCCCGGCGCGGGAAGCCGGCGCGGCGCGGCCGGTAGCCGCGCGGCGGATCGGCGCGGCGCGGCGCATCCTTCCAGTCGTCCGTGAAGGCCGGGGCCGTCGCGCCGAATGCCTGCCATGCGGTCTGCAGGCGCTCCCATGCCTGCCGATGCTGCGGCGACTGGTCGAGCCAGCGCTCGAAGCGAAGCAGGCAATGGGCATCGTCGGGCTTTTCCTGGAGCGCGATCATCCAGCCGGCCGCTTCCTCGACAATCTCCTGGGGAATATTCATGCCTGTGCCGCCTGTGCCGGTAATCGCTTTGGTTCCGTCGATGATCCCCGAGAAGCCTTCCCCGCTCCATCGCGTTCGTCATCTATAAGACGAACAGCGCGCCGGTTTTTCCCAGGGCCCGGCCAGATTTTCCGCTTCATCGCATTTTCCCGACGAGTTTCACCAGTCCGGACTGGATCAGCCGATGGGCGCTCGACGTCGAAACGCCGAGATGGCTGGCGATCTCCTCGATGCGGTAGCCGCCGAAGCGGTGCATTTCAAGGGCGATGCGCTGCTGCGCGGGCATGGTCGCCAGGATGGCCTCGACCTGCCGGATGTGATCGCAGAGCAGGGCCTGCGTCTCCGGCGTCTCGTGGCCTTGCGGCAGGCCCCACCAGGGCGCGTCGTCGGGATGCCCGCGCGATTCCAGCCGGCGGCGGCGGCGCGCATCGAGGGCAAGGTTGCGGACGATGCGGTAGAGATAGGACTTGAGGCGCGAAGGCGATTGCGCCGCCTCCGGCACGAAGCGGACGAAGGCCTCCTGCACGACGTCCTCGGCATCCTCGCGCGAGCCGAGGATCGGCGTGGCGTATCGCACCAGCTCTGCGCGATACGCCACATATGTCTCGTAGCGCGTGTCGTTTCCGTGAATGCCCATGTGCCCGCCAAGCGCTTTCCGTCACGGTCCAAGCTTCCGTTCCGCGCCACAAGACCCGAGCGCCCTCGACCGCCGCTCCGGACGTGTGATAGCCATAAAAACATGAATTTTGCAATCATGTTATTTCGGCAAGTGTGCCGCCATGGTACGAAATCCGTGCTGACGGTATCTCAATTTGTTCGGGGTTACGGTCCGGTCCATCGAAAGCGATTTGGTGGATTCCATGGTCGGAGCAGTTTCCTCGACGACATCGGCAGCCGTGACGCTCACGTCCTCGGCCGGTAGCAATAATCTTTCCGCGCTCGAAGCGCAGCTTTCCAGCAAGGAGAGCGAGCTTGCGGAGGCGCAGGACGAAGATGCGAAGGCGGAGATCAAGGAGGCGATCGCCAGCCTGAAGGCCGAGATCGCCGCGCTGAAGGCGGCGAAGGAGACGAGCTCCTCGCAGCAGCAGGACGGCGCAAGCGAAAGCGCCTCGCGCATCGGCACCCGCAATTTCGAGGACGGCGATCCCTTCGGCGAGCGGGAGATGTATGTCTGATCACGCCTCCGGCGCCGGCGGCTTGCCGGTGCCGTGGACGAAGATGCGGATGCAGCGGCGCATGTAGTCCTTGCGCGCGTCGAGGCCGGGCCATTCGGCGCCCGTGCCGGTTTTCGTCACGATGGCGCCGAAGATCATGTCCATGAGGATGGTCGCGGCGCTTGCCGTGTCGTCTGTGAAAAGTCGCCCGGCCTGCTTCTCGCCCTCCATCCATTCGGCCAGCAGCGCATGCGCCCGCCGGCCGCCGAGCCGCATCATCATCTCACCGACTTCCGGATAGCGCGCCGCTTCCACGACGGTGAGGTTGAGGAATGCTTCCCGCGCCCTATCCTCCTCCTCGCCGATATCGACCTGGAAGATCCGTTCGAGCGCGTCGGAAAGGCCGAGGTGCCGGTAGTCGCCGGGAAGCGCCAGCATGCTGGTGCGGTGCTGCTCGATGATCGCGCCCAGGAGTTCGGTCTTGGAGGGGAAGAGTTCGTAGAGCGTGCGCTTGGAGACATGGCAATGGGCGGCGACCTCGCTCATCGTCGTCTTGCCGTAGCCCTGCGCCAGGAAGAGCCGGCGCGTCGCCTCGATGATCCGCGCGCGCTGCTCGGCGCGCGTCGCGAGCCGCGGGCGGCCGCGCGCCCTGCGCTTGGCGGGAAGGGACGGGGCAGGCGTTTCGGACATGGGATTTCCGTTGACCATTGACAATTTCGATATCGGGATATTAATGGTACCTTTGAGTTTTGTAAATATGACAAGCGGGCAGGATGATCCGCCGCTACCGGAAAAGGGTGCATGATGTGCGAGAGAATCCTGCGGATCGGCCTTGTGGCCGTCGGCCTCCTCCTGGCCGCCTGCTCGGACCAAAGTAGCGGAAACGCCCCGCCCGGCGGCGGCGCCATGCCCGCCGCGGAGGTAGGCTTCGTTGTGCTGAAGGCGCAGTCCGTGCCGCGCCATGCCCAGCTCTCCGGCCGCGTCGTCGCGCATGCCACGGCGGAAATCCGCCCGCAGATCGACGGCATCATCCAGAGCATCGATTTCCGCGAGGGCCGCAAGGTCGATGCCGGCGACGTGCTCTTCAAGGTGCGCGACGCGAAATTCAGCGCCGCCTATGCGGCGGCGGCCGCGTCCCTGTCGCGTGCCGAGGCGAGCCAGCAATCCGCGCAGGCCGCCTTCGACCGGAACGCGCGGCTGCAATCGCAGAGCGCGGTGAGCCAGCAGGCGCTGGACGAGGCGACGGCGGCGCTGCTGCAGGCGAAGGCCGACGTGGAGGCGGCGAAGGCCAGCCTGGAGACCGCGCGAATCGACCTCGACAACACGACGATCAAGGCGCCGATCGCCGGCATCATCGGCATGGCGGGCGTCAGCGTCGGCTCGCTCGTCACCCAGAACCAGACGGATGCGCTGGCGACGATCCGCCAGATCGATCCCGTCAATGTCGACCTCGTCGACACCAGCGCCAACCTCCTGAAAATCCGCCAGGATGTCGAGGCCGGACGCCTCGGCCGCGACGGCGAGGGCGCGCCGAGCGTGCGGCTGACGCTGGAGAACGGCGCGGACTACGATGAGACCGGCACGATCTCGCTGGCGACGGTGAATGTCAGCGAAAGCACCGGTACCTTCACCCTGCGCGCCAGCTTCCCCAATCCACAGCGCGTGCTGCTGCCGGGCATGTTCGTGCGCGCCTCCGTCGATCTCGGCAGCATGCCGAACGCCTTCCTGGTGCCCCAGCGCGCCGTGCAGCGCAGCGGCACGGGCGAGCCTGTCGCCTATGTCGTCTCCGCCGACGGCAAGGCGGAGCAGCGCACGCTGACCACCCTCGGCACGTCCGGCAACGACTGGATCGTGACGGAGGGGCTGAAGGACGGCGAACGCCTGATCGTCGACGGCTTCCAGAAGATCTCCGCGGGCGCCGCCGTGACGCCGGTGGAAGCGGTCATCGACGAGGACGGCGTGGTGAAGCAGTCGCTCGCCGAACCGGCCACGACGGACGATGCGTCGGGAGCTTCGAAATGACGGAAGGTCTGCGGCGCAATGCCCTGGCGAGCTTCTTCATCGCTCGCCCCGTCTTCGCCATCGTGCTCGCCATCGCCACGCTCCTGTCGGGCGTGATGGGCATCTATTCGCTCTCGATCTCGCAATATCCCGATGTCGCGCCCGTCACCGTGCGCATCGGCGCGTCCTATTCCGGCGCCACCGCTGAAGCCGTGGAGAACTCGGTCACGACGAAGATCGAAAGCGCGATGACCGGCCTCGACGGCCTGCTCTACATGGAATCCTCCTCGAACACCGGCTCGGCCTCCATCTCGCTCACCTTCGCCAGCGGCACGGACGCGGAACTGGCGCAGGTCGAGGTGCAGAACAAGCTGGCGCGCGTCGAATCCCAGCTTCCCGAGGCCGTGCAGGATGCCGGCGTCAGCGTGTCCCGCTCGCCTTCCGGAATCCTGATGATCGGCAACATCATCTCGCGGGACGGCCGCTACACCTCCTCTGAGCTCTCCGACATCATGTCGAGCAGCATCGAGGAGCGCATCGAGCGGCTCGACGGCGTCGGCTCTGTGCAGTCCTTCGGCAGCGGCTATGCCATGCGCGTCTGGCTCGACCCGGACCAGATGCAGAAATACCAGCTCGTCCCCTCGGACGTCACCACGGCCATCAAGGCGCAGAACGCGCAGGTCGCCGCCGGCTCCATCGGCGCGACGCCCGTGGTGCGCGGCCAGCAGCTGAAGGCGAGCATCGTCGCGCAGACGCAGATGACCTCCGCCGAGGAATTCCGCAAGATCATCCTCAAGACGGCGAAGGACGGCTCCGTCGTGCGCCTCGGCGACGTGGCGCGCGTCGAGATCGGGCTGGAAAGTTACGGCCAGAGCTCGACCTTCAACGGCATGCCGGCCGCCGGCTTCGGCGTGCAGCTCGCCAGCGGCGCGAATGCCATCACCACGGCCGAGGCCGTGCATACGGAACTCGACGGTCTCGCGGGCTCGCTGCCCGAGGGCGTCGAGATCGCCTATTCCTACGAGACGACGCCCTTCGTGGAGCTCTCCATCGAGAAGGTGGTCGAGACGCTGATCGAGGCCATCGTGCTCGTCTTCCTCGTGCTTCTCCTCTTCCTCCAGAACCTGCGGGCGACGCTCATTCCGATGATCGCGGTGCCCGTCGTGCTGCTCGGCACCTTCGGGGTGCTCGCGGCCTTCGGCTATTCCATCAACATGCTGACCATGTTCGCCATGGTGCTTGCCATCGGCCTTCTCGTCGACGATGCGATCGTCGTGGTGGAGAATGTCGAGCGCGTCATGTCGGAGGAGGGGCTTTCTGCCCGCGAGGCGACGGAGAAGTCGATGGGCGAGATCACCGGCGCGCTGATCGGCGTCGCGCTGGTGCTCACTGCCGTCTTCATTCCCATGGCCTTCTTCTCGGGCTCGGTCGGCGTCATCTACAGGCAGTTCTCCATCACCATCGCCAGCGCCATGCTGCTCTCCGTGCTCGTCGCGATCGTCCTGACGCCGGCGCTCTGCGCCATGCTGCTGAAACCCACCCATGGCGGCCTGGCGGCGCGCATCTTCGGCGGCTTCAACCGGGGCGTCGAGAAGACGACGCGCGGCTATGTGCGGGCGGTGGGCGGCATCGTCGCAAGGCCGCTGCGCATGCTCGTGGTGTTCGCCGCGCTGCTGGCAGGCGCCGGCTGGGTCTATACGCAGCTTCCCTCCTCCTTCCTGCCGGAAGAGGACCAGGGTGTGCTGATGACGCAGATCACCCTGCCGGCCGGCGCCAATGCCGCCCGCACGCAGGCCGTCATCGACATGGTCGAGAACTATTTCCTCAATGACGAGAAGGACGCGGTGCAGAGCGTCTTCATGACGCTCGGCTTCGGCTTCGGCGGTAGCGGCGAGAATGCGGCGATGGCCTTCGTGCGCCTCAAGGATTTCGATGCGCGCAAGGAGGCCTCGCTTTCCGCCTCCGCCATATCGCAGCGCGCCTCGGCGCATTTCCGCAAGATCCGCGATGCGGAAGTCTTCGTGCTCGCCCCGCCGGCCATTCAGGGGCTGGGGCAGAGCAACGGCTTCTCCATGTATCTGGAGGATACCGGCAACCGGGGACGCGACGCGCTGACGGCGGCCAGCAACCGGCTTGCCGACCTTGCGCAGGCGGACGCGACGGTCGGCAATGTGCGCGGCAATACCCGCACGCTGGAAAGCCAGCTCAAGATCGAGGTCGACCAGGAGAAGGCCGGCGCGCTCGGCATCGATCTCAGCGGCATCAACGGGCTGATCTCCACGGCCTTTGCCGGCAGCAACGTCAACGACTTCGTCTATAACGGCGAGATCAAGCCGGTCTATGTGCAGGCCGACGCGCCCTTCCGCATGCAGCCGGAGGACATCGAGCGCTGGTATGCCCGCAACGGCGACGGCGAGATGGTGCCGTTCTCGGCCTTCGCCACGACCAAGTGGATCCAGGGCTCGCCCTCGCTCTCCCGCTTCAACGGGACGCCGGCCATCTCCATGAACGGCGCGGCGCAGGCCGGCGCCAGCTCCGGCGATGCGATGGACCGCATGGAGGCGCTCGTCTCCGGCCTCGACGGCGGCTACAGCGCGGCCTGGTCCGGCCTTTCCTACCAGGAGCGGCTCGCCGGCTCGCAGGAGGCGATGCTCTATGCCGTCTCGCTGCTCGTCGTGTTCCTCTGCCTTGCCGCCCTCTATGAAAGCTGGTCCATCCCGCTCTCCGTCCTGCTCGCGGTGCCGGTCGGCGTGCTCGGCGCGCTGGTTGCGGCCTGGGCCTTCGGCCAGTCGAACGACGTCTATTTCAAGGTGGGCCTGCTGACGACCATCGGGCTGACGGCCAAGAACGCCATCCTCATCGTCGAATTCGCCAAGGACCTGCGCGATCAGGGCCGGAGCGCCGTCGACGCCGTGCTGGAGGCCGCGCGCATGCGCCTCCGACCGATCGTCATGACGTCGCTCGCCTTCATCCTCGGCGTCCTGCCGCTCGCCTTTGCGACGGGCGCGAGCTCGGCGGCACAGAACGCCATCGGCATCGGCGTGATGGGCGGCATGATCGCCGCGACCGTGCTCGGCATCTTCTTCGTGCCGCTGCTCTTCGTGGTCATCGCGGGCCGGCGAAAAGCCTAGCGGTGGTGCCATAGGGCGCCACCCGCAGAGAAAATCTTGCCTTTCGGACCAGACGGTGCCGTTCCGGTTGACGACCGGAATGGCGATGGCCTTTCCGTATTCGGTTCACGAGCAGTCGTAGCCATCCCTTCGGGAATTCGGCAAGGCGACGCCGGGAAAGGTGCGCGGCTGGGCGATCGCCTGTTCAGTGCAATTTTTTTGTCTTTATAGCGCATTTAATTCCGTTTGCCTTCCTGTCTCCCGCTGTCCAGACTCGCCGAAAGCAACGCATGGCGGAGGTGAGGCGGTCCGCCGGAGGAAAGGTGGAAGCGATGTCCGAGACGATCACGAACGAAGCCGAGCACCGGCCGGGCCTTGCGGCCCGCTGGCTGTTCTCCACCAATCACAAGGACATCGGCACGCTCTATCTCGTCCTTTCCATGCTGTCGGGCATTCTGGGCACCGGCCTTTCCGTGGCGCTGCGCATGGAGTTGCAGGAGCCGGGTCTGCAGTTCTTCTCCGATCCCGGCGTCTTCAACGTCGTCGTCAGCGCGCACGGGCTGGTGATGATCTTCTTCGTCATCATGCCGGCGCTGATCGGCGGCTTCGGCAACTGGTTCATCCCGATCATGATCGGCGCGCCGGACATGGCCTTTCCGCGCATGAACAACGTCTCGCTCTGGCTGCTCGTCGCCTCGCTCGTCCTGTTCGTGCTGTCGCTGTTCGTGCCGGGAGCGACCGGGGTGAATGGCCATGGCGGCGGCTGGACGCTCTATCCGCCCTATTCGACCGAAGGCCAGCCGGGGCCGGCGGTCGATTTCGTCATCCTGTCGATCCATCTGTCCGGCGCCTCGTCGATCCTCGGGGCGATCAACTTCATCACCACGATCCTCAACATGCGCGCGCCGGGCATGACTTTGCACAAGATGCCGCTCTTCGCCTGGGCGATGCTCGTCACCGCCTTCATGCTGCTCTTCTCGCTGCCGGTGCTAGCCGGCGCCGTCACCATGCTGCTCACCGACCGCAATTTCGGCACGACCTTCTTCCAGCCGGCGGGCGGCGGCGATCCGATCCTCTACCAGCACCTGTTCTGGTTCTTCGGCCATCCCGAGGTCTACATAATGATCCTGCCGGCCTTCGGCATCGTCAGCCATGTGATCTCGACCTTCTCCAGAAAGCCGATCTTCGGCTATCTCGGCATGGCCTATGCCATGGTGGCGATCAGCGCCATCGGCTTCGTCGTCTGGGCGCATCACATGTTCACGGTCGGGCTGTCGCTGGATTCGCAGCGTTACTTCGCTTTCGCCTCGATGGTCATCGCCGTGCCGACGGGCATCAAGGTCTTCTCTTGGCTGGCGACCATGTGGGGCGGGTCGATCCGCTTCGCCACGCCCATGCTCTGGGCCATGGGCTTCGTCCTGCTCTTCACCATCGGCGGCGTCACCGGCGTGGTGCTCGCCAATCCCGGCGTCGACCGGGCTTTGCACGATACCTATTACGTCATCGCGCATTTCCATTACGTGCTGTCGCTCGGCGCGGCCTTCGCCATCTTCGCCGCCTGGTACTACTGGTTCCCGAAGATGAGCGGCTACCGGATGAGCGAAACGCTGGGAAGGCTGCATTTCTGGCTGACCTTCGTGGGCGTCAACCTCGTCTTCTTCCCGCAGCATTTCCTCGGGCTTGCCGGCATGCCGCGCCGCTATGCCGACTATCCCGACGCCTTTGCCGGCTGGAACTTCGTCTCCTCGGTCGGCTCCTACATCTCCGCCGCCGGCCTTGCCGTCTTCTTCATCGCAGTGGCGGAAGCCTTTGCGAGAAAGCGGGTGGCCGGCGACAATCCCTGGGGCGAAGGGGCAACAACGCTCGAATGGACGCTTTCCTCGCCGCCGCCCTTCCACCAGTTCACGGCGCTGCCGCTGATCGAATAGACGGCCTACGGCGCATCCGTCCCGCCTGTCGCCTCGCGCCCGCTCACCGTGACGATTTCGAGCTCGAAGAAGACATGGGGTGACACGGCCACGGTGGGCTGCTGCCGCGGCTTGAGGGCGCCCGGCTCCCACCAGTCGAAATCCTCGGCAAGGAGCGACCAGGCCTTCAGGCGCTCATGGTGGAGCTCTTCGGTATCGGGAAGCTCATGGAAGACCGCGTCGACCACGACGCTCTTCCAGCGCCGCTTCGTCTCCAGCGCGTCGACAAGCAGGCAGGCGCGGGGATTGGCGCGCAGCATGTCGAGCTTCCGGCCCGGCATGGTGAAGGCATGGAGCCGGTTTCCCGAATAGGCATAGCAGACCGGGACGACATAGGGCACGCCGTTTCCTGCGCAGGCCAGCCGCGCCAGCCTTTGTCCGGCGATCATCGCGATGCATTCGTTATGCGTCATTTCGCGGATCATCATCACATGGTCCTCCTTTGAACGTGCCCTCCCTTGCACGGCGCGGGAGGGTCAGCCTTGAGACCTTCCGAGCAGCGCGGCGGTCTCCTCGGCGATCACCTGCTCCTCGTCGGTGGGGATCACGAAGGCGGCGATGCGGCTTTCCGGCCTGCCGATGTTTGGGGCATTGGCGGCATTGGCGGCCGGGTCGAGGTCGAGGCCGAGCCAGCGCAGGCGGTCGCAGACGCCGGCCCGCACTGCCGGCTGGTTCTCGCCGACCCCGGCGGTGAAGACGAGCGCGTCGAGGCCGCCGAGCGTTGCGGCAATCCGGGCGATCTCGCCGGCGATGCGGAAGGTGAAGAGGTCTATCGCCTCCTTCGCTTCCGGCGCGTCGCTCTCGATGAGGTCGCGGCTGTCGGCGCTGATGCCTGAGACGCCGAGAAGGCCGGACCTGTTGTAGAGAAGGTCCTCCACCTCCCGCAGGGGCCGTTCCTCCTGTCCGAGAAGGTGCAGCAGCACGCCGGGGTCGAGCGCGCCGCAGCGCGTCGCCATGGGAATGCCGTCGAGGGTGGAAAAGCCCATGCTGGTGTCGCGGCTGACACCGCCTTCGAGGCCGCAAAGGCTCGCGCCGCTGCCGAGATGGGCGACCGCCACCTTGCCGCGCGCCGTCTCCGGTGCAAGGCGGGCGAGCTCGCCGGCAATGTACTTGTAGGAAAGGCCGTGGAAGCCGTAGCGCTTGATGCCCCGGTCGTGGAGCGCGCGCGGAATGGCGAAGCGGCGCATGAGCGTCTCGTTCGTGCGGTGGAAGGCGGTATCGAAGGAGGCGGCCTGCGGCAGATCCGGCCGCACGCCGCCGACCGCGCGGATCAGGCGCAGGCTCTGCGGCTGGTGGAGCGGCGCGAGCACCGTCAGTGCCTCGATGGCCGCGATCGCCTCTCCGTCGAGGCGGACGGGGCCGGCGAAGCGGTCGCCGCCGTGGACGACGCGATGCCCGACGGCCGCGATCTCCCCGAGGTCGAAGCGGCGGCCGAGGATGGTAAAGACCTCCGACAGGATGCCGCTCAGGTCCTCGCCCGGCCGGGCCTCCAGCGCGGTCTCGCTCCGCGCATTCCCCGCGCTCACGGCGAGGGTCAGGGGATCGTGGCGGAAGTCGATCACGCCGCGGGCGATGCGGACCGGGCCTTCGGCGAGCAGCGTGAAGAGGCCGATCTTCACGGTCGACGATCCGGCATTGAAGGTGAGGAGCGTTCTTTCCGTCATGCGGGCAGCCCCTCCGCCGGCAAAGGCGCGGCCACCATCCTTGCGAGCGCTGCCGAGGCGATGCGGGCCGAGAGCGGATCGGCGCGGCTGGTCAGCACGATGGGCACCCGCGCCCCCAGCACGAGGCCGGCCGCCGTGGCGCCGGCGAAGTAGATGAGCTGCTTTGCCAGCATGTTGCCGGCTTCGAGGTCCGGTACGAGCAGGATGTCGGCCTGCCCGGCGACGGGCGAGACGATGCCCTTGGTACGGGCGGCATCCACGCTGATGGCGTTGTCGAAGGCGAGCGGCCCGTCGACCTTCGCCCCGGTGATCTGCCCGCGCGCCGCCATGACGGTCAGCGTCGCCGCGTCGAGCGTCGCGGGCATCTTGGGGTTCACCGTCTCGACGGCGGCAAGCACCGCCACCTTCGGCTCCTCCATGCCGAGCCGGCGCAGGAGGTCCACCGCGTTCTGGCAGATGTCGCGCTTGTGCTCCAGCGTCGGCTGGATGTTGATCGCGGCGTCGGTGACGATGAGCGGCTTGTCGTAGGCGGGGATATCCATGGCATAGACATGGCTGATGCGCCGCTCGGTGCGCAGGCCCGAGCCCGGCGCGACGACGGCGCAGAGAAGCTCGTCCGTGTGCAGGCTTCCCTTGACCAGCACCGCGACCTTTCCCGCCACGGCCATCTCCACGGCGCAGGCAGCCGCGGCATGGCTGTGCGCGACGGGAACGATCTCGATCCCGTCGAGCGAGACCCGCGCATCGTCCGCGGCGGCGCGGATCTTGCCTTCCGGGCCGATGAGCACCGGCTCCAGCAGGCCGGCCTCGCGCGCCTCCAGCGCGCCGGTGATGGCGGCCGCCGAGCAGGGATGCACGATGGCGGCCCGGATCGGCGGAAGGCCGCGCGCCCGCGTCACGAAGGCCTCGTAGCGGTCATGACGGCGCAGCGGCACGTCGGGCAGGCGCGTGCGCGGCCATTCGATGCTGTGCTCCGGCGCGATCACCGTCGCCGTTCCCCTCAGCACAGCCTCGCCCTTCCGGTCGGTGCAGACCGTGTCGAGCACGACAATGCGCTTTTCGGGCCGCTTCTCCGTCACCGTGACGGTGGCGGTGATGGTGTCGCCGGGCACGACCGGCTTGAGGAACCGGAGGTCCTGGCCGAGATAGATCGTGCCGGGGCCGGGCAGGCGCGTGCCGAGCACGGCGGAGACGAGGGCTGCCGTCCACATGCCATGGGCGACGACATGGCCGAAGAGGCCGGTCCTGGCGAAGGCGGCGTCGAGATGGGCCGGGTTCAGGTCGCCGGAGACGGCGGCGAAGAGGTCGATGTCGTCGCGGCCGACGAGCCGGACGATCGAGGCGGTGTCGCCGGGCCGGAGCTCGTCGAAGGTCCTGTTGCGGAGGAAGCCGTCCATCGGCGATTCACCTTTGCAAAACGTGGCTGCCCGGGGCGCCCCTGGATCGAGCGCACCCTATAGGGCGCAGTCTCGCCTTCCGTTGACGCAAATCAAGTTCCATTGCGCGAAAACGTCTAGAGTGAGACCATATCGGACGGAAGACAGGAGTTCGCCATGCCCCATGGCCATGCGACGGATGCGGAGCGGATCGCGGCCGCCCATGCTTCGACGGTTGCCGCCCCGTTCCTCTTGACGCCCTTCGAGATCGGCATGACGCTGTACCGGCACTGGCTGGACGCGGCGTCGTGCATGCTCGGGGACCAGTCGGCCCATCTGCGCAATCTTGCCGAATGCGACAATCCGTTCGGCATGCTGGCCTGCCACGCGGACTTCTCCGGAAAGTCCCTCGCTGCCGGCCTCGACGTGCTGCGCCGCGGCGTCGAGGCGGCGGGCGAGGACCGGACGCTGCCGCATTAGGCCCGCTTTTCAGATGCACAACGGAACGGCATGGACATCGACCGCCTCGATCGGGCGGCAGGGAGAGAATGCATGGCGAACGATCCTGACCTCGAAGACCTCGCGCTGATCGACCGCTACTGGCGGGCGGCCAACTATCTTTCGGTGGGCCAGATCTACCTGATGGACAATCCGCTGCTGCGCGAACCTTTGAAGGCGGAGCATGTGAAGCCGCGCCTTCTCGGCCACTGGGGCACGACGCCGGGCCTCAACTTCATCTATGCCCATCTCAACCGCATCATCCGGGCGCGCGACGCCGATGTCCTCTATATCTGCGGCCCCGGCCACGGCGGGCCGGGCATGGTGGCCAATACCTATCTGGAAGGCACCTATTCGCAGGTCTATCCCGAGATCGGCGAGGACGAGGCGGGGCTGAAGGCGCTGTTCCGGCAGTTCTCCTTCCCGGGCGGCATTCCGAGCCACGCGGCCCCCGAAACGCCCGGCTCCATCCATGAGGGCGGCGAACTCGGCTATGCGCTGGTGCATGCCTATGGCGCGGCCTTCGACAATCCGGACCTCGTCGTTGCCTGCGTGGTGGGGGATGGCGAGGCCGAGACCGGCCCGCTCGCCGCCGCCTGGCATTCCAACAAGTTCCTCAGCCCCGTCGGCGACGGCACGGTGCTGCCGATCCTCCATCTCAACGGCTACAAGATCGCCAATCCGACCGTGCTGGCGCGCCTGCCGGACGAGGAACTGGCCCATCTCTTCACCGGCTACGGCTACGACCCGATCTTCGTGGAGGGGCATGAGCCGCAGGCGATGCACAGGGCCATGGCGGCCGCGCTCGACGCCGCCTTCGACCGCATCGCGGCCATCCGCGCCACGGCGAAGGACGAGCCCGCCCGCCGGCCGCGCTGGCCGATGATCGTGCTGCGCAGCCCCAAGGGCTGGACGGGGCCGAAGGAGGTGGACGGCAAGATGGTGGAAAACCATTGGCGCTCCCATCAGGTTCCCGTCTCCGAGTGCCGCACCAACGCCGCCCACCGCGACATCCTCGAAGCCTGGATGCGCAGCTACGATCCCGAAGACCTCTTCGATGCGGATGGCCGCCTGAAGCCGGAGCTGCGAGCGCTGGCGCCCACGGGCGCGCGCCGCATGGGCGCCAGTCCGCACGCCAATGGCGGCGTCCTTCGCAAGGAGCTGCGCAC
This sequence comes from Shinella sp. R2-11, assembly GCF_055330205.1. NCBI lineage: Bacteria > Pseudomonadati > Pseudomonadota > Alphaproteobacteria > Hyphomicrobiales > Rhizobiaceae > Shinella > Shinella sp. R2-11. The sequence goes on along the minus strand of NZ_JBVAPC010000003.1, from coordinate 371,136 downwards.
GCCCGATATCGGCGCCTATGCGGTCGCCGTGGAGCGGCCCGGCGCGGCCGAGGCACAGGCGACGAAGATCCTCGGCGACTACCTGCGCGACGTGATCCGGCTGAACGCGGCGGATCGCAACTTCCGCGTCTTCGGGCCGGACGAGACGGCCTCCAACCGGCTCTCCAGCGTCTTCGAGGCGACGGACCGGGTGTGGATGGCCAAGACGCTGCCGACGGACGACCACCTCGCGCCGGAAGGCCGCGTCATGGAAGTGCTCAGCGAGCATCTGTGCCAGGGCTGGCTGGAGGGTTACCTGCTCACCGGCCGGCACGGCTTCTTCTCCTGCTACGAGGCCTTCATCCACATCGTCGATTCGATGTTCAACCAGCATGCGAAATGGCTGAAGGTGGCGCGCGAGCTGCCCTGGCGCAGTCCCGTCTCCTCGCTCAATTACCTGCTCACCTCCCATGTCTGGCGGCAGGACCACAATGGCTTCTCCCACCAGGACCCCGGCTTCATCGATCTCGTCGCCAACAAGGGGGCGGATATCGTGCGCGTCTACCTGCCGCCGGACGCCAACACGCTGCTATGGGTCGGCGACCATTGCCTGCGGACATGGAACCGCATCAACGTCATCGTGGCCGGCAAGCAGCCGGCGCCGCAATGGCTGGCGATGGACGAGGCGGTCCGCCATTGCGAGGCCGGGCTCGGCATCTGGGACTGGGCGGGCACGGAAGGCGGGCTCGAACCCGACGTGGTGATGGCCGCGGCCGGCGACGTGCCGACCATGGAGACGCTCGCGGCGGTCGACCTGCTCCGCCAGGCGGTGCCGGGCCTTCGCATCCGCGTCGTCAACGTCGTGGACCTGATGGCGCTGCAATCGCCGCAGCATCACCCGCACGGCATCGACGATGCGGCCTTCGACCGGATATTCACCCGCGACCGGCCCGTGGTCTTCGCCCATCACGGCTATCCCTATCTCATCCACCGGCTGGTCTACAAACGCACCAACCATCCGAATTTCCACGTCAGGGGTTTCATCGAGGAGGGCACGACGACCACGCCCTTCGATATGGCAGTGATGAACCGGCTCGACCGCTACCATCTTGCCATGGAGGCCATAGAGCGCCTGCCGGCCCTCGCCGAGCGCCGGCCGGGCCTTGTCGCCGCGCTGGAGGCGAAGCTCGACGCGCACCATGCCTATGTGCGCGAGCACGGCGAGGACATGCCCGAGATCCGCGACTGGAAGTGGCCCTATCCGCGGCCGGAGGCGCCGTAGCGGATCGAGGGGCACATCGGGGAAGGGGAGGCAGGACATGCTGTCATTGAAATCGCTCGGCGGCGCCGGGACCGTCACCGGCTCCAAGCATCTCCTCCGTCTCGGCGAGCACCGCATCCTTGTCGATTGCGGCCTGTTCCAGGGCCTGAAGAACCTGCGCGAGCTCAACTGGGCGCCTTTGCCGGTCGCGCCGCGCGACATCGACGCGGTGATCCTCACCCATGCCCATCTCGACCATTGCGGATACCTGCCGCGCCTCGTGCGCGAGGGCTATCGCGGCAAGGTCCATGTGACGCCCGCCACCCGCGACGTCGCCGAGCTGATCCTGATGGACAGCGGCCATCTCCAGGAGAAGGACGCCGAATTCCTCAACCGGCACAAGCTGTCGCGGCACCAGCCGGCTTTGCCGCTCTATGGCGTCAGGGACGCGCAACGGGCGGTGGAGCATTTCTCGACCGCCGAATTCGGCCAGAGGGTGCGGCTTGCCGGGGATGCGTCGTTCCGCTTCTATCCCGCCGGCCATATTCTCGGCGCGGCATGGGTGGAGCTGGAATGGGGCGGCCGGAAGATCGTCTTTTCCGGCGATATCGGCCGCTACGGCGATCCGCTGATGCCCGATCCCGCCCCTCCCGCGGAGGCCGACTATATCCTCGTCGAATCCACCTACGGCAACCGCATCCACGACAGGACCGATCCGGCCGAGGCGCTGCGCGCGGTCGCCGAGCGGACCATGGCGCGCGGCGGCACGCTCGTCATCCCGGCCTTCGCGGTCGGCCGGGCGCAGGAGCTGCTCTACTATTTCTGGAAGCTGAAGCGGGCGGGGCATCTCGGCGAGATCCCGTTGTTCCTCGACAGTCCCATGGCCATCGAGGCGACCGGGCTCATGGGCCGGCACCTGCCGGACCACCGCCTGGACGCGAAGACCTGCAGGGACGTCTTCTCCATTGCCCGCTGCACTGGAGACGTCGAGGCGTCGAAGGCGATCAGCGCCAGCCGCTTCCCCAAGATCGTCATCTCCGCCTCGGGCATGGCGACGGGCGGGCGCGTGCTGCATCACCTGAAAGCCTTCGCGCCCGATGCGCGCAACACGATCCTGCTGGCCGGCTTCCAGGCGGCGGGCACGCGGGGGCGCGCGCTTCAGGACGGGGCGAAGGAACTGAAGATCCACGGCTCCTGGGTGCCGGTCAATGCGGAGGTGGCGCATCTCGACATGCTCTCGGCCCACGCCGATGCCGGCGAGCTGATGCGCTGGCTCTCCGCCTGCCCGCGCCCGCCGCGCAAGGTCTTCATCGTGCACGGCGAGCCGGAAGCCTCAGAGGCGCTGCGCATCCGCATCGGGCGGGAGCTCGGGTGGGAAAGCGTGGTGCCGCGCCTCGACCAGGAATTCGAGCTGTGAGCCGCAGGGCCCGGCTCAGGCGAGGCGGAGGTCCTTGCGGATCAGGATGAGCGTCGGATCGTCGGGATAGGGGACGGCGAGGAAGCCCTGTTCGCGTTCCAGCTCGATGGCCTCGCGGTTCTCGCGGCTTTCCAGCGATTCCAGCGCCTCGGCGCCGCGCGCCTGCGCGTAGCGGGCCGCATGGCGCAGCATTTCCCAGGCGACGCCCTTGTGCTTGTCCTGCGCGCGCACCGAGATCGCCACCTCGGCCTTCTTCGTCGACGGGTCGCAGGCGACCATCGCCGCCGCGATGATGGTCCCGCCGTCCTCGGTGAAGGCGAGGAAGTGCTCGGTCGCGCGGTGATCGACCCGCGTCATGGCGACGAGGCGCTCATGGCTCACCTCGCGCACGCCGCCGAGGAAACGGAAGCGCAGGTCCGCGGGCGCCAGACGGGCGAAGAAATCGCCGAGCGCCGCCTCGTCCTCGGGACGGACTGGGCGAATGCGCAGCACGAGCCCGCTGCGCGTCGCCAGATCGCAGCGCCAGAGGTCGGCGGCTTCCAGCGCGGCGGAGGTGTCCGCCCGCTCCGGCTGGTCGTGATGAGGATCCGTCATCGCGGTTCTCCTTCGCAAGGGTCTGGATCGATACTATCATTGTGCGCCCGCCGCCGCGACCGGGCCTTGATCCGCGTCAAGGCGCCGTTCCCCGGCGGGGCTATCCTTTGCCGCGACAGACAGGACGGAGGAACAGTCCCATGAGCTACAAATCTATTCTCGTGAACCTGGATATCGACGGGCCGGCCGAGCCGGTGGTCAAGGCGGCGAGCGAGCTGGCGCAGCGCTCCGGCGCCCGCCTGATCGGCTTTTGCGCCGCCGACGCCTACCTGCCGGTGACAGGCCCCGAAGGCGTGGCGCTCGCCGCCGAAGTGATGCAGCAGATGCGGGAAGACGACGAGCGCCGCTTCAAGGAGCTGCGCACCGAATTCGAGAGGCTGGTTGCCGGCGCGGTCGAGACCGCATGGCGCCAGGCCGCGGAAGGCCCGACCTATGCGCTCGTGCAGATGGCGCGGACGGCCGATCTCATCGTCACCCAGGCACGGCGCGGCGCGACGACGGGCGACCGGGCGCGCGCCGCCGATCCGGGAAGCGTCGTCCTGCAGGCGGGCCGGCCGCTCCTGGTGGTGGGGGCAAGCGCGGAGCAGCGCGTCGGCCGCAAGGTCGTCGTCGCCTGGAAAGACACGAAGGAGGCGCGGCGGGCGGTGTTCGACGCCGTGCCGCTGCTTCAGGATGCAAGCGACGTCGTCGTCGCCACCGTCGCCTCCACGATCGACCAATGGGCCCGCGAGGGCATCGCCGACGTGGTCTCGTTCCTCGCGCGCCATGGCGTTGCGGCGCGCAGCGAGACCGTGGAGAGCCACCGGGAAAGCGAAAGCCTGATCGAACTCATCGACAGGCACGCGGCGGACCTTGTCGTTTCGGGCGCTTACGGGCACAGTCGCGTCAGGGAATGGGCCTTCGGCGGCGTGACGCGCTCGCTGCTCGACGAGATCAGGCTCAACCGTTTCCTGTCGAGTTGACGGGACAGGCAGGCGCGACGACGCGAAAAAGAGCCTCGGGCCGGGAGTGGACGAATGCAGCCGGAAACGCCCGCGCAGACCGTTGCGCCGGCTTATTGGTCTATCCCCGCCGACACGCTTCTCGCCGGGCTGGAGAGCCGCGCGGGCGGGCTTTCCTCCGAGGAGGCGAAGGCGCGCCTTGCCGCCTTCGGCGACAACGCGATCCATGCACGGCGCGGCTCCTCGGCCGTCGCGGCGTTCCTGCGCCAGTTCCGCAGCCCGCTCGTGCTGATCCTCATCTTCGCGGCCGGCGTCTCGGCCGTCGTCGGGGAGGGGAGCGAGGCGGCGATCATCGCCGTCATCGTGCTGGCGAGCTGCATCCTCTCCTTCACGCAGGAGCACGGCGCCTCGCGCGCGATGGAGGCGCTGACCGCGCGTATCGGGCGCAAGGCCCTCGTGCTGCGCGACGGCAGGGAGACGCCGATCCCCGTCGAGGAGGTCGTGCCCGGCGACATCGTCCGGCTCTCGGCGGGAAACCTCATCCCGGCCGACGGCATCCTGCTGGAGACGCGCGAGCTCAATGTCAGCGAGGCGGCGCTGACGGGCGAAACCTTCCCGGTGGTCAAGACTGCGGGCGCCTGCCCGCCGGCGGCGACCGTCGGCCAGCGGACGAACGCGGCCTTCACCGGTACCTCCGTGCGCAGCGGGACGGCGACGATGGCCGTGGTGAAGACGGGCGGCCAGACGGAGTTCGCCGCCATCGCCGCGGCCATCGCGCATGTCGCGCCGGAGACGGAGTTCGCGCGGGGCATCCGCCGCTTCGGCTATCTCATGACGAAGATCATGCTGGTCATCGTCATCCTCGTCTTCTTCGCCAATCTCCTGCTGCACCGGCCGGCGGTGGATTCGCTGCTGTTCTCGCTGGCGCTCGCGGTGGGCCTGACGCCGGAGCTGCTGCCGGCGATCATCAGCGTGACGCTGGCGCGGGGCGCCCGCACCATGGCGGCGAACGGCGTCATCGTGCGCCGGCTCGATGCCATCGAGAATCTCGGCAGCATGGACATCCTGTGCACGGACAAGACCGGCACCCTGACCGAGGGCGTCATCCATCTCGACGCCTGCCTCGATGTTTCCGGGACCGAGGCGCGGGAGGTGCGGCTATGGGCACTCCTCAACGCCACCCTCCAGACCGGCATGGCGAACCCGCTCGACGAGGCCATCGCCGCCGGCAAGCGGCCGGAAGACGACCTTGCCGGCTACGCCAAGGCGGACGAGATCCCCTACGACTTCATCCGCAAGCGGCTTTCGGTCGTCGTCCGCCGGACGGGCGAGGCGGAGGACCTCATGATCTGCAAGGGGGCGGTGCAGACCGTCGTCGCCGCCTGCTCGTCGGTGATGGAGGCCGGCGCGGCGGTTCCCCTCGATGAAATACAGGCCGGCAGGATTGACGAGACGGTGCGGGCCTGGAGCGGCAAGGGCTATCGCGTGCTCGGGCTCGCCGTGCGGCGTTTTGCGGGGAAGGACGCCTATCGGGTCGAGGACGAGGCGGGGCTTGCCTTCGCCGGCTTCCTGCTCTTCCTCGATCCGCCCAAGGCGGGCATGGCGGAAACGCTGAAGGCCATCGCCGCGCGTGGCATCAGGGTGAAGGTCATCACCGGCGACAACCGCCATGTCGCCGCCCATCTGGCCGAGATCGTCGGCCTGCCGCACCGCCGCATCCTGACGGGAGAGGAGGTGCACAGCCTGACGAAGGAGGCGCTCGTCCGCCGCGTCACGCAGAACGACATCTTCGCCGAGATCGACCCGAACCAGAAGGAGCGCATCATCGCGGCGCTGCGCGGGCACGGCCACGTGGTCGGCTATCTCGGCGACGGCATCAACGATGCACCGGCCCTGCACGAGGCCGATGTCGGCATTTCCGTGGACGGCGCGGTGGACGTGGCGCGCGAGGCCGCCGACATGATCCTGCTGCAACGCGACCTCGGCGTGCTGCTGCGCGGGGTCGACGACGGGCGCAGGACTTTCGCCAACACGATGAAGTACATTTCCATCACGACCAGCGCGAATTTCGGCAACATGGTCTCGATGGCCTTCGCCTCGCTCGCCCTGCCGTTCCTGCCGTTGCTCGCGCCGCAGATCCTGCTCAACAATTTCCTGTCGGACGTGCCGTCGCTCGCCATCGCCACCGACAATGTCGACGCCGATCAGGTCCGCACGCCGCGGCGCTGGGACATCGCTTTCGTGCGCCGCTTCATGGTGACCTTCGGGCTGGTCAGCTCGCTCTTCGACTTCGTGACCTTCGCCTTCCTCCTCCTCGTCGCCGGGGCGACGGCCTCGGTGTTCCAGACCGGATGGTTCGTCGAATCCCTGATCACGGAGCTTGCCATCGTGCTCGTCGTGCGGACCCGCAAGGCCTTCTGGCGCAGCCGCCCGAGCGCGCTTCTCTCGTGGCTGACATGGGTCGTCGCCCTCTTCGCCGTCGCCATTCCCTACCTGCCGGGTGCGGACTGGTTCGGCTTCGTCGCCCTGCCGCTTCCGGTCGTCGGCGGGCTGATCGTGATCACGCTCGCCTATCTCGCGGCGTCCGAAGCGGCAAAGCACTGGTTCTTCGCCGGCGAGCGCCGCCGCGGAACGCGCAGGCGCGCGCCCTGACCGGCGCTCAGGGCACCAGCACCGCCGCACCGTTGAGGCGGCCCGCCCTCAGGTCGGCAAGGGCCTCGTTGGCTGCGGCGAGTGGATAGGCCGTGGTATGCGTCCGCACGCCCGCGGCCTGCGCGATGGGGAAGAACGTCTCGGCATCCTGCCGCGTCAGGTTGGCGACCGAGACGAGCTCGCGCTCGCCCCAGAGGATCGCATAGGGCATGGAGGGAATGTCGCTCATGTGGATGCCGCCGCACACGACGATGCCGCCCTTGCGCACCGCGCGGAGCGCCGCCGGCACGAGCGGGCCGACCGGCGCGAAGATGATCGCCGCATCGAGCGGCACGGGCGGGGCCTCGTCCGAGCCGCCGGCCCAGACGGCGCCGAGGCCGAGCGCGAAGCGCTGCGCCTCCCCGTCGCCCGGCCGCGTGAAGGCGTAGACATCGCGGCCCTGCCAGAGGCAGACCTGCGCGATGATATGGGCGGCCGCGCCGAAGCCGTAGAGCCCGATGCGCTTTCCCGCGCCGGCCTTCGACAGCGCCCGCCAGCCGATCAGCCCGGCGCAGAGCAGCGGTGCGAGAGCGACCGGATCGGCCGCGGGATCGAGATCGAAGGCAAAGGCGGCATCCGCCACCGCATGGGTGGCGAATCCGCCGTCGCGCGTATAGCCGGTAAAGAGTGGCGCGTCGCAGAGGTTCTCCGCATCCGAGCGGCAATAGGGGCAGGTTCCGCAGGTATGGCCGAGCCACGGCACGCCGACCCGCCGGCCGATCCGCGCGCTATCGACGCCCGGCCCGACGGCATCGACGATGCCGACGATCTCATGGCCCGGCACGAGGGGCAGTTTCGAATGGTCGAGCTCGCCGTCGACGACATGCAGGTCGGTTCGGCACACCGCGCAGGCCTCCACCCTCAACCTTATCTCGCCCGGCCCCGGCACGGGATCGGGCCGCTCGACGGCCACGAGCCGCGTTCCGGGTCTTTCGAGCACCATCGCCTTCATCGGCATGCCTCCCGTCGCAGGCTCAAGAAGCGGAAACGCCGGGCTTCCGCCTTGTGCCAGCTTATCTTCGATCGGGATTTGCCGGAAGGCGTTGATCCGCATCAAGGCGATGCGGAGGTGGCCGCCGTCACCGCGTGCCCTTCACCGCCGTCGGCACGATGCCGAAGCGGCGGCGGAAGGCGGTGGCGAAGTTGGCGGCGCTGGTATAGCCGGCGATGCCGCTCGCCTCCTGCACGCTGGCCTCGCCGGTCGCGAGCGCGGCATAGGCCCGCTCCAGCCGGACGTTGCGCACATGGTCGAAGACGCTGCGGCCCTCGGCGGCGCGGAACAGGCGTTGTAGGCCGCTGGCGCTGATGCCGGCCTCGCGCGCGATGGTCTCTACGCTGAGCGGTTCGGCGGCGCGCGCGGCGATGAAATCCTTGGCGCGCTGGAGGCAGGTCATGTCGTGCCGGGTCAGCAGGCCACCGCCCGCCTCGCGCCGGTCCGCCCGCAGCGCCGCCGCCATGGTCTCGGCCACCAGCTCGACGGCGCGGCCCTCGAGATAGAGGTCTCGCAGCTCGGGAATGAGCGGAGAGGGGCTGAAGATCTGCCGCACCAGTTCCACCATGCGCGGCGTCAGCGTCCAGCGGTATTCCGCAAGATGGTCGCGCAAGAGCCGCGTGCCGCCCTTGGTATCGGCGACGGCTTCGAGCACGTCGCGATGCAGCCATTCCGGCGTGGCCGACACCACGAGATGGCGCAGGTGCTGGCGTCCGCGCGAGGCGCGCGCGAAGCTTTCCGGGCAGGCGTTCATGATCGCGACCCCGCGTGCCGCGCCTCGGTTCGCCTGGAAGGCGAAATGGCGGTCGCCGATGGAAAGGTCGACGCTGCCTTCGAGGAAGAAGATGCAGGAAAGCTCCTCGGGAAGCTGCGATGTGGCCGTGAAGGGCCGCTCCTCGATGGCGTCGCTGGCATGCAGAACGAGGCCCCGCCGCAGCTCGCGGTGCAGGAACGCGCCCTTCATCAGGGTATCGTCCGGCGTCAGCCGGTCGTCCGGGCTGTCGAAGGCGATGCCGGCATGGCGCATGAAATCGCGCACGCGCAGGCGTCCGTCATTCGTCTTCAGTCCGGCTCCGCCTTCGGCTGCCATGTCCGATCCTTCGATATCCGCCGTCCCGCGCTTCGCAAAGTGACCCGCAGGCCTTAGCGAACCGTCACGCCTCATGACGATTTACCGGTGCGCAAAGGCTTTTGCGTGTCGCGCAAAGGAACCGACATTGTCGGCCGTGCGATTGTTGCCCTAAGGAATACCTTAACTTGATTTAAGTAGTCAAGTTTAAGGCAAGGTATAGCTGTCAGGGCGGCGATGATGAATTCGGGACACGGATACGGAACGGAAATGGATGCGGCGGGAATGGCATGGCGGGCGGCCGGGCGAAAACGCCTCTGGCTCGCCTCGACCGTCCTGCTTGCCGTGACCGCGGCGGGCGGCCATGCGCTGGCGCAGGATGCCGGCGCGACCACGCTGGAGACCGTCACCGTCGACGGCGGCAAGGAGACCGGCCGCGGCCCGGACAAGGGCATCGTCGCCAAGACCAGCCGCAGCGCCTCGAAGACCGCCACCTCGCTGCGCGAGACTCCGCAGGCCGTGAGCGTGGTGACGCGTGACGAAATCGACGCACGCGGGGCCAATTCCGTGCGCGAGGCGCTTCGCTACACGCCGGGCGTCATGGCGGAGGCCAATGGCGACGACGTTCGCGGCGGCTGGATGTGGATCCGCGGCTACAATGCCTATGCCAGGCTCTGGCTCGACGGCCTCGCCCAGGCGGGCGATCCCGAGGGCTACGCCTCGGTGCCGATCAATTCCTACGCGCTGGAGCGCGTCGAGGTGATCAAGGGGCCGGCCTCGGTGCTCTACGGGCAGACCGTGCCCGGCGGCCTGATCAACCAGGTCAGCAAGCGGCCGCAGACCACCGCTCATAACGAGGTCGAGGTGACGACGTCCTCCCTCGGCGGCATCCAGACCTCGGCCGACTTCACGGGGCCGCTCGGCAGCGACGGCGACTGGTCGTATCGTCTCGTCGGACAGGGGCGGGATCTCGGCAGCCAGATCGACAAGGAGCGCAACCGGCAGCTCATGCTGTCGCCGAGCCTCACCTGGTCGCCCGACGAGGATACCTCGCTCACCCTTTACGGCCTCTACCAGAAGGTGAACCCGAAGAATTTCAGCGGGCGCTTCTATCCTGCATTCGGCACGCTGATCACCAATCCCGCCGGGCAGATCCCGACCGACACCCATATGGGCGACTATCTCTCCAATGCGAACGAGTTCGACGCCAATCTCTATACGGCGGGCTACGAGTTCTCGCATAATTTCAACGAGAGCCTGACGTTCCGGCAGAACCTCAGATACAGCTATGCCGATCAGAACATGTTCCTGGCGGTCGTCAACCCGGCCTTCACATGGCCGTCGAACCCGCCCTCGGGCACCACGCTCGGACGGGTCGTCTCGGCATCCGACGACACGCTGTCGTCCATCGACATCGACAACCAGCTCGAGGCGCGCTTCGAGACCGGCGCGCTCGACCATACGATGCTGTTCGGCCTCGAATATTTCCACATCCGGTCCGACCGGCATTTTGGCTCGGCGGCCATCGCCGGGCAGGATTACCTCCACCCGGTCTATGGCGGCACCTATCCCTTCCCGGCATGGACGACCTCCAGGCTCTCAACGCAGGACCAGGTCGGCGTCTATGCGCAGGACCAGATCCGCTACGATAACTGGCTGGCGACGCTGGGCCTTCGCTACGACCACTCGGAAATCACGACGACCGACCGCCTGAAGAATGTGACCTACGAGAACAAGGACGGCGCGCTTTCGGGCCGCGCGGGCCTTGCCTATCTCTTCGACAACGGCCTGACGCCCTATGCGAGCTTCTCCACGTCGTTCCTGCCGACCATCGGCGCGGACGTGAACGGCGATCCCTACGAGGCGCAGCAGTCGCGGCAGTTCGAGGTAGGCGTCAAGTACGAGCCGGAAGGCGGGCGCGGCATGATCGGCGTCTCGTTCTACGACCTGAGGCTCGACAACGCGCTGACGCCCGTCTATAGCGGCACGGGCGCGACGCTCGGCAATATCCAGACCGGCGAGCAGCGCATCCGCGGCGTCGAGATCGAGGGGAAGTACGAGCTGACGCCGGAACTGGACCTGATCGCCTCCTACGCCTATTCCGACTCCAAGGTGCTCGCGACGAATATCGCGACTCAGGTGGGCAAGGACATGCTCCGCGTGCCGACGCATCAGGGCGCCCTCTGGGTGCAGTACCGGCCGGAATGGGCCGAGGGCCTTGCGTTGAATGCCGGCGTGCGCGCCATGTCGTCCTACCATACCGACACGACCTATCTCGACTCTCTCGAAATCCCCGGCCTTGCGCTGGTGGATATCGGCGCGCAATACGATCTCGGCGCCCTGAACAAGGACTTCGCGGGAACGACCTTCCGCGTCAACGTGTCCAACCTGTTCAACAGGACCCATGTCGTCCAGTGCACCAATGCCACGGGCGGAAGCTGCAACTACGGGCCGGGCCGGACCATCACGGCGAGCCTGAAATTCGAATGGTGACGCGATTGGCGACAGCGCGATCGAACGCGACGGGAAGGGCTGGCGGCATGCCGCCGGCCTTCCGTCTCCTGCACTGGATGCTGGCGGCGGCGGCCATCCTCATGGCCCTTGCGCTTCCGGCCGAGGGGCGGGCGGAAATCGTGCTGTCGGATGCCGCCGGCCGCGAGGTGCGCCTTGCCGCGCCCGCGCGCCGCATCGTCACGAACGAAAGCCTCATCCTCATCTCGCTCGCCCTCGTCGATGCGGATCCCGTTTCGCGCCTTGCCGGCTGGGCCGCGCCCCAGCGCATCGACCGCGGCATGTACGACGCCTATCGCCGCCGCTTCCCGGCCATCGACTCCATTCCGGCGGTCGGAAGCGTGCTGCCGGGCAAGACCTCGACGGAGGCGATCCTTTCCGTGAAACCGGACCTCTTCGTCGTCTCGATCTGGGAAACCGGCTGGACGGAGATCGTCGCCACGCTGGAGGCGGCCGGTGTGCCCGTCATCTTCCTCGACGGGCCGGTGAACGACGGCAAGGGCCCTGCGGAGACGACGGCCTTTTCCGTCGCGCTGCTGGCGAAGGCCGTGGGACAGGAGGCGAAGGGCGAGGCCTTCGGCGATTTCCTGCGCGTCCGCTACAAGCGCATCACGGATCGCACGGCGGCGCTGGAGCCGGTCTCGGTGCTCGTAGACGCCCATGCCGGCGCGACCTGCTGCTCGACGCCCGGCAAGGGCAACCGCATGACGGAGTATCTGCGGCTTGCCGGCGGAAGGAGCATCGGCGCCGACGTGCCGGGCTATGACGGGCAGCTCAGCCCCGAATATGTCATCGGCACGGACCCGACGGTCTATATCGCGACCGGCGGCCCACATCTTGCCGCCCAGGGTGGTCTCGTCCTCGGCGGCGGCATTTCCGAGGCGGCCGCGCAGGCATCCTTCGCCGATATCCTCGGCAAGGGCATGCGCGAGGCGCTGACGGCCGTGCACGAGGGCAGGGCCCATGCCGTCTCGCACCAGCTTTCCATCTCGGTGCTCAACATCCTCATCTTCGAGTGCTTCGCCAAATGGATGCATCCCGACCGCTTCGCGGATGTCGATCCCGCCGGGACGCTCGCCGAGATCAATGCCCGTTTCCTGGCGGTGCCGCTCGAAGGCACGTTCTGGATCGACCACAAGCCGCAGTAAGGACGAGAACATGCAAGCCAGGCAATATACCGCACAGGCCCGGATCGCGCTCAGCAATCCCGGCGCCGTCATCGCGGACTTCTGCGAGCACATGGTCGAGCACAATGCGGTGGTGAGCGAGGGCCCGGAGGGTCCGGAGCTGCGGCTCGGCGCCATCCGCGCCCGCTTCTCGCGCGACGGCGATGCGACGCTGGTCGATGTCGCCGCGCCCGATCTCGAAGGGCTCTATCTCGCCCGCATGTCCGTTGCCTCGCATATCCTGGAATTTGCCGGCGACGATCCGCCGGTCATCGCCTGGACGGGCGACGGCGGCGAGATCGCCCGCCCGCCGAACTTCCAGATTCTGGAGGTCACAGGCTGTCGCACGCTCACCCCGCATATGCGCCGGCTGACGCTGGCCGGCGAGAACGTCGCGCGTTTCGCCGGCCTCGATGCGCTGCATCTCAACCTCATGGTCCAGCGCCCGGAGGCGGCAAGGCCGCAATGGCCGCGGGTCGGCCCCAACGGGATGATCGAATGGGAGGAGCCGGACCTGCGCCCGCTGATGCGCAAATACACGGTCCGCTCTCTCGACCTTGCCGCCGGAACGCTCGATATCGATTTCGTGCTGCACGAGGATGCCGGGCCGGGCTCGGATTTCGCCGCGCGGGCGGCGGTCGGCGACCGGGTCGGCGTGGTCGGCCCCGGCGGCGGCGGCCTCGTTGCCGCGGATTGGTATCTCTTCGCCGGGGACGAGACGGCCCTGCCGGCCATCGCCCGCATGCTGGAAGCCCTTCCGGCGGAAGCGCGCGGCCATGCATTCCTGGAGGTCGCCGACGCGGCCGAGGTGCAGCCGCTTGCCGCCCCGCCCGGCATCGCGGTCGCGTGGCTGTTGCGCGACGGCAAGGCAGCCGGCACCACGACCCTGCTCATCGACGCGGTCCGAGCCACCGCCTTTCCGGCCGAAAGCGAAAGGGTCTATCTCTGGGCCGGCTGCGAATTCGAGGCTTTCCGCGCGATCCGCGCCTTCGCCCGCCAGGAAAAGGCGCTCACCGGCGACGAGCACCTTGTCGTCTCCTACTGGCGCCGCGGAACGGTCGAGGGCGCCTAGTCCGCACACGCTTTCCCGCGGGCTATGGCCCGCCGGTGCAATCGGCCCGCTGTTCAGGCGGCAGCGCTGAGATGCCGAGGAGGGTGGGTTCGACGGCGGGGTCCGTTTCCTGTTCCAGCCGGCCGGGAAATGGGGCAAGGGCGTTTTCGCTGCGCTGAATGACGGGCTGATGAAGCGGTTCCCCTTCGACGAGACGGCATTCACAACATGCCCGGCTTCGAGGTGAGCATGTTCGAGACCAGAAGAGGTCCGTTCATGTCGGCGGAGGACAATTTCGAGATCGTCTTTCGCCGCGTCGGCGCTGATGCTGGCTCTACAAAAGGCTTCGGCCTTCTCTTGGAAAGCCAAATAATCAGGGGGTTCCAAAGCTGGTGCGAATCTGTGCTGAAGGGCACATCGCGCCAGCCGCGTTCAAAGCCGATCTGTCCATAAGGTTCCTCTGCGTCCTTAGATGGAAGCGGGAAAAGGCCGTTTGCCGCTGGAACGCATCGAAAATGATGCGGATTGGGCACGTTCAAGGCCAAAACGGGCGGAAAACCGCTGTCTAGCGGCTGATTTCCTTGCCATTTGCCGCTCTGATAAATTATACCGTTTTTATATGTTTTTCGCACTTCGGTGCCTAGAATGAGTCGGAATCACCCGTCATGGGTGAACCGATCGATCTTCCCGAAGACGATGGATGAAATCGCCGGGCGCCAGTGTGCGTCCACGCTGCCGCACATGCCGATGGAAAGCAGGCTGAAATGCTGACGAAAAAGGGAAAATACGGGTTGAAGGCGCTCGTCGACCTGGCGCGCCTCGCCCCGGGCGAAACGGCTTTCGTCAGCGAGATCGCGCTGCGCAACAACATTCCGAAGAAGTTTCTCGACACCATCCTTCTCGAACTGCGCAACGCCGGCATGCTGCGTTCGAAGAAGGGACCGGGCGGCGGCTATTCCCTGTCCCACCCGGCCTCGGAAATCCGCATCGGCCACGCCATCCGCGTTCTCGACGGTCCGCTGGCGCCGATCCGCTGCGCAAGCCGCACGGCCTATGAAGCCTGCGAGGACTGCGCAGATCCGGAAGGCTGTCAGGTCCGCCGCGCCATGACCGAGGTGCGCGACGCCATCGCCTCCATCCTCGATACGATGACGCTCGAACAGTTCGTCGCCGTGCCGGGCGCGGCCGCGATGATCGAGGAAGAGGAACTGGAAAAGCGGGTCGGCTGACCCGCCGCCTTACGGATCCAGTTCGGGATAGTGGCGGAAGAGGTCGCTCTCGTTGGGGGCAAGGCGCCTGTCGCTCGCAAGATAGGCCGCGATCCTCGGTAGTTTCTCCACCCTTTTGCAGACCGCGTCGATCTTGCCGTATTTCGGCCCGAGCCGCTTCATGAGGTTCGGAAAGGCATAGGTCAGGCCGCTCATCGCCTGGAAAAGCGAAAGATCCGCATAGGTGAGATGGTTGCCTACCACATGCGCCGGCCCTTCGGGGTTGCGCGCGAGGATCGTCTCGAACCAGTTCAGGAACTTGGGGACGCGCTCCTTGCGGAATTCCTCCGCCCGCCGGAGCGATTCCGGTTTCTGCTCCTCGTAATATCGTCCCGCGCCGATGGGGTGGTGCACGTCGTGCCCTTCCAGCACGAAATCGGCGATGGTGAGCTGGATCTGGTGGGTCCATAGGCGGAGGCGCTCGTCCTTCGGCGCGAGGTTCAGGCTGTCGCCGAGATAGAGGAGGATCGCCGCCACCTGCCCGACGACCAGCGCACCATCCTTCAGGAAGGGCGGGGCGAAGGACGGCGTCGCAAGCTTCCTGCCGATATCCGCGATCACATGGTCGCCTTCCTCCCGGGCGACGTCGCGGTAGGGCGCCCCGGCCGCTTCCAGCGTCAGGCGGACATATTCGCCGCGGCCCTGGATGCCGGTCCAGTAGTAGAGTTCGTAGGTCATGGCGCAGGAATGCGGCAACGGGCTTTCGGTTCCACCTCAGACCTCGACCGGCCGCGCCGTCTGCTCGGTCACGCCGAAGACGCGGCGGTAGCGGGCGATTTCCGCCGGATCGCCGGTCGCCTTGACCGGATTGTCGGAGAGCTTGACCGCGGGGCGGCCGTTCGCGCTCGTCACCTTGCAGACCAGCGAGATCGGATCGAGCCGGTGGCCGCCATCGGGATCGCAGCCACGGAAATCGTTGGTGAGGTTGGTGCCCCAGCCGAAGCTCATGCGCACGCGGCCGTGGAAGTGCCGGTAGGTTTCCTCGATGGTGTCGACATCCATGCCATCGGAGAAGATCAGCAGCTTTTCGCGCGGATCGCGTCCCTTGCCGCGCCACCAGTCGATGATCTGCTCGCCGCCCTCGATCGGCGGCGCGCTGTCCGGGCGGAAGCCCGTCCAGTCCGCCACCCAGTCCGGCGCATTGGCGAGGAAGGCCGTCGTGCCGAAGGCATCGGGCAGGGCGATGAGGAGGTTGCCGTTATAATGCTGTTGCCACTCCTCCAGCACCCGGTAGGGCGCGTGGGCAAGCGCGTCGTCGCCCTCGGCGAGCGCGGCAGCGACCATCGGCAGCTCATGCGCATTGGTGCCGATGGCTTCGAGATCGGCATCCATGGCCAGGAGCACGTTGGAGGTGCCGATGAAGCGTTCGCCGAGCCCTTCCTTGAGGGCGTCCACGCACCAGCGCTGCCACAGGAAGCCGTGCCGGCGGCGGGTGCCGAAGTCGGAGATGACGAGATCGGGCAACTGGCGCAGCCGCTCCACCTTTTCCCATAGCCGCGCCTTGGCGCGGGCATAGAGGACGTCGAGCGCGAAGCGGCCACGATCGCGCATCGCCGCGCGCGACTTCAATTCGTTGATGATGGCAAGGGCGGGGATCTCCCACATGGTCGTGTGCGTCCACGGCCCGTCGAAATGCAGTTCGTACTGGCCGTCGACCTTGCGCAGCTCGTATTCCGGCAGCTGGAAGGTCGAGAGCCAGGCGATGAAATCCGGTCCGAACATGCGCGCCTTGCCGTAGAAGCTGTTGCCGGCGAGCCAGATCAGCTCCTTCTTGGTGAAGCGCACGCCGCGGGCATGGTCGAGCTGGGCGCGAAGCTCCCCCTCATCGATGATATCGGCGAGCCGCACGCTCGTTGTGCGGTTGATCAGCGAGAAGGTGGCATTCACGTCCGGATGGAGCTGCCGGATCATCTGGAGCATCAGCAGCTTGTAGAAATCCGTATCGAGCAGGCTGCGCACGATCGGATCGAGGCGGAAATTGTGATCGTAGGTGCGGGTCGCGATATCGTTGACGGCCATGCCTGCTCCTGGCGATGGGACTGGACTTGCCGGCTGGGAGGGACCGGCGGGTTCGCGTCAACCTCGTTGATCGACGCCCCGATTGCAAGCCGCAGGCTGCTTCATCCGCCGGATGTGCAAAGGAAAACGGCCCGGAGATATCTCCGGGCCGTTCGTATCATGTGCCGATCAGGCCGCGTCCGGCCGGTGCACGGTCTTCACTTCGAGGAAGTCCTCGAGGCCGAACATGCCGCCTTCGCGGCCGTTGCCGGACTGCTTGAAGCCGCCGAAGGGGCTGCCATAGCGGTGCGGGCCGCCGTTGATGTGCACCATGCCGGCGCGAAGGCGGGCGGCGACGCGCTCGGCACGATCAGGATTGCCCGTCTGCACATAGGCGGCAAGGCCGTAGGCGGTGTCGTTGGCGATCGCGATGGCCTCCTCTTCCGTGTCGAAGGGGATGATCGAGAGGACCGGGCCGAACACTTCCTCGCGGGCGATGCGCATGTCGTTGTTGACGTCGGCGAAGATCGTCGGCTTGACGAAATAGCCGGTCTCGAAACCTTCCGGCTTGCCGGGACCGCCGACGAGAAGGCGCGCGCCTTCGGCAACGCCCGCCTCGATCAGCGCCTGCACGCGGCCGAACTGGATATGCGAGACGAGCGGGCCGATATGGCTGCCTTCCTCCTCCGGATTGCCGACCTTGGCTTCCTTGCCGGTGCGCTCGGCGATCTCGACCACCTTGTCGTAGACGGAGCGCTCGACCAGCATGCGGGTCGGCGCGTCGCAGGACTGGCCGGAATTGTTGAAGCATTCCAGCACGCTGCCGGCGACACGGTCTTCCAGGTCCGCATCGGCGAAGACGATGTTGGGCGACTTGCCGCCGAGCTCCAGCGTCACGCGCTTGACCGTGTCGGCCGCATCCTTGCTGACGGCGATGCCGGCGCGGGTGGAGCCGGTGAAGGACATCATGTCGATGTCTCTATGCCGGGAAAGCGCTGCGCCGCATTCCGGCCCGTCGCCGTTGACGAGGTTGAACGTGCCCGCCGGGAAGCCGGCCTCGTCCACCATCTCGGCATAGAGCATGGCGTTGAGCGGGGTGAATTCGGAGGGCTTGAGCACGCAGGTCGAGCCCGTCGCCAGCGCCGGAACCACTTTCAGCGCGATCTGGTTGATCGGCCAGTTCCAGGGCGTGATGAGGCCGCAGACGCCGATGGGCTCGCGGCGCACGACGTCGCCGTTCGGCAGGACTTCGCGGCTCTTGAGGCGCTTCAGCGCGTCGATGAAGCCCTGGAGGTGGCCGACGCCGACATCCGCCTGCTGCTCGGTGCTCATGGAGATCGGCGCGCCGAGTTCCTGCGTGATGGTGCGGGCCATCTCGTCATAGCGGCGCTTGTAGATCTCCAGCAGCTTTTCGAGGAGCGCGAGGCGTTCTTCCACGCTGGTCTGGCTGTAGGTCGCGAAGGCCTTCCTGGCGGCGGCGACGGCGCGGTCGATATCGGCGGCGGTGCCCATGGAGATGACCGCGATCGGCTTTTCCGTCGCCGGGTTGAGGACCGGCAGGTCGTTGGGCTTCAGCGGATCGACCCACTGGCCGTCGATGTAGAACTTGCGCTTGTCGAGCATGCTTTTCTCCCGTCACTTCTGTTTTTCGTCGAGCCAGCCCCTGATGAGCTGGCGGTAGCGTTCCCCGCCGAAGCTTGGAAAATGGCCGCCATGCACCAGCCGCACGGGCAGGGTCAGGAGCCGTTCCATCGAGGCGATATAGTCCGCCATGTCGGAATGGTAGGTGTCCTCGATCAGCGGGCCATCGTAGACGATGTCGCCCGAGAAGAGAATTTCGGTCGCCTTCTCGTAGAGCGCAATACCCCCTGGGGAGTGGCCCGGCGTGTGGATGACCTCGAACTGCCGGTCGCCGAGGTCGATCACGTCGCCGTCTTCGAGGATGCGCGTCGCCGGTGCCTTCTTCACGGCGTAGCATTTCGAGCAATAGGGCTCGGGCGGCAGCGCGTCGAAGATCTCGTCGGTGACATAGGGGTCGGCCAGCGTGTTCTGCCGCGTCGGGTTTGCGAGAAGATCGGCCTCGGCCGCATGCACCGCGCGGCATTCGAATTCGTGGTGGCAGCCGATATGGTCGAAATGGGTGTGGCTCGCGACCGCGATCAGGTCGCGCTCCGTGACGAGCGGCACCCACTGCCTGAGCGAGACGACGCCCATGCCGCTATCGACCAGCATGTCGCGGTCGCGCCCGCGGATGTGCCAGACGTTGCAGCGGTAGAATTCCTGGATATAGGGCTCGGAAATAGCCGTCACGTCGTCGTCGAGGCGACGAACGCTGTACCAGTCCTCCGGCCGGATGCGCTGCATTGACCCTATACTCCCGCTCCGTCCTGAAGCACGACGATGCTATCCGCCTTCAGCCGAAGGTCAAGCTCGGCGCCGACGTCCGGCGTCTCGGTCTGCGGCAGGTGAGCGGTGAGCACCGTTCCGTTCGCCTTGATATGGCAACGGTGATGCGTGCCGAAGAAGGCGCTGCCGGTGATGCGTCCGCGGCCGAGCGAGACGGTAGGCTCATCCGCATGGGCGGAGCGGAAATGCTCCGGGCGGATGCAGAGCGTGACGGCGCTTCCTGCGACCGGCGAACCGGAAACGAAAGCGGCGGCGGGAAGGACGGCGCGGCCGAGCGTGGTCTCCACCTCCGCCTCGTCGGCGGCGACACGTTGCACCGTCGCCGGCAGGAAATTGGCCTCGCCCATGAAGCCGGCCGAAAACAGCGAGCGCGGCCGCATGTAGATCGAGGCCGGCGTGCCGACATCCTCGATATGGCCCTTGTTCATCACGACGATGCGGTCGGCGATCGCCATCGCTTCCTCCTGGTCGTGGGTGACATGGACGAAGGTGGTGCCGACGCGCTTCTGGATCGCCTTCAATTCATCCTGCATCTGCCGGCGCAGCTTCAGGTCCAGCGCGCCGAGCGGCTCGTCGAGCAGCAGCACGTCGGGATCGACCGCCAGCGCCCGGGCGAGGGCCACGCGCTGGCGCTGGCCGCCCGAAAGTTCATGCGGTTTCCTGGCGGAGGACGCCTTTAGGCCGACGAGATCGAGATAGGAGAACGCCTTCTCGTAGCGCTCCGCCTTGCCCATGCCGCGCATGCGCAGGCCGAAGCCGACATTGTCGCGCAGGCACATATGCGGGAAGAGCGCATAGTCCTGGAACATGGTGGTGGTCGGCCGTTTTGCCGGCGAGACATGGGTCATGTCGCGCCCGCCGATGGAGATCGTGCCCGAGGTCGGCTCGATGAAGCCGCCGAGGATGGAGAGGAGGGTCGTCTTGCCGCAGCCGGAGGGGCCGAGCAACACGATGAACTCGCCCGCCGCGATATCGAGCGAGACGTCGTCCAGCGCCCGGAACGTGCCGAAGTCCTTTGTGGCGTTCTTGATGGAAACGTCGGCGGTCATGAGGATTTCCCGGTTTTTCTGAAGACCGTAAGTTCCATGAGGATGAGGAACACGACGGAGATGAGGAAGACGACGCTGCCGATGGCGTTGGTCCTGGGATCGAGGCCGGAGCGCAGCATGCTCCAGATCTCGACCGGCAGCGTCACGTCGAAGCGCGACAGCAAGAAGGCGACGATGAACTCGTCCCAGCTGAAGGTGACGGAGAGGAAGAAGGCGGCGAGGATCGACGGCAGCAGCATGGGCGCCGTGACGAGTAGCATGACTTGCCAGTCCTTGGCCCCCAGATCGCGCGCCGCCCGCTCGATATTCACCTGGTGCCCGCCCATCGAGGCATAAATGATGGCGAAGCAGAGCGGCAGGTTGATCACCACATGGCCGATGCCGACCGTCAGAAGCGAAAGCCGCATGCCCGTCACGTTCAGCATGGAGAGGAGGCCGAGGCCGATGATCAGCGTGCTGACCGTCATCGGCGCGACGATGAGGCCGCGCAGGAGGGCGGAGCCCGGCAGCGTGTAGCGGGCGAAGGCGTAAGCGGCGAGGAAGCCGAGGAGGCATGCGACGGTCGAGGAGATCACCGCTACCAGCAGCGAGTTGCCGAGCGCGGCCATCAGCTTGCCGTCGGAGAAGACCGCCTCGTACCAGCGCAGCGTTAGCCCGTTCAGCGGCGGCACCGGCAGCGTGCCGTCCTGGAAGGAGAAGAGCACCAGCACCACGACGGGCAGGAAGATGAAGAGATAGATGAGGCCGGCATAGAGCGCGGCAAGGACGGTGGAAAGCTGCCGCATCATCAGGTCCTTTCCATCTTCAGCCAGCGTGCGCAGGCGATATAGGCGAGCGTCACCACCGCCATCAGCACCAGCGAGAGCGCCGCCGCCATCGGGAAATCCGCCCGCCGCCCGAGCTGCAGCATGATGACCTGCGGCAGCACCAGCTCGTTGTTGCCGCCGAGGATCTGCGGGGTGATGTAGTCGCCGATGCACAGGACGAAGGTCAGGAAAGCGCCGACCATGATGCCCGGCAGCGTCAGCGGCAGCACGACATGCCAGAAGGTCTGGAAGGCGTTCGCCCCGAGATCCGCCGCCGCGCGGCGGTAGTTCGGCGAGAGCTGGATGAGGTTGGCGTAGATCGTCAACGTCAGCAGCATGACGAAGAAGTGCACGAAGCCGATGACGGTGCCGGTGCGGTTGGCAGAGAGCGCCAGCGGCTCGGAGATGACGCCGATTGAGAGCAGCGCCTGGTTGACGACGCCGCCCTTCGACAGCACCAGCAACCAGGAATAGGAGCGCACCACATAGGAGGTCCAGAAGGGCAGGATCGCCATGACGAGGGCGAAGCGCTGCCATTTCTTCGGCACGCGCTCCGCGATGATCCAGGCGAGGGGATAGGCGAGCAGCACCGAGATGACGGTGACGGTCGCCGTGATCTCCAGCGAGACCACCAGCCCCTTGAAGAAATGCGCCTTGGTGAAGAAGGCGACGTAATTGTCGAGCGTCCACGTCGCGACGATCTCGCGCCCCTGCCGCGTCCAGAAGCTGATCGCCACCATATAGGCGAAGGGCACGAGGAAGAAGAGGGCGGTCCAGATGAGCCCCGGCAAGGCAAAGGCCCATGCCTTGCGGCGCTCCGCGCGTTCGAGGGCTGTGGCGGTCATGGGATCGATTCTCCGTTCGCGCTTTATGGGCGTACCGCGTGGCTTCGCCCCTCATCCGCCTGCCGGCACCTTCTCCCCGCAAGCGGGGAGAAGGCATATGCCGTCCCGCTTCCTCCCCTTCCGACAGGTCGCAGGACAGGTCCCCTCTCCCCGCTTGCGGGGAGAGGGCTAGGGTGAGGGGCAGATCCTTGATGAGAGGCCAGTATATGGCGTCACGCCACCAACCTTAATGTTGCAGCATCTCCGTCCAGATATCCTGCATCGCCGCATCCATGTCGGCATCCGCCACCGGGTAGAGCTGCGAATTCTTCAGATATTCCGGCTGCCTGTCCCAGCGCAGCGCCGTTTTCTGCGGATCGGTCAGGTGCTCGCCGGCCTTGGCGTTCGCCGGCATCGCCCAGTAGCAGGAGGATGTCGCAAGCCGCGCCTGCCCCTCGGGGCTGACGATATATTGCACGAATTTCAGCGCCAGATCCTGCTTTTCCGAATTCTTGAAGACGCCGATCGACTGCGCCCAGCGCAGTGCGCCCTGCTTGGGGATCGTCCAGTCGAGGTTCGGCTTTTCCGCCGAAAGCCCGGCGGTCAGCCACTCGCCGCCACCGACGACGATGTCGACTTCCCCGGTCGCCAGCGCCGTCTGCGAGGCGACGACGTCGCTCACCTGGCGGGAGACCTTCTTCATCTCGAAGAGCTTCTCCTTGATCGCCGGCAGGTCCTCCTGCGTGAGGTCGGCGGTCTTCTTGCTGATGGCGACGCCCGTCAGGCCGACCATCGGAAGGTAGTAGTCATAGAGCGCGATACGGCCCTTGTACTTGTCCGACCACATGACCGTGAGGTCTTCCATATCGGCCGGGTCGACCTTGGTCTTGTCGTAGGAGATCGTGTTGTAGCCGAACTTTTCCGTGACGGCGTAGACCTTGCCGTCGCGGGTGGTCGTCTCGTCCATGCGCACCTCGGGGAAGAGGTCGCCGAGCGGCAGCTTGTCGGCCGGCATCTCGCCGAGGATATCCATGTCGATGGCGCGGGGCACGTCGACGGCATCGATGACCAGCACGTCCCAGTCGCCGGGACGGGACTGCTCGATGATCGAGATCGCTGCGCCCGTGCCCTCGTATTCCTTGAGGTTCACCTTGACGTTGTTGGCCTTCTCGAAGGGCTCGACCAGCGCCGGGTCGGTATGGTCGCACCAGACGAGGGCGTTCAGTTCGTCCTGCGCCATCGCGCCGGCGGGCGAAAAGGCAATGGTGGCTACGGTGGCAAGAAGCATGCGGCGGGCAAGGCCGCCGGAAACGGTTTTCGTCATCGTCTTTCCCTCTGGCTGAAGGCGCGTGGCCTTTCGGATGGCACTCGTCATGGCGCCTTGAGAAAAAGATTGAACGAGTTCATTTTTTAAGTCAATCTCATTTTTGAAGAGATTCAGTGGAGGGGCCGATGACCGGATTGCGGGCGAAACAGAAGGCGGACAAGACGCGCCGCATCCTCGATGCCGCCGCCACGCTGTTCCGCCGCGAGGGCTATGACAGCGCCCGCATCGAGGCCATCGCCGAGATGGCCGAGGTCTCCGTCGGCACGCTCTACAACTACTACCAGAACAAGGGCGACATCCTCGTCGCCACCGTCGCGATGGAGGTGACCGAGGTGCTGGAGGGCGGGGCGCGCATCGTCGCGAGCCCGCCGCTCGACGTTACCGAGGCGCTGCGCACGCTGATCGCGCAATATTACGACCACTCCCTCGTCTATCTCTCCAAGGAGATGTGGCGCACGGCGATGGCGATCTCCATCCAGCAGCCCGAAACCCCGCTCTCCCGCCGCTATACCGAACTCGACGGCCAGCTTTCCGCCCAGGTGGTGCGGCTCGTCGAGACGTTGCAGGCGCGCGGCGTCGTGCATGCGGGCGTCGATGCCAGGGCCATCGGCGAGGTCTTCTTCAACAACCTCAACATGATGTTCATCGAGTTCTGTAAGGTGGACGCCATGCCGCTCGAAGAGCTGAAGGCGCGCGTCGAGGCGCAACATGCGCCCATCGCGAGGCTCATCAGCACCGTCAAGATCGTCTGACCCCGGAAAAAGCATGACCGATACGCAATCCGCCGTCCTCTCCGCCGCCGATGCCCTCGTCGCCGCTTTCGCCCGGCACGACCGCGACGCCTATTTTTCCGCCTTCGCCCCGCAGGCGACCTTCCTCTTCTACAATCTAGATCGACCGCTCGACGGCCGCGCCGCCTACGAGGCCGAATGGGCGCTCTGGGAGGAACGCGACGGCTTCCGCATCCACGCCTGCCGCTCGACCGACCGCCGCGTCCAGCTCCTCGGCGACGTCGCCGTCTTCACCCATGCCGTCGAGACCGAGCTTTCGGTGGGCGGCGAGCGGCTGACGAACAACGAGCGCGAGACCATCGTCTTTTCCCGCGATGCCGCCGGCCGCTGGCTCGCCGTCCACGAGCATCTTTCCGCGGCGGCCTGACCTAGCAGCAGCCCTCTCTGTCGGTTCCGCTCGCAAGCTGTTCGAGGATCGGACAGTCCGGCCGGTCGTCGCCATGGCAGTGGGCGGAAAGGTGTTCCAGCGTGTGCACCATCTCCTGAAGCAGCGCCATCTTGGCCTTCATCTCGTCGATATGTTCGCTGGCGATGCGCTTGACGTCGGCGGAGGCACGGGCGCGTTCCTGCCAGAGGGTGAGGAGGTCGCGGATCTGGGCGATGGAGAAGCCGAGGTCGCGGGCTCTTCGGATGAAGGAGAGCGCCGCGAGATCCTTCGGGCCGTAGACGCGGTAGCCGGAGCCGGTGCGGCCGGCCTCGGGAATGAGGCCGATCTGCTCGTAGTGCCGGATCATCTTGGCGGTGACGCCCGTCGCCTCCGCCGCTTCGCCGATATTCATCATGCCGTTTGTCCCTTGGGGCGGAAGCGTTTCAGCCGCAGCGCATTGGTGACCACGAAGACGCTGGAGAGCGCCATGGCGCCCGCCGCCAGCGCGGGGGAAAGCTGGATGCCGAAGGCCGGGTAGAAGAGGCCGGCGGCGAGCGGGATGAGCGCGACATTGTAGCCGAAGGCCCAGAAGAGGTTCTGGCGGATGTTGCGCATGGTCGCCCGCGACAGGGCGATGCCGGTCGCCACACCGCGCATGTCGCCGGCCATCAGCACCACGTCGGCGCTCTCGATGGCGACGTCCGTGCCGGTGCCGATGGCGATGCCCGTATCGGCGGCGGCGAGCGCCGGCGCATCGTTGATGCCGTCACCGACGAAGGCGACCTTCCTCGCGCCGTCGGCCGAAAGCGCGCGCACCGCGGCCACCTTGCCGTCCGGCAGCACCTCCGCCATCACCCTGTCGATGCCGAGCTTTGCGGCAACGGCCTCGGCGGTGCGGCGGTTGTCGCCGGTGATCATGGCGACCTCGATGCCGAGGGCCTTCAGGCTGGCGACCGCCTCCTTCGTCGTCGGCTTCACCGGGTCGGTGACGGCGAAGAGGGCCGCGAGCTTCCCGTCGATGGCTGCATAGAGCGGCGAGGCGCCCGCGGCGGCCAGCCGCTCGGCATCGCCTGCGAAGGGCGCGACGTCGAGGCCGCGCGCCTGCATGAAGCCGACCGAGCCGGCCTCCACCCTGCGGCCCGAGACCTCGGCGGAAATGCCCTGTCCCGATGTCGTCACGAAGCCGGAAGCGGCCGGAAGGTCGATGCCTTCCGCCACCGCCGCCTCCTGGATGGCACTGGCGATCGGGTGTTCCGAATGTACCTCGGCGGCGGCGACCAGCGCGAGGACGTCCGCCCGCGAAAAGCCGTCCGCCGGCACGATCTCCGTCAGTGTCGGATGGCCGAGCGTCAGGGTGCCGGTCTTGTCGACGGCGACGATGTCGGTGCCCTCAAGCGTCTGGAGCGCGGTGCCCTGGCGGAAGAGCACGCCGAGTTCTGCCGCCCTGCCGGTACCGGTTATGATGGAGGTGGGCGTCGCAAGGCCCATGGCGCAGGGGCAGGCGATGATCAGCACGGCGACGGCATTGACCAGCGCATGGGCGAGGACCGGGCTCGGCCCCAGTGCGAGCCATAGGCCGAACGTTACGAACGCGACGGCGATGACGGCTGGCACGAACCATTGCGTCACGCGGTCGACCAGCGCCTGGATCGGAAGCTTCGCCGCCTGCGCGTCCTCGACCATGCGGATGATCTGCGAGAGCACCGTATCGGCGCCGACGCGGGTGGCGCGGAAGGTGAGGGAGCCGGTCGTGTTGACCGTGCCGCCCGTCACCATGTCGCCAGCCTTGCGCGCGACCGGCATCGGCTCGCCGGTGATCATGGATTCGTCGACATAGGAGCTTCCGTCCATCACCTCGCCGTCGACCGGCACGTTCTCGCCCGGCCGCACCAGCACGATGTCGCCGGGCACGACGCTTTCCAGCGGCACGTCCTCGGCCTTGCCGTCGCGCAGCACGCGGGCGGATTTTGCGCGAAGGCCGGCAAGATGGCGGATCGCCTCGCCGGTGCGCCCCTTGGCACGCGCCTCCAGATAGCGCCCGGCAAGGATGAGCGTTACGATGACGGCGGCCGCCTCGAAATAGACATTGGCCGTGCCGCCGGGCAGGAGGCCGGGCGCGAAGGTTGCGACGGTGGAAAAGCTCCAGGCGGCGAGCGTGCCGATCACGACGAGCGAATTCATGTCCGGCGCCAGCCGCAGAAGGCTCGGAATGCCCTTGCGCAGGAAGCGCAGGCCCGGCCCGGCAAGCACCAGCGTCGCCAGCACGAACTGGATTACCCGGCTCGTCTGCATGCCGAGCGTTTCATGGATATAGTGGCCGAAAGAGGGGAAGGCGTGCGCGCCCATCTCCATGACGAAGAGCGGCGCGGTGAGCACGGCGGCGACGATGAGATCGCGCCGCAGGGTCTTCGCCTCGGCCGCGCGCCGGTCCTCCTCGGGGGCTGCGGCCGTCTCGCGGATGGCCTTGTAGCCGGTCATTTCCACGGCGGCGGCGAGTTCCTCGAAGGAGGTCGCGCCCTTGAGGAAGCGCACGCGGGCGCGTTCCTGCGCAAGGTTTGCGGTGGCGTCCAGCACGCCGGGAACGGCCTTCAGCGCCTTCTCGACGCGGCCGATGCAGGAGGCGCAGGTCATGCCCTCGACGGGGAACTCCAGCACCTCCTCCGCAACGCCGTAGCCGGCCTTGCGCACGGCCTCGGCGACGGCGGCGGCATCGGGCGTGCCGGCGAAGGTCACATCGGCCTTCTCCGTCGCGAGGTTGACGGCGGCGCCGGCAACGCCCGGCACCTTTTCGATGGCCTTCTCCACCCGCCGCACGCAGGAGGCGCAGGTCATGTCGGAAATGGAAAGCTTGATGGTCTGCCGGTCGGTCTCGGTGAGCATGGTGCACCTTTCATCCTAAGTCGGATAGATCGTGCACCTTCCCATCATGTCAAGGTCAAGCGCCTTTTTGACGCATCAGGCATCGACCGGCGAATAGCCCTCCGCCGCGATGACGGAAGCGACAGCCGCGCGGTCGCCGGCATTCTCGACGGAGACGCGCTTTGCGGCAAGATCGATGTCGACCCTGGCGGCAGGGTGGGCGGCAAGCACCGCGCCGGTGATCGTCTTGACGCAATGCCCGCAGGTCATGTCTTCAACGGTGAAGGCGAGGGTCTTGTCGTCGCTCATGGGCAATCTCCTGATGTTTGCACCATGCTGAACCCTTCCCCCGTGGGAAGGTCAAGGCCGATTTCACCGAACCGTTTCAGCGAAAATTCGCGAGGCGCTCCTCAAGCCGCGAGATGGTCTCGACATCCGCATTGGCGAAGGCGAAGCGCAGGTAGCCTTCCTGCCGCTCGCCGAAATAGCTGCCCGGCAGGCAGAGGATGCCGGCTTCCTTGGCGAGCCTTTCCGCGACGCGCGCGGAGGGCGTGCCCTCGAACGGATGGCCGATGAAGGCGAAATAGGCGCCGACGGCGCCGACGCGCCAGGCCGGAACGCCCGACATGGTCGCCCGCAGTGCCTCGACGCGCCGGGCGATCTCGCGGCGGTTCTCCTCGCGCCAGTCGGCCAGCAGCGGCAGGGCGGTGGCGACGGCGGCCTGGGCGGAGCGGGGCGGGCAGATCTGGAGATTGTCCATGATCTTCGCCACCTGTTCCACCACGGCGGGGCCGGCGGTGATCGCGCCGAGGCGATGGCCGGGAATGCAGAAGGATTTCGAGAAGCTGTAGAGGCCGATCAGCGTCTCCTCCCAGCCCTTGCGGGAGAAGAGGTCATGCGGCCGGCCGACCCCGACTGGCAGGAAATCGCGATAGGTCTCGTCGAGGATCAGCCAGATGTCGCGCGCCACGCAGAGGTCGTAGATCGCCGCGATCAGCTCCGGCGGATAGACCGCGCCCGTCGGGTTGTTCGGCGAGACGAGCGCGATGGCCCTGACGTCCGGCGTGATGGCGGCGGCAAGCGTCTCGACGTCGGGCAGGAAGCCGTTCGCCGGGTCGCAGGGCGCAAAGCGCGTGCGGACGCCGAGCATAGCGAGCGTGGTCTCCTGGTTGAAGTAATAGGGATCGGTCATCAGCACGGCGTCGCCCGCCCCGGCAATCGCCATGGCGGCGCAGATGAAGGCCTGGTTGCATCCGGCGGTGACATGGACGTTGCCGGCGGCAAGAGCGGTGCGATAGGTCTCGGACAGATGCGCGGCATAGGCCTTGCGCAGGCTGTCCTCGCCCTCGATGGGGCCGTAGCCGGTATAGGCGCGCGAGGCGGCGTTCTCGCCGAGCAGGCGCAGCATCTCGGGATGCGGCGGATAGCCGGGCACGGCCTGCGACAGGTCGATCATCGGCTCGCTGTGGCCGTCATAGGCGGAGGCCCAGGCGAAGACCGAGGGGATCGGCGGGGCGGAAAGGTTTGCGACGAGCGGGTTGAAACGAGGCATGGTCTTCTCTGGCGGTCAGGCGCGGGTCTTGCGCGGTTGGCTGGAGGCGGGCCGGCGCGGGGCCGGGGCCGAAAGGGGGCGGTGGGCATCGGCCGCACGGCCGCCGCGCCCGCGCATCGGCATGCGTGCGGAGGCCTGCGGCTCGGGAAGGGTCTCCTCGAGCGTGGCGAAGAGCCAGTCGATGAAGACCTTGACGATGGGCGTCTGGCGCGCGGCCTGCCGGCAGGCGACGTAGAAGGCGTGGTTCGCCGGCACGGTGAGGCCGAAGGGCACGACGAGATCGCCGCGGGCGATCAGGCTGCTGGCGGTGATCGTGTCGCCGAGTGCGATGCCCTGGCTATGCAGCGCCGCCTCGGTGGAAAGGCGCGCATCGCTCATGAAATGCTGCGGGCCGCGCGGCATGTCGATGGCGTCCGCCGCAGCAAGCCAGGTGTTCCATTCGCGCCCGTCGTCGCCGTGGAAGAGGGTGTGGTCGGCAAGGTCGCGCACCGAGCGCAGCGGCCGGCTGTTGAGCAGCGTGGGGCTGGCGACCGGGAAGAGCTGCAGGTTCGACCAGAGCCGCGTCCAGCAGTCCGGCCAGTTGCCGTCGCCGTAGAGCACGCAGACATCCGTATCGAGCGAGCGCAGGTGCTCGGGATCGTTGGAGGCGGTCAGCTTCAGGCGCACGCCCGGGTAATGCTCGGTGAAGGAGGGAAGGCGCGGGATCAGCCAGAGCGAGAGGAGGGCGGGCACGCAGGCGATGGCGATGTCGCCACGCGTTTCCGGCTGCTTCATCAGCGCGGTCGCCGCCGCGATCTCGCCGAAGGCGTTGGTGACGGCCGGCAGGAGCAGCGCGCCCTGCGGCGTCAGCTTCAGCCGCTTGCCGCCGCGCTCGAACAGCGCCGTGCCGAGCGCTTCCTCCAGCGCGCGGATCTGGTGGCTGATCGCGCCATGCGTGACGTTCAGCTCGCGCGCCGCGGCGGAGACGGAACCCCGGCGGACGGTGGCCTCGAAGGCGCGCAGGGGATTGAGCGGCGGCAGGCGCGAGGCCATAAAAGCTTGAAACCTGTTTCGTGAGTTTTTCTCACGGCGAACGCTATAACAATGCCAATTGCTTTTCCAGGCGTTTTATTACGATACTGTCAAAAACGAGGGCAAAAACGAGGGCGAAGCCCTGGGGAACGATCGGGAGGCTCTGGCCGGATTGCAACGCGTGGCACCGCCCCGCACCGGCCGCATGCAGGTTTCTTCACGAAAATCCGGCCCTGACGGCTTTCGGCCCTTCCGTGGCGCCGACGGCCTGACATAGAATGACGACAACGGGAACACTCCCGGCCGGATCGACCGGCCGGCCTATAAGGAGAAAGACGACCATGCGTGACATCCTCAAGACCAATGTCAGCCGCCGCGCCGTACTGGGTGCGGGCGTTGCCGGCGCCTCGCTGCTCGCCATGCCGGCGGTCATGCGTGCGCAGGACAAGTCGCTGAAGGTCGGCGTCTACGGCGGCTACTTCAAGGATTCCTTCGACAAGAACATCTTCGCGGACTTCACCAAGGAAACGGGCATCGCCGTGGAATCGGTCGCCGAGCCGACCGGCGAGGCCTGGCTCGTCCAGCTCGAGCAGGCCGCCCGCGCCGGCCAGGCGCCGGCCGACGTCTCGATGATGTCGCAGGTCGCCATGCTGAAGGGCCAGTCGACCGAGCTCTGGGCGCCGCTCGACATGGCGAAGATTCCGAACGGGGCGAACCTCATCGACCATTTCGTCAACAAGTATCCGGATGGCCGCGTCGCCGGCATCGGGGCCGTCGCCTGGTACATCACGCTCGTCACCAACACCAACGTCTATCCCGAGCCACCGACCTCCTGGGCCGCGCTCTGGGATCCGGCGAATGCCGACAAGCTCGGCCTCCTCGCGCTCGTCTCCAACTCCTTCCTGCTGGAAGTGACGGCCAAGACCCATTTCGGCGGCACGAACGCGCTCGACACCGAGGAAGGCCAGCTGAAGGCCTTCGAGAAGCTCGCCGAGGTGAAGCCGAACGTCCGGCTCTGGTATCGCGACGAGGCGCAGTTCGAGCAGTCGCTGAAGTCGGGCGAAATCCCGATGGGCCAATATTACCATGACGTGACCGGCCTTGCCGCCGCCGACGGCCAGCCGGTCCGCTCCACCTTCCCGAAGGAAGGCGGCATCATGGATTCCGGCTGCTGGGCGTTGTCGCGCGCTTCGAGCAAGGTCGAGGAGGGGCACACCTTCATCAACTACATGAGCCAGCCGTCGATCCAGGCGCTGCTGTCGCGCAAGGTCGGTACCGCGCCGACCGTCAAGCGCGACCTGCTCGACCTGACGGCCGAGGAGTTCGCCGCCGTGTCGTCCGATATCGAGCCGATCATCCCGCGCTACGATCTCTACACGTCGAAGTCCGACTGGCTGAACCAGAAGTGGACGGAAATGATCGCCGGCTGATAAAGCCTGCGATTACAGAATGCCCGTCCGGCCGCCCGCATGCGATATGCCGGCGGCCGGGTGTCATCACAACGAGCGCGCCGAGCGGAGAACCAATGTCCGGGCTGACCCTTCAGAACGTCACCAAGCAATTCGGCACGTTTACGGCCGTCAGGAACGTGCAGCTCACCGTGCCGCACGGCACCTTCGTCTGCCTGCTCGGCCCCTCCGGCTGCGGCAAGACCACGCTGATGCGCATGGTCGCCGGCCTCGACCTGCCGACGAGCGGCGAGATCCGGCTCGACGACAGGGACATCACCCACGTCCCGACGCACAAGCGCGACCTCGGCATGGTCTTCCAGTCGCTGGCGCTTTTCCCGCACCTCACCGTCGGCGAGAACATCGCCTATTCGCTGCGCATCCGCGGCACCGGCAAGGAGGAACAGAAGAAGCGTGTCGACGAGCTTCTGTCGATGATCCATCTCACGGGCTATGCCGACCGGCCCGTCGCGAAGCTCTCCGGCGGCCAGCGCCAGCGCGTGGCCATCGCCCGCGCGCTCGCCATCTCGCCGAAACTCTTCCTGCTCGACGAGCCGCTTTCGGCGCTCGACGCCAAGCTGCGCGAGGCCATGCAGGTGGAGCTGCGCCAGCTCCAGCAGCGCCTCGGCATCACCACCATCGTCGTCACCCACGACCAGCGCGAGGCCATGACCATGGCCGACACCGTGGTGGTGATGAACGGCGGCGAGATCCGCCAGGCCGCCCCGCCGGTCGAGATCTACCGCCGCCCGGCCGATACCTTCGTCGCCGATTTCATCGGCATGACGAACCTCATCGATTTTTCCGCGGACGCTTCCGGCGCCTCGGTTCTCGGCAGCACGGTCACGGGCCTCGCCCTCCCGGCCGGCCTCAAGTCCGGCATCCTTTCGGTGCGGCCGGAGGACGTGCGCCTGACCGCTCCCGGCAACGGCGCGATCACCGGCAAGGTCACCTTCATTCGCGACCTCGGCGGCACGATCGAGACCTTCGTGGAGGCCGGCGGCAAGCAGATCGTCGCCGTCTCCATGCCGAATGCCCGGCCGGAGGTCGCTGTCGGACAAGAGGTCGGCATCGGGCTCGACCCGGCCGATTGCGTGGTGCTGAAGTCATGAGACGCGAACCCCCGCAGAAGCTTTTCGACTACGGCCCGCTGGTCTTTCCGGCGGGCATGCTGATCGTCTTCTTCGTCGTGCCCTTCGCGACGATGATCGCCGTCTCCTTCTTCAAGCGCGATCCGGCCGGCTTCTATTCGGCCGATTTCGTCTTCGACAACTACGCCCGCTTCCTCAGCCTGTTCTTCGGCAAGGTGCTCGGCTTCTCGCTGTTCCTGGCGATTGCCGTCGCCATCTGCTGCGTCGTTCTCGCCGTACCCTTCACCTATCTCCTCTCGCGCGCTGGGCGGCGCGCGCAGGTGCTCTGGCTGGTGGCGCTGCTCTCGGTGCTGTCGCTGTCGGAGGTCATCATCGGTTTTGCCTGGTCGACGCTCTTCTCGCGCACCGCCGGCATCACCAACATCCTCGTCGCGCTTGGCATCCTGAAGGAGGCGGTGGCGCTGAACCCGAGCTTCGGCGCGGTGCTGACCGCCATGGTCTACCAGGCGCTGCCCTATACGGTGCTGGTGCTCTATCCCGCCCTCGTGCGGCTCGACCCGACGCTGACGGAGGCGGCGCGCACGCTCGGCGCCTCGCCGGTCAAAGCCTTCTTCACCGTCGTCGTGCCGGCGCTGCGCAACACCATCGTCGCGACCTTGATCATGGTCTTCATCTTCGCGCTCGGCTCCTACCTGCTGCCGCAGATCCTCGGCCGGCCGCAGCACTGGACGCTCTCGGTGCTCATCACCGACCAGGCGATCTACCAGTCGAACATGCCCTTCGCCGCCGCCATGGCCGTGTTCCTCGTGCTCGTCACGCTCGGCCTCGTCGCGCTCACCGTCTATGCCGGCCGCAAGGGGGAAGCCGCATGAACACGCTGCTGCAACGGCTCTATTTCAGCCTGATCGGCCTGTTCCTCGCGCTGCCGATCATCGTCGTCGCCGGCGTCTCGGTGAACGAGAAGCAGACGCTCGCCTTCCCGCCGCAGGGCTTCTCGCTCGGCTGGTACGGCGAGATCTTCGCCAATGTCGAATGGCGCAGCGCCCTTTTCGCCTCGATCACGCTCGCCGCGCTCTCGGCGGCCGTGGCGCTCCTGATCGCGCTGCCGCTCGCCTGGTTCCTGTGGCGGCGCGATGCGCCCTGGGCGAACATCTTCCAGCTTCTCGGCATCGCGCCCTTCACGCTGCCGCCGGTCATCACCGCGCTTGGCCTCCTCACCTTCTGGGCGACGACGGGCTTCTACGGCCAGCCGGCGACGGCGGTGATCAGCCACGCCATCTTCTTCGTGACGCTGCCGCTGGTGACGCTCTCGCTCGGCTTCTCCTCCATCGACCGCTCGCTGGTGGAGGCGGCCGCGACGATGGGGGCGGACGACCGCACGATCTTCCGCACGGTGGTCCTGCCGCTGATCCTGCCCTATCTCATCTCCGGCTATGCCTTCGCCTTCGTCCTGTCGCTCAACGAATATATCGTGGCCTACATGACGATCGGCTTCACGATGGAGACGCTGCCGATCAAGATCTTCAACGCGCTGCGCTATGGCTACACGCCGACGATGGCCTCGATCACGATCCTCTTCGTGGCGATCGCCGCCGTCATCTTCGGCCTCGTCGCGCGCTTCGGCGACCTGCCGAAGCTGCTCGGCGCCATGTCGTCGCGGGATTAGGACCAAGCCCATGCGGATTGCCGCCCTCCAGATGCACGCCATCGCCGGCGATGACGAAGCCAACATCCAGCGCATCGCGGCCGCGGCCGCCGATGCGGCCTCGGCCGGCGCCAAGCTATTGATCGTGCCGGAGCTTGCCGTCACCGGCTATGGCGCGGGCGATGCGGCCTTCGCGCGGCTCGCCTCGCCGGCGACGGGCGACGTGGCGGCGCGGCTGAGCGCCATCGCACAGGAGAACAGGCTTGCCATCGTGGCGGGCTTCGCCGAGCGGGAAGGCGCGCATGTCTACAACAGCGCGCTCTTCACCGATGGCATCGGCACCAATGCCGTCTACCGCAAGTCCCATCTCTACGGCGATTACGAGCGGCATGCCTTCCGGCCCGGCGTGCCGGCCTCCGTCATGGTGGAGCTCGGCGGCGTCCGGCTCGGCATGCTGATCTGCTACGACGTGGAATTCCCCGAAA
This sequence comes from Shinella sp. R2-11, assembly GCF_055330205.1. NCBI lineage: Bacteria > Pseudomonadati > Pseudomonadota > Alphaproteobacteria > Hyphomicrobiales > Rhizobiaceae > Shinella > Shinella sp. R2-11. Next base: position 336,538 of record NZ_JBVAPC010000003.1, on the reverse strand, counting down.
ACGTCCGCCGCCTGGCGCTTGCCGGCGCCGAGCTCGTCATCGTGCCGACCGCCCTGCCGAAGGGCGCCTCCGGGAGTTTCATCGCCAATCACATGATCCAGGTCCGCGCCTTCGAGAACCAGGTCTTCGTCGCCTATATCAACCATTGCGGCGCCGACGACCGCTTCAGCTATGCCGGCCTCTCGCGCATCGCCGCCCCGGACGGCAAGCTGCTCGCCGAGGCCCCGGCGGAGGGCGAGACCCTGCTCTTCGCGGAAATCCGCCCGGAGGATTACGCGGTGTCGCGCTCGGAAAACACCTATCTGGTGGACCTCGGCCGGACGGGGTGACAACCCGCCGGCCGTCCAGGCCCGGTCAGGCCTGGTAGGTGATGCGCCCGTCGCACATGGTGGTGACCGGCCGGATGGCGGCAAGGTCCGCGAAATCGGCGGCCTCCACATCGGCCGAGAGCACGACGATATCGGCGAGATAGCCGGGCTTCAGCACGCCCTTGCGGTCCTCCATGAACTCGACCCAGGCGCTCGTTCGCGTATAGGCGGCGAGGGTCTCGTGCAGCGAAAGCCGCTGGTCCTGAATGCCCTCCTTCCAGACGGTGCGCGTCATGGCGCACTGGATGCAGTGCATCGGATCGAGCGGCGAGACCGGCCAGTCGGTGGCGAAGACGATGGGCGCGCCGGCATCGGTGAGCGTGCGCCAGGCGAAGGCGTGGGGCCAGCGTTCCTCGCCGATATAGGACAGGTAGGGCTCCAGCGGCAGGCCGGCACTGCCCGGTGGGTGCGTCGGCTGCATGGAGGCGATGGTGCCGAGTTCCTTGAAGCGTGGAATGTCGTCGGGATGCACGACCTCGATATGCTCGATGCGGTTGCGGCTGTCGCGCCTGCCATTGGCCTTGATGGCCGCCTCGTAGCCGTTCAGCACCATGCGCACCGCGCCGTCGCCGATGGCATGCACGGCGACCGGCAGGCCGAGCCTGTCGGCGGCGATGGCGATCTCGTCGAAATGCGCCTGCGAGAACAGCGGATCGCCCTTCCAGCCGGGCTGGTGGCTGTAGTCGTCGACGAAGACGGCGGTGCCCGATTCCGTCACGCCGTCCATGAAGAGCTTGACAAAATCCGAGCGGAGGCGGTCCGTATTGAAGCGCTCGCGCCACGCCGCCGCCTTGGCTTCGAGGTCCGAGAGCGGCATGAAGTTCTTCATGTGGAAGGGCATGCGCACCCGCACGGGAAGGCCGGCCGTCTTCTCGATCTCGTCCAGCATTTCGAGCTGGTAGAGGCTGCCGTCCATATTCTGCAGCGAGGTGATACCGAGCGAGGCGACATAGGCGAGGCCTTCCCTGATGATCTCGATGTCGGCCGCCCGTTCCTCCGCCGTTACATGGTCGGGATCGCCCCCGGTACCGACGCCGAGCATCTCGCGCGCGCCGGTTTCGCCGAGCGCGGAGACCGGGCGGATGGCGTTGCTCTCGCGCAGCTCGCCATTGGCAAGCCCGTCCTCGCCCATGACGATCTCGTTGCCAATGCCGACGTCGCGCCCTTCGAGGATGCCGCCCATCTTCAGCGCCAGCGTGTTCGCCCAGGCGGTGTGATGGTCCGGCGCGAAGATCAGCACGGCCCGGTCGGGTAGTATGCGGTCGAGATGGTGGCGCGTCACGCGCTCGTCGTCGGAAAGGATCGTGTAGTCGGCATGTTGGGCGATCAGCAGGTCGCGCTGCGGATAGTCCGCGGCATAGGCCTTCAGCGCCTTGTCGAGGGCGTCGAAGCCCTTGACGCCCATCAGCGACAGTTCGCGCAGCTCGGCCGAGCCGCCGAAAATGTGCATGTGCGCTTCGTTGAAGCCCGGCAGAACGGTCGCGCCCTTGGCGTCGATCACGTGGGTATCGGGGCCGGAATAGGCGTCGATCTCGGCCCCGGATCCGACGGCCAGGATGCGGTTTCCCGAGACGGCGAGGGCGGCGGCGCGCGGGTTCGCCTCGTCCATCGTCAGCACCCGCGCATTGCGGATAATGAAGCTTGCTTCGGTCTGCATGTGCGTTCCTCAGACAGCCCGGCGGCAGAGCGCGCGGAAGAAGGTGAAGATGTCCTGGTTCTCCTCGTCGCCGAGGGGTTCCGGCTGGGAGGAGAGCTTGACGATGACGGTTTCCGTGCTCGGATCGACATAGAGCCATTGGCCGTGGATGCCGATGGCGCAGAAGGCCCCATCCGCCTCGCCGGACTGGTACCACTGGCTGCGGTAGCGCCCGTTCGGCAAGTCGACATTGCGGCCCTGCTGCCAGGCGTCGCGGTCGCCGTTTTCCTGCATGTCGCGGATCCAGCCTTCCGGAACGACCTGACGGCCGCCCCGGACGCCGTGGTTGCGCAGGAGTTCGCCGAGGCGGGCGAGGTCGCGCGCCGTCATGGAAACGCCGCCGGCCGTGCGCGGCGTGCCGATGGCATCCACCGTGATATCGGCATTGCCCCTGGCGCCCATCGGCTTCCACAGGAGATCGGATGTGAGATCGCAGAAGCGGGCGCCCGTCGCGCGCTCGATGACGACGCCGAGCAGGTCGGCGTTCGGGGAGGCGTAGTAGAAGGGGCCGCCATGCGGCCGCTCGGCCTTCTGCAGTGTCAGCAGGAAGGAGGCGAGCGTTTCCGGCTCGGCATCCTTCATCGGCGGGTTCCAGAGCATGGCGCGGCGGTAGCGCGCAAAGGCCCCGTGGGGATCGAGATAGGCTTCCTCGAAATCGAGGCTGACGCGCATGTCGAGCACGTCGCGATAGGTGCAGTCGCCGTAGACGCTGCCCTTGGCTTCCGGCAGGTAGTCCGTCACCGGCCGGTCGGGATCGATGAGGCCTTGCGCTTCGAGGATGCCGGAAACGACGGCGGTCAGCGACTTGGAGATGGAGAAGACGAGGTGCGGCGCGTTGGGATCGGCATGCGGCGCGTAATATTCCGCGACGATCTCGCCCCGGTGCATCATGACGAAGGCATCGGTCTGCGCGAATTCGAGGAAGGCGCGCGCCGTCGGGGCCCCGGCAAGGCCGGTCTCCATCGCCGCATCGAGGAAGGGACCGCTGGCAAGCGGCACCTCGGCCGCCGCATTCTCCGCGGCGATCACCGCGGTCGGCACGAAGTCGCGCACGTTCTGGAAGGTCCAGCGACTGTAAGGGGCGGTGCGCCAGTTGGAAAGTGTCACGTCGGCACGGGCGAAGCCGTGCCTGTCCTTGAAGGTCCTGATCATGAAAAATCCAGCCGAAGCGCGGGAAGGCCGAAGCCTTCCCGCCCGGGGCTGTCCTCGTATATTGCGCGGCCTTGCCGCTTACTTCTGCAGTTCGGTCCAGATCTTCGTGTAGAGCTGCTGCGTTTCCGGCTCGCAGGTCGTGAGGAACTCGCCGGCCTTCTCGAATTCAGGCGGCACGACCAGTTCGGGCGCCGACTGCATTTCCGCCGGCAGGAATTTCTCCGAGCCCTTGATGCCGTTGGAATATTTGGCGAAGGCCGAGATCAGCGCCGCGTTCTCCGGCTCCATGATGAAGTTCATGAAGAGCTTGGCGTTCTCGGGGTTCTTCGCGTCCTTCAAGAGCGCGACGCTGTCCATGAAGTAGGGGAAGCCTTCCTTCGGATAGCCGAACTTGATGTCCGGGTTCTTCAGGCGCGAGCGCATGATGGCGCCGTTCCAGTAGTAGACCCCGGCATAGTCGCCGGCCGGCAGCTTCTCCGTCACGCTGTAGTCCATGGCGAGCCACTTGGCCTTCGCCTCGACCAGCTTGTCGCGGACCTTGCGCAGGACCTCCTTGTCCATGGTGCACCAGTCGCCGCCGAAATACTTGATCGTGGCGAAGAGCACGTCGTTCATTTCCGGCGCGACATTGAGCTTGCCGACCAGTTCTGGCGGCGGATCGAGGAAGATCGCCGAGGTGTTGATGTCGCCCTTGTAGACGGAGGTGTTGACGCCGATGCCCGTCAGGCCCCACTGCCACGGGACGGTGTAATGGCGGCCCGGATCCCACGGAACGTCGACCCAGCGCTCGTCGACATTCTTGAAGTTCTCCATCTGGTCCGGACGGGCTTCCTGCAGGAGGCCTTCCTTTACCCAGATCTGCACGTAGTTGGCCGAGGGCACGACGAGGTCGAAGCCGTGGCCGCCGGCGCGGACCTTGGCGAGCGCCGTGTCGTTGGAATCGTAGTCGGTGACCGTGACCTTCACGTCGTACTTGGCTTCGAACTTCTTGACGAGCTCCGGGTTGGTGTAGTCACCCCAGTTGTAGATGTTGAGCTCGCCGGCAGCCGAGGCGGCGTTTGCAAGGGCAAGCAGGCCGACCGCCGCCATCGCCGTCGTCGTCATCCATTTCTTTTTCATTTCCGTTCCTCTCTGTGGTTTGTCCGATGCCTATTGCTTTTTTCGGTTGATGAAGAAGAAGACCACGACCAGCGCCGTGGAGAGCGCAAGGAAGACCGTGGCGATCGCGTTGATCTCGGGCGAAGTCTCGCGCCGGAGCTGGCCGAGCATGTAGGTCGGCAACGTGTCCTGGCCACCGGACTTGACGAATTCGGTGATGACGACGTCGTCGAGCGAGATGACGAAGGCCAGCATGAAGCCCGCGATGATCGCCGGCCGCAGCAGCGGCAGGGTGACATAGCGGAACGTCTTCCACGGCGTCGCGTAGAGATCGGCCGCCGCCCGCTCCAGCGTCAGGTCCATGCTTTCGAGACGGGCGCGGATCGGCAGGTAGGCGAAGGGAATGCAGAAGGCGGTATGGGCCGCGATCAGGTAGCCGAGGCCGGAATACCCGGTCCAGACCTTGATGCGCGAGAAGACGATCAAGAGCGCGACCGCCGTGACGATCTCCGGCACCATGAGCGGCTGGTTGATGAGCGCATATTTGAAGGTGAGGCCGCGATAGGGCGCGGTCCGCGTCGTCGCGAGCGCGGCCATGGTCGCGGCGGCCGTCGCAAGGAGCGCCGCCCAGACGGCGATGACCATCGATCGGACGGCAGCGTCCTGCACGGCGGCGTTCTGCCATGCCGCCACGAACCAGCGCGTCGAGAACCCGTCCCAGCGGGAAAGCGACTCCGCCCCGTTGAAGGAGTAGATGACCAGCGCGGCGATCGGCAGGTAGAGCGCGAAGAAGGTGAAGAGGGTGATGAGCCCGAAGCCGGGCTGGGCGCGGACGTCGAAACGCGATCTAAGCATGACCGGCTCCTCCGCGCGAGGCGTTGCGGACATAGACGATGAGCGCGACCATCACGAGAGCCATCAGCGTGATGGACATCGCCGCGCCGAGCGGCCAGTTGCGGCCCGAGCCGAACTGCATCTCGATCAGGTTGCCCAGCATCATGTTCTTGCCGCCACCCAGCACGCGCGGAATGACGTATGCGCCGAGCGAGGGGATGAAGACGAGGATCGAGCCGGCGATGAGGCCGGGCTTGACCAGTGGGATGACGATCCGGCGGAGCACCTGGAAGCGCGTGGCGTAGAGATCGTAGCCGGCCTCGACCAGCCGGAAATCGAGCTTCTCGATCGAGGCATAGAGCGGCAGCACCATCAGCGGCAGGTAGACATAGGTCATGCCGAGGAGGTTGGCCGTGTCCGTGTACATGATCTGGAGAGGCTGCTTGATGATGCCGAGCCAGATGAGGGCGTTGTTCAAGAGGCCTTCGTTGCGGATGACCTGCTGCATCGCGAAGGTGCGGATCAGGAGGTTGGTCCAGAACGGGATGGTGACCAGGAAGACCCAGATCTCGCGGGTATGCGGCGGCCGCGTCGCGATGAAATAGGCCGTAGGGAAGCCGAGGATCAGCGTCAGGATGGTCGTGAAGAACGAGAGCTGCAGCGAGCGCCAGATGATGGAGAGATGCGCATCGGCAAGCCCGAGCGTGTCGTCGAAGATGTCGCGCTCGAAGAAGACCGAGGTCCAGCCGTCCAGCGAGAACTCGCCGAACCGGACGTCGCCATAGTCGCCCTTCGCCATGAAGGAATAGAACAGCATGACGAAGAGCGGCCCGACGGCGGCGACGAAGATGATGATGAGGGCCGGCGTGCTGAGCAGCCAGCGGGAGCGGATGTCCTTTTTCCTGGCCGCGATGGCGGCTTCCTGTGCGCCGTTCATCGTCAGTCCCTCAAGATCTGGGCGACGTCGTCGCTGAAGCCGATGCCGATCGGGTCGCCCTTGGTAAAGCCGCAATGGCCGCTGCGGGCATTCTGCTGGCGCACCATGAAGCTCTTGCCGTCGTCGAGGCGGACGTGAAGATGCGTATCCGTGCCGAGATAGACGATCTCGTGGACGATGCCGCGCAGGAGCGAGGCGGGCGAGGGCGTACCGGCCTGCGCGTGCTCCGGGCGGACGACGATGGTGACCTTGCCCGCCGGCGTCAGGGTGGCCGGGAAGGTGGCGGAGATTTCCGCGCCGGAGGAGAGGCGCACGCGCGCCTTGTTGTCGGCGACGGAGACGACGTCGGCCTCGAGGAAGTTCGTCTCGCCGATGAAATCGGCCACGAAGCGCTCGGCCGGGCGGTCGTAGATCTCCCAGGGCGAGCCGACCTGCCGCACCGTGCCCGTCGACATGACGGCGATGCGGTCGGACATGGTGAGGGCTTCCTCCTGATCGTGCGTGACGAAGACGAAGGTGATGCCCGTCTCCAGTTGCAGGCGCTTCAGTTCCATCTGCATGGACTTGCGCAGCTTGAGGTCGAGGGCCGAAAGCGGCTCGTCGAGGAGCAGCACCTTGGGCCTTGGCGCAAGGGCCCGGGCGAGGGCCACGCGCTGCTGCTGGCCGCCGGAAAGCTGCGTCACCGGATTGTCGCCGCGCCCTTCGAGATGCACGAGCTTCAGCATGTCGGCGACGATGCCGTCGATCTCCGCCTTCGGCTTGCCGAGCATCTTCAGGCCGAAGCCGATGTTCTCGGCGACGGTCAGGTGCGGGAAGAGGGCGTAGTTCTGGAAGACGGTGTTGACCGGGCGCTGGTTCGGCAGGAGCCGTGAAATGTCCGTGCCGTCGAGCAGAACCTGTCCCTCGGTGGGCAGCTCGAAGCCGGCGATCATCCGAAGGAGCGTGGTCTTGCCGCAGCCGGAAGGCCCCAGAAGGGTGAAGAACTCGTTCGGGCGGATATCCAGCGTCACGTCATTGACTGCCTGGAAGCTGCCGAACCACTTCTTGATGCCATGCATGCCGATGGCACCGCCATGGGCGGCGGTCGTTCGGGTTTCAGTCATCGGTTCCCCGTTTTTCGACCGGCGCCCGAGCTTCCTCTGCCCAAACCGCCGGCTGTTTCTGTCCGGCCGCTGATCACGGCTCTTATGTGATATGCTTGACTTGCTTATGATCACAACAAATCATAATTTGATCAAATCTGTAAAGGGCGATTTTGGGCTTTGCAGATTTATCCGCCCTGCGTGCAAAAGCCCGAAAATTCAGCCCTGAGACGATGACCGGCGGGAGAGCGGCATCGTGCGGAGGGAGGGTTTCAGCATGCTGGTTGCACGCGGCCGGGAAGTATCCGAATCCGCCAAGCAATGGGTCTACCGCGTCCTGCGGCGCGGCATCATGTCAGGCCAGTTCGAGCCCGGCGATCCTGTGACGATCAACGGCCTTGCGGAGACGCTGGGCGTCAGCGCCATGCCGGTGCGCGAAGCGCTCCACCGCCTCGTGGCGGACGGAGCGCTGGAATTGCTCGACAACCGCCGCGTCCGCGTCCCCGATCTCGACCGCCAGAGCTTCGAGGAAGTGCTGGAAGCCCGCCTCGCGCTGGAAACGCGGGCCGCCGAAAGGGCCATGCCCTTCGTCGACGAGGCGCGGCTTTCCCGCCTGCGGGCTTTGGACCGGCTTGCCGACGAGGCGCTGGCGGCCGCCGATTTCGGGCGGCTGGTGGAGGCCAATTTCGATTTTCACCGCTGTCTCTACGAGGCGCGGCCGGGCACCGTCATGCTGCCGCTCATCGAATCCCTCTGGCTGCGTCTCGGCCCCTTCATGCGCCGGGCCGGCGAGACCCTGTCGGAAACCTACCAGGTCGACCGGCATGCCGAGGCGCTCGCCGCCATCGTCAACCGCGACGCCGCCGCGCTGAAGGCCGCCATCGCCGCCGATATCCGCGACGGCGCAGGCCATCTCGGCCGGGGGCATTTCGAGCGGGTCGCCGCGCTGGGCAGAAGCGCTTAGGCCGGCAGCCATCCGCGCCCGGGGTGAATTGCAAAGAATTTTTATGGATTTTGCAGACTGGAGCAGTGTCTTCCTTACGCCCGGCGACGGTCACGCGCATCATTCCGGCAGATCCCGTCCCGCAAAGGAGGCCTGCCATGCCGTCGCTCGATCATCCCGTCGATACGCTCATCCTTCCCGGTCTCAACGGCTCGCCCGAGGGGCACTGGCAGCGCCACTGGGCGCGCGACAATCCGGAGAGCCGCGTCGTCGAGCAATATGACTGGGCGTGCCCGGATCGCGGGCGCTGGCTGGAGGAACTGGCCCGGCAGGTCGAGATGATCGGCCGGGACGTCTGGCTCGTCGGGCACAGCCTCGGCTGCGTGCTGGCGGCGCATTTCGCCGAAAGCCCGCTCGCCGCGCGCATCCGCGGCGCGCTGCTCGTCGCGCCCTGCGATCTCGACGCCACCGAGACGCTGCATCCCTGTATCGTCCGCTTCGGTGCGATGCCGCTCCGCCGCCTGCCGTTCCCGACGCTCGTCGTCGGCAGCCTCAACGATCCCTACATGCCGCTCGACCGGCTGCGCCGGACGGCGCGGGCCTGGGGCAGCGATCTCATCGATATCGGGGCGGCCGGTCATATCAATGTCGCGAGCGGCTTCGGCCGCTGGGCGGCGGGCCACGACTTCCTCGAACTGCTGAAGAAGCGGTCCGCCCTTGCTCCCGTCGGGGACGAGCGGCTTTTCACCCGCGCCGTTGCCGGCGCAGGATTTGCGCTGAACTGAGAGGGTTTTCTTCCGGGGCGGCGCTGCGGGCAGGGCCGTCCCGAAGGTGTCAGACCCTTGCGATGTGAACCGTGCGCGGCAGGGAAGACAGGACTTCCGGCCCGTCCTCGCGCAGGATCACGATGTCCTCCAGGCGGATGCCGAAGCGGCCGGGCAGGTAGATGCCAGGCTCGATGGAGAAGACCATGCCCTCCTCCAGCACCGTTTCGGAGGTCGCGGTGATGTAGGGCGGCTCGTGGCCGTCGATGCCCATGCCGTGGCCCGTGCGGTGCACGAAATACTCGCCATAGCCCGCATCGGCGATGACCCTGCGGGCCGCCGCATCCACCTCGCGCGCTAGGACGCCCGGGCGGGCGGCCTTCAGCGCGGCCTGCACGGCCTTCTCGACGATGGTGTGGATCTCGCCATAGCCTTCCGGCGGTATGCCGACGACGGCCATGCGGGTGATGTCGGAGGGGAAGCCCTGCTTGCGCCCGCCGATGTCGATCACCACCGCGTCGCCCTCCTGGATGACCCGGTCGCTTGCCGAATGGTGCGGGAAGGCGCCGTTGCCGCCCGCGCCGACGATCCAGAACTGCGGTTCGGCGCCTTCCGAGGAAAAGTGCGCGCGGATTTCGGCGGCAAGCGCCTTCTCGGTCATGCCCGGCCTGATCGCGGCGAAGGCCGCCTCCATGGCGCGGTCGGCGATGCCGGCATTCATCTTCAGCCTGGCATATTCGCTGCCGTCCTTGCGCATGCGAAGGCCGCCGAGCGTTGCCGGCGTGAAGTCGCGGCGCGTATCGGCGGGCAGGGCGTCGAGGAGCAGCAGGGCGAAGTCGGCGCGCATCGTCTCGTCGAGCGCGACGAGGCCGGGCGCTTCCGCGCCGATGGCCGAAAGGGCCGCGCGCAGGGCCGCGTCCGGGCCTTCCTCATCTGCCCAGTTGTGGAAGGCGATGTCGGTGAATTCGCGGGTGCCCTCGGCATTCAGCGCCGGCATCAGGAAGGCCTCTTTCTCCGGGCCGATGAGCAGCAGGCAGGGGCGCTCGTCGGGATGCGGATGGAAACCCAGCACCCAGTCCATGTGGGAGCCGGGCGCGATGGCGACGAGGCCGGTGCCGGTCTCGGCCATGCGCTGGCGCAGGGCCTTGAGGCGGGCGGCGGTCTGTTCGTTCATGGTCTTTTCCTCGTTCAGGTGGCGGGAATGACGATACGGCTGCCGAAGACCGGCCCGTCATCCGGAAAGGCATTAAAGGCGGTAAGCTCGGCTTCCGAAGGCGCCTCGCAGGAGCCCTTGCGGCTCGGCACCCAGCCGCATTGCCGCTTGAGAAGCGCGGCATACTCTGCCCGCTTCAGCGCCGCAATGGAGGGATCGATGACGGGAACGCCGAGTTCCTTCTCGATCTGCCTGTAGAAGCCGATTTCCATCGTGCAGCCGAGGATGAGCGCTTCCGCCCCGCCTTCTTCTACGGCCCTGCGGCCGGCGGCGAGAAGGCGGCGGTTGGTCTCGGCATGATCCTTCTGGAAATCGTCGACGCCGAGGCCGACATCGTAGAAGCCGGCAAGGCGCTCGGCATGGCCGTAGCCATGCACGGTGGACTGCATCTGGTGCACCCATTTGCGCCGGCCGACGATGATGCCGAAGCGGTTGGAAAGGCTGGCGGCGATCTCGCAGGAGGCGATGCAGGGCGCGGTGACGACCATCTCGCCGGAAATCTCGCGCGCATCGTGCAGCGCCGTATCGTAGAAGCAGCCGATGGCGAGCGCATCGAAACCTTCCAGCGCCGCTTGGCGCACTGCGCGCATGATGCCGCGCGTCACCAACGCCTCGTAGGTGCGGAACTCGATGTGGGAAAAGCCGTAGCGGGCTTTCGGCAGCGCCGCCACATGCACTTCCGTACCGGGCAGCTTGTGGTCCCTCGCCATGGCGGCGAAGATCGCGTCGACAGTATCGTTCTCGCCGACGGGGTTGAGATACATGATCCTGGGCGGTCGGGTATCCATGCGTTCCTCCTTCGTATGGCTCCGGTCCCCGGCCCGAAGGCCGGGGATCTTGCGATTTCAAAGGCTGACGCCGTAGACCTCGCGGGCGCGCTCGGCGGTGATGTAGCCGTTGCGGATATCCTCGCGCACCAGCGCCGGATCGCGCTCCCTCGGATCGCCGACCCCGCCGCCGGCGCCGGTGATGACACGGATGACGTCGTCCTTGTCGACCCGGATGCCCGAGGCGAAGGCGTAGCGCTCGGACGTGCCGTTCTTGCGCAGGACGAGCGCATAGTTGGCCGAGCCCTCGTTGCCGCCGTCGAGCGACCACGGGAGGATGCGCGAGCGGGTATAGCCGAGCGTCAGGAAGGAATCGTCGCGACGGATGCGGTAGTCGAGCCGGATGCCGTAGCCGCCGGTCCATTTGCCTTCGCCGCCCGGATCGGTGTTCAGCTCCATGCGGTCGACGAAGAGGCCGTTGCGCGCCTCGGATATTTCCGCCGGGCAATTGTAGGTCTCGCCATGCACGCCGGAGAAGATCGCCGAATTGCCGTCGCGGCCGTTCGAAGCGCCCCAGCCGCCGATCTGCGGCTCGATGATCGTGTATTGCCGACCCGTATCCGGGTGGATGCCGCCGATGAAGGTGCCGGCGATGGAGGAGAAGTGTCCGGCGGGCAGCTTTTCCGGCATGTGCGGGGCAAGGCAGCGCCAGACGAGGTCGTATCCGCGGATGCCGATCTCGTAATAGAAGCCGACGGCTGCCGGTTCCTTCGCATGGAAGCACGAGCCTTCGCGCGTCAAAACCTTGAGCGGGCGGAAGGAGCCTTCGTTGGCCGGCGAGGTCGGGTCGGTCAGCGCCTTGAAGATGACCTGCATGCTGACGAGCGTGTCGTCATGGCCGGCATTGGAGGGGCCGCTGTCCTGATCCGGGTTGTCGCGCAGGTCGACGACGAATTCCGTGTCTGATATCGTCACCTTGACGTTGAACATGCGCCCGTCGTCCTGCTCCTCCGTCAGTTCGAAGGTGCCGTGCGGGAGCTTGGCGAGTTCGGCGAGCGCGATCTTCTCGCCGTGGTCCATGAAGCTCGCCATGGCCGCCTCGAAGGTGGCGACGGTGTATTTTTCCGCAAGCTCGGCAAGGCGCTTGGCGCCGATGCGGACGGAGGCGATGGCGGCCCAGAGGTCGCCTTCGAGGAAGTCGGGCATGCGCGAATTGACGGTGATGATGTCGAAGATGCCGGGGATAGCCTCGCCCTTCGAGATCATCTTGATGGCGGGAAGGCGAAGGCCTTCCTGGAATATCTCCGTCGCATCGGCCGAGAGCGAGCCCGGCGACTTGCCGCCGACGTCCGAGTTATGGGCGATGTTGGCCGTCCAGGCGATCAGCCGGTCGCCGGAAAAGACCGGCATGCAGACGACGAGGTCGTTCAGATGCGTGACGCCGCCGTAATAGGGGTCGTTGGTGATGAAGACGTCGCCGGGCTGGATATCGCCGGGCTTCGCGAACTTCTTCAGCAGCACCTTCACCGACTTGTCGAGCACGCCGATGAAGCCGGGAATGCCCGCGCCTGACGAGGCGAGGCGGCCTGCCGCGTCGGTGATGCCCGTGCCCATGTCGAGCACTTCGTAGATGATGGAACTCATCGCCGTCTTGCGCATGGCCGCGAACATCTCGTCGGCGGTCGCCTGCAGCGAGTTCTGGATGATCTCGAGCGTGATCGGATCGTGGGAAGCTGTCGTCATGTCCCGCACTCCTCAGGCTTTCAGGTGGATGTGGATATTGCCGAAACCGTCGATCTCGACGCGGTTGCCGGGGTGGATGACGATCGTCGTGCCCGGATCCTCGATGATCGCGGGGCCGGTGAAGGCCATGCCGGGCTCCAGCTTCTCGCCGTCGTAGATCGCGGCCGGATGCACGCCTTCCAGCGCGTAGTCGACCTTGCGCTCGCCCTTCCGCGCGGCGGAAGCCGGCGTCGCGGAAAGCGGCTTTTCCTGCATCTTCAGCTTGCCGACCTCGGCGGAGGCGACGAGATGGATGCCGACCAGCTCGACGGGGGCGTCGAGGCGGTAGGTGTATTCCCGCTCGTAGGTCTCGTGGAAGGCGGCCTCGATGGCGGCAAGGCTTGCATCGGTGATCGCGCCCTCGATGAGGACTTCGGTCGTGTGCTCCTGGTTCTGGTAGCGGAACTTGCCGTAGCGCAGGAAGCGGACCTTCGCCTCGTCGACGCCTTCCTCGCCGAACTGCCGGTGGGCCAGCGCCTCGGTCTCGGCGAAGAGCGCCTCGATGGCCTTGGCCGCACCGGCCTTGAGGTCCGCGAGCCTGGTGACGAAATAGTCGCGGCGCAGGTCCGACATCATCATGCCCCAGGCGGAGAACACCGAGGCGCCCGCCGGGATGACGACCTTCTTTACGCCCAACTCCGTGCCGAGCGCCACCGCATGCATCGCGCCGCCGCCGCCGAAGGCGACCAGCGTGAAGTCGCGCGGGTCGAAGCCGCGGTTGAGCGAGACGAGCTTCAGCGCGTTGACCATGTTGTTGTTGGCGATGCGCACGATGCCGCGCGCCACGTCATCGGCCGAAACGCCGAGTTTTTCGCCGACATCCGACAGCGCCTTTTCCGTCGCCGCCATGTCCGCGATAACAGAGCCGCCGCAGAAGTAGTCGCGGTTGATGCGGCCGAGCCAGAGGTTGGCGTCGGTGGTGGTGGCATGGGTGCCGCCGCGCCCATAGGCGGCGGGGCCGGGCATGGCGCCGGCCGATTTCGGGCCGACATGCAGCTTGCCGAAATCGTCGACCCAGGCGATGGAGCCGCCGCCATTGCCGATCTCGACGAGATCGACCACCGGCACCATGATCGGATAGCCGGCGGAGGTGCGGTCGCGCTCGATCCAGTAGTCCGTCATGATGCGGACCTGGCCGTTCTCGATCAGCGAGCACTTCGCCGTCGTGCCGCCGATGTCGAGCGCCAGCACGTTCGGCTCGCCGATCAGCTTGCCGAGCTCGGCCGCGCCCCAGAAGCCGGAGGCCGGGCCGGATTCGACCATGGTGATCGGGATTTTCTTCACCGATTCAAGCGAATCCACGCCGCAGTTCGACTGCATCACGAAGAGGTTTCCGTCGAAGCCCTTGCTCGCGAGGCCGTCGTTGAGGCGAGAGAGATAACGCTCGGCCGTCGGCTGCACATAGGCGGACATGACGGTCGTGTTGGTGCGCTCGTATTCGCGCCATTCGCGGGTGATCTGGTGCGAGGCGACGGTGGCGATCTCCGGCCAGAGGCGCGCGATTTCGCCGATCGTCGCCTGCTCGTGGCTCGGATTGGCATAGGAATGCAGGAAGCAGACGGCGATGGCCTCGACGCCGTCGGCGCGGAAGTCGTCGAGGATCGCCGGCAGGCCCGAAAGATCGAGCGGCTTCATCTCCGTGCCGTGATAGTCGAAACGGCCCGGCAGTTCGCGGCGCAGATAGCGCGGGACGAAGGGTTCCGGCTTCTCATAGTGAAGGTTGAAGAAGTCCGGCCGGTTGCCGCGGGCGATCTCCAGCGAATCCCGGAAACCTTCCGTCGTGATGAGGCCGACCTTGACGCCCTTGCGCTCGGTCAGCGCATTGATGACGACGGTGGTGCCGTGGGCGAGGAAGTCGACGGTCTTCGGATCGACGCCGCCCTTGTCGAGCACATTTAATACGCCCTGTTCGAAATTCGGCGGGGTCGTGTCGGACTTGGCCGTCGTGATGCGGGACTCGCCCATCGCGTGGTCCGTCTCGAAGCAGACGAGATCGGTGAACGTGCCGCCGACATCGGTTGCGACACGAATGGTCTTCTGGCTCATCGGTTTTCCTCCCTCTTCTGCCGGGCGTGCAGCAGCATGCAGACGGCGCCGGGCAGTTTCAGTGCGTCGGCGGCGCGGATGCGGTCCTCGGTGTAATAGTCGCGGTCATGCAGGCAGTTCAGCGTGCCGATTACCTCGCCGTCGACGATGATCGGCACGTTAATGACCGACTGGCAGCCGAGCGAGAGGATCAGCTCGTGGTCGTCGAAGACCTTGGCTATCTCCTCGATCGTGTTGGCGACGAAGGTCTCCTTGCGGTTCAGCGTGATCTCCGACCATTCGGTCTCGTTGTAGGGCTTGGTGCCGGAGACCGGGTAGACGTCCGGCATGCTGGAATAGATGCGCTCGGAAAGCTTGTCGGTCGTGTCGGACGTCATGATGGTGAAGAGCTTGACGCCGACGACGTCCCGCACCAGCTGCTCCAGCGCCGCATAGGCCTTGTCCGGCTGGCGGCCCGCTGCGGCGACGGCTTCGACGAAGGCGGTGTAGTCAGGCATTTCCATTCTCTTGCTCCATGATGTGATCCCGGAGCGCCGCTTCTTCAGAGCTGACGACGGGAACGGCGCCGATGAGCCGGCGCGTGTAGGGATTTTCGGGTCGGGTGAAGATCGCGTCGGTCGTGGCAAGCTCTACGAGCCGGCCCTTCTCGAAGACGGCGACGCGGTCTGCGATGTTGCGCACGACCGAAAGGTCGTGGGTGATGAAGACATAGGTCAGCCCGCGGCTTTCCTTCAGCGCCTTCAGGAGCTTCAGCACGCGCGCCTGCACGAGCACGTCGAGCGCGGAGGTCGGCTCGTCCAGCACGACGAGTTCCGACTGGCAGGCGAGCGCCCGAGCGATGGCGACGCGCTGGCGCTGGCCGCCGGACAGGGCGGACGGCGCGCGGCTGCGGAATTCGGCGGGAAGGCCGACCTCCTCCAGCAACTCGCCGGTGCGGGCAGTGCGGCCCGCCTTGTCGCCGATATCATGCACGTCGAGCGCGAGGCGTAGCGACGCGCCAATCGAGCGGCGCGGGTTCAGCGAGGAGAGCGGGTTCTGCTGCACGAGCTGGATCGCGCGGCGGTGCTCCTGCGTGCGTTTCGCCGGCAGCGCCTCGCCCTTGAAGGTGAGGCTGCCGGATGTCGCGCCGTAGATGCCGAGGATGATGTTGGCGATGGTCGACTTGCCGGAGCCGGATTCCCCGACGATGGCAAGGCATTCGCCCTTCTCGACATTAAAGGAAACGCCGTCGAGCGCCTTCACCGTGCGGTCATTGACCTCGAAATGCTTGGAGACGTCGGAAACGGAAAGAAGCTTGCTCATTTGAGGAGTTCCTTCTCGCTGAAGCCTTCATGGGCGACGAGAGGCGCGAGGAATTGCGCCGGATCGTCGTCGAGGTCGGGAATGCCGCCGCCGGTGATGCGCGGCACCGCGGACAGCAGGGCGCGCGTATAGGGGTGGCGCGGATCGTCGAAAAGCGCGGCGGTCGGGCCCTGCTCGACGATGTTGCCCTTGTAGATGACATAGACCCGGTCGGCGAATTCGCGCACCACGCCGAGATTGTGCGAGATGAAGAGCACCGAGGTCCGGTGCTTCTCGACGAGCTCGGACATCAGCCGCAGCGTCTGCGCCTGCACCGTCACGTCGAGCGCCGTTCCGGGTTCGTCGGCCAGCAGCAGGGCCGGGTTGTTGGCAAGCGCCATGGCGATCATCACGCGCTGGTTCATGCCGCCCGAAAGCTGGAAGGCATAGGATTCCAGCACGCGCTCCGGCTCGTTGATGGCGACGTCGGCAAGGGCAGCGATGGCCTTGCGGCGGGCGCTCTCCTCGTCGATGCCGGGTTCGGCGCGTTGCAGCACCTCGCGGAACAGCGTGAAGATCGGATAGACCGGGTTCAGCGACGAGGTCGGATCCTGGAAGATCATCGACATGGCCGTGCCGCGCAGGGCATGGCGCGAGGCGGGTTTGAGCGTTTCGAGGTTGATGCCCTCGAATT
The DNA here is from genome assembly GCF_055330205.1 of Shinella sp. R2-11. Classification (NCBI taxonomy): domain Bacteria; kingdom Pseudomonadati; phylum Pseudomonadota; class Alphaproteobacteria; order Hyphomicrobiales; family Rhizobiaceae; genus Shinella; species Shinella sp. R2-11. The sequence goes on along the minus strand of NZ_JBVAPC010000003.1, from coordinate 319,881 downwards.
CCACCGTGCCGGAGATGCGGGCCGTCTTCAGGGACTGGAGCATGCCGAGCACGATGCGCGCCGTCACCGACTTGCCGGAGCCGGACTCGCCGACCAGCGCGACGCGCTCGCCCTTTTTGATGTGCAGGGAGATGCCGTGCAGCACCTCCACCGTGCCGGACCAGGTCTTGAAGCCGAGGCGGAGGTCGTCGATCCTGAGTGTCGGGGCCGTCATTGATCCACTCCGAGGATTTCGCGCAGCGCGTCGCCGATCAGGTTGAAGCCGAAGACGGCGATGAGGATGGCAAGGCCGGGGAACACGGTGAGCCACCAGCTGTCCGGCAGGTACTTCGCGCCTTCCGCCACCATGGAGCCGAGGTCCGGGGTGGGCGGCTGCACGCCGAGGCCGAGGAAGGAGAGCGAGGAGGCGATGAGGATGACGAAGCCGAAGTCGAGCGTCATCTTGGTGATGATCGAGGGCACGCAGTTCGGCAGGATCTCGCGGAACATGATGTGCAGCTTGGAAGCGCCGATGACTTCGGCTGCCAGCACATAGCCCTCTTCCTTCTCGGAGCGGGCGATGTTGTAGACGAGGCGCGTGTACCAGGGCCACCACATGACGGTCACCGCGATCATGCCGTTGGTGAGCGTCGGCTCCAGCAGGCCCATGATCGACATGGCGAGCACCAGCGGCGGGATCGACAGGAAGACGTCGGTGAGCCGCATCAGCAGGTATTCCGTCCAGCCGCCGAGATAGCCGGCGGCAAGGCCGATGGCGACGCCGACCGGCACGGCGATGACGAGCACGACGATGCCGAGGATCAGCGAGATCCGGTAGGCATAGACGACACGGGTGAAGAGGTCGCGGCCGACGAGGTCCGTGCCGAAGATGTTCGGCCAGTGCGGCGGCTGGTTGAAATTGGCGAAGTCGACGACCGCGCCGACATGCTCGGGGAAGGGCGTAATGAAATCGGCGAAGACGGCCGAGAACACGACGATTCCGACGAGGACGAGGCCGATCAGCGACAGCGGATTGCCGGTGAGGATGACGAGGGTCTTCTTCATGATGCCCTCTGCGAAAGCCGGATGCGCGGATTGATGATGGAGACCAGCAGGTCCACGACGATGTTGACGATGAGGAACATGGCCGAGATGATCAGCACGGTTCCCACGATGGCGTTGAGGTCCTTGCGCAGGATCACGGCGACGCCGTAGCGTGACAGGCCCGGCCAGGCATAGACGGCCTCCACCAGGAAGGCGCTGCCGAGCATGGCCGCGAAATCGAGGCCAATGATGGTGAGCGAGGGGATCAGCGACGGCCGGAAGGCGTAGCGCCGGGCGATGCGCTTTTCCGGGAAGCCATAGGCCTCCGCCATCTCGATATAGGGCCGCTCGTAGGTCTCCACCATGTTGGAGCGCACGAGGCGGGCGGCCTGCCCGATGCCGGACAGGGCGAGCGCGAAGGCCGGCAGGATGAGGTGCCAGACGGCATCGGCGAAGGCCTTGAGGTTGCCGGCAAGCAGCGTGTCGACCAGCATGAAGCCGGTGACGTTCTGCACCGTGAGGCTGTCGGAGAGACGGCCGGCGATGGGGAAGAGCTTGATGAAATAGGCAAAGACCAGCATCAGCACCACGGCCCAGACGAAGGCGGGCGCGGAGACGCCGAGCATCGTCACCAGCCGGATCGTGTGATCCACCCAGCTTCCGCGATAGCGCGCCGAGAGGATGCCGAGCGGCAGGCCGATGGCGATCATCATCAGGCCGGAGACGACGACCAGCTCCAGCGTCGCGGGCAGGAACTGCGCGATGTCGGTCATGACCGGGCGGTTCGTATAGAGCGAGACGCCGAGGTCGCCGCGGGCAAGATCGGCGAGGAAATGGCCGTATTGCGCGAGGAAGGACGCATCGAGATGCAGCTTGTCGCGAAGCGCGGCGACGGCTTCCGGCGTCGCATTCGGCCCGAGCGCGATACGCGCCGGATCGCCGGGAATGACCCGGGCGATGGCGAAGATCAGCAGCGATACCCCGATCAGCACGATCAAGGAGGTACCGAGCCGCTTCGCGAGGAGGCGGATGAACGGTGACATGGCTGTAACCCTGTGGACGGTTCCGGGCCGCTGTCGCGCGGCCCGGTCGGCGTCGTCGGTTATTGTTTCATTTCCATCAGGCGGAAGGTGAAGCCGAAGCCGGCAAGGGCGAAGGCCTTGGACGGATCGGAGAGCGCCGGGACGGAAACCTTGTCCGAGGCCGCGAAGACCGCCGTCTGGTCCTGCGCGAAGATCGACGGGGCGATGGCGACGAGCCGTTTGTTGACCTCTTCGTACACCTTGGCGCGTTCCGCCTCGTCCAGCGTCGTGCGGCCCTTTTCGAGCAATGCGTCGACTTCGGCATCCTTCAGGTGCTCGGGCGACATCCAGGTGCCGGCCGCGCTCGAATGATACATCGTGTAGAGCAGCGAATCCGGGTCGCCCGACATGGTGTTGACGAAGATCTGGCTGATGTTCGGCGTGTTCTCGGGCTTGGCGACCTGCTCGGTGAAAAGCGCCCAGGGCAGCTTCTTCACCTCGGCCTTGAGGCCGATCTCCGCGAAGTTCGCCTGCATCAGGAGGGCGAAGCGCTCTTCGAGCGGCACTTCGCCGATCCAGGTGAGGTCGACCTTCATCTCTTCCGGCTTGTACTTGCACTTGGCGAGGTGTTCCTTCGCCTTCTCGAGGTCGCGCTTCATCGGCTCGCCGGAGAGCGCGCCGAGCATGCCGACCGGCAGCGCACCCGTCGCCGGGCTGCCCTGCGAGACCTGATCGGTGACGGCGACCATGCGCACGCCGGATTCGTAGTCGAAGGCATAGGAGACCGCGAGGCGGCATTCCACGTCGTCGAAGGGCGGCCTGACCGTGTTCAGCTTGATGTAGAACTCGGTCGTGCCCTTTTCGGTCAGAAGCTGCGCGCCGTCGGCGGCGAGCGACTTCAGCACTTCCGGCGGCAGCCACTGGGAGGAAATCTCGTGCTCGCCCTGCGCGATCAGCGTGCGGACGGTCGCGGCTTCAAGGCCGTAGCGCAGGCGCACGGTGTCGGGCGCGGCGGCCGGAACCTTCAGGAAGAAGTCCGGGTTCTTCGCCATGACGGTTTCTTCCTGCGGATTGTGCGAGACGATCCTGTAGGCGCCCGAGCCGGCGGCATGGGTGGAGAGATAGGCCTGTCCCCAGTCCTTCATTTCGCCGTCACCCTCGCCGAGATTCTGCAGGACGAGCGCCTTGTCGACGATGGGCAGGCGGGTGAGGGCGGAGATGAAGGGGGCGTAGACTTCCTTCAGGTTGAACTTCACGGTCGCGGGATCGACCGCTTCGGCCTTCTCGACATTCTCGAACAGGTAGGAAAGACCCTGGCCGAGCGCCTTCATGCGCTCGAAGGAGAAGACGACGTCATCGGCCGTCAGCGGGTTGCCGCTCTGGAACGTCACGTCGGTGCGCAGCTTGAACGTATAGGTCTTGCCGTCCGTCGTTTCGAAGGCGGTCGCAAGGAACGGGTCGTAGCCCGGCTCGCCCTGCTTCGGAATGACCAGCGTGTCGTAGACGTTGTACATCAGGATGCTGTCGGCATAGTCCGACGCCTTGGCCGGATCGAGCTCGCCGACCGGCGATTCATCGAGGCGGAGGACGGTTTCGGCATTCGCATGGGCGCAGAAGGCCGTTGCGGCGAGCAGGGCTGCCGCGATTGTCTTCAGTACGGATGTCATGGCTGTTCCCTTGTTAACCCGAGGAGCTGGATTTCGTTGTCTTGAGCGGTTTGGGCGCGCTGCGGCGTCCCGCGGAGCGCTTGACGACGAGGCTCGGCTGAGCCTCGCCCGGCATTCCGTCGTCGCCGAAGACGTCCATGGTGCAGGTATGGAAGATCGTCGTCGGTTCGGTCGTGTGGTTCCAGGTGACATGCGTCAGCCGCGAGGGGAAGTGCGCGGAATCGCCCGCGTCCAGAATGGTGCGCTCGCCGTCGATCTCGATGGTCAGCGAGCCGGACACGACGAAGAAGATTTCCTCGCCCTCGTGCGACATCGGTTCGCTTCGAAAGCCCGGCGGCTCGTGGATCAGCGTGGAGCGCAGCACATTGCCCGGGAAGGAGGCGGAAAGGCGCTCATAGGTGACCGCGCTGCCGGGCGTGCCGCCGACCGCATAGACGGGGCGGCCTTCGCGCCGGGTGATCGGCGCCTCGACCTTCGGCGTCTGGAAGAACGAGCCGACATCCGTCTTCAGCGCGCGGCAGACGGCGACGAGCGAGGTCAGCGAGGGAACGGTGATGCCGCGCTCGATCTGCGAGATGAAGCCCACCGAGAAGCCGGCACTATCCGCAACGTCCTGCAAGGTCATCTTCAGCTCCCGGCGCCGCTCGCGCAGCCGCTCGCCCACGGCGGGGGCTGCCCCGGCCTCGGACTTCTCGACATTCGCCACTATGTTCACCCATTTTTTAGTATTACTTCAATAGTGCGCGAACGCACCGGATTGTCAAATTCTTTTTTTAGCCAGCCTAAAAAATGCCGTGAACGGCATCCTCGCGATGCGGCCCGGGAAGAGGGTTTTGTTCTTGCGCCTTGCGTAACGTCAGCCTCCGCAACAATTTGTTCTTGCAAGGCGGGCCGAGAGAATTTCCTCTCTGTCATCGAGGGCGATTCGTCACCACTATCGCGAACGACATGTCGAAGCAGGAGAGAGAGATGCTGACCGCGACCCCAACCCGGCGTACCTTCTTGCAGGCGGGGGCCGCGCTGCTGGCCTCCACGGCCCTGCCCACCCTTGCCTTCGCCGAGGATGCGCCGTCCGGCGGCCGGCTGATCGTGGCGGCGGATTCCGAGCCGAAGAATCTCAACCCCGCCATCGTCGCCTCCAACGGTGTGTTCTTCGTGGCGAGCAAGGTGGTGGAGCCGCTGGCAGAAGCGTCCTTCGACGGCAAGGATGGGCTCGCGCCGCGCCTCGCCACCGCCTGGGAGGGTTCGGAAGACGGGCTTTCGGTGACGTTCCGCCTGCGCGAGGGCGTGACCTGGCACGACGGCAAGCCCTTCACCTCCGCCGACGTCGCCTTCTCGGCGCTCGAGGTCTGGAAACCCTTGCAGAATCTCGGCCGTATCGTCTTCGCCAATCTGGAGGCCGTCGAGACGCCGGACGGGGCGACCGCGATCTTCCGCTTCTCCAAGCCGACGCCGCTCCAGCTCATCCGCAACGCGCTGCCCGTCGTCAGCAGCGTCATCCCGAAGCATCTCTACGAGGGCACGGACATCGCCGCCAACCCGGCGAATATCCAGCTCGTCGGTACCGGCCCGTTCCGCTTTGCCGAATACAAGCCAGGCGAATATTACCGCCTGACCCGCAACGAAGCCTATTGGGGCAAGGGCCAGCCAAAGCTCGACGAGATCATCTTCCGCGTGCTGCCGGACCGCGCCGGCGCGGGCGCGGCGCTGGAGGCCGAGGAAATCCAGCTCGCCGCCTTCTCCGCCGTGCCGCTCACCGATCTCGACCGCATCTCCAAGGTGCCGGGCATCGAGGTCGTCACCAAGGGCTACGAGGCGCTGACCTACCAGCTCGTCGTGGAGATCAACCACCGCCGCAAGGAGCTCGCCGACCTCAAGGTGCGCCAGGCCATCGCCCATGCCATCGACAAGAAGTTCGTGGTCGACACGATCTTCCTCGGCTATGCCGCCGCCTCCACCGGCCCCGTGCCGAAGAACGCGCCGGAATTCTACGATGCCGACGTGCCGGCTTACGATTTCGATGTCGCCAGGGCCAATGCGCTGCTCGACGAGGCCGGCTATGCCAAAGGCGCGGACGGCAGGCGCTTCTCGCTGAAGCTGCGCCCCGCGCCCTATTTCAACGAGACGCGCCAGTTCGGCGATTACCTGCGCCAGGCGCTCGCCGCAATCGGCATCGACGCGGAACTGGTCAATGCCGATGCCGCCGCGCACCAGCAGGCGGTCTATACCGACCATGATTTCGACCTCGCCGTCGCCCCGCCGGTCTTCCGCGGCGATCCGGCGATCTCCACGACCATTCTCGTGCAATCCGGCATTCCCGCCGGCGTCGGCTTCTCCAACCAGGGCGGCTATGCCAATGCGGAGCTCGACGCCGTCATCGCCAAGGCGGCGGAGACCATCGACACCGCGGCGCGCACGGAGCTCTACCGGCAGTTCCAGAAGCTCGTCGTCTCCGACCTGCCGCTGATCAACGTCGCCGAATGGGGCTTCATCACGGTTGCGCGCGACACGGTGCTGAACGTCGCCAGCAATCCGCGCTGGGCGGTTTCCAACTGGGCAGATACCGCGCTCCAGTCGTGATAGGGTCGGCCGAGAACACCGCAAGGTCTGGCGCAGCGTGAACCGAGCCCTTCGATTGCTGAGACGCCGCGCGGTCGGCAGCATTCCCGTGCTGCTGATCGTCGTCGTCCTGACATTCCTGCTGCTGGAGGCTGCGGCGGGCGATGCCGTCGATGCCTATCTCCTCTCCATCGGCGGCGGGGATGCGGCCATCGCGCAGTCGCTGCGGGCCTCCTATGGCCTCGACCAGTCCATGCCGGCGCGGCTCTGGCTCTACCTCTCCTCGCTCGCAAGGCTCGATCTCGGCTGGTCCGTCGCCTTCGACCGGCCGGTGCGCGACCTCATCCTCGAGCGCCTGCCCAACACGCTGCTTCTGATGGGCAGCGCCACGGCGCTGTCCTTCGCCATCGGCTCGGCGCTCGGCATCGTCGCCGGCGCGAGGCCGGGCAGCGGCCGCGACCGGGTGCTCTCGACCCTTTCGCTCGTCCTCTACGCCATCCCCAGCTTCTGGCTCGGCCTCGTCCTCAGCATCGTCTTCGCCGTGCAATTGCGCTGGCTGCCGACATCGGGCATCGAGACCATCGCCTCCGGGCGCATGGGCCTTTCCCGCGCCGCCGATATCGCCGCCCACCTGGCCCTGCCGGTGGCGACGCTGACGCTGGTCTATATGGCCCTTTTCCTCCGCGTCATGCGGGCGGGGATGGCGGAGGTCTGGGGGCTGGATTTCGTGCTTTTCGCGCGCTCCAAGGGACTTTTGCGGGCGCGGATCGTGCTCCGGCATGTGGCGCGCAATGCGCTTCTGCCGCTCGTCACCATGCTCGGCCTGCAATCGGCCGCCATGCTCGGCGGCAGCGTCGTCATCGAGAGCATCTTCGCCATTCCCGGCTTCGGGCGGCTCGCGCAGGAGGCGGTGAGCGGGCGCGATACGGCGCTCCTCACCGGCATCATCGTTACCAGCGCGGTGCTGGTCATCCTCGTCAATCTCGCAATCGATATCGTCTATGCCGCGCTCGACCCGCGCGTCGGGGCCTCGGAGCGCGGCGCATGAGGCTGCTGCGGAAACTGCTGCGCACGCCGGAGGGCGCCATCGGGCTCGGCCTTCTCGCTGTGCTCGCCCTCGTCGCGCTGTTCGCGCCGGTGCTTGCCCCCGGCGATCCGCTGCGCATCGCCGGCCGCGCGCTGACCGCGCCCTTCACCGATCCCGCCTTTCTGCTCGGCACGGACCGGCTGGGGCGCGATGTGCTGGCGGGGATCGTGCATGGCGCGCGCACTTCGCTCCTCGTCGGGCTCGCGGCGGCGTGTGCCGCCCTTGCCATCGGTCTTTGCATCGGCCTTGCGGCGGGCTTTGCCGGCGGCATTGTCGACGAGGCGCTGATGCGCGTGGTTGACGCCTTCCAGATCGTGCCGAGCTTCCTTCTGGCGCTCGCCTTCGTCAGCGTGATCGGCGCGTCCGTGCCGGTCGTGGTGCTCGCCATCGCGCTCGGCGCCTGGGCCGATCCGGCGCGGCTGACGCGGGCGCAGGTGCTGTCCGTGCGCGAGCGCGACTATGTCGCCTCGGCGCGCGTCGTCGGCATGCATCCGGTGGAGATCGCCTTCCGGGAAATCCTGCCGAACGTGCTGCCGCCCGTTCTGGCGCTTGCGGCCATCATCGTCGCCGCGGCGATCCTGACGGAAGCCGCGCTCTCCTTCCTCGGTCTCGGCGATCCGAACATCGTCACCTGGGGATCGATGATCGCCGAGGGGCGCAACGTCCTGCGCTCCTCGCCCTTCCTCTCCGTCTTCCCCGGCCTCGCGCTGGTCGTGACGGTCGTCGGCGTCTATCTCCTCAGCGAAGGGCTCGGCAAGGCGCTCTCCAGCCGGGGAGGGACGGCATGACGGCGCTGTGCGAGATACGGCAACTCGCCGTCACCTATCGCGGCGAGACCATACCCGCCCTGAAGGGCATCGACCTCGATATCCTCGGCGGCGAGCGGCTGGCGATCATCGGCGAAAGCGGATCGGGCAAGAGCACCCTCGCGCGGGCGCTGGCCGGCCTGCTGCCGGATGGGGCCTCCGTTGCCGGAAGCCTCCGCTGGTCGACGGGCCAGCCGCGCGCCGGCCGCGATATCGGCTTCGTCTTCCAGGACCCGTCCGCCAGTCTCAACCCGGTGCTGACCATCGGCGAACAGGTCGCCGAAGGCGCGCGCCGGCATCTCGGCCTTTCCCGCAGGCAGGGGGAGGCCCGCGCGCTGGAGATGCTGGAACGGGTGTATATCCCCGATCCCGCAAAAGCGCTGCGCGCCTTCCCGCACCAGCTTTCCGGCGGACAGCGCCAGCGCGTGGCGATTGCCGCCGCCCTTGCGGCAAGGCCGGGCCTCCTGATCGCCGACGAGCCGACCAGTGCGCTCGACATGGTCGTGCAGGCGGAGATCGTCGCGCTGCTCGACGAACTCGTGCGCGAGGGCGGCATGACGCTGGTCTTCGTCACCCACGACATCGCGCTCGCCTCCGGCTTCGCCGACCGCGTGGCGATCTTCCGCGACGGCATGCTGGTCGAGACGGGCGCGACGGGCAAGGTTCTCGCGAAGCCGCAAGCCGCCTACACCGCCGCCCTGATCGCCAGTCACCGCGATCTCGCAACACCGCCGCTGATCCATGAGGCGGGCCGATGACCTTGCTCGACGTGAAGAACCTCGACAAGCGCTACGCTTCCGGCGGCCGGGTCGTGACGGCGCTCGACGGCGTCTCGCTGACCCTTTCGGCCTGCGAAACGCTCGGCCTTGCCGGCGCATCGGGAAGCGGGAAATCGACGCTGGCGCGCGTCCTCACGCGTCTCGTTCCGGCCGATGCCGGCACGGTCCGCTTCGGCGGCGAGGACTGGCTGGCACTGTCCGGCGGCGAACTGCGCCGGCGGCGGGCGCGGATGCAGATGGTCTTCCAGGACGTGCTCGGCGCCTTCAATCCGCGCGCCACGGTGGGTTCGGTGATCGAGGATCCGCTGCGCATCCACGATATCGTGCCTAAGGCCGGGCGGGAGAAGGAAGTGGCGGCGCTGCTCGACCGCGTCGGCCTGCCGGCCGCCTATGCCGCCCGCTCGATCCGCGACGTCTCCGGCGGCCAGCGCCAACGCGTCGCCATCGCCCGGGCCATCGCCTCGCGGCCGGCCATGATCGTTTTCGACGAGGCGGTCTCGGCCCTCGATGTCTCGCTGCGCGAAAAGGTGCTCGAACTCCTCGTCACCCTGCAGGAAGAGCGCGGCATCGCCTATCTCTTCGTCTCGCATGACCTTGCGGTGCTCGCCGCCGTTTCCCATCGCATCGCCATCATGGATGCCGGCCGGATCGTGGAGAGCGGCCCGGCGGCCGAGGTGATCGGCAATCCGCAATCGCCCGCCGCCCGCGCGCTCGTCGGCGCCGTGCCGCGCCTCATCAGGCAGGAAGACCGAAATGCCGTTTGACCGCTGGAATGCCCTGAACGACGCCCCCGTCTTCCCGCCCGAACGCTTCGGCCTGGTCGCCGACCGGCTGGGCCGGATCCTGAAGACGCGGAACGATATCCTGCTCTTCCAGACCGAGGCCGTCGTGGCGCTGGAGGCGGTGACGGCAAGCCTTGCCCGGCCGGGCCTGAAGGCGATCAATATCGTCACCAGCCCCTTCGGCGCATGGTTCGGCGGCTGGCTGCGGCGGGGCGGCGCGGAGGTCGTGACGCTTATGGCCGAGCCCGCCCGGCCCATCGATGCGGAAGCCGTGACGGCGGCCTTCGAGGCCCATCCGGATACGAAGGTCGTCATCTTCTGCCATGCGGAATCGGCCAACGGCGTGCTCAACCCGCTGGAGGAGATCGTTGCCACCGCCCGCGTCCGCGGCATCGTGACGGTGGTGGATGCCGTCGCCTCGGTCGGCGGCCATGCGCTGGACGTCGATGCGCTCGGCGTCGACATCGCGGTGATCGGCCCGCAGAAATCGCTGGCGGGGCCGGCGGGCGTCTCGGCGGTTTCGGTCAGCCCCGCCGCGTGGCGGCTGGTGACGGCCGAAGGGGCCTCAAGGGAATCGACGCTGTCGCTGCTCGACCGCAAGGCCTGGCTCGATGCCGGGCGCGGCGCGCTGCCCGGCACCTCGGCCTCGCTGGAATTCTTCGCGCTGGAGGCGGCGCTCGACCGTTTCGAGGCGGAAGGCCCGGATGCCGTCCTCGCCCGCCATGCCCGGGCGGCGAAGGCGGCGCGCGACGGGCTTGTCGCGCTCGGCGCGGCGCCCTCGGCCCCGGCCGGCCGCGCCTCCCACCTCGTCACGACGGCAAGGCTGCCCGATGGCGTCGGGATGGACGCTTTCCTCGCCGCCGCCGCGCACCTCGAAACGGACATGTCGCCGGGCGTCGGCCCGGGCGCGGAAAATCTCGTGCGGCTCAACCACACCGGCCAGCGCGCCCGCTTCGAGGCCGTGCTCGGCAATGTCGCGGCCTATGGGATCGCCCTCCGCAATCTCGGTCTTCCGGCGGATATTGCGGCGGCAGCGGCGGCCGTCGCCGCGCATTATGCGGGCTGAGAAAAGCGGTAGTGCAGGCGCACGCAGCCCCGGTCCAGCGCCTGTACGCCGATCAGCTCGGGGCTGGCGCGAAAGCCGGCCGGCGGAAAGAGCGGCCGGCCGCCACCGAGTATTTCCGGGATGACATAGATCTCGATCTCGTCCAGCGCGCCCCGTTCCAGAAAGGCCATCTGCAACTGCCCGCCGCCGAGCATCCAGACGTCGCCGTCGTCGAGCGCGCGCAGCTCGGCAATCAGTGCGTCGATGTCCCCGCGGATTTCCAGAGGGCCTTTCGGATTGTCTATGGGCGTTGAGGTGACGACGAAAGTCCGCTGCTCTCCATAGGCCCAGGGGGAGGGGTCCCTTGCGATGAAATCGTAGGTGCCGCGCCCCATCACCACCGTGCGGATGCGTTTGATGAAGGTGCGATAGTCGTGCTCGCCGAGATCCATGCCGTCATATTCGAACAGCCAGTCGAGACTGTCGTCTGCCGTGGCGATCATCCCGTCGAGGCTTGCGGCGATATATCCGAGGACGCGGGCCATCGAAAACTCCTTGATTAATAAATAAACGTACATTTATATATGGCCATGGCGAGGCAGAAGACAATCCCCGACGAAACGGTGCTCGACACCATCCTGGAAACCCTGCGGGAGACGGGGCCGGCCGACCTCACCTTCGCCCGTGCGGCCAAGGCGGCCGGTCTCTCGCCGGCAACGCTCGTGCAGCGCTACGGCGACCGCGAAGCGCTGCTGGAGGCGACGCTGCTGCGCGCCTGGGACCGGCTGGATGCGGAGACCGAAGCCGCGGATGCCACGGCAGCACCGACGCCGGCGGGCGCCATTGGCTTCCTCCTGCGGCTGATGCCCACCGAAAATGCCGAACGGGACGCGACCGACGGCCTGCTCCTGCTGCGCGAAGACATTCGCAACCCCACGCTTCGCCGCCGGGGCGCGACATGGGGCAACCGGGTGGCGGAAGCGCTCGGCCGGCGCCTTTCCAGTGACGCCGGGGAAGGAAGGCGCCTCGGCTGGGAGATGGCGAGCGTCTGGCAGGGCGCGCTTGTCTGGTGGGCCTTCACGCGTTCGCAGCCGGCGGGAGAGGCGATCCGCGAAGCCCTGGAGAACTGGGTAGAGCGCGCTCTTCCGGGCGGATTGTCGATCCCGGGCTAGGCGGGCGCTGCCATAGCCGTTAGAAAGCTTCCTCATGGCAGAGGAGGGATGGATGTCGTTTTTCGAGGCGGAAGAGGCAGTGTTTTCGAGTTTCGTGCTGGGCAATGCCCCGCTGAAGAAGCTCGCCGGAGGGTTCGACTGGACGGAGGGGCCCGTCTGGTTCGGCGATCACGATTGCCTGCTGTTCTCGGATATTCCCAACAACCGCATGCTGCGCTGGAGCCCCGCGCTCGGGATCACGACGTTCCGCGAGCCGTCGAATTTCTCCAACGGCAACACGCGCGACCGGGAAGGGCGGCTCGTGACCTGCGAGCACGGCACGCGCCGCGTGACCCGCACCGAGCACGACGGCGCGATCACCGTGATCGCCGACAGCTATGAGGGCAAGTCGCTGAATTCGCCGAACGACGTGGTCGTGACCTCGGACGGGGCGATCTGGTTCACCGATCCGCATTACGGCATTGCTTCCGATTACGAGGGCACGCGCAGCGAGCAGGAGCTTGCCTGCCACGTCTACCGCGTCGATCCGCATTCCGGCCATGTCCGGGCGATGCTCACCGACTTCAATTGCCCCAACGGCCTTGCCTTCAGCCCGGATGAAAGGCGCCTCTATGTCGCCGATACCGGCCGCGTCCACACGGACGATCCGCGCCATATCCGCGCCTTCGACGTTGCCGGCAACTGGAGCCTGACGGGCGGCGAGGTCTTCCACACCATTTCGCCCGGCTGCGCGGACGGCATGCGCGTGGACGAGAACGGCAATCTCTGGTCCTCCGCCGGCGACGGCGTGCACTGCATCGCGCCGGACGGCCAGCGCCTCGGCCGGATCCTCGTGCCGGAGACCGTGTCCAACATCTGCTTCGGCGGGCGGGGCGGCCACCGCCTCTTCATCACCGCCACCACCTCGCTCTATGCGGTGTCGCTGGCCGTCCGGGGCGCCCGCCGGCCCTGATCCTTCCATAAAGCGCGGGCAGGGAATGGAGAGGGCCCGGGAAATCTGCTATGGCTCTTGCGAGGGCCTTGCCGGTGACGATATTCTCCGGCGAAACGGTTGGGAGAGCTGGATGGCGGTTGAGGTTCGGACGTCGAAGGAGATGAATGCCGCGTCGGCCCCGAAGGCGCTGCGCGTCGGCTTCATCCTGTCGAAGAGCTTCACGCTCTCTGCCTTCGCGCTGTTCGTCGATACGCTGCGGCTTGCCAGCGACAGCGAGGACCGCTCCCGCCGCGTCAACTGCGACTGGGACGTGCTCAGCAGCACGCGCAATTTCATTTCCTCCTCCAGCGGCATCCAGGTCGCGCCGACCGCGCCCTTCGCCGATCCTTCCTGTTTCGACTATATCGCCGTCGTCGGCGGTCTCCTCAGCGTGGAGGAGCCGATCGACAGCTATGCGACGACCTATCTGCGCAAGGCGGCCAATGCCGGCGTCGGCCTGATCGGGCTCTGTACGGGCAGCTTCATCCTTGCCGAGGCGGGCCTGCTCAAGGGGCATACGGCCTGCGTGAGCTGGCTGCATCATCGCGATTTCCGCGCCCGCTATCCCGATATCGATGCGACGTCGGAGCAGATCTTCCGCTTCGACGGCAAGGTGGCGACCTGTGCCGGCGGCAGCAGCGTCGCGGACCTTGCGGCAACGCTCGTGCGCCATCACGTCGGCGAGGCGGCCGAGCGCAATGCGCTGGAAATCCTGCAGATTCGCCACCGGCGCGACGCCACGGACATCCAGCCGCGCAATCCGCTGGGCCTGGAGGCCCGCGACCGGCGCGTGCATCTCGCCATCATGATGATGGAGCAGCACACCGAGGACCTCCTGTCCATCGACAGCATCGCCACGATGACGAATGTCTCGCGCCGCCAGCTCGAGCGGCTGTTCGAGAGCGACATGGGCGCCTCGCCGAGCGCGATCTACATGAAGATCCGCATGGCGGCCGCCTTCAACATGGTGGTGCGCACCAACAAGCCGCTGATCGAGATCGCGCTGGAGACCGGCTTCGAGAGCCTGTCGCACTTCACCCGGCGCTTCCGCGCCGCCTTCGGCGACACGCCCTCGCAGATCCGCCGCGACGGTCGCCGCCAGGCGGGCTGAGCGCAATTCTCCCCGCGGCCGGGAACCAAGCCGCGCGCCATTCGTTCGGTCTGGATTGCTGACAAGGAGACCGCAATGGCAAGCAATGACGTCCAATCCCAGATTTCCGCCCTGCGTGACGAGATCGCCCAGCTTCAGAAGGATCTCGGCGAGCGGGGGGCCGAGGCCTATGAAACCGTGCGCGAGCGCGCCGGCAGCGCCATGGAGGCCGCCCGTCCCGCCGTCCGCTCCGCGACGAAATACGTGCGCAACGAAGGCGCGGCCGTCGCGCAGACCGCGCGGGAGCATCCCGCCGCCCTTTCCACGCTCGTGCTGGGCGCGGGGCTGGCCGGCATCGTGCTCGGCTATCTGCTCGGGTCCCTCGAAAGCGAATCGCCGCGCCGCCAGCGCTGGTTCTGAACATATAAGAAAGCCCGGCAATGCCGGGCTTTTTTCATGGTATCGGGAAAGATCGCCTACCGGTGGCGCAGGCCGCAGAGATAGCCGATGAGGGCGGCGCCGGCGAGGGCGGCGATCGGATTGGCCTGAATGGTCTGGCGCAGGTCCTCGCGCAGCGATTCCGCCTTGGCGACCGCAAGCTGCCCCGTACCTTCGGCGATCAGGCCTGCGGATTCCTTCAGCCGGCTGATCTCCGCCTTCAGCGCCTCGATCTGCTCGCTGACCGCGGCCTCCGCGGCGGCGGTCTTCGCTTCCTCCGAAATGGTGTCGCGACCTTCAACGACGCCGAGCGTGCGCTTGCCGGTGCTCTTTTCGTCAGCCATGGGCATGTCTCCTGCATTGGTGGGAATGGCGGGAGGAGAAACTTCCGCCGTGCCAGTTGGTTCCCGCCGATGATTCAATCTGTGATCTTTCCGGCCGGAAAGGCCGGTTGACTCTTTCGGAGATAGAGAACAAATAGAGAACGATTATCCGTCAGAGGAGCCGCAAAGCCATGTCCGCCTCCGTCCATGCCGTTGTCGCAGACCTGCGCGACCGCATCCGGCAGTTCGACGGCCGCGCCTTGCGCGACCGGGCGGTTCTGCCCTTCGGCGTGCCGGAGATCGATGACCGGCTGCCCGGCGGCGGGCTGGCGCTCGCCAGCCTGCACGAGGTCTGCGGCGGCGGCAACGACGCCGTGGAAGGGGCGGCCGCCATGCTCTTTGCCGCCGGCATCGCCGCGCGCACGAAAGGCCAGGTGCTCTGGTGCCTGACACGGCCGGACCTCTTCGCCCCGGCGCTGGCGCAGGCGGGACTTGCCCCCGGCCGCGTCCTCTATGTGGAGGCCGGCGACGAGAAGAGCCTGCTCCTCTGTTTCGAGGAGGGGCTGCGCCATGGCGGGCTCGGCGCGGTGGTGGCGGAGGTCGCGCGGCTGTCGATGACCGCCTCGCGTCGCCTGCAGCTTGCCGCGGAAGCCGGCGGCACGCTCGGCATCGCCTTGCGCCGCTTCCGGCAGGGAAGGGGCACCGATGCCTTCGCGCTGCCTTCCGCCGCCGTGACGCGCTGGCGGGTTTCCATGCGGCCGTCCGTGCCGCTTGCCGTGCCCGGCATCGGCCGGGCCCGATGGCTGCTGGAGCTGACCCGTTGCCGGGCCGGCGAGGCGGCGAAGTTCGAAGTGGAGGCATCCGATGCCGAGGGTCGTATCGCTTTTTCTTCCCGGCTGGCCGATCGATCGCCTGAGACGGGCGCTTGGCGCCTCGGCGCCTCCGCCTGACCGGCGGCTCGTTCTCGTCGGGCGGGATGGTCCGCGCCGGATCGTGACGGCGGTGAGCCGCCCGGCGGAAGAGGCGGGCCTGCGCGTCGGCATGCCGCTGACCAAGGCGCATGCCCTGCTGCCCGACATCCTGACCATGCCGGCCGATCCCGCGGCCGATGCCGTGGCGCTCGCCCGCCTTTCCCTCTGGGCCTTGCAGCACTACGCGCCCATCGTCGCGCCGGATCCGCCGGATGGCCTCGTCATCGACACGACCGGCGCCGACCACCTGCATGGCGGCGAGGAGCGCATGCTGACGGGCCTCGTCAACCGCCTTGCCGCCTCGGGCATCGCTGCCCGTGCCGCGGTGGCCGACAGCTGGGGCGCGGCCTATGCCGTGGCACGCTTTATGGCCGATCCCGTTCGCGTCGTGTCGCCCGGCGCGGCGAGTGGGGCCGTGTCGCCGTTGCCGCTCCAGGGCCTGCGCATTCCGCCGGAAACCGTGACGGGCTTGCATGTCCTCGGCTTTGCCAGCATCGGCGATGTGCTGGCCGTGCCGCGCGCGCCGCTCGTCCTGCGTTTCGGGGCGCTCCTCGGCCGCCGGCTCGACCAGGTGCAGGGCATCGTCTCGGAGCCTGTCGATCCGCTGCGCGATCCCGAGCTCGTGACCGTCCGCAAGGTCTTCGGCGAGCCGATCGGCGCGCCGGAGACCATCGCGCGCTATACGGCCGCCCTCGTGCAGGATCTCTGCCTTGCGCTGGAAAAGCGCGGGCTCGGCGCGCGGCGGCTCGACCTCGTCTTCCACCGCGTCGATGCCTCCCTTCAGGCGATCCGCGTCGGCACGGCCCGGGCGGTGCGGGAGGAGAAGCGGCTCGTCCGGCTCCTCTGCGACCGGATCGAGACGATCGATCCGGGCTTCGGCATCGAGATCCTAGACCTGACCGCCACGCTTGCCGAACCGCTCGTCCTGCAACAGGCCGTTTCCTCTCTGGTCGAGGAGGAGAGGGCGGACCTTGCCGGGCTCGTCGACGTGATCGCCAACCGCATCGGCGCGCGCCGCCTCTACCGCATCGCGCCGGTCGAAAGCGACGTGCCGGAACGCTCCGTCCAGCGCATCGCCCCGCTTGCCCCCGACAGCGGGGCCACATGGCAGGGGAACTGGCCGCGCCCCGCCCGTCTCCTGGCGCGGCCGGAGCCCGTCGAGGTCGTGGCGCTCCTGCCCGACCACCCGCCCGCCTTCTTCACCTGGCGCGGCATGCGCCGGCGCGTCAAGCACGCCGACGGGCCGGAGCGCATCTTCGGCGAATGGTGGAAGCGCGACGCCGAGCTTGCCGCCGTGCGCGACTATTTCCAGGTGGAGGACGAGGCCGGCGAGCGGTTCTGGCTCTTCCGCTCGGGCGACGAGGCCGAGGCCGCGAACGGCGCCGGGCGCTGGTTTCTGCACGGAATCTTCGCATGAAACCGCGTTACGCCGAGCTTCAGGTCACCTCCCATTTCTCGTTCCTGCGCGGGGCGAGCAGCGCGGCGGAATTGTTCGCGCAGGCGAGCGCCCTCGGCATCGATGCTCTCGCCGTGGTGGACCGCAACAGCCTTGCCGGCGTCGTGCAGGCCCACAGGGCGGCGAAGGAGCTGCCATCGGACATGCCCCAGGTCCGTCTCGTCGTCGGCTGCCGGCTGGACCTTGCCGACGGCATGTCGCTGCTCGTCTATCCCACTGACCGCGATGCCTATGCCCGTCTCTGCCGCCTGCTCACCCTCGGCAAGAAGCGGGCGGGCAAGGGCAAGTGCCATATCGACTGGGCCGATGTCGTGGAATGGAACGAGGGGCTTCTTGCCGTGCTGATGCCTGACGAGGCGGACGATACCGCCGCCTTCCAGCTTCGCCGCCTTGCCGAGACCTTCCGCGACCGCTGCTATCTCGCCCTGACGCTCCGCCGCCGGCCGAACGACCAGCTCCGCCTCTTCGAACTGTCCAACCTCGCAGCACGGTACCGCGTGCCCACCGTCGTCACCAACGACGTGCTCTACCACGAGCCCGGCCGCCGCATGTTGCAGGACATCATGACCTGCATCCGTCACAACGTCGTCATCGACAATGCGGGCTTCCTGCGCGAGCGACATGCCGACCGCTACCTGAAGCCGCCGCAGGAAATGCACCGTCTCTTCGCCCGCTACCCGGAGGCCCTGCGCCGCACGCTGGAGATCGTGGAGCGCTGCCGCTTCTCGCTGGACGAGTTGAAATACCAATATCCCGACGAGAAGGAATATGCGGACCTCACGCCGCAGGAGGCGCTGGAGAAATATACTTGGGAAGGTGCAAATATCTTTTACCCCAACGGGATACCGGAAATTGTTCATAAAAAGCTTCTGAAAGAGCTGGGCTTGATCCAGAAGATGAACTACGCGCCCTATTTCCTGACGGTGAATTCCATAGTTCGGCATGCCCGCTCGATCGGCATCCTCTGCCAGGGGCGCGGCTCGGCCGCCAACAGCGCCGTCTGCTTCGTTCTCGGCATCACCTCCATCGAGCCGACGGTGAACGGCCTGCTCTTCGAACGGTTCGTTTCCGAGCAGCGCGGCGAGCCGCCCGACATCGACGTGGACTTCGAGCACGAGCGCCGGGAGGAGGTGATCCAGTGGATATACGATACCTATGGAACGGACCGTTCCGCCCTCTGCGCCACCGTCATCCGCTATCGCTCAAGGGCGGCCATGCGCGATGTGGGGCGGGCGCTGGGCCTGCCCGAGGATGTGCTGAAATCACTGTCCTCGCAGGTCTGGGGCTGGTCCAACGACATTCCGCAAACCCATGCGGGCTCGGCCGGCCTCAATGTGGACGACCGCCGCATGAAGCTGCTGTTCGAGCTCGCCCGGCAACTGATCGACCGGCCCCGCCACCTCTCGCAGCATCCGGGCGGCTTCGTTCTGACGCGCGACCGGCTGGACGACCTCGTGCCCATCGAGCCGGCGGCGATGGACGACCGGCAGGTGATCGAATGGGACAAGGACGATATCGAATATTTGAATTTCATGAAGGTCGACGTGCTGGCGCTCGGCATGCTCACCTGCATGCGCCGCGCCTTCGATTTCCTGAAGGAGCACAAGGGCGAGACCCACACGTTCGCCACCATCTCCCGGGAGGACGAGGCAACCTATGCGATGATCTCGAAGGCCGACACGATCGGCACCTTCCAGATCGAGAGCCGCGCGCAGATGTCCATGCTGCCGCGCCTCCGGCCGAAGGAGTTCTATGATATCGTCATCCAGGTGGCCATCGTGCGGCCGGGGCCGATCCAGGGCAACATGGTGCATCCCTATCTGCGGCGGCGGCAGGGGCTGGAGGATGTCGAATATCCCAAGCCCGCTTTCGAAATGGTGCTGAAGCGAACGCTCGGTGTGCCGCTCTTTCAGGAACAGGCCATGCAGGTGGCCATCGAATGCGCCGGCTTCGAGCCGGGCCGGGCCGATCAGTTGCGGCGGGCGATGGCCACGTTCAAGCAGACGGGCGGCGTGGACAAGTTCCGGGACGAGTTGCGCGACGGCATGGTCGAAAACGGCTATGCCCCGGAATTTGCCGAGCGCATGTGCCGCCAGCTCGAAGGCTTCGGCTCCTACGGCTTCCCGGAAAGCCATGCCTACAGCTTCGCCATCGTCGCCTATGCCTCCGCCTGGGTGAAGTGCCATCACCCGGATGTCTTCTGCGCGGCGCTGCTCAATTCCCAGCCGATGGGGTTCTATGCGCCCGCGCAGATCGTGCGCGATGCGCGCGATCATGGGGTGGAGGTGCGGCCGGTCTGCATCAATCAAAGCCGGTGGGACTGCACGCTGGAGCCGACGGAGGAGACGGGCCGCTTTGCCGTGCGTCTCGGGCTGCGGATGGTGAAGGGGCTGAAGAACACGGAGGCGGGCGACCTGATCAACGGCCGGCAGGACGAGCCCTTCGCCTCGATCGACGATTTCTGGCGCCGCGCGGGGCTTGCCACCGATGTGCTGGTCCGGCTTGCCGAGGCGGATGCCTTCCGGCCGTCGCTCGGCCTTTCGCGCCGCGACGCGCTCTGGGCGATCCGCAGCCTCAGGGGCGAGCCTCTGCCGCTCTTCACCGCGGCGGCCGAGCGTGAGGCGGCGCTCGTTGCCGAGATCGAGGAGCCGGCCGTGGCGCTCCGCCCGATGGCGGCGGGGGGAGAGGTCGTGCAGGATTACGGCCATGTCGGCCTGACGCTCCGCGCCCATCCGGTGGGCTTCCTGCGCGAAAACCTTTCGCGCCGCCGCTTCCTCACCTGCGCGCAGGCGATCGATCTGAAGGACCGCCAGAAGGTCGAGACCGCCGGCATCGTGCTGGTGCGGCAGCGGCCGGGCTCGGCCAAGGGCGTCATCTTCGTGACCATCGAGGACGAGACGGGCATCGCCAACCTCGTCGTCTGGCGCAAGATCTTCCTCGCCTACAGGCCCATCGTCATGGGCGCGCCGATGATCGGCGTCAGGGGCTATGTCCAGCGGGAGGGCGAGGTGGTGCACATCGTCGCGCAGCAGCTCATCGACCTGTCCGCCGATTTCTCCACCGTCGGCCGCCGCGGCATCGACCAAAAGCTGGAGGAGGCAGATCGGCGGGAAACGATCCGCGTCAAATCCCGCGACTTCCACTGATTGGTTAAAGCATCACATGAAGTCGCGCGGGATCGCCGTTCCGAATGACTTCTCGAAGATCTGCGCCTCGCCCTCGAAGGCGCGGACATGGGCCGAGATCACCCAGTCGCGCGCCGTGCAGGCGATGGTGGCGGTCGAGACGGTGCGCACGAACCAGCCGGGCCGCTGCATGTCGCAGGTCCAGACCGCGGTTCCGGTCATCGAGAGCGGATCGTTCCCGGCAATCGACCACAGTTCGTCGCGCACCTGGCGCGTCGCAAGCCCCGTGCCGGGATGCTCGTAGAGGCCGGTATCCTCGTAGATCGAATATTCCGTGAGGCCGTTCGTCAGGTCCCGCTCGACGCCCCGCGCGGTCTCCGGCGGGGAGAGTTCGATATAGGTGGGCAGGGGATTAGGATTTTCCGGCTCGGGAAGGGAGACGACCCGGTGCTCGCCGAGCTTCGGCAAGGCAAGGCCGAGCGAGGCAAGGTCGAGCGTCACGCCGGCATCGACCGGCGGCGGCAGCACCATCGGCCAGTAGGAGGTCGAGAGCGACAGGCGGATGCGGTGCCCCGCGCGGAAGCGGTAGCCCATCGCGTCGAGCACGAGGCGGATGCGCACCTTCCGGCCCTTGGGCATGGCATAGGGTTCCGCATTGCCGTTGCGATGGGCAAGGTTGATGACGCCGAAGGTGACGCGCGTCGCCGTCCCGTCGGGGTGGATATCGACGAGGCGGGCGCAGAGATTGACGACCTCGACCTGCGTCGCCACCTCCAGCTCCAGCACCGGCTGGCCGAGGAAATCCTGCGCTTCGGCAAGCGGTAAGGTCTCGACGACGAGGGAGCCCGTATCGTCGAGCCGCTGGTCGAGCGCCATTTCCGCATCGGGCTTCAGCGTGAACCACTCGCCGGCCATGATGCCGGTGTCGAGCGGCGATTTCAGGAAGCGGTCGTCGGCCGGGGCGCCGGCCACCGGCTGGCCGGGCATGAGCGCGCCATGTCGGCCGACATGGAATTCCGCCATGTCCGGCGTCTCCCAGCGATCCTTGGCGATCCAGAAGCCGGGATCGAAATCGCGGCGCAGTGCCGGGCGGGGAGCGTCCTGGATATAGGCGCGCACCTGCGGGATGTCTTCCGCGCCGTTCTCCTCGCCGCGCAGCCAGCGGTTCCACCACGCGATGGCCTCGGCGTGGAAATCCATGCGGGGCTTCGGCCAGGCGAAGTGCGGATATTTGTGGACCCACGGTCCGATCAGTGCCTTGGCCTTTTCGCCGATCCCCTCGACCGCCTTCAGCGGCGTGCTGCGGTAGCCGTCCGCCCAGCCGGCGATGACGAGGGCGGGGACGGGAAAGCCGGCGAAGTCCTCGCAGATGGAGCCGTGCTCCCAGAAGGCGTCGCGGCGCTGGTGCTGCAGCCATTCCTCCAGGAAGAAGGGCTCGTTCTCCAGCCGTTCCATCCACATGTCCCGCCAGCGCGCGCCGACGATCTGAGGATCGGGCGAGCGCGACTGGTAGGCCAGCATGGTCGCGGCCCAGGAAAGCTGGGCGGAAAGGTGCGTGCCGTTCTTGTAATGGATGTCGTCGTTGTAACGGTCGACGGTGGAGGCGATGGAGATGACCGCCTTCAATGCCGGCGGCTTCAAGGCCGCGACCTGCAGGCAGTTGAAGCCGCCCCAGGAAATGCCCATCATGCCGACGGACCCGTTCGACCAGGGCTGCGCGGCGATCCAGGCGATCAATTCGCAGGCATTGGCAAGCTCCATCGGCGTATATTCGCCGTCGATGACGCCGTCGGATTCGCCCGAGCCGCGGATATCGACGCGCACGCCCGCAATGCCGGCCGCGGCGAAGACGGGATAGGTCGATTCGTCGCGCGGGCTCGTTCCATCGCCCTTGCGATAGGGCAGGAACTCGAAGACGGCGGGAACGGGATCGGCCTCCGCGCCTTCCGGCATCCAGATGCGCGCGGCGAGCCGCGTGCCATCGGCAAGCGTGATCCATTCGTTTTCGATGGTGGTGAAGGCGCGAGACGTCATGAGAAATCCTTTTCCGCCGGTCTTTATGACGGCCGTATGACGGCCGGGCAATAGGGCGGTTCTGGCCGTCCACGGTGCTTTCGCCCTGCTGCCCGGCGGCTTGCCCCCCTTCGAAATCTCGCCTACGAAAGCGGAAAGGGCAGGGAGGGGCGCCATGCAGGATCAGCAAGCAGCTTTTGCGGACGAAGAACGGCTGGACGATCCGCAGCGCGCCTACAAGGTCCTGATCGCCGACCTGATCGGCCTGCGTTTCGATGCGGAAGGCAAGCCCGATCCGGGCGAGGTCCGGGCGTATATCGAGGCGAAGGGCGGCGCGTTCCACGAAGCCGCCTACCAGCGTGAGGAATTGCCGCCCGGCATCCACTTCTTCTACCAGCCCGACCTTAGCGGCGAAGCGGAGATCATCGCCCAGACCGCGGACGGCCGCTATGACGCGCTGATCGCGGCGGCGACCTTCATTCCGCGGCAGGCGGTCTTTCCGCTCGGAGGCGTGCGCATCGGCGCAGGCACCGGCAATATGGGCTCTGCCTCCTGGGGCGGCGGCAATGGCGAGGGCGGCACGGCCGCCCTGATGAACACGCCCGGCATCAACAGCCGCGCCACGGCGCAGATGGTGATGAAGGCGATCCTCAAGGTGACGCCGGACCTGCCGGTGGAACTCCTGCACCAGCGCGTTGCCGCCGGCGATTTCGATACCGGCCGTGACCTCAAGTCTTACCCCACCGCCAAGCTCGAGGGTCAGCGGATGGCGGTGCTCGGCTACGGCAATATCGGCCGCGAGGTGGCAAAGCTCGCCCGTGCCTTCGGCATGCATGTGGTCGTCCATGCCCGCGCCCGGCACCGGCAATGGATCGAGGCGGAGGGCTTCGATTATGCCGAGACGCCCGTCGCGGCGGCAGAGGGCGCGGACGTGCTCTCCGTCCATGTCGGCCTCGGCCGGCTCGACGAGGAGACACGCCTTTACGCCAATGCCGGCATGATCGGCGAGGTCGTGCTCTCGGCGATGAACCGCGGGGCCGTGCTCGTCAACTACGACCGCGGCGAGGTGGTGGATAGCGCGGCGCTCGACCGGGCGCTGGCCGCGGGGCAGATACGCCACGCCGCCATCGATGCGGACCTCTTCCGGAACGCGACGAGCGGCGCGCTCAGCGGGCCGATGCTGCCCTATCTGAAGCTTGCCGAGCGCCATCCCGGCAAGCTTGAGCTCCTGCCGCATGCCGCGGCCGATACCGACCATCCCTCCCGCGTCGCCGGCGCCTGCCAGGCGGTCGACCAGATCATCGATGCCATCCGCTACCGGCGGATCGGCAACCTCAAGGGCGACCTGCCGGACGGCTATGTCGATGCCGGCGCGAAGGTGCCGCAGGGCATAGGTCGGGTCACGACGGCGACGCTGGCCACCGCGGCAAGCGATCCGCATTTCGTCGAGCTGCATGACGTCTCCCGCGAGATCACGGACACGCTGGAAGCCATCGTGGAAGCGGTGGCCGAGGGCACGACGCATCAACCGGCGAAGGGGGACGTTGCCGCGCTCGCCCAGCTTCTCCTGCGCCAGCGCCGGCTGCTCGAGGGCCTCGGGCTGGACGGGCCGGCGGAGGCCTGAGAACGGAACTTTTCCGCTCCACGGCCAGTTTCCTCCCCGACTGAACGATCAGGGAGTGCAAGCCATGACCCACCAGCAGGACGAGCGCGGCGATCCGCTGACCCGCACCCACGACCCCGAGCGCAAGGAATATGCCGCGCGGGAGGTCCGGCAGGGCGGCCCCGGCTGGCCCGTTCTGAAGGTGCTCGGTGTCAGCCTCGTGCTCGTTTTCCTCGTTTGGGGCGCGGTGGAGTTCTGGGGCCAGAAGACCGATCCCTCGGCGCCGACCGACGCGTCGCAAACCACCTCGACGACCGATGGCAACCAGACGCCGGCCGGCGGAACGACGGACAACAGCGCCGGCAACGGCCAAACCGTGCCGACGGACCGTGACCCCACCCCGCAATCCAGCACCGGCGGCGACAGCCAGAGTGTGACACCGGACGGTACGGCCAACTGACGCAACCTACCCGATTTTGCCTCTCGCCTCGTCGTCAACCGGATACGGTTGGGCGAGGCGCGTGCGCGAGACGACCGATGCATATGATCCGAAGACCGGTGTCGCCGAGGCTGCCGTTATTCATCGCAAGGCGCGCGGGAACACCGATCTGACACCATTTCTCCCATTTCGTCCCCGCGATTATTCTGCGTCACACCCACGTCATTCCGGCCGCCTAAAACGAGCCATGGATAGCTGCGGAAAGCGATGTATCTGCCTGCGAAGGCAAGCCGGATGCGGTCGTGTGGGCGCGAAGTGAAGGCCTTTCGATCCGGCGAGGCGATGCCATGCTCTCGGCGGGTTCTTCCATGGCAGTGCCGCGCCCGTCGCCGTGCAACGCTATCGTGTCGACCCGGATCATGCCCTTCGTTGTCTCCCGGACACATTATTGCTGGGAATCGAATGCCTATTCTGCAACGATCTTCGGGGCAGGGGGCCTAAGCTTTGGGCGATGCGGACAGGGAGAAGGTTGCCTCCATGATGCCCGGGTTTCCGGGCCTTTAAACGGCATTTCGAATATCTTGCGCCATCGCCTGACGGGCACGCCGGCGCGTTGAACGCGTGGCGGCATGATGCTGCCACAGATGACCTTTCAGATTCGGCGCCGCCTCCGGTCGGCACCGAACGAGCATTACAGGAACGAGCCCTTGCGTTACGCCCTCTACTTCACTCCGCCTGCAAGCGACCCGCTGACCCTTGCCGCCCAGCGCTGGCTCGGGCGCAACGCCTTTACCGGCGCTGCGCTCGATCAGCCGGCGACGGCAGGTTTCGATGCGGCTTCTCTCGCGGGCTTGACCGCCGATCCGCGGCGCTACGGCTTCCACGCGACGCTGAAGGCGCCCTTCACGCTGGCCGAGGGCCGCAATGAGGCCGAACTCGTGGCCGAGATCGGCCGTTTCGTTTCCGAAGCCGACCCCTTCGATATTCCCGAAGTCGTCGTCGGCCGGCTCGGCTCCTTCTTCGCGCTGGTGCCCGGCGATCATTGCGATGAACTGCAAAGTTTTGCCGGCGAGGTGGTGCGCCGCTTCGAGCGTTTCCGTGCGCCGCTCACCTCCGCCGACATCGCCCGCCGCAAGCCCGACGAGCTGAACGCCGCCGAGCGCCAGAACCTCGTCCAGTGGGGCTATCCCTACGTCTTCGACGAGTTCCGTTTCCACATGACGCTGACGGGGCGCGTTCCGGCCGAGCGCCGCGAGGCTGTCGCAAGCGTGCTGCTCGATCATTTCGCCGAATTCCACGGCCGTCCGTTGCCGGTCAGCGGCCTCGCGCTCTTCCGGGAGGCCGCGCGCGGCGCCGATTTCACCGTCCATTCGCTCTTCCCGCTCGGTGGAGCCGTCAGCAGAAAGACCGCATGACATGACCCGCGAAACCGTTCTTTCCAATGCCCGCATCGTGCTGGAGGACCGGATCCTCGACGGCACGCTGGTGCTGCGGGACGGCCTCGTCGCCGACATTTCCGAAGGTCCCTCCGCGGCCGGCGAGGACATGGAAGGCGATTACCTCCTTCCCGGCCTCGTCGAGCTCCATACCGACCACCTCGAAGCCCATTACTCGCCGCGTCCCGGCGTGCGCTGGGAAAAGACGGCCGCGATCCAGTCGCATGACGCCCAGGTCGTCACCTCCGGCATCACCACGGTCTTCGACTGTCTGCGCATGGGATCGGACGGGGAGAGCGGCTTCGAGAAGGGCGAGATGCGCGCCATGGCCGATGCGATCGCCGGGGCGCAGAACGAGGACCGCCTGCGCGCCGAGCACCTCATCCACCTGCGCTGCGAGGTCTCGACCGACAATGTGCTCGACCATTACGAGGAGTTCGAGGACGACCCGCTCGTGCGCCTTGTCTCGCTGATGGACCATGCGCCCGGCCAGCGGCAGTTCCAGACGCTGGACCAGTACATCCTCTACCACAAGAAGAAGCGCGGCCTCACGGACGAGGAATTCGACGCCTTCTGCAAGCGCCAGCAGGACCTTTCCGCCCGCTATGCCAAGCCGCACCGCGACGCCATCGCCGCTTCCTGCGCCGCGCGCGGCATCTCCATCGCCAGCCATGACGATGCGACGCTGGACCATGTCGAGGAGGCCATCGGCTACGGCATCCGCCTTGCCGAATTCCCGACCAGCATCGAGGCGGCGAAGGCCTCGCACGGGGCGGGCATGAGTGTCCTGATGGGCGCGCCCAACGTCGTGCGCGGCAGGTCGCATTCCGGCAATATCGCCGCCCGCGACCTTGCCGGCCTCGGCGTGCTCGACGTTCTCTCCTCGGATTACGTGCCTTTCAGCCTCATGCACGCGCCCTTCATCCTCGCCGACGAGGGTATGGACCTGCCGAAGGCGATCGCCATGGTCTCGACGACGCCGGCCCGCACCGTCGGCCTCGACGACCGCGGGGCCATCGCGAAAGGCCTTCGCGCCGACATCGTGCGCGTCCGCCGGCCTTCCGGCGTTCCCGTCGTCCGCTCGGTATGGCGCCAGGGCAGGCGGGTGGCATGAGCGTGGCGGCTGCAGCCGGCACCATGGTCGTCGTCGTCGGCCCGAGCGGGGCCGGCAAGGACAGTGTCATGGCCTATGCCGCGCGCCGTTTTGCCGGCGAGGCGCGCCTCGGTTTCGTGCGGCGGGCGATCACCCGCCCGGCGGATGCCGGCGGCGAGGCGCATCAGGCCATCGACACCGAGAGCTTTCGCCGCCTTGAGGCCGAGGGCGGCTTCGCGGTATCGTGGGATGCGCACGGCCTCTCCTACGGCATTCCCGGCGAAACGCATGCGCAGCTTGCAAGCGGCGTGACGCTGGTCGCCAATGGCAGCCGCTCCGCGCTGCCGGCCTTCGCCGATGCCTATCAGCGCCTGAAGGTCGTGCTGATCACGGCGCGGCCGGACGTTCTTGCCGCAAGGCTCGCCGCCCGCGGACGGGAGAGCGCCGAAGCGGTCGCGGAGCGGCTGGAACGGGCCGCACCGGAGATCGTGGTGGCGGCCGATACGGTCGTGATCGACAATAGCGGGCCGTTGGCGGCGGCGGGGGAGGCGTTCGTCTCGTTCATTGCCTCGGTGCTCGACGGCCGCGAATAGGTCAATCGCTTTTCAGCGCCTTGTAGGCGGCGAGCGCTCGCTGACGCGCTCTTGCATGGTCGACGATGGGCTTCGGATAGGTCCTTCCGAGTTCCACGCCCGCCTCGGCGAGCGCGCTTTCCGGCGCATCGAAGGGCTTGTGGATCCAGGCGGAGTCCAGTTCCCGCAGTTCCGGCACGAAGGTGCGGACATAGGTGCCGTCCGGGTCGAATTTCTCGCCCTGCAGGATCGGGTTGAAGATGCGGAAGAAGGGCGAGGCGTCCGCGCCGGAGCCCGCCACCCATTGCCAGTTCGCCGGGTTCGATGCGGCATCGGCATCCACCAGCGTGTCGCGGAACCATTTCTCGCCGCGCCGCCAGTCGATCATGAGATGCTTGACGAGGAAGGAGGCGGTGATCATGCGCACGCGATTGTGCATCCAGCCGTGCCGCCAGAGCTGCCGCATGCCGGCATCGACGATGGGATAGCCCGTCATGCCCTTCGTCCAGAGATCGAAGTCCCTGTCGCTCCCCTCCCACGGAAAATCGTCGAAGCGGCCGTTCCAGTTCCTTTGCGCAAGGGCCGGGAAATGGAAATGCAGGTGGTGGCAGAATTCCCGCCAGGCGAGCTCCTTGCGGAAATGAATCACATCCTCCCGCGGCACTCCGAGGCCGCGTGTCGCGTGCCAGATGCGGGCAGGGGAGATTTCGCCCGATGCGAGATGCGGCGACAGCAGGGATGTCGCGTCGATGGCAGGACGGTCGCGGCGGGTCTTGTAGTCCTCGATCGGGCCGTCGACGAAGGTGTCGAGCCGCTCGCGCGCCGCCTTCTCGCCGGGCGTCCAGACCTCGCCGAAGGCGGCGGCCCAGTCCGGCTTTTCGGGTAGTAGCGCCCAGTCGTCCAAGGCTTCGGATTGCGGGAGCCGCTTCGGAGCGTGGAGCCTTTCCGGTGCGTCGACGGGCTCGTGCGGCTCGCCCTCGCGCTCCAGCGCCTTCCAGAAGGGGGTGTAGACGCGGTATGGTTTCTTCTCGCCTGTCATGAGGCGCATCGGATCGTGCAGCAACTGGCCCGCAAAGTTCCTGACGGCAAGGCCGCGCGCCTTCAAGGCCGCCTTGATGGGCGTATCCACGGCGATGCCCGCCGGATCGTGCCGGCGGTTCCAGTGGACGGTGTCCGCTCCCGTCTCTCCGATGACGTGGTCGAGCACCGCATGTGCATCGCCGCTGCGAAGGACGAGCGGCGAGCCGAGTTCCTCCAGCGTCGCGGCAAGGGAGGCCAGCGCATGGTGAAGCCACCAGGCCTGTGCCGCACCGAGCGGCCCCGTCCCAAGTTCCGCAGGCTCGCGGATATAGAGCGCGATCACGGGACGGCCCGTTTCGGCCGCGGCCGAGAGGGCGGCATTGTCATCGGTGCGCAGGTCCTTGCGGAACCAGACGATGACGGGCGCGTCGTCCTTCCCCGTCATGCCCTCAGCCCTTCTTCGGAAGGGGACGGGTGAGAATGAAGAGCGCGCTTGCCGAGAGGATGAGCCCGACGCTGACCGCGAGCACGGGCGAGGGGTCCGTGCGATACCAGAAGAAGCCGTAGCTTGCGGCGATGAGACAGATGGCGATGGCCTTGGTGCGGCCCGCGATTGCGCCCTCCCGCCGCCAGTTCGTCAAGGGCGGGCCGAGCGTGGGGTGGTCGAGCAGCCATTGCTCGAGGCGCGGCGAGGAGCGCGAGAAGCACCAGACGGCGACCAGCAGGAAGGGCGTCGTCGGCAACAGCGGCAGGAAGGCGCCGATAATGCCGAGCGCCGTCATCAGCAGGCCGGCGGCCATATAGAGCGAGCGCACGGGCACCTCGTGAAAGAACGTCTTGCCGCTCAGATAGAGTGCTTTGCGCCCGCCTCCAAGAGGCCAAGTGCCGCGGCCGGGTTCAGATCGGTTTGCTGTTCGCCGCCGTCTTGAGCGCCTTTGCCTTTGCCGGCTTGGCGGGGACCGGCTTTTCCGCGGTGGAATCCGCCTTCTTCTTCGGCTTGGCGGTCTCGGCCTTCTTCGCCTTCGCCGAGATTTCGATCAGCGGTTTCTTCGCGGTCGCGGGCCTTGCCTCCGGTGCCAGGCGTTCGAATTCCTCGCGTTCGCGCACGGCTTGCGCCCAGTGCTCCCCGTCATGTCCATGCGGCCGGCCGGTTTCCTCCCAGATGGAATAGGCCCTTTTGCTGATCCATTCCCTTCGCGCATCCGTCATCGCTGATCCCCTTCAAGAGTGAACTGACGCCGTGCCGGCAGGCAGGAGCCCGGCACGGTATTCGCCGGGCGGCCGGGATGGTCCGGCAGGCCCGGATATTCGGCGCGCCATGCCTCCGGGCGAAGAGCTCGTGCGGAGCGGGTCTGCCTCATGCGATTCGCAAAAACAGGATGCGCCCAAAGAGGCGGGCCTTCAAGCCGAAGGCCGCGCCGCGGGCCGGCCATTGTGTCGCAGAGAGAAAAATCATCCAACCGACGCAGAAAATCGGCACAATTTTGGAAAAGTTTCACGCTTTCGGGTGGACAGCGTCAATCCCGCCAACGTATTGTCCGCATGAAGGAATCTTCAAGACGGACCGCGATATCGAGAGGCAAGGCGTTTGGCAGCAACAGGGCAACAGCATCGACCATTTCGTCGGGCTTTCCGCCTTCTCTGCACCGCGCTAACCTGTCTTCTGCTGGTGGTGTCCGCCCTTTCGATTCCGCCTACCGCCAGCGCCGCTTCGATACTGTTTCGCACCGGCACGCTGAAGACTGTGGGCCAGTCATCCGTTCCTGTCGAGAAAGACTGCCGCAAGCGTGCGGTCGCCGGCAAGATCGTGTCGTTCGACGGCGCCGGCCTCGACCACGCCTGCATTCCCGCGGAGACGGCGCACCGGTTTGCCGGACCCCGCGCCGTCCTGGCCGTGCTTACGCCGTTCCGGCCGCGCAATGGCGGTCTTGAAGCGCGAGGGGCTCGTGCCCCTCCGACGGAATTCGCCTGACGGCCGCCTGATCGACCCTCGATCGCGCGGTCTTCCCAATGCGGCCGATGCGCGGCCGAGAGAAGCTCTGACGTTCGAAAGCGATCGATCAAACGATGACAGGTGAAACCATACTGGTCCTGCTGGTCTGCCTTCCCTTCCTGGGAAGCCTTGCCGCGACCATTCTGCTGCGGACGGATTCCCGCGTGCTGGCGGCCCGCATGTCGGGCGCCGTGACCCTTGCGGGCTTCGTCCTGACCGCGATCCTCTACCCCGCGGTGCGCAACGGCGGGAAGGTGCGGCTCGACCTCGAATGGCTGCCCCAGCTCGGCCTGAACGTCACCCTGCGCATGGACGGTTTCGCCTGGCTTTTCGCCATGCTCATCACCGGCATCGGCTGCCTCGTCGTGCTCTATGCGCGCTATTACATGTCGGAAGAAGATCCCGTTCCGCGCTTCTTCTCCTTCCTCCTCGCCTTCATGGGCTCGATGCTCGGCATCGTCGTGTCGGGCAATATCATCCTGCTCTCGGTGTTCTGGGAACTGACGAGCATCTTCTCCTTCCTCCTGATCAGCTACTGGCATCACAACGCCGCAGCCCGCGACGGCGCGCGCATGGCGCTGACGATCACCGGCATCGGCGGATTCTGCCTGCTCGCCGGGCTGCTGGTGCTCGGCCATATCGTCGGCAGCTACGACCTCGACGCGGTGCTGGCGGCGGGCGATAAGATCAAGGCGCACCCGCTCTATCTCACCGCGCTGCTGTTGATCCTGATCGGCGCGCTGACCAAGAGCGCGCAGGTGCCGTTCCATTTCTGGCTGCCGAACGCCATGGCCGCGCCGACGCCGGTCTCGGCCTATCTTCACTCGGCAACCATGGTGAAGGCGGGCGTCTTCCTGCTGGTGCGGCTGTGGCCCGCGCTTTCCGGCACCTATGAATGGTTCATGCTGGTCGGCATCGCCGGCATCAGCACGCTGCTTCTCGGCGCCTATTTCGCGATGTTCCAGCAGGACCTCAAGGGCCTGCTCGCCTATTCGACGATCAGCCATCTCGGCCTCATCACCACGCTGCTCAGCCTCGGCAGCCCGGTCGCGGCGGTCGCTGCGATCTTCCACATGATGAACCACGCCACCTTCAAGGCCTCGCTCTTCATGGCCGCGGGCATCATCGACCACGAGACCGGCACACGCGACATGCGACGATTGAGCGGCCTCTTCAGATACCTGCCGATAACTGGGACACTCGCCATGGTGGCGAGCGCGGCGATGGCGGGCGTGCCGCTGCTCAACGGCTTCATCTCCAAGGAAATGTTCTTCGCCGAGGCGGTGGAAACGCATGCCGATTCCGTGCTCGACCGCATCCTGCCCTATGTCGCCACGCTCGCCGGCGCCTTCTCCGTCGCCTATTCGCTCCGCTTCATCCACACGGTCTTCTTCGGCCCCGCGCCGACGGACCTGCCGAAGCCGAAGCCGCACGAGCCGCCGCACTGGATGCGTTTCCCCATCGAGTTCCTCGTGCTCGCCTGCCTCGTCGTCGGCATCATCCCGAGCCTGTCGATCGGGCCGTTCCTGCATTCCGCGGTGGTATCCGTCCTCGGCGAGCGCACGCCGGAATACAGCCTCGCCATCTGGCACGGCGTCAACACGCCGCTCATCATGAGCCTGATCGCGCTTGTCGGCGGCGTGGTTCTCTATGTGGTGCTGAAGGATTACCTCGCCAGATGCGACGACGGCCCGCCGCTCTTCCGGCACCTTCGCGGCCAGCGCATCTTCGAGCGCGTGCTGGTCACGGTATCGTGGAAATGGGCACGCTACCTCGAAAGCCATCTGGGCACGCGCAACCTCCAGCCGCAGCTTCGTCTCGTCGCCGCCGCCGGGCTGCTCGCCGGCGTCGTTCCGCTCTACCTGGCGGGCTTCTCGCCCAAGGGCCCGGTCTTCGGCGATGCCGACCCCATCTTCGCGGCGGTCTGGTGCATCGGCGCCTTCTGCGCGCTAGGCGCGGCCTACCAGGCGAAGCATCATCGCCTCGCGGCGCTCGTTCTTCTCGGCGGGGCGGGCATCACCACCTGCATTACCTTCGTGTGGCTTTCGGCGCCCGACCTTGCCATCACCCAGCTCGTCGTGGAGATCGTCACGACGGTCCTCCTGCTGCTCGGCCTGCGCTGGCTGCCCAAGCGCTGGGAAAAGATCGACAATGCCGTCTCGCTCGCCGCGCGCGGCCGCCGCTTCCGCGACTTCGTGCTCGCCATTTCCTGCGGCTTCGGCATGTTCCTCTTCTCCTATGCCATCATGAAGCAGCCGGTTCCCGACGCGATCGCCAGCTATTTCCTGGAAAAGGCCTATACGGAAGGCGGCGGGCGCAATGTCGTCAATGTCATCCTCGTCGACTTCCGCGGCTTCGACACGATGGGCGAGATCGCGGTGCTGGCCATCGTGGCGCTGACGGTCTTCGCGCTGCTGCGCCGCTTCCGTCCCGCGCCCGACAGCGTGGAAAAGCCGGAACAGCAGCGCATCCAGGCGGCCTTTGACGCCGAACGCCCCGAGCGCTCGGCCGGCGACACGGTGCGCGACTACCTGCTGGTGCCTTCGGTGATCATGCAGTGGATGTTCCCGGTCGTCATCACCTTCGCGATCTACCTCTTCCTGCGCGGGCATGACCTGCCGGGCGGCGGCTTCGCGGGCGGCGTGACGATGGCCATCGCCTTCCTGCTGCAATATCTCGCCGGCGGGGTGCGCTGGGCGGAGGACCGGCTGCGCATCCTGCCGCTGCGCTGGATGGGATTCGGCCTGGTGATCGCCGCCGCGACCGGGCTCGGCTCCTGGCTCTTCGGCTATCCGTTCCTGACCACCCATTCGCAATACATAGAATTGCCGTTCATCGGCAAGGTGCCGGCCGCCAGCGCCCTGCTGTTCGATCTCGGCGTCTTCTCTCTCGTCGTGGGCGCGACGGTGCTGATCCTCATCGCGCTCGCCCACCAGTCCATACGAACGCATCGGGTCCGCAGTCTCGAAGCCCCCAAGGCGGAGGACGCCTGATGGAACTCATCCTTTCCCTCGGTATCGGCATCATGACGGGCTCGGGCGTCTGGCTCATCCTGCGCCCGCGCACCTATCAGGTCATCATCGGCCTCTCGCTGCTGTCCTATGCGGTCAATCTCTTCATCTTCGGCGTCGGCGGCGTGAAGTCCAATGCGGCCCCGCTGCTGGAGGAGGGCGTGCCGATCTCGACGATGACGGACCCCGTGCCGCATGCGCTCGTTTTGACTGCCATCGTTATCGGCTTCGCCACCACCGCGCTCTTCCTCGTCGTGCTGCTCGCGGCCCGGGGCCTCACCGGCACGGATCATGTCGACGGCAGGGAGCAGCCGAAATGAGCGGCTGGCAGCAACACCTCATCATCGCGCCGATCCTCATCCCGCTCGTCGCGGGCGCGCTCCTTCTCTTCTTCGACGAGCGCGAGCGCGTCGTGAAGGCGATGATCAGCGTCGTCTCGTGCCTTGCGCTCGCCGCCGTCGCCTTCAGCCTCTTCCGGCTTGCTGGCAATGGCAGCGGCGCGGACAGTTTCGAGGGCGTCTATCTCCTCGGCAACTGGCCGGCGCCCTTCGGCATCGTGCTCGTCGCCGACCGGCTTTCCGCCCTGATGCTCGTGCTGGCCTCGATCCTGGCGATCCCGACGCTTGTCTATGCGCTTGCGCGCTGGCACACGGCGGGCGCGCATTTCCACTCGCTGTTCCAGTTCCTGCTGATGGGGCTGAACGGCGCGTTCCTGACCGGCGACCTCTTCAACCTCTTCGTCTTCTTCGAGGTCATGCTCGCCGCGTCCTACGGCCTCCTGATGCACGGCTCCGGCTCCATGCGCGTCAAGGCGGGCATGCACTACATCGCCGTCAATCTCGCCGCCGCGCTCTGCTTCCTCATCGGCGTCAGCGCCATCTATGGCTCGGCGGGAACGCTCAACATGGCCGATCTTGCCGTGCGCATCGGCGAGATCGAGGGCGAGCGGCGCATGCTGCTGGAGGCGGGCGCCGCCATCCTCGGCGTCGTCTTCCTCATCAAGGCCGGCATGTGGCCGCTGAACTTCTGGCTGCCGGGCGCCTACAGCGCCGCGACGGCCCCGGTCGCCGGCATCTTCGCCATCATGAGCAAGGTCGGCATCTATGTCATCCTGCGCCTGTCGCTGCTCGTCTTCGGGCAGGGGGCGTCCGCCGGGCTCGGCCTCAACGTGCTGCTCTATGGCGGCATGGCGACCATCGCCTTCGGCACCATCGGCGTGCTCGCCTCGCAGGCGCTCGGGCGGCTGGCGAGCTATTCCGTGCTCGTCTCCTCCGGCACGCTGCTGGCGGTGCTCGGCCTCAACAACGGCGTGGTGACGGCGGGCGCGCTGTTCTACATGGTCAGCTCGACGCTGACGATCGGCGCCTTCTTCCTGCTCATCGAGCTCGTCGAGCGCGGCCAGGACGCGGGCGCCTCGGTTCTCGCCGTCACCATGGAAGCCTATGGCGATGCGGACGAGGAGGATCAGGAGGTCGAGGTCGGCGTCACCATGCCGGGGACAATCGCGGTGCTCGGCATCTGCTTTGCCGCCTGCGGCATCCTCCTGTCCGGCCTGCCGCCGCTGTCCGGCTTCGTGGCGAAGTTCGCCATGCTGACCGGCATGATCGGCACGAATGTCGCGGCGGAGGGGCCGATCCCCGCCTCGGTGTGGTGGATCGTCGGCTTGCTGATCCTTTCCGGCCTTGCCGCGCTGATCTCCATGACCCGCGCCGGCATCCGTACCTTCTGGGCATCGATGGAAGGCACCGTGCCGCGCGTGCTCGTCATGGAGATGGCGCCGGTCATGCTGCTGATCGCGCTGACGCTGGCGCTCACCGTCAAGGCCGGCCCCGCCATGAGCTACATGGAGGAGACCGTCCGCAACCTGCAGCAGCCCGCCACCTATATCGACGCCGTGATCAATGCCCGCCGCGCCGGAATTGCCGAACCGAGCGGACCGGACGGCGGGGGAGGGATCTGACATGCTGCCCTATCCGCTCCTTTCCGCCTCGCTCGTCGTCATGTGGCTGGCCCTCAACGGCTTCACGCTCGGCCATCTCATCCTTGGCTGCATCGTCTCGGTCTTCGCCTCCTGGGGCATGGCGGCGCTGCGCCCCGTCAAGCCGCGGCTGCCGAAATGGTACCTGCTGCCCAAGCTGATCGGCATCGTGCTATACGACATCGTGCGCTCGAACATCGCCGTCGCCTCGATCCTCGTCAGCGGCAGGAAGCCGCATCACAAGGCCGGCTTCATCACCGTGCCGCTCGAGCTGGAAAACCCGACGGCGCTTGCCGTGCTTGCCGTGGTGGTGACGAGCACGCCGGGCACGGCCTGGCTCGAATACAACTCGCTGAACCGGACGGTGCTGATCCATGTGCTCGACCTCGTCGACGAGGCGGAATGGCAGGCCCTGATCAAGGGCCGCTACGAGGCCTTGCTGCTGGAGATTTTCGCATGAGCCAAACGATCCTCGCCTGGTCCGTCACCTTCGCGCAGATCTGCCTGGCGCTCGCCATGGCGCTGGCGGCGCTGCGCATGTCCCGCGGCCCGCGCGCGCAGGACCGCGTGCTGGCGCTCGACACGCTCTATGTCAACTCCATGCTGCTCCTGATGGTATTCGGCATGCGCACCGGCAAGATCATCTATTTCGAGGCCTCGCTGGTCATCGGCATGCTCGGCTTCGTCGCGACGGTCGCGCTCGCCAAGTTCCTGATGCGCGGGGAGGTGATCGAATGAGCACCATCGAGCATGCGGGCGACCTGCCGGACTGGGCGGCGCTCCTCGTTTCCCTCTTCCTCGTCATCGGCTCGGGGCTGACGCTGATCGGCACCATCGGCTTCCTGCGTCTGAAGACGTTCTACGAGCGCATCCATGCGCCGACCCTCGGCACGAGCTGGGGCACGAGCGGCATCGTCATGGCCTCGATGATCTTCTTCACGGTGCTGGCGACACGCCCCGTCGTGCACGAGATCCTCATCGGCATCTTCGTCACGGTCACGACGCCGGTCACGCTGATGTTGCTCGCCCGCGCGGCGCTCCACCGCGACCGGGCGGAAGGCAATCCGGACGTGCCCCCCGAGGCGCCAAGCGAGCCGGAGGCAGCCGAAGGCCAGCCCGCCGCCGGGGAGTGATCCGAGCCGCGTCCCATATCGTCGTGCAGGCCGGAGAAATTTTTCCGGCCGGCGCAAACGCCCGTAGCGACCGGACGCGGGGGCTTTCGGCCCTCGGAGCGATGGCGGAAGGTGCCTCGGCGCGGGAATGCAAACAGATTCTGCCGCTCTCCAAAGACATTGT
This sequence comes from Shinella sp. R2-11, assembly GCF_055330205.1. Lineage (NCBI taxonomy): Bacteria > Pseudomonadati > Pseudomonadota > Alphaproteobacteria > Hyphomicrobiales > Rhizobiaceae > Shinella > Shinella sp. R2-11. The sequence continues at coordinate 283,109 of NZ_JBVAPC010000003.1, read as the reverse complement.
TAACCTTCATTTCCTAACCATCTACGCATCCCCATCGGCAATGATCGTCGAGATTTCAGGTTCATGCGTATTTCCAGAACAAACTTCTATCCCGTCCTCGAGACCGAAGGGGAAAACGACGATGCGTCGTCGCATTATCCATATGAAAACAACGCCCTGACCGAAACGCCCCCGGAAGAGGAGGCGTGGCACGGCGAAAGCGAGCCGGTCGCCAACGACGACCACTATCGGCCGCGCTTCCGCTCGCCGATCCTGCGCGGCTACGATCCCGGCCAATATGCCGACGGAACATGGGAGAGCCACTTCTATCTGGCGCCCAATGTCCGCTTCACGCGCACGCCCGACAAGGTCGCAGCCCGGATCGAGGAAGAGGCCGCCAAAGCCGAACCGATCATCGAAGAGCCCGCCCGGCAGGCTCCCACAGAAATGCAAGCAGAGACACCCCAGGTGCAGCAGTCCCCAGTTCCCCAGTTCCCGGTTTCCCAGTCCCAGAACCCGCAGCCCGAAGCCGCTCCGGCTCCGCAGCCCCAGCCGCAGCTGACGCAGGCCGAGCTCCTGCTGCGCCTGCGCGAAGCGCTGGAAGAACGCCGCCGCCGCTTCGAGGAGGAGCAGGTCCCGGCAACCGCCGCCGCGGCCGATCCCGTTCCGCAGTTCGTGCAGGCCGTCATCGCGGCCCGCCAGAATGCGGTTCCGGCCGATGCTGCCGTCGTCTTCAAGCCCGCCGTGCCGGCACAGGCTCCCGCATTCACGTCCGCCCGGCCGGTCGCGAAGGCGAGCGTGCAGGAGGCGATCAGCCGCTTCGCCCATCTTTCCGACCACGCCTTCTGGGAAACCATGGTTCCCGAGAAGAGCGTTTCCATCGCCCCGGCGCGTCCGGCGGTGTCCGTCGTGCGCATGACGTTGCCGACGCCGGCGCCCGTCGCCACGATGCCGGCCCGCCCGGCCGAAACGCCGCGCGAGGAGCCGGTCTCCGTCGCCTCCCTCTACCGCGTCGTCGATTGCCGGTCGGCCATGACGCGTCAGGTGGCCGTCGAGACCGTTGCCGTTCCCGAAATCAAGGCTGTGCCGGTGGTCGCCGAAGCCGCGCCGGTCATCGAGACCGTGGAAGCCGTTCCGGCCCTCGTCGAGGCAAGGCCGGCTCCCGTGGCCGTTACGCCCGCCGCGGTCGTCGAACCCGTCCGCGAAACGCCCTCGTCGGTGCTTTCGCGCGCCCGGCCGTTCCAGGTCACCCTCGCGACGCCGACGGCCGACACCTATGAATACCCGCCGCGCGACCTCCTGCAGGAGCCGCCGCGCACCGTCGGCTTCGTGCTGACGCAGGAGCAACTGGAGCAGAATGCCGGCCTTCTTGAAAGCGTGCTGGAGGACTTCGGCGTGCGCGGCGAGATCATCCATGTCCGCCCCGGCCCGGTCGTCACGCTCTACGAATTCGAGCCGGCCCCGGGCGTCAAGTCCTCGCGCGTCATCGGCCTTGCCGACGATATCGCCCGCTCCATGTCGGCGCTCTCGGCGCGTGTCGCCGTGGTGCCCGGCCGCAACGTCATCGGCATCGAATTGCCGAACGCCACGCGCGAAACCGTCTATTTCCGCGAGATGATCGATTCCGCGGACTTCGCCAAGACCGGCTTCAAGCTGCCGATCTGCCTCGGCAAGACCATCGGCGGCGAGCCCGTCATCGCCGAGCTTGCGAAGATGCCGCACCTGCTCGTCGCCGGCACCACCGGCTCGGGCAAGTCGGTCGCCATCAACACGATGATCCTCTCGCTGCTCTACCGGTTCCGCCCGGAAGAATGCCGCCTGATAATGGTCGACCCGAAGATGCTGGAACTGTCGATCTATGACGGCATCCCGCACCTCCTGACCCCCGTCGTCACCGATCCCAAGAAGGCCGTCATGGCGCTGAAATGGGCAGTGCGCGAGATGGAGGACCGTTATCGCAAGATGTCGCGCCTCGGCGTGCGCAATATCGACGGCTACAACAACCGCGTCGCCGCCGCCCGCGACAAGGGCGAGACGATCACGATCAGCGTCCAGACCGGCTTCGACAAGGGAACCGGCGAGGCGATCAACGAGGACCAGGAACTCTCCCTCGAGCCGATGCCCTATATCGTCGTCATCGTCGACGAGATGGCCGACCTGATGATGGTCGCCGGCAAGGAGATCGAAGGTGCGATCCAGCGGCTCGCCCAGATGGCGCGCGCCGCCGGCATCCACCTGATCATGGCGACGCAGCGTCCCTCGGTCGACGTCATCACCGGCACGATCAAGGCGAACTTCCCGACGCGCATCTCCTTCCAGGTGACCTCGAAGATCGACAGCCGCACCATCCTCGGCGAGCAGGGGGCCGAACAGCTCCTCGGCCAGGGCGACATGCTGCACATGGCCGGCGGCGGGCGCATTTCCCGCGTCCACGGTCCGTTCGTCTCCGACGAGGAGGTCGAGAAGGTCGTGCTGCACCTGAAGGCGCAGGGCCGTCCGGAATATCTGGAGACGGTGACGGCGGACGAAGAGGAAGAAGAGGACGAGAAGCCGGCTGCCGGCGGCGCCGTCTTCGACAAGGGCGACATCGCAGCCGAGGACGGCGACGACCTCTACGAGAAGGCCGTCAAGGTCGTCATGCGCGACCGCAAGTGCTCGACCTCCTACATCCAGCGCCGCCTTGCCGTCGGCTACAACCGGGCCGCGTCCCTCGTCGAGCGCATGGAGAAGGAAGGCCTCGTCGGCCCCGCCAACCATGTCGGCAAGCGCGAGATCGTCACTGGCGAGCGCAACGGCTTCCAGCAGCAGGAAAGCGGCGACGACGAATAACATTCCGCCATGTGGCGATTGCCCGGCTGTCGGGCAATTGTCCTACTTATTTGAAATGGATGGATTTTCCGGGTCCGGTCCGCTCACGCGGGCCGGATTTTTACCGTGTCCACGGGAAATCTTATTCCGCCATCGCATTTAATCGATTTGGCCCATGACGGGGTCCGCGGGGCCTGTTGCATATGGCGGACGATCTGTGAATAGTGCCGCCCGACCGACGAAATCTGCATCCAAGGAGGACAGGAATGGCATTGATCACCATGCGGCAACTGCTCGATCACGCAGCGGAGAACGACTACGCACTGCCCGCATTCAACGTCAACAACCTGGAATATATCCAGGCGGTCATGCGCGCGGCGGATGCCACGGACTCCCCGGTGATCCTGCAGGCGAGCCGCGGTGCGCGCGCCTATGCCGGCGATGCCTTCCTGCGTCACCTCATCCTCGGCGCCGCCGAGGAATATCCGCATATCCCGGTATGCCTGCATCTCGACCACGGCGACCAGCCGTCGACCTGCATCTCGGCCATCACCAACGGCTTCACCTCCGTCATGATGGACGGCTCGCTGCTCGCCGACGGCAAGACCGTCGCCAGCTACGACTACAATATCGACGTCACGGCGGAAGTCGTGAAGATCGCCCATGCGGCCGGCGTCTCGGTCGAGGGCGAGCTTGGATGTCTCGGCAACCTTGAAACGGGCGCCGGCGACAAGGAGGACGGCCACGGCTTCGAGGGCAAGCTTTCCCGCGAGGAGCTGCTGACCGACCCGGACCAGGCGCTCGACTTCGTTTCGAAGACCGGCGTCGACGCGCTCGCCGTCGCCATCGGCACCAGCCACGGCGCCTACAAGTTCACCCGCGCGCCGGACGGCGACATCCTCTCCATCGAGACGATCGCCAAGATCCACGCGAAGCTGCCGAACACCCATCTCGTCATGCACGGCTCGTCCTCGGTTCCGCAAGACCTGCAGGACCTCTTCACCGCCTATGGCGGCGAGATGAAGCAGACCTGGGGCGTGCCCGTCGCCGAAATCCAGAAGGCGATCCCGCTCGGTGTGCGCAAGGTCAATATCGATACGGACCTGCGCCTCGCCATGACCGGCACGATCCGCAAGAACTTCAAGGAAAAGCCCGACAATTTCGATCCGCGCACCTACCTGAAGCCGGCGACCGCCCGCATGACGGACGTCTGCAAGGAACGCTTCGAAGCCTTCCGCACCGCCGGCAAGGCTTCCAGCATCCGCGTCAAGCGCCTTCCCGACATGGCGAAGTTCTACGCCGCGAAGTAAGCCGCCTTCGGCCTGTCTTTCCACCCTCCCGGTTCCGGCCGGGAGGGTTTTGTTCTTTGGGCGGCAAACCCGCACGAATCCATTGCGAGCCACAGTGCCTGCCCGTAAAAGATTGCGGACCGCAAGCGCGAGCGAGGACGATATGAGCGTGGAACAGGCCCTGACGATCGCAGACCTCAAGGAACGGGCGCGCCGCCGCGTGCCGAAGATGTTCTTCGACTATGCCGATTCCGGAGCCTGGACGGAAGGCACCTACCGCGCCAACGAGGACGACTTCCACAAGGTGAAGCTGCGCCAGCGCGTGCTGGTCGACATGAGCGACCGCTCGCTGGAAAGCGAGATGATCGGCGAGAAGGTCTCCATGCCCGTCGCCCTCGCGCCGACCGGCCTGACCGGCATGCAGCATGCCGACGGCGAGATGCTCGCCGCGCAGGCCGCAGAGGAATTCGGCGTTCCCTTCACGCTCTCCACCATGAGCATCTGCTCGATCGAGGATGTGCGCTCCGTCACCACGAAGCCCTTCTGGTTCCAGCTCTACGTGATGCAGGACAAGGATTTCGTCCACAATCTCATCGACCGTGCGAAGGCGGCGGGCTGCTCGGCCCTCGTGCTGACGCTCGATCTTCAGATTCTCGGCCAGCGCCACAAGGATATACGAAACGGCCTTTCCGCCCCGCCGCGCTTCACGCCGAAGCATCTCTGGCAGATGGCGACGCGGCCCTTCTGGTGCCTCGACATGCTCGGCACGAAGCGCCGCACCTTCGGCAACATCGTCGGCCACGCCAAGGGCGTGACGGACCTTTCCTCGCTCTCCTCCTGGACCACGGAACAGTTCGATCCGCAGCTCTCGTGGAAGGACATCGAATGGATCCGCGAGCGCTGGGGCGGCAAGCTCATCCTCAAGGGCATCCTCGACGAGGAGGATGCGCGCATGTCGCTCGGCAGCGGCGCGGATGCGATCATCGTCTCCAATCATGGTGGTCGCCAGCTCGACGGCGCGGCCTCCTCGATCAGCATGCTGCCGCGCATCGTCGATGCCGTCGGCGACAAGATGGAAGTCCATCTCGACGGCGGCATCCGCTCGGGTCAGGATGTCCTCAAGGCCGTCTGCTATGGCGCCAGGGGCACCTATATCGGCCGCCCCTTCCTCTACGGCCTCGGCGCCGGCGGCAAGGCCGGCGTGCGCCGGGCGCTGGAGATCATCCGCAAGGAGCTCGACGTCACGATGGCCCTCTGCGGCGAACGCGACATCAGGAACCTCTCGCGGGAGAACCTGCTCAGGGACGTGTAAGGAGCCTCACACCTCCTCGAAGCCCTGCAGCACGTTCACCGCGTTCACGCCCAGCGCCTCCACCGCATAGCCGCCTTCCATCACGAAGAGGGTCGGCAGGCCGAAATCGGCGATGCGGCGGCCGATGGTGGAAAAGTGTTCGCTCTCCAGCCTGAACTGCGAGATCGGGTCATCCTTGAACGTATCGACGCCGAGCGAGATGACGAGGGCGGTCGGGGCGTAGGCGCGGATTCTTGCATGCGCGTCCTCGAAGGCGGCCAGCCATTCCGGCCAGGCCGTACCGGCGGGCAGGGGATAGTTGAGGTTATGGCCTTCGCCCTTTCCGGCGCCGCGTTCGCAGGCATAGCCGAGATGGAAGGGAAATTCGAAATCCGGATCGCCGTGCAGGCTCGCGAGCAGCACGTCGTCGCGGTCGTAGAAGATTTCCTGCGTGCCGTTTCCGTGATGGTAATCGACATCGAAGATCGCGACGCGGGCATGGCCGTTGTCGAGGAAGCGCTGGGCGGCGATGGCGGCATTGTTGAGGTAGCAGTAGCCGCCGAAGAAATCCCGGCCCGCATGATGGCCGGGCGGACGGCAGAGCGAAAAGGCGGCCCGCTCGCCGGCAAGCACGGCATCGGCCCCGGCGAGCGCCGTATCGGCGGCGCGCTTTGCCGCCTGCCAGGTCGTTTCGGTGATCGAGCCGGCCATGTCGAAGGAATAGTAGGAAAGCCGGGCATCGAGGCCCGACGGCGGAGCGTCGATCATCGGCATGGAGCGATGGCGCCAGCTATAGGGCCAGACCTCGCCGTCGCGGCCCGCCGCCCGCCATTCGGCAAAGACGTTCTGCAGGAAATCGAGATAGTCCGGCGTATGGATGCGCTCGATGGCCGCCCGGTCGTAGGCGGCTGGCTCCAGAACCGGGCCGAGCCCGACTTCCCTGACGCGCCGAAGCACGATCTCGGCGCGCTCCGGCTTTTCGAAGGTTTCCACGATGCGGCCGAAGGAAAGCTCCATGCCGCTGTGATGCAGGTGATGGTCGGCGGTATAGAAGGTTTTCATGGTCAGACGACCTCGCCGTAGAGCGTGCGTTCGAGCGCGGTGATCTCCGCCGCGAAGCGGCGGTATTCGGCGCGCTTGAGGGCGAGGAAGACGTGGTGCAGCCGTTCGCCGAGCGCTTCCCTGAGGAAGGCCGAGCGGGTGGCCGTCTCGATGGCGCTGCGCCAGTCGGGCGGCAGTTCGTCGCCTCCCGCTTCTGCATAGGCGGTGGTTTCGGGGCCGGGATCGGCCTTTGCGAGGATGCCACTGCGCATGCCGGCGAGCACCGTCGCGCCGACGAGATAGGGGTTGGAATCGATGCCCGCGGCGCGCTGTTCGAGATGGCGGCCGGCGGGCGCGCCCGCGGGAATGCGGACGGCGACGCTGCGGTTGTTGGTGCCCCAGGTCGGCGTCGTCGGCGCATAGCTCTGGGCGGAGAAACGTCGCCAGGAGTTCAGATGCGGCGCGAAGACGAGCATGGATTCGTGCATCGTCTCCAGAAGCCCCGCGACGGCCTGTTTCAGGAGGGGCGAAAGCGCCTCGTTCCGGTCGGCGAAGAGGTTGTTGCCTCCCGCATCGGCAAGGCTCGCATGGACATGCATGCCCGAGCCGGCGCGGCCGGCAAAGGGCTTGGCCATGAAGCAGGCCATCATGCCATGACGCACGGCAAGGCCGCGCAGGAGACGCTTCAGCATGGCGAGGTCATCGGCGGCGCGCAGCGCGCTGCCATGGCGCAGCGTCAGCTCGAACTGGCCCTGCGCATATTCCGAGATCATGGTCTCGACGGGCAGGCCCTGCGCTTCCGCGCCGCGATAGACCGCCGCGATGAAGGGTTCCAGACGGTCGAGCTCGGTGACGCCATAGACCTGGATGCCCTCCGGCCGCTCCCCGGAAAGCGGCAGGCGGAGCGGCTGGAAATCGCCGTCGGCTGTCCGCTCACGGTCGAGCAGGTAGAATTCCAGCTCATAGGCGAGGATCGGATGGAAGCCACCCGCTTCGAGCAGCTTCACCTGGCGGGCGAGCGCATGGTGCGGGTCGGCCGCCATCGGGGTTCCGTCCAGCTCGAAGAGGGCGAGGCGTACTTCGCCGCGCGGCGGGGAGGTCCAGGGCAGGGGCACGAGCGAGCCCGCGACAGGCCAGGCACGACGGTCCGCATCGCCGTCCGACCAGACGAGGCCGGTTTCCTCGACATCTTCGCCCGTGACGTCGAGGCCGAGGATCGAGCCGGGCAGATGCCGGCCGGAGCGGAAGATCGGCAGCAGCTCGTGCCGCCTTACGATCTTGCCGCGGGCAATGCCGTTGAGATCGATCAGCACCAGATCGAAGGCGGTAATCTCCGGGTGCGCGGCGAGGAAGGCCTCGGCTTCGGCGATATCCGCGGCTTCCGGCGGGCGGGCGGCGAGGTCGCGGCTCACGCGGCGGCCCTCCGCTCGGCAAGGCGGCCGAGAACGGTCGCGAAGGCCTCGACCAGGCCATCCGTCTGCTGCTCCGAAAGGGCGGGGCTGACGAGCACCATGTTGTGGAACGGCGTCAGCAGGTAGCCGAGATTGAGCATCGCAAGATGCAGCGCGGCCTCGATCGTGTCGGAGGCGGCAGCGCGCGCCTCGGCGGCGTTGCGCACCGGCACGGGCGAGAACACGACCTCCAGCCGGGCGCCGACGCGCGAAACCGTCCAGCCGAGGCCGGCATCGGCGATCGCGGCCTTGAAGCCGGCCTCGATGCGGTCGGCGCGGGACTGCATGATGCGGTAGGCATCTTCCGTCATGACATTTTCGAGGCAGGCGCGCAGGCAGGCGAGCTGCAGGGCGCTGCCGGAAAGCGTGGTGCCGATGCCGGAATGGCCGTGGCCGCTCTGCTCGCGGCGGATGACGTGCAGCCTGTCGGAGATCGCCTCGGTCATGCCCCAGACACTGACGGGAACGCCGCCGCCGATGGGCTTGCCCATGACCATCAGGTCGGGTTCGAGGCCATGCACGCGGCTATAGCCGCCAAGCCCGGTGGAGATGGTGTGCGTCTCGTCGATGAGGAGCAGCGTTCCGGCCTCGTGCGTAAGGCGGCGCAGGGCATCGTGAAAACCGGGGGCAGGGGGGATCATGCCGCAATTCGTCATGACCGGCTCGGCGAGGACACAGGCGATGTCATGCCCGGCAAGCGCCTTTTCGAGCGCCGCCTCGTCGTTGAAGGGAATGGAGACGGTGAGTTCGCCGAGATCGCGGACCTGTCCGAGGAGGTTGCGGCGCGAAACGGTCCGGCCGTCGACGAGGTCGACCAGCGTCTCGTCCACGGCGCCGTGATAGCAGCCGTCGAAGACCAGCAGCTTCGCCCGGCCCGTCACGGCGCGCGCGACACGGATCGCAAAGCGGTTGGCGTCGCTGGCGGTGGCGCCGAGCTGCCAGCGCGGCAGGCCGAAGCGCTCCACCAGCAGCCGGCCCACGATCTGCGCATCCGAGGAGGGCAGCATGGTCGTCAGACCGCGCGTTCCGGCATTCTTAAGCGCTTCCAGCACCGGGGCGGGGCCGTGGCCGAACATGGCGCCGGTATCGCCGAGGCAGACGTCGACGATGCGGTTGCCGTCGATATCCACGAGCTCGGCGCCGCTTGCGCGGTCGACGACGACGGGGAAGGGGGCCGGCCAGTCGAGCATCCAGTGCTGCGGCACGCCGTCGAAGAAGCCCGATGCCGCCTCGTCATGCGCCGCGGCCGAGCGCGGCCGCCTTGCGCGAAAGACCTCTTCCTCCGCCTCGATGAGCGCGCGGGCGCGCGCCTCCAGGTTCGCCCTCTCCATCCCGTTCTCCCGCAGGTATTGCTGAAATGTGATCACATATTGGTTGATGTGATTCCAAGTGTCAAACGGCAAGATGGTTACAGCGAACCGACGATGCGCAGCCAATCGTGCACCGAGGCGGCCGCCTGCTTTTCCAGCGAACCGCGGGCAAGGGGGCTCTTGCCGTCCATCTCCCGCACCTCGCTCGGGCTCATGCCGAACTGGTTGCGGAAGGCGCGGGAAAAGGCGGAGATATCGGCAAAGCCGCAGGCATAGGCGACCTCGCCGACGGTGCGCTTGCCGTCATTGGCCAGCATGTCGAAGGCGGCGCGCAGACGGCGGGCGCGGATATAGTCCGTGACGCCGCCGATCGGCGCGAACAGCCGGTAGAGCGACGCCCGCGAGAGCGCGAACGCCCGGCAAAGGTGATCGGGGCCGAGGTCGGCGAGGGCGATATTCTGTTCGATATACCGGCGGATCTCCATGATGACCGCGCCGCGCACGGTGGGCGACGGCTGGCTGCGCGCCGCGATCTGTGGCCCGACGAGATTGGCGACGAGATTCGCCGTCGCCGTGACGAACGCCGGCGCTTCCGCCTCGTCGATGTCCGGCAGGCTCTCGAAGAGGGCGCGCAGATGGCTTGCGATCAGGCGTGCCGTGCTGGTCGTGCCCTTCAGAAGAAGGCCGTGCAACGCATCGTTCTGCGCTTCCCTGGCGAACAGCAGATGGCGCGGCAGGGCGAGGGTGAGGTTGCGGCAATGCCGCGTGACGGAATGCATCGGCCGCGAGAGGTCGAAGATGGATATGTCGCCGGCCTCGACCGGCACGGTTTCGCCGTTCGTCGTGCGCAGGTCACCCCCGTCGAGCGTCAGTTGCACGTGAATGAGGTCGAGGCCGCTGCGGGCGATGCGGGCGGGATCGCGCGAGAACGTATAGGTCGTGCCCCGCAGGTCCGCGGCGAACAGCAGGGCAGGGCCCAGGAAATAGGTCGAAAGGCTTGCCCGGAAATCGGCGAGCCGCTCCGGCGTCTCCACTGTCGTGCGGAACACCGGGGCGAGCGTTTCGGCGAAAAGATGGCTCTTGCGGCGGCAGTCCGCACCGGCTTCCGCGACCACGGAGTAGGAGGGCAGTTTGTCGGCAGGGCTCATTGCGCCTCACGGTTCATGGACGTCGTTGCCTGATCAAGCGAATGCGATGGAGGAAGGTTCCCCGGATGATCCCGTGCCGGTCCGCAGAGTTGGCACGGCGTCTCATTCTTTTGGCCCCCCGTCTCATAATGCTTAGCGCGGCTGGTATGACAATTGACAGTCCGTGTCCGCTGAAACCCCATGGAACATAATGGGTCAATTCGAGGCCCCGGTGGCGCGACAAGAACGAGAATGGGCGCACCGTTCCTGAACGGGATTATTGAGGTGGACCAGATCTCCTTAGACGACGGCGCCGTGGCCTTCCGGGTGCCGCCCCACGAATTCCTGCGTGCGCCGGCCTTCGCCGCGGCGAGGGACCGGCTGATCGCCGGCAAGCTGGCCGTCTACGAGGGCAACCATCTCTTCAACCGGCTCATCCTGGAGGAGGGGCGGTTCCTCTGTTATCTCGCCGCCCTTTCCCTTCATGCCGCGCAGGATATGGAACGGCCGTCTACCTGGCTCACGCTCGGCCGTCTCCAGCGCGAGGTGACGGAGCTGGGCGTCGCCAGCCGCAACCGCGTCGAGGCGCAGGTTTCCTGCCTGCGCAAATACGGCTTCCTCACACAACAGCCGCATGCCTCGGACCGGAGGGTTCGCCTGCTCATACCGGGCACGACGCTCACGGAGCGCGATACGGCCATTCTCGGCCATCTGGTCGAAGGGCTCCGCACGCTCGGCCTGTCGCCGACGGAGGGGTGCGAGAGCCCGCTTTCAAGCGAGCTGCACCGCGCCATGCGGCGGGCGACCTTGCCGCATCTGTACGGTCTCAGCCGCCTCATCCGCCGCCACCTGCCGCTTGCGCCCTTCTTCGAGCACGACTGCGGCTACATGATCCTCCTGCTTCTGCTGCGCGGCGCGCGGCATAGTGCCGATGGCACGTTCCCGACGGGGTATCAGCGGCTTGCGACTCAGACCGGCGTCTCGCGAACGCATGTCCGCCGGGTCGTGGAGGCGGCGCGCAATGCCGGCCTCCTGACGACCGCCGCCCGCGGCGGTCACGATATCAGGCTCACACCGGCGATGTGGCAGGCAGCGGACCGCTGGTTCGCCGACAATTTCGCCTTGAGCGATCTTCTCCTGCGCGAAGCGCTCGCCTAGTTGTCGCTCAGGCGGCCGATCCCGCTGCGGCAAGGAGGATCGCAAGGCCGATATGGGTGAGATGGTGCAGGCTCTGGTCCGCGCCGAAAAGCCACCAGAAACCGGCCTGTCGCGGCGTCACCTGCAGGCGCCGCGCGGCAAGGCTCTTCAGCCGGTCGATAACGCCATGAATGAGCGCATCGGCAATTCCAAGCCAGGCGAGGGGCGGGGAGACCATGAGGAAGAGCAGCGCCGTCATCGCGCCATGGACGCCGGCATGGGCCGCCAGCGGCGCCAGCCAGCCCTTTGGCCGCTCCTTGCCCGCCGCCATCCAGTCCGTCTGAAGCAGGAAATCCGCCAGATAATGTTTTGCCAGGAACGCCGCCAGCGCGGCGGCGATCCACAGGGTCGAAATCTGGTCCGGTATCTCGATCATGGCACGCCCGCACCCGATGGCTGGGCAATCCGGCAGGAGCATTCCGTTCCCGCCGGCTTGCACAGATGTTCCGGCAAGCCTTAGCGGCTGCCCGCCTCGACGATGCCTTTGGTCAGGCTGCCCGTCGCCGGATAGAGCGGAATGAGGCAGGCCTGGAGCGCATGATAGATGTCGCCCTTGCCGGCGAACAGGGTGTAGCTCGGCACGAGATCCTCCGTGAGCTCCTCATGCCAGCCGCCGCGATCCTGATCGAGGAAATGACGGGCGATCCCGTCCCAGATCCTGCGATACCAGGTCTCGTGGAAGTCGCTCGGCAGATGTTCGCAGAGGAAGGCGGCAGCGCCGACGCCCTCGGCCATCGGCCACCAGAGCTTGTTGCGCTTGGCCGGTGCGTCGTTCCAGTCGAGCGTATAGAAGAAGCCGCCTTTTTCCTTATCCCAGCCGAGCGCGACCGACTGGGCGAAGAGCGCCTTGGCCGCATCCGGCATCCAGGCGTGCCTGCGGCCGCCGAGGGCGTGGAGCTGGAGCACGAGGCGGGCCCATTCCAGCCAGTGGCCGGGCGTGGTGCCGGAGGGGCGGAACATCTCGTTGCCGCGGTAATCCTTGTCCAGCACCCAGTTCTCGTCGAAATGCTCGGGCACGCGGAAACCGTTCTCTCCGGCGCGGCGGCGGATGACGAGATCGGCGATGCTTTCGGCCTTGTCGAGATAGCTCTTCTGGCCGGTCGCCTCGTAGGCGGCCATCAGGGCCTCGGTGAGATGCATGTTGGAATTCTGGCCGCGATAGCCGGGGATGGGCGTCCAGTCCGCCTCGAATTCCTCCGCGATCGCGCCGTGGCTGTCCTCCCAGAATCGCTTTTCCAGCACCTCGGTGATATCCGCGATCATGCGGTCGGCGTCGGGGTGGCCCGCGGCCTTCGCGCTGGAGGCGGCCAGCAGCACGAAGGCATGGCCATAGCCTTGCTTTGTGGCATCGAGCAGGCCGGCATTGTCGAGCGACCAGTGATAGCCGCCGCGCTCGTGGTCGCGATGCTTTTCCCAGAGATATTTCATGCCATGATCGACGATGTCGTCCGAGCCGGGACGGCCGAGCAGGCTGCCGATGGCGAAGCAATGCACCATGCGCGCGGTGGAATGGATGCCGCGCACGGGATTGCCGGCATTGATCGGCCGGCCCTCGACGTCGAGTTCATGGAAGCCGCCAAGCGGGTTGAAGGCGCGGTTCTGGAAGAAGTCGAACAGTCTGTTCGCTTCCCGCCAGAGCCATTGCCGGTGATAGTCGCGTTCGCGCCAAGCCGTGCCGAGATGTCCCGTTGCGCCCATGATGCGTTCTCCTTTTTGATCGGTCCGCATTGTCGTGTCCGATGCCGGGCGCTTGCCGGAGCGCGGAAGAAACGACCGTGGCGTGGCTGATCACGCACGGCCCGCAACGCTCGCAATGACGGCTGGCCTCGACAGGTGGGAGGCGTTTTATGGCCCAGAAAAACCCGGGCCGCAACCCGCGAGGCGGTCATGTTGCCCGCCCGGCGGCCTCTCGGAGAGAAGATGAAACGCCCGTTTACAATTGCGGCAAAATTGAGAAAAAATACCCTACCAATCTTATAGGGATACTCTATATTGGAACCCGGAAACGGACAGGATGACAATGTCCGCACCCGAAGGAGACCGCAACGCGGCCTCCCAAGCAAGGGATGATGGCGATGAGCAATGTAAACCTCGGCGGCCGTTCCGCTTCCGGCTCTCTCGGTCCTGCCGGCACAAGGCGGTCCCGCCGCGCCGAACGGCAGATCCTCGTCAACAACATCGTCGTGGCCGGCGCCTTCCTCTTCGTCAGCGCCGTGGTCTTCGGCCTCCTGGGCTGACGCCTTCAAGTTCCATAATACCGATTATGCGATCGGTGGATGATTTCGCCCTCGATATCGGACGCCTCGCTATGGCCCCCTAGTCTCTCGAAGATCAGCCGATCTTCTCGACGATCGGCGGGATCTGGATGACGGCGGGGTCGGTCGTGCCGGCGTCGATGATGCCGAAGACGGCTTCGAGCATTTTGGGCACGTCCTGCCGCACCATCTCGATATGGTCGCCGAGCATGGCGACGAAGGGATCCCAGTCGAAGCAGCCAAGATGCGGCACGCCGTCGGCATAGCGGCCGGACCGGCGGATCCAGCGCATGACGCCTTCCAGCGAGATCGTCGAATTGACGAACATGCCGCGCGGCAGCACGCTGGCGTTTTCAGCCATCTGCCGCATCGCCTTCTCCGCCTTGTCGGGCGCATAGCCGCAGGTCATGATGAGGCTTTCGTCGACGGTCACGCCCGCCTGCGCATGGGCATCGCGGAAACCGCGCACGCGCTCGATCGTGTTGTGGTCCGTGCCGCGCCCGCCGACGAAGAGAAGCGGCGCCTTCTCGCCATATTCCCTTTCGCAATTCGCAAGCACGCGGCGCGTCAGTTCCAGCGCCCCGCCGTAATTGTCCGAGATGACGGAAGGCGCGCGCGAGCCCGGCAGGTCGAGATTGACGGTGCGCACGCCGGAGGCGGCGCAGAGGTCGACGATGCGGTCGGGATCGGTCGCGCCGGTCGCGATCAGGCAATCCACCTGGTAGGAGAGCATGGCGCGCGCCGCCTCGACCTCGAGCGCCGGATCGCGCCGCGTGCAGGTGACGATCGGGAAAAGCCCCCTCTCCCGCGCCAGCGCCTCGAACTGCTCGACGATGGAGCCGAAATAGCGGTTGTCGTATTTGGGCACGATCATGCCGATGATCTTGGAACGCTCCCGCCGCAGCACGCTCGCCTGCATGTTGAGCGCATAGCCCTGCTCCTCGGCGAGCTTGGTGATCTTCTCGGCGAGTTTCGCGCTGATGCGCCGCTTCTTCCAGTTACCGTTCAGGACGGCGCTGACGGCACTTGCGGAAGTACCCGCCAGTTCAGCGAGATCGTAGATCGTGGTCCTTTTCGGCGGGCTCGTCCGAGTCACATTTCATCTCCGTTTCGCGAGCCACCTTGACACCAATGGGGATTGGTGGCAATTCTTGCTTCATCGATTGAGCAAAGCTGCTCCATCGATGAAGTTGCCTGAACAGCAAGGCTGACCCAAGGGAGGAGTCAGACGGAGCATCGACCAGCCGGACGTTGCGGCATCGCCGCAGCGAACGATGATCTGCGCGCTTATGGTGCGTGGGACGGTCGGGCGCTGTCGCCCTTGGCGGCTTGAGGTCGCCGGCGAATACGACTGTGAAAAATCAACCGTGGAGGAACCCAATGAAGACGCTTACCTATCTGCTCGCCTCGACCGGCCTTGCCCTGTCGCTCGGCAGCGCCGCCCTTGCCCAGGAAAACGCCACCGTCGCCTTCCTGATGCCCGACCAGGCCTCGACCCGCTATGAGCAGCACGACTATCCGGGCTTCAAGGCGGAGATGGAAAAGCTGTGCGCGAGCTGCACGGTGATCTATCAGAACGCCAATGCCGACGTCGCGCTCCAGCAGCAGCAGTTCAACTCGGTCATCGCCCAGGGCGCCAAGGTCATCGTTCTCGACCCGGTCGATTCCGCCGCGGCTGCGGCTCTCGTCGAGATCGCCCAGTCGCAGGACGTCAAGGTCATCGCCTATGACCGTCCGATCCCGGACAAGCCGGCCGACTACTACGTCTCCTTCGACAATCAGGGCATCGGCAAGGCCATCGCCCAGTCGCTAGTCGACCACCTGAAGGCCAAGGGCGTTCCGGACGGCGCCGGCGTGCTCGAAATCAATGGCTCGCCGACGGATGCGGCCGCAGGCCTCATCCGCGACGGCATCCACGAGGCGCTCGAAGCCTCGCCCTACAAGACGCTTGCCGAATTCGACACGCCGGAATGGGCGCCGCCGAAGGCGCAGGAATGGGCAGCCGGCCAGATCACCCGCTTCGGCGACGAGATCAAGGGCATCGTGGCGGCAAACGACGGCACGGGCGGCGGCGCCATCGCGGCGCTGAAGGCCGCCGGCGTCAAGGAAATGCCGCCGGTGACGGGCAACGACGCGACCATCGCCGCGCTGCAGCTCATCATCTCGGGCGACCAATACAACACGATCTCCAAGCCCTCGGAGATCGTTGCAGCCGCGGCGGCCAACGTCGCCGTCAAGCTCCTCAAGGGCGAGATGCCGGAAGCCACCCACAAGCTCTACGAAACGCCTTCGCAGCTCTTCGTTCCGGCCGTGGTGACGGCCGAGAACATCAAGGCCGAGATCTTCGACAAGGGGATCAACAAGCCGGACGAAGTCTGCACCGGCGAATATGTTGAAGGTTGCCGCAAACTCGGCATCATCAACTAACGGCATTGATCGTGCCCGGCCGCCTCGCCGGCCGGGCACATCGACGGTCAAAAGATCAAAGGTTCCAGCGGCCATGACAGCCACGCTACAAGATGCTCCCGCCAAGGGAGAGCCGGTGCTTCGCCTTCGCGGCGTTTCCAAGAATTTCGGGGCCGTGTCCGCACTCACGGATATCGAGCTCGACGTGCAGGCCGGCGAAGTCGTCGCGCTCGTCGGCGACAACGGCGCCGGCAAGTCGACGCTGGTCAAGGTGCTCGCCGGCGTTCACCAGCCCTCCTCCGGCACGGTCGAATTCTGCGGCCAGCAGGTGACGCTCGACAGTCCCGCCAAGGCCCTCGACATGGGCATCGCCACCGTGTTCCAGGATCTGGCGCTCTGCGAGAACCTCGACGTCGTCGCGAACCTTTTCCTCGGCCACGAGATGTCGCCCTGGGCGCTCGACGAAGTGGCGATGGAAGTGCGCGCCTGGACGCTGCTGCGCGAGCTTGCCGCGCGCATCCCGTCCGTCCGCGAGCCCATCGCCTCGCTTTCCGGCGGCCAGCGGCAGACCGTCGCCATCGCCCGCTCGCTGCTGCTCAATCCCAAGCTCATCATGCTCGACGAGCCGACGGCCGCCCTCGGCGTCGCGCAGACGGCCGAGGTGCTGAACCTCATCGAGCGCGTGCGCGACCGCGGCCTCGGCGTCATCATCATCAGCCACAACATGGAGGACGTGCGCGCCGTCGCTGACCGCATCGTCGTGCTGCGCCTCGGGCGCAACAACGGGGTCTTCACACCCGACTCATCCAATCAGGAACTCGTTTCCGCCATCACCGGCGCGACCGACAATTCCGTTTCGCGCCGCGCCGATCGCAAGGCCGGACACGTCCAGGAAACCCATGGGGGCGCCGCATGAGCCAGAACCCTTCCAATGCCCAGCCGCTGCTCGACCGCAGTGACGAGCGCGTGCGCCACGACGACAGCCTCGCCGCCATGGCGAAAGGCTTCATCGACCGGGTCCGTTCCGGCGATCTCGGCATGCTGCCGGTCGCCGTCGGCCTCGTCGTCATCTCGGCCGTCTTCTCGGCGCTCAACCCGATCTTCCTTGCGCCGAACAACCTGGTGAACCTGCTGTTCGACTGCGCCACGGTCGGCGTCATCTCGCTCGGCATTGTCTGCGTGCTGGTGCTCGGCGAGATCGACCTTTCGGTCGGCTCGATGAGCGGGCTCGCCTCCGCCATGGTCGGCGTGCTCTGGGTCAACCAGGGCTGGCCCATCGTCGGCGCGATCCTCGCGGCCCTCGTCGTCGGCGCGGGCGTCGGCCTCCTCTATGCGACGCTCTACAACCGTCTCGGCATGCCGAGCTTCGTCGCCACGCTCGCGGGCCTGCTCGCGCTGCTCGGCATGCAGCTCTACATTCTCGGCCCGACCGGCTCGATCAACCTGCCCTATGCCTCCTCGCTGGTGCGCTTCGGCCAGATCCTGATCATGCCCGACTGGCTGTCCTACACGCTGGCGCTCGCGCCCGGCCTTGTCATGATCGCCCGGGGCCTTCGGACCCGCAGCCAGCGCCTGGCCGCGAACCTTTCGGCTCAGCCGATGCGCGCCCTGATCCTCAAGGCCGTCCTGTTGACGGTCCTTCTGGAAGCAGCCGTCTTCTACCTTAACCTCGGCCGCGGCATTCCGTGGATGTTCGCCCTCTTCGTCGCGCTCGCCATCGTCCTCAACTATGCGCTGACGCGCACCAAGTGGGGCCGCTCCATGTTCGCCGTCGGCGGCAACAAGGAAGCCGCGCGGCGCTCGGGCATCAATGTCCGCCGCATCTATATGAGCGCCTTCGTGCTCTGCTCGACGCTGGCGGCGCTGGGCGGCATCCTTTCGGCCTCGCGCCTCGCCTCCTCCAGCCAGCAGGCCGGTACCGGCGACGTCAACCTCAACGCCATCGCGGCGGCGGTCATCGGCGGCACCAGCCTCTTCGGCGGCCGCGGCAGCGCCTATTCGGCCCTTCTCGGCATCATCGTCATCCAGGCGATCTCGAACGGCCTGACGCTGCTCAACCTTTCGTCCTCGCTGCGCTACATGATCACCGGCGGCGTCCTTGCCATCGCCGTCATCGTCGACTCGCTCGCCCGTCGCTCCCGTGTCAGCCACGGCCGCGCATAACACTATCGCAATGGAGTTTTCAGAAATGGCTGACCTCATGAAGGGCAAGATCGCCGCCATCACGGGTGCCGCTTCCGGCATCGGCCTCGAATGCGCCCGCACCCTGATCGCCGAAGGCGCGAAGGTGGTGCTCGTCGACCGCGCGCAGGACAGGCTGGAACAGCTCTGCAGGGAGCTCGGCCCGAACGCCCTGCCCCTCGTCGTCGACCTCTTGAAGCCGTCCGACGTCTCCGGCATGCTGCCACGCATCCTCGACATTGCCGGCGGTCTCGACGTCTTCCACGCCAATGCCGGCGCCTATATCGGCGGGCCGGTGGCCGAGGGCGACCCGGATGCCTGGGACCGCATGCTGAACCTCAACATCAACGCGGCCTTCCGCTCGGTCCACGCGGTGCTGCCCTACATGATCGAGAAGAAGACGGGCGACATCCTCTTCACCAGTTCGATCGCCGGCGTCGTGCCGGTCGTCTGGGAGCCGATCTATACGGCCTCGAAATTCGCCGTGCAGGCCTTCGTGCATTCGACCCGCCGGCAGGTGGCGCAGCATGGCGTGCGCGTCGGCGCGGTCCTGCCCGGCCCCGTGGTCACGGCCCTTCTCGACGACTGGCCGAAGGAGAAGATGGACGAGGCGCTTGCAAACGGCAGCCTGATGCAGCCGAAGGAAGTGGCCGACGCCGTGCTCTTCATGCTGACGCGGCCGCGCAACGTCACGATCCGCGACCTCGTGATCCTGCCGAACAGCGTGGACCTTTGACGAAAGCGGCGGGCGGCAAGAGGCCGCTCGCCGGACATATTCCCGAATGCAGGCGGTAGACCCCATGAGCAACACTTCCTCCGCACGCCCCGAAGGCGGCGCACGCTACCTCGTCGGCGTCGATGTCGGAACGGGCAGCGCCAGGGCCGGCCTCTTCGACCTTACCGGCCGCATGCTGGCATCCGGAAAGCGCGACATCGCGCTCTTCCGGGAGCCGGGCGCGATGGTCGAGCAGTCGAGTACCGAGATCTGGGCCGCCGTCTGCGCATCGGTGCGCGAGGCGGTCGCCAAGGCCGGCGTCTCGCCGGAGGACTGCGCCGGCATCGGCTTCGATGCGACATGCTCGCTGGTCGTTCTCGGCAAGGACGGCACGCCCCTGCCCGTCGGCCCATCGGAGGATCCGGAACGCGACATCATCGTGTGGATGGACCACCGCGCGGTCGATCAGGTCGAGCGCATCAATGCGACGGGGCACGCGGTGCTGCGCTATGTCGGCGGGCGCATCTCGCCCGAGATGGAGACGCCGAAGCTGCTCTGGCTCAAGGAAAACCGTCCTCACGTC
The DNA here is from genome assembly GCF_055330205.1 of Shinella sp. R2-11. Taxonomy (NCBI): domain Bacteria; kingdom Pseudomonadati; phylum Pseudomonadota; class Alphaproteobacteria; order Hyphomicrobiales; family Rhizobiaceae; genus Shinella; species Shinella sp. R2-11. The sequence continues at coordinate 263,476 of NZ_JBVAPC010000003.1, read as the reverse complement.
TTCGACGCGGCCTGGCAGTTCTTCGATCTTGCGGACTTCCTGACCTGGCGCGCAACGGGCGATCTTGCCCGTTCCACCTGCACGGTCACCTGCAAATGGACGTATCTGGCGCATGAGAAGCGCTGGGACCCGAGCTATTTCCACGCCATCGGCCTCGGCGTGCTCGCCGAGGAGGATTTCGCCCGCATCGGCCGGAACGTCGTCGAGCCCGGCACGCCGGTCGGCGCGGGGCTCACCGAACGCGCGGCGGCGGAACTCGGCCTTGCGGCCGGCACGCCGGTCGGCGCGGGCATGATCGACGCCCATGCGGGCGGCATCGGCACGGTGGGCGTCGACGGCCCGCCGGAAAACAGCCTCGGCTATGTCTTCGGCACCTCCTCCTGCACCATGACCTCCACCCACGAGCCGGTCTTCGTGCCGGGCGTCTGGGGTCCCTATTTCTCGGCCATGGTGCCGGGCATGTGGCTCAACGAGGGCGGACAGTCCGCGGCGGGCGCTGCCATCGAGCAGCTTCTCTCCTTCCACCCGGCGGCGGGCGAAGCGTCTGCGCTCGCCAAGACACGTGGCCTCTCCCTGCCTGTCCTGCTGGCGGAACTTGCCGCCGAAAAGGCGGAAACGCTTTCCGGCGTCGCGGGGCTCGCGGACGGGCTGCATGTGGTTCCGGAATTCCTCGGAAACCGTGCACCCTTCGCCGATCCCCATGCCCGCGCCGCCATCGTCGGCCTAGGGATGGAGCGTGGCATCGACAATCTCGTCTCGCTCTATGTCGCCGGCCTCTGCGGCATCGGCTATGGCCTGCGCCAGATCATCGACGCCCAGGCTGCGGCCGGAGCGCCGGTCGAGAAGATCGTCATCAGCGGGGGCGCGGGCCAGCTCGATCTCGTGCGCCAGCTTCTGGCCGATGCGACCGGAAAGCCGTTGCTCGCCACGCGGTCGGAGGAGCCCGTGCTGCTCGGCGCGGCCATTCTCGGCAGCGTTGCCGGCGCGGCGTTTCCCGACGTGCGCTCGGCCATGGCGGCCCTTTCGGCCACCGACCGCAGTTACCTACCCGCGAGGGGGGAAACCGAGGCCCTTCACGCCAAGCGCTACGACGCCTTCAAGCGCTTGCAGGCCTTGGCACGCGAAATCCGCTGATCAGTCGAGCCGCCTGCCCTCGCCGTCGAAGAGGTGCAGCTTGTCGCGCGGCAGGTCGAGGCGGACGGTCGCGCCGGGGTTCAGCATGGCGCGGTCGAGCGTGAAGACCTTGAGCGGTACGTCATGCACCGTCACATGCATGATGATGCCGAAGCCGGTCGGCTCGATGAGATCGACCCTCCCCTCCAGCGCGCCGCCTTCCGTGATGACGACATGCTCCGGGCGGATGCCGAGGGTCGCCGGTGCGCCGGATTCGATACCGCCGACCCTGCGGGCCGGCAGCGCCACGCCGTTTCCGAGCGTCACGTCCGCGTGATCGCCGGACAACAGATAGCGTCCTTCGAAGAAATTCATGCCCGGCGAGCCGATGAAGCCGGCGACGAAGAGGTTGGCGGGCCGGTCGTAGAGATCGAGCGGCGTACCGACCTGTTGCACCACGCCGCCATGCATGGCGACGATGCGGTCGGCAAGCGTCATGGCCTCGATCTGGTCATGCGTCACGTAAATGGATGTTGCGTGAAGATCGCCGTGCAACTTCTTGATTTCGGCGCGCATTTGTTCACGCAGGCGCGCATCGAGGTTCGACAGGGGCTCGTCGAAGAGAAAGGCTTTCGGCTGGCGCACGATGGCGCGGCCCATGGCGACGCGCTGGCGCTGGCCGCCGGAAAGGGCGCGCGGACGGCGCTCAAGGAGGGGGTCGAGCCCGAGCTTCGCGGCCGCGCCGCTGACGGCGCTGGCGATCTTCTCCTTGGTGGAGCGGCGCAGGCGCAGGCTGTAGCTCATGTTGTCGGCAACGCTCATATGCGGATAGAGCGCATAGGACTGGAACACCATGGCGATGTCGCGGTCCTTGGGGGCAAGATCGTTGACGCGCTTGCCGTCGATGCGGATGTCGCCGGCCGTGACCTCCTCAAGGCCGGCGATCATGCGCAGCAGCGTCGATTTTCCGCAGCCGGAGGGGCCGACCAGCACGATGAACTCGCCGTCCCTGATGGTGAGGTCGACGCCGTGCAGCACGGGAAAGGCGCCGAAGCTCTTGCGGATGCCCTCGATATCGATGGAAGCCATGGAAGGTCCTTTCAGCCTTTGACCGCGCCGGCCGTCAGGCCCTGCACGAGATAGCGCTGGATGAGCAGGAAGAAGAGGCAGGCCGGGATGAGCGCGAGAATGCCCGCCGCCATCATCTGCCCGAAATCGACGGAGAATTTCGAGACGAAGGTAAGAAGCCCGACCGGGAAGGTCGCCGCGTCGTTGCCGGAGATCAGCATCAGCGCGAAGAGCAGTTCGCTCCATGCGGCGGTGAAGACGAAGCCGAGCGTCGCGGCGATGCCGGGCAGCGTCAGCGGCAGGATGATCTGGCGGAAGGCGATGAACTGCGTCGCCCCGTCGATCATCGCCGCTTCTTCCAGGTCCTTCGGAATGCCGTCGAAGAAGGACTGCATGAGGAAGGTCGCGAACGGCACGTTGAACGCGGTGTAGACGATGACGAGGCCGGTCAGGCTGTTGGTGAGGCCGAGCGGCGAGAGCATCTTGAAGATCGGCGCGACCAGCATGACGAGCGGGAACATCTGCGTGATCAGCATCAGCGCGACGATCCAGTATTTCGCCCGGAAGCGGAAACGCGACAGCGCATAGCCGGCAAGCGAGGCGAGGATCGTCACCGTCACCGCGGTCGAGCCCGCGACGATCAGGCTGTTCTTGAAGAAGGTCGGGAAGGCGCTGTGGGCGATGACGAAGGTATAGTGCTCCAGCGTCGCGCGCGACGGCCACATGCGCACGCCTTCGCTGTAGAGCAGGTCGTTCGGCGTCACCGACACCTTGAGCAGCCAGAAGAGCGGAAAGAGCGCGAAGGCGATATAGGCGAGGATTGCGAGCCGGTGCGCGACGGTGAAGGCGATTTTGCGGGTTCGCATGGCGTCAGTCCTTGTTGAGCAGCGTCTGGCGCAGAAGCACGATCAGCAGCGAATAGACGAGAAGCAGGACGAGCAGCACGAGCGCGATGGCCGAGGCATAGCCGAAATCCAGCCGCTTGAAGGCCTGGGTGAAGATGTAGCTCGCGACGATCTGCGTGCGGTCGGCAGGCCCGCCATTCGTCATGACGACGATGAGGTCGGCGAAGTTGGAGATCCAGACGGTGCGCAGGAGGATGGTGATGGCGATGGTGGGCGCGAGGAACGGCAGCGTGATCGAGACGAAACGCTGGACCGGCCCTGCCCCGTCGATGCTTGCGGCCTCGTAGAGATCGCGCGGGATCGCCTGCAGCGCGGCAAGCAGGGTGATCGCGAAGAACGGAATGCCCCACCAGACATTGGCGATGATCGGCCCCCACATGGCAAGCTGCGGATCGGACAGGATGTTGTTGGGCGCGTCAAGAATGCCGAAGGCATACAGCCAGTGCGGCAGCGGGCCGATCACCGGGTTGAAGAGCCAGGCCCAGTTGAGGCCGGCAAGGAAGCTGGGCACCGCCCAAGGCAGGAAGCAGAGCGCCTGCGCCAGCCCGCGGCCGGCAAAAGGCTTGTCCAGCAGCAGCGCAAGGATGAGCCCGAAGACGAATTGCAGGAAGACCGAGGCGCCCGTCCACCAGAGCGTGTTGCGCAGGGCCCGGAAGAAGGCCTGGTCCTGCCCCAGCGCCCGGAAATGATCAAGCCCGATGAAGCCGCCGGAAAAGGGATTAAGAAGCTGGATATCGCGGAAGGCGTAGGAAATGCCGAGCACCAGCGGCACCAGCATCACGGCGACGATCAGGATCAGCGCCGGCGCGCTGTAGAGATAGGGCTCCGCAGCATCGGCGAACCGCTTTCTGAACGGCCGCGTGGCCGGGTGATAGGCAGCATGGGTCATCGTCTCGCTTCCGTCAGGCTTGCGGGGCGTTTCGTGGAAGAAGCCGGACGGAGCCTCGTTCTCCGTCCGGCGGTTCCCGGCGTTATTGCTTCGCCAGGAACTTCTGCTGTGCCTTGGTCAGGTAGTCCGCCCACTGGTTGGCGAGGTCTTCCGGCGTGATGTCGCCGAGAAGGGCCTCCTGCGAGGTCTTGATCACCAGCGAATCCTTGAAGAAGGCGAATTCCTCCAGATGCGTCGGCATCACGGTCGGCACGGCATCCTTGTCCTCAAGCTCGGCGAACCAGCCCTTGAACTGCTCGCTCGAATAGAACGGATCCTTTTCCGCAGACGTGTGCACCGGCAGCGCGCCCGTGCGCTTGTTCCACTCGATGTTGCCTTCCGGCCCCTCGAGCGTCTCGATCAATTTCCAGGACAGGTCCTTGTTGGCGCTGGAGGCGAACATCGACCAGCCGGCAAAACCGATGGTCGGGAAGGTCTTGCCGTCCGGTCCCTTCGGCATGGTCATGATGCCGTAGTCTTCCGCCTTCATGCGCTCGGCGATGGCGATCAGCGCGTCCGGGTCCTGGTCGAGGAAGGCGCAGGTGCCGGAATAGAAGCCAGCGACGATCTCGTTGAAGCCCCAGTTGACGCTGTCCTTCGGCGCATAGCCGTTCTTGTAGAGGTCGATCAGGAAGGTGAGGCCCTTGACCCAGCCCTCGCTGTTAAAGGTGGAGGTGCCGTCCTCGTTGAAGAATTTGTTGGAGCCGGCCATGGAGGCGCCGAACATCACCCAGCCGTTGAGGCCGCCCGGCCCGCCGCGAAGGCAATAGCCGTACTTGCCCGGCAGGGCCGAGACCTTCTTTGAGGCTTCGGCGAATTCGTCCAGCGTCTTCGGCGGCTCGGAGACGCCGGCCTCGGCCAGCAGCTTCTTGTTGTAGAACATGGCGCGCAGATAGAAGCCGTAGGGCAGCATGTAGGCCGTGTTCTTGATGTCGCGGCCAAGTTCCAGGGCGCGCGCCGTCAGGCCCGGCGTGTGTTCCCACTTTTCGAGATAGGGCTCCAGGCTCTCCAGCATGCCGTTATTGGCGTAGAGCGACAGCCAGGTATCGGGCATTTCCATGACGTCCGGCACCTCGCCGGCCGAGACCATGGTCGCGAATTTCTGGAACGCCTCACCCCAGGGCAGCGAGATGATCTCGACCTTGGTGCCGGGATTGGCCGCCTCGAACTTGCCGACGATGGATTTCAGCGTTTCCGTGCGCTCGGGGCTGGTGATCACCTCGACGAGCTTCAGCGTGGTATCGGCCAGCGCGCTGGAAGCCATCAGCGTGGTGAGAAGCGCCGCAGTCAGAAGTCTTTTCATGGTCGTTCCCTCTTTTCGTTTTGATTGATCGTTCGACGTCAGTTTTCGGTCGCGGCCTCCATCGCCGCTTCCAGATCCCTCCACAGGGCCTCGGTTCCCTCCAGGCCGACATGGAGACGCACGGACCGCGCATCGATGCCGAAGGCATGCGCGGAATTCGGTTGGGCCTTCTGTTGCAGAACCACCTCGCCCGGCACGATCAGGCTTTCGTGTCCCCCCCAGGAAACGCCGAGCTTGAAAAGGGTGAGGTGATCGGCGAAGGCGCGGATGTCGACGCCCTCGCGGAAGGTGAAGGAAAAGAGGCCGGACGTGCCGGTGAGCCCCGGCGGCAGGCGATTGGCGAGCGCCGGGTGAAAGACCGTGCCGACGATATCGAGCGCCTGCAGGCGCCTTGCGATGTCGAGCGCCGAGGCCTCGTGCGCCTTCATGCGGATCGGCAGGGTGCGAAGGCCCCGCACCAAGAGCCAGGCATCGAAGGGCGAGAGCTTGCCGCCGAGATAGGGATAGGCCTCCGCGCGGATGCGACCGATGAGCTCCTTCGAGCCGGCGACGACGCCCGCAACGACGTCGCTGTGTCCGCCGAGATATTTCGAGGCGGAATGCAGCACGAGATCGACGCCGAGCGTCAGCGGCCGCTGGAAGATGGGGCTTGCCCAGCTGTTGTCGATGACGCTGATAACGCCGTGGCGTTTGGCAAGCGCGGCGAGCGCGCCGACGTCGTGAGCCTCCATGACCCAGCTCGTCGGGCTTTCGAGATAGAGGAGCTTGGCGCCCGGCAGGGCTTTCGCGACCGCCTCCTCATCACGCCCGTCGACATAGGTGACCTCCACCTTCATGCGTTTCAGGTGGGTGCCGAACAGGCGGAAGGCATCCGGGTAGCAATGGCGCACGGCAACGATGCGGTCGCCCGGCTCGACGAAGGAGAGCACGGTGGAGGAAATGGCCGCCATGCCGCTGGCAAAGCCCAGCGCATCCTCGCCGCCTTCGAGCTTCGCCAGCATCTCCTCGAAGGCGCGCACCGTCGGGTTGAGGCCGCGCGTATAGATCGGCCGGACGATCTCGCCGCGATAGGCGGCGACCATCTCGTCATAGCTGGCGAAGGTGAAGAGCGAGGTCTGGACGATGGGCGGCACCACCGCGTCGAAGGCGTTCGCCGCATCGTGGGCGACGGTGAGGGAGGCAAGGTCGAACGGATCGGCTCCGTTGATCATCGGGACATTTCCTTGATGTCTTCCTCGACGACTTCGAGGATCCTGAGGGTTTCGATGCGCGCGGTCTCGGGGTCCTCGGCGGCGATCGCATTGAAGAGCGTGCGGTGGAACGGGAAGGAGCGGCGGGCGAAATCCGGACGGTCGAACGGCTTTTCCCAGAAGCGCTCGAAGGCGCCGCGCATCTGTTCGAGAAACTGCTTGAAGAGCGGGTTGTGCGTGGCGTCGTAGATGGCGAGGTGGAAGGCAAGGTCTTCCGGGCCGGAGCTGCCCTTGGCGATGTGAACGCGCTCCATCGCGTCCAGCTTCGCCTCGATGATGGCGAGGTCCTCCGGCGTGCGCCGCCGCGCCGCCACCATGTTCGCCTCGCATTCGAGCCCCCGGCGGACCTCCAGCGTCTGGAGCAGCACGTCGCGCAAATGCGCCGCGTCGAAGGAGAGCGGCATGTGCACGGTGGCGGTGGTGACCGGCTTCAGGAGATAGGTGCCGCTGCCCTTGCGGCTTTCGATGACGCCGAGCGCCTGGAAATGGCGGATCGCCTCGCGGATGGTCGAGCGGCCGACCGCCAGCGCCGCCATGAGCTCGCGCTCGGCCGGCAGGCGGTCGCCTGCCTGAAGGCTCGCCCGGTCGATATAGGAGGCCAAAGCCTCCGTCACCTGCCGCGCCCTGTCGATGGGCGGCAAAGGCGCGATCTGCGGCCTGTCGCGAGTTCCGATTGGCATGACGCCAATTCCCCTGTTTCGTGCCAGCTTCTCGAATTGGTCTGACATCTTAGCATTATGCGGCGAACTTCGTCTGTCAAGCGGGTGCATGAAAGTGCTGAATGACGCGCTCGGCTTCATCGGAATAATACCAGTTCAACACCGGGAAAAAATATTGCATAAGGGAATCCCCATGACGACAGGTGCCCCATGAGCGATCAGGCGACCCTTCAATTTCTGGCCGGGCTCGTTTCCCTTGCGAGCGGCGAGCCGCTCTATCGCCAGCTCGGGCGCGCGCTGAAGACCGCCATCGACGAATCCGTGCTGAAGCGCGGCGCGGTGATCCCCAGCGAGCGGGACCTCAGCGCCGGCCTCGGCCTTTCGCGCGTCACGGTGCGCAAGGCCATCGACAACCTCGTTTCCGACGGCCTGCTCGACCGCCGGCAGGGGGCGAAGACCGTCGTCTCCTCCCGCCTCGAAAAGTCGCTCGCGATGATGACGAGCTTTTCGGAGGACATGCGCTCGCGCGGGCTGGAGCCCGGCTGCGTCTGGATTTCCCGGGAAATCAGCCGCCCCTCGCCCGCCGAGATGATGGCGCTCGGCATTCCCGGCCATGAGAAGGTCGTGCGGCTCAGGCGCCTGCGCACGGCCGATACCATGCCGATCGCCATCGAGACCGCGACGCTGCCCGCCCGCTTCGTTCCCGATCCGGACGCCATCGGCGCCTCGCTCTACGAATATCTTGCCGCCCATGGCGCCATGCCCGTGCGCGCCATGCAGCGCATGCAGGCAAAGCCGGCGACGGAAGAGGAACGCCGGCTGCTCGTAACGCCCGAAGGCACCAGCCTTCTGACCATGGAACGCCGCTGCTTCCTTGCCGACGACCAGATCGTCGAGTTCACCCAGACGAAATATCGCGGCGACGTCTACGACTTCGTCATCGAGCTGACGCGATAATACCAGTTTAATTCCTGTTGCATTCCGGTTTCATCCTGCTACCGTCGACCCGTCCTGATCGCAAGGACAGGCGAACGTGCGGCTAAGCCGGGAGGATGCGGGTGCCATTCGATTTCAGTCAGCTCGAAAACGGCCTGATCGTCTCCTGCCAGCCGGTCAAGGGCGGCGCCATGGACAATGCGGCCATGGTGGTGGGCTTCGCGCTCGCCGCGCTCGATGGCGGCGCCATCGCATTGCGCATCGAATCCGCCGATTATGTGCGGGCCGTCCGCGCCGCGACGGACCGGCCGATCATCGGCCTCGTCAAGCGCGATCTCGACGATTCCCCCGTCCGCATCACCCCCTTCATCGAGGATGTCGAGGCGCTGGCTGCCGCCGGCGCGGATATCATCGCCTATGACGCTACCGACCGGGTGCGCCCCGTCTCCACCCGCGCGCTGATCGAGCGCATCCACGCGGCCGGCAAGGTCGCCATGGCGGACTGCTCCATTCTTGCCGATGCCGAGCGGGCGCTTTCCGAGGGCGCGGAGATCGTCGGCTCGACGCTTGCCGGTTATACCGGCCCGGTCGAGCCCACGGAGCCGGACTTCGCATTGATGCGCGGGATGCGGGCGCTGACGCCCTATGTCATCGCCGAAGGCTGCGTGCGCACGACCGACCATGCGGCGAAGGCCCATGCGGCCGGCGCCTATGCCGTGGTCGTCGGCTCGGCCATCACCCGGCCGGAGCACGTCACCTCCTGGTTCCGCAGCGCGCTCGACGATGCGCAGGCGAGCGGGGCCTGAACCATGGCCGCGCCGGACGCCATCCTCGCAATCGATGTCGGCGGCACGAAGATGCTGGCGGCGCTGGTGCATGGCACGAGCGTTCTCGACACCGTGCGCCTGCCGACGCCGGCCGATGGCGATCCGGCCCACTGGTTCGCAGCACTCTTTGCCGCGGTTGAAGGCTGGCGGGGCCGTTATGATGCGGTCGGTGTCGCCGTCACCGGCATTGTCGACGATGGCCACTGGTCGGCGCTGAACCGCAAGACGCTCGATATCCCCGACCGCTTTCCTCTGGTGGAAACCGTCGCCCGCTTCACGGACGCGCCGGTCTTCGCCGCCAACGATGCACAGGCCGCCGCCTGGGGCGAATATGCCTTCGGCGCGGGCGGGCGTGAGGACATGGTGTTCCTCACCATCTCAACCGGCATCGGCGGGGGCATCGTCATCGGCGCGCGGCTTCTCGGCGGGCTCGGCGGCCATTTCGGCCAGTTCCGCGACCTCGACCATCCGGACGAGACGCTGGAGGATCGCGTCTCCGGCCGCTGGATCGCTGCGCAGGCGGCCACGCACGCGCCGGATGCCACGGCTCGCGAGGTCTTCGCCGCCGCGTATGCGGGAGAAGGCTGGGCGAAAGCCATCGTCGAGGCCTCGGCCCGGCAGGCGGCCAATCTCTGCCGCAACGTGCAGCTCGCGCTCGATCCGCGCCGCATCGTCATCGGCGGCAGCATCGGGCTTGCGGAAGGCTATCTTGCCGCGATGGAGCGGGCGCTCGAAAGCGTGCCACCGCGCCTCAAGCCTTCGCTTCATACCGCCGCTCTTGCGGAAAATGCGGGAGTCATCGGCATCGCAGACCTGGCGCAACGTCGCCCGGCAACCATGAGGGAGAACGGACAATGATCTATGCGAAGATGAAACAGGCACTTTATACCGCCTGCGCGCTCGGCCTGCTGGCAGGTCCCGCGCTGGCCGAGGTCACGGTGCTCGGCTGGCCGGGCGGCCCGGAGGAAGTGGCGCTGCGCGCCGCCGCCGATGCCTACAACGCCAAGCCCGACACGGCGGATGCCGACAAGGTCGAGCTGCTGTTCTTCAACCGCGACGGCTTCTGGGACAAGCTGCAGGCAGACCTTGCCGCCGGCTCGAAGGCCTTCGACGTCAACCTGCTCGCGACCTATTCCATCGGCCGCTATGCGCCCTTCATGGAGCCGATCCAGCTTTCCGACGACGCGAAAGCCGTCTATGGCGACGCGGTTCTCGCCACCATGCAGTACCAGAACGAGCAGTACGGCGTCCCGACCGATCTTTCCGCGCATTTCATGTATTACCGCACGGACCTCATCGACGCGCTGATGAAGGACGATGCGGCCAAGACGAAATACGGCGAGATCTCCGAAAAGCTGCTCGGCAAGAAGCTCGAGCCGAAGATGCCGGACGAATGGACCTGGGACGATTATGCCGCGACCGCGCTCTACTTCACCCAGGCGGTCAACCCGGATAGCCCGACGCGCTACGGCACCGTGCTCCAGCTGAAGAACCTCCTCTTCAACATCATGGTCTGGCAGTCCGTGCCGCGCGCCTATGGCGGCGACTGGATGGACGAGAGCGGCAAGATCACGGTCAATTCCGACGCCTACCGCAAGGGTCTCGAAATCTACAAGCTGCTCTACGACAACGGTGCGACGCCGCGCGATTCGCTCTCCTACGAATTCGCGGAAGCCAATGCCGCCTTCGCCTCCGGCCAGGTGGCGGCGATGCTGCAATGGAACGCCGCGGCAAGCGACCTCACCAGCAAGGAGAAGTCGCCGACCGTCGCGGAAGTCACCGACACCGTCGCCCCGCCCTCCGGCCCAGCCGGCCGCTTCACCCATATCCACGGCCTCGGCTTCGGCCTCAACAAGAATGCCGAGCACAAGGACGGCGCGGTGAAGTTCCTGAAATGGCTCTCCTCCAAGGAAGCCGCGCTGGTCTACGCCCGCAACAACGGCGCGCCGGCCCTGACGCCCGAAGTGGTGGCCGAGGTCGCCAAGGAACGGCCCGACCTCGTCAAGCTCGGCGAATTCGCCGGCAAATACGGCTATGTCATGACCGGCGGCACCTCCGCCAAAGCGCTCTCGGTCTATGAGCTCCAGGCCAAGGAGTTCACCGGCTACTGGTCGGGCCAGCAGTCGCTCGACGATGCCCTCGCCAACACCGAGAAGGGCATGGCGGAACTGCTGAAGCAGTAGGTTCGGGTGGGAAGACCCCTCCCCAACCCCTCCCCACAAGGGAGAGGGGCTTACCGTGCCGCACTCTCAGCGTTCAATTTTGAACGGTGAGCAAGCCTCCTCCTTCTCCCCCCTCGTGGGGGAGATGCCGGCAGGCAGAGGGGGTCTTGGCCCGACTATCGCGAAGAGGACACGATGGCGACAACGAGAAGACAGATCGAGGCCCCCGCCTTCCGGATGCTGGCAACGCCGCTCGTCGCCTTCCTCTTGCTGTTCCTCGGCTTCCCGGCCGTCGTCAACCTGATCTATTCCGTCTCCGACGTCACCTTCGAGACGCTGCGCCAGCCGACGCTTTCCGGCTTCGGCAATTTCGTCGCGGTCGCCACCGACGGGGCCTTCTGGCGGGCGACGTGGTTCTCCCTGCGCTTCGGCCTGCTCACCGCTTTGCTGGAATGCGCGCTCGGCCTGTTCCTCGCCATCTTCCTTTCCCCGCTCATCGAGAAGCGAAGCTGGCTGCTGGCGATCCTGATGATGCCGCTGATGGTGGCCCCTGCCCTCGTCGGCCTCATGTACCGGCTCGTGCTGCACGAATTCGTCGGCCCGGTGCCCTATTATCTCTGGGCCTATTTCGGGGTCAGCATCTCCTTCCTCGGCGTCGATTCCGCCTTCTGGACGCTCGTCGCCATCGAGACGCTGCAATGGACGCCCTTCGCGCTCCTGCTCTTCTACATGGCCTACCAGGCGATCCCCGTGGAGGTGACCGAGGCGGCGACGCTCGACGGCGCCAGCCCCTTCCAGCGCCTGCGCGATATCGAACTGCCGCTGATGATGCCGACCATCGCCGTCGCGCTCCTCATCCGCTTCATCGACGGCTTCCGCGTCTTCGACAATGTTTATGTGCTGACCGGCAGCGGCCCGGGCGGAGCCACGGCCTCGCTGTCGATCTATATCTACGAGGCCTTCTTCAAGCAGGGCGCGATCGGCAAGGCGGTCGCCGCCTCGGTGATCCTCTTCGCCGCGTCCTTCGTGGTGCTCTACGGCCTCAACGCCTATGCCGCCCGCCGCAAAGGAAAAGGCCGATGATCCGAGCACTTCGCTGGGCCGTGTTCGCCCTTGCCGCCTTCGCCCTCAATTTCCCGATCCTCGTGACGCTCGTCACCTCGCTGAAGAGCGCGCGGGAGCTTTCCGCCAATCCCGGCCTCTGGATCAAGGCGCCGACGCTGGAGAACTATGCCACGGTCTTCACCGTCAGCGACCGGCTCAACATCTTCCTCTATCTCTTCAACAGCCTCGCCGTCTCGCTGATCGGGACCGGGCTTGCGGTCGTGCTGGCGCTGCCGGCCGCCTATGCCATCGCCCGCGGCAAGCTCGGCGAGCGCACGCTCCTGCCGCTCATCGTCAACCTGCGCGCCGTGCCGCTGATCATCTTCGCCATTCCGCTCTACATGATGTTCCAGTGGCTGGCGCTGCTCGATACGCTCATCGGCCTCGGCCTCATCCTCACCATCGTCAACCTGCCGCTGGTGCTGGTCATCCTCGTCAACGCCATCAACGACGTGCCGGAGGAGCTGGACGAGGCGGCGCTGGTGGATGGGGCGAGCCGCTTCCAGATCCTCGTGACGATCCTTGCGCCCGTCTGCCGCCCGGCCATCGTGACGAGCCTCATCTTCGGCTTCATCACCGCCTGGAACGAATTCCTCTTCGGCCTGATGCTGACGACCTCCAAGGCCGTGCCGATCACCGTCGGCGCTTCCTTCTTCTTCGCCGCGAGCGGCGGCGGGGTTCAATGGGGCGTCGCCTCCGCGGTGATGATCGTCGGCGCCCTGCCCCCGCTCCTGCTCGGCCTCGTCATGTACCGCCAGATCAGCGGCTCGATGACGGCGGGCGCGGTGAAGGGATAGGCCGGTTGTCCACAGCGGATGGCCAACTGTAATACGCACGTCATGTAGGCTTCTTATGCGCAGGGGGTAACGCACCGCTCAAGAGAGGCCCTCCCATGCGTAAACTCCTCCTCGCTCTCGCATCGGCAACGATGCTCGCAGGCGCCGCGAATGCCGCGACCGTCTACCCGCTCGACCGCGCGACCATCCTCGCCGGCTCCCCCTTCGACTTCAAGGTCGAGTTCGACGCCGTCGTGAAGCCGGAAGACGTCAAGATCACCGTCAACGGCCAGGACTACGAAACCGTCTTCGGCAAGAAGGCTGAATTCGTTGCTGAAGAAAAGGACAAGGACGACAAGGTCCTCGGCTCCGCCCTCATCCTGCGCGACCTTTCCGTCGCCGCGGCCGGCGCCTACAAGGTGGAGGTTTCCGCCGGCAGCGAGACCAGGTCGGTGAACTGGGACGTCTACGAGACCGCCGCCGAGCCGAAGGCGAAGAACATCATCTTCCTCGTCGCCGACGGCCTTTCCGTCGCCCACCGCACGGGCGCGCGAATCATGTCCAAGGGCATGACCGAGGGCAAGGCGAACGGCCGCCTCGCCATGGACGACATCCCGCCGGTCGCCTTCATCGGCACCTCCTCGACCCATTCGATCGCCACCGACAGCGCCAACACCATGTCGGCCTACATGACCGGCCACAAGGCGCGCGTCAACGCGCTCGGCGTCTATGCCGACCGCACGCCCGCAAGCCTCGACGACCCGAAGGTCGAGACCATCGCCGAAGCCCTGCGCCGCACCACGAAGAAGTCCATCGGCATCGTCTCGACCGCCGAGCTGGAGGATGCGACGCCGGCAGCGGTGGTCGCCCACACCCGCAAGCGCGCCGACAAGGAGGAGATCGTCGGCATGATGTTCGACGTCCAGCCGGACGTCATCCTCGGCGGCGGCTCGGCCTACTTCCTTTCCAAGGACGTACCGGGCTCCAAGCGCAAGGACGACAAGGACTATATCGCCGAGTTCAAGAATGCCGGCTATGCGCTGGCGACCGACAAGACCGAGCTTGCCGCTGCCGCCGGCTCGAACCAGGACAGGCTGCTAGGCCTCTTCCACACCGGCAACATGGACGTGACGCTCGACCGTGAATTCCTCAAGAAGGGCACCGTCGACAAGTTCCCGAACCAGCCCGGCCTTGTCGACATGACCCGGGCCGCGCTCGACAAGCTCTCGAAGAACCCGGAAGGCTTCTTCCTGATGGTGGAAGGCGCCTCGGTCGACAAGATGAGCCATCCGCTCGATTGGGACCGCGCCCTCGTCGAGACCATCGAGTTCGACAAGGCCGTGGCGGTCGCCCGGGAATTCGCGGACAAGAACCCCGATACGCTGATCGTCGTCACCGGCGACCACACGCACGGCGTCGCCATCATCGGCACGGTCGACGACGACAAGCCCGGCATGGAAATGCGCGAGAAGGTCGGCACCTACGATAATGCCGGCTTCCCGAACTACGAGGACAAGGACGGCGACGGCTATCCGGACCGCGTCGACGTCTCGCGCCGCCTGTTCATGGCCGCCAACAACGGCCCGGACCACTACGAGACCTTCCGTCCGAAGCTCGACGGTCCCTTCGTTCCGGCGATCCAGAACGAGAACAAGGAATATGTCGCCAACGAGGCCTACAAGGATGTGCCCGGCGCGGTCTTCGTTGAGGGCAATATCCCGAAGGACGAGGACACTGGCGTCCACGCCGTCGACGACATCGTGCTCCAGGCCACAGGCCCAGGTGCCGAAGGCTTCCGTGGCTACATGGAACAGAGCGACGTCTACCGCGTGCTGGCCGACGCCTTCGCGCTCGGCGCGGCGAAGAAGTAGTCAGGCTGTACCGGGGGAAAGTCCCCCGTCCCGCTGCCACCCCTTTCCGCAAGGAGTGGGGTGGCGGCAAAGCGGTTTCACCCCTTCCTTCTCCCCACGCGGGGAGAAGGCCCGGCAGGCGGATGAGGGGCCGACCATGGAGACGATCATGCGACAGATGTTCAAGCGGCGGCAGGTTCTGGGAGCGCTTGCGGCCTTCTCCGCCCTTCCCCTCGCCCATCCGGCGCGCGCGGCGGAAAAGCTCGGCTTCGGCGAGCTCTACAAGAGCTTCGGCGTGCTCGGCCTCGAATTTTCCGACAAGGTGAAGCGGCTGAACGGCGCGGACGTCGCCGTGAAGGGCTTCATGGCGCCGCCGCTGAAGGCGGAAGCGAACTTCTTCGTCCTCACCGAAATCCCGATGTCGCTCTGCCCCTTCTGCTCTTCCGATGCGGACTGGCCGGACAACATCCTCGTCGTCTATCTCGCACGCAGGCAGACCTTCGTGCAGTACAACGCCCCGATCGAGGCCCAAGGCGTGCTGGAATACGGCGCCTGGATCGACCCGGAAACCGGCTTCGTCAGCCAGCTTCGCCTGCGCGAAGCCTCCTTCGATACGGTCTGACCCATGCTTTCGCTCGACATTGCCGATCTCACCATGCGCTTTCCCGGCCTCGAAGCGCCGGTCCTCGCCATCGGCCGCCTCCACGTTCCGGCCGGCGGGCAGCTTGCGGTCACCGGGGCATCCGGCTCGGGCAAGAGCACGCTGGTGAATGCGATCACCGGCCTTGAGCGCGTGACCGGCGGAACGGTCTCTTGGGGCGGAACGGACATCACGCGTCTTCCGACGGGCCGGCGCGATGCCTTCCGCGCGGCCCATGTCGGCCTCGTCATGCAGGATTTTCATCTCTTTCCCGGCCTTTCGGCGCTGGAGAATGTCGTGCTGCCGATCCGCCTTTCGCGGCGGCTGGAGTCGGCCGAGCGCGAACGGGCACTCCGGCTCCTCGACACAGTCGGTATCGCGCGTCCGCAGCAGGCCGTAGAGACCCTGTCGCGGGGCGAGATGCAGCGCGTCGCCGTGGCGCGCGCGCTCTTGGCAAGGCCCGGCGTCATCGTCGCCGACGAGCCCACCGCCAGCCTCGACGGGCGCACGGGCGAGGCCGTCGCCGACCTCCTCGTGCAGCTTGCCGGGGCGGAAGGGGCGACGCTGATCGCCGTCACCCACGATCCCGCCCTGATGGAGCGGCTCGACCGGCGCATCGGCCTTGCCGGCGGCCGGATCGTCGAGGACAGCGCGGAGGCGCTTGCAGCATGATCCGTTTAATCCTCGCCGACCTTCGCCGTTTCAAGGCGGGCGCTCTCGCCGTCGTGGTGCTGATCGCGCTTTCCGTCGCGCTCAGCGTTACCGTCACGCTGCAGGAGCGCGCCGTGCGGCTCGGCAGCGCGCGGGCGGCTGAAAAATTCGACCTTCTCGTCGGAGCCGCCGGCAGCGAGACCCAGCTTGCCCTTTCGGCCGTCTTCCTCCAGCCCTCGCCCCTGCCGCTGATGTCGGGCGGCGTGCTCGCCAAGCTATCGGACGATCCGCGCGTCGATTTCGCCGCGCCGGTCGGCTTCGGCGATTCGGCGGATGGCTATCCGGTCGTCGGCACGACGACGACACTCGTCTCCGCCCTTTCGCCCGCGCTTGCCGAGGGCGCGCTTTTCACCCGCCTCGGCGAGGCCGTGGTCGGCGCGGACGTGCCCAAGCGGCTCGGCGCGGAGATCAAGCCGATGCACGGCGCCGCCGACGAAGGCGGCCATACCCATACGGAAATCGCCTATACCGTGACCGGCCGGATGGCGCCGACGGGCACGGCATGGGACCGGGCGATCCTCGTGCCGATCCGTGCGGTCTGGCAACTGCATGGCATGGAGAAAGAGGCCGGCCACGAGGATCACGATCATGAGGGTCAAGCCCACGAGGATCATGATCACGACCACGAAGCCCATGTCGATGCGAATGCTGGCCTCGACGAGCATTTCGATGCCGCAACACCCGGCGTCCCGGCCGTTCTCGTCAAGCCGAAGACGGTCGCCGACGCCTATCGCCTGCGGCAGGAATATCGCGGCGAGACGACGCTCGCCGTCTTTCCGGCCGAAGTGCTGACCCGGCTCTATGCGACGCTCGGCGATGCGCGAAGCCTCCTCCTTGCCATCGCCAACGGGGCGCAGGTGATCGTCATCGCGGCCATCCTGCTCGTCACCGTCATGCATGTCGGGGCGCGCCAGCGGCAGATCGGGGCGCTGCGGGCCTTCGGCGCGCCGCGGCGCTCGGTGCTGGCCATCGTCTGGGGCGAGCTGTTCGTGCTCTTCCTTGCCGGTTTCGCGCTCGGCCTTGCCGCCGGCTATGCCGCCGCCGAGGCGATCTCCGCCTCGCTGGCCGCGACGACCGCCGTCCGCATGCCCGTGGAGTTCGCGCGCGAGGACATTCCCCTCGCCCTCTGGTTCCTGTTCCTGGCGGTGCTGGTCTCGCTCGTGCCGGCCGTTTCAGCCCTTCGCCTCAGCCCGGCGCGGGCCCTTCGGGCCTGATTGCCATGCAAAGGAAGCACAGCACGAGAATTTGATATCGTTACGTGCCTGCCTGCCTCAAAATTCCGCTTTTCTTTTCGCAAAAGCGCGCGTAAGGCGCAAATACGACGACGACGATGACGACGGCGGCTGCCAACGGCCCCGCCGGACGATCCGAGCAGTCCCGCGCCGGTAAGGGCGCGCCACTGCCGAACGTCACCTCGCCGGACATGGCACAAGCAGGATTTCGAATATGAACGACGCAGGCACCCATTTGCGCGGCCTCAGCCAGGGCGTGATGGATACGAGCGAGAGCGGCCCGATGCCGCAGATCCTTTGCGGTCCCGATTCGCCGCGCGCCGGCCAGCCGGAAGAGCGGCTTTCCCGCGTCTTCGAGGGTCTTGCCGAAACCTGGGGCGACGCGCCGGCCGTGCTCGATTCCGGCCGCATCTGGACCTATCGCGAGATGGATGCCGCCGCGAACCGCTTCGCGCGCCTGCTCGCCGAGCGCGGCGTCAGGCCCGGCGACCGCGTGGCCCTGCTGCTCGACCGCTCCGCCGAGACCTATATCGCCATCCTCGCCGTCATGAAGGCGGGCGCGGCCTTCGTGCCGCTCGCCCCGGCCTTCCCCGAAGAGCGCATGTCGCTCATCGTCGAGGATGCGGGCGTCAGCCTCGTCGTCACCATCGCCGGCTATGCCGCGCGCGCCGCAGGGCTTTCCGTCCCCCATGTGGTGATCGCGGCCGATTGCCCGGAGGCCGCCCGGCACCCGGATACGCCGCTCGAACTCGGCTCCTGCGAAGACGACATCTGCTACATCCTCTATACCTCCGGCACGACCGGACGGCCGAAGGGCGTGGCGGTGCGCCACCAGAGCATCTGCAACTTCGTCCGCGTCGCCGCCGACGCCTATGGCTACCGCCCGGGCGACCGCGTCTACCAGGGCATGACCATCGCCTTCGACTTCTCCACCGAGGAGATCTGGGTGCCGTTCGCCGCCGGCGCGACCGTCGTTCCCGCACCGGGCCGCATGACGCTGGTGGGCGAGGAGCTTGCGGATTTCCTGCGCGCCAATGCCATCACCTGCATGGCCTGCTCGCCGACGCTGCTCTCCTCCATCGAGAGCGACGTGCCGAGCCTGCGCGCCATCCTCGTCGGCGGCGAGGCCTGCCCGCACAATCTCGTCACGCGTTGGTCGAAGCCGGGCCGGCAGATCCTCAATACCTACGGCCCGACCGAGGCGACCGTGACGGCGACCATGGGTTACCTCACGCCCGAGCGCCCCGTGACGATCGGCGCGCCGCTGCCGACCTATTCCATCGTCATCCTCGATGCCGAGGCGCCGCATCTGACGGCGCCGGGCGAGCTCGGCGAGATCGGCATTGCCGGCATCGGCGTCGCGGTCGGCTATCTCAACCGGCCGGACCTGACGGCGCAGAAGTTCATCCCCGATTTCATCGGCCTGCCGAACAATCCCTCGCAGCGCATCTACCGCACCGGCGACCTCGGCCGCATCAATGCGGATGGCGAGATCGAATATCACGGCCGCATCGATACGCAGGTGAAGATCCGCGGCTACCGCATCGAGCTCGGCGAGATCGAGGCCGTGCTGCTCGACCAGCCCGGCATCGCGCAGGCGGCCGTCACCACTTGGGAGATCGAGCCCGGCCGCGTCGAGCTGGTCGGCTACTACGCGCTGAAATCCGGCACGGATACCCTCGCCCGAGCGGATCTCGGCAAGGAACTGCGCCGCCGCCTGCCCGACTACATGGTGCCCTCCTTCCTGGAGGAGCTTCCGGCCCTGCCGATGACCGTGTCCGACAAGGTGGACACCCGCAAGCTGCCGAAACCCGCCGGTCTCCGCCTCGGGACCGAGCGCAAGGAAATCCTGCCGTCCACCGAGGACGAGCGCTTCCTGACGGAAGCGCTGCGCGACGTGCTGAAGATGGACGACATCTATGCCGAGGATCATTTCTTCGACGATCTCGGCGCCAATTCGCTGCTGATGGCCCGCTTCTGCGCGAAGCTGCGCACGCGCAAGGAGTGGGCGACCACCTCGATGCGCGACATCTACATGTATCCGACGGTGGCCGGTCTCGCGCGGCACCTGCGCGGCCCCGAGGAAGAGGCCGCGGCCGTCGAGGAGCCCTGCCTCACCCACCGTGCCTCGAACCTTGCCTACTGGACGAGCGGCGCGGCGCAGCTCGCCTTCTACGGCCTCTACAGCTATTTCGGCCTGTGGATGCTGAACTACGGCCTCAACTGGGTCTACGACATGCTCGACGATCCGGTTCAGCTCTATCTGCGCTGCGCCATCCTGTCGGCCGCCGTGTTCTTCGGCATGTCGGGCTTTGCCGTCGCCATGAAGTGGCTGCTGGTCGGCCGCTGGAAGGCCGAGAGCTTCCCGATCTGGGGGCTTCGCTACTATCGCTTCTGGGTGGTCAAGACGCTGATCCGCACCGCGCCGGTCGTGCTCTTCCGCGGCAGCCCGCTCTACAGCCTCTACCTGCGCCTGCTCGGCGCGCGGCTCGGCCGCGGCACCACCATCGAGTGCCGCACGATCCCCGTCTGCACCGATCTCATCTCCATCGGCGAGAGCTCGATCCTGCGCAAGGAATCGATGATTCTCGGCTACCGGGCGCAGGCCGGCTACATCCATACGGGGCCTATCTCCATCGGCCGCGACGCCTTCGTCGGCGTCGGCTGCGTGATCGATATCGACACCTCCATCGGCGACCGCGCCCAGCTCGGCCATGCCTCCTCGCTCCAGCGCGGACAGCATGTTCCCGACGACGCGCACTGGCACGGCTCGCCCGCCGTCCCGACCACGGCGGACTATTGCAAGGTGCCGGTCGTCACGCTCTCCAAGACGCGGCGCATCCTCTACGAGGCCGTGCAACTCGTCACGCTGTTTGCCGTCGTCACGCCGTTCCCGCTGTGGTTCCACAGCTACTGGCAGAATGTCAGCGACGACTACCAGGAATCGATCGGCATCGTCGCCATCGGCACGACGGTCACGCTCATCGCCCTCATCGCGGCGCTCGCCTTCGTCGCCCTGGTGCTGCCGCGGCTGTTCAGCCTCGTCCTGAAGCCCGGCCGCACCTATCGGATGTACGGCTTCCATTTCTGGCTCCAGTCCATCGTCGAGGCCGGCACCAATGCGCGCCTGCTCAACCTGATCTTCGGCGACAGTTCCGCCGTCGTCCACTATATCCGGGCGCTCGGCTGGAACCTCAACAAGGTGGTGCAGACCGGCTCGAACTTCGGCAGCAACCAGCAGCAGGACAATCCGCTGTTCTGCGAGATCGGGACCGGCACCATGGTCTCGGACGGCCTCTACATGATCAACGTGCACAAGTCGGCCTCCGCCTTCCGGCTGGAGCACACGAAGGTCGGCGAGCGCAACTATTTCGGCAACAACATCTTCTATCCGCCGGACGGGCGGACGGGGGAGAACGTCCTTCTCGGCACCAAGGTCATGGTGCCCATCGACGGGCTGCTGCGCGAGAATGTCGGCCTTCTCGGCTCCCCGCCGTTCGAGATTCCGCGCATGGTCAAGCGCGACAAGGAACTGATCCAGGGCGTCAGCGACGAGGACCGCCGCGCCCGTCTGCCGCACAAGAACCGGCATAACCTGGTGACCGCGCTGATGTTCATCGCCGTGCAGTGGACGATGTTGTTCGTGACGCTGGCGATCTGGGACCGGGCGCTCAACTACTATACGGAATGGGCGCAGGTGGCGCTCTTCGTCGCCGTCGTGCTGACGGCGGCCGTCACCATTCCCTTCTATATCCTGATGGAATGGGCAAGCCTTCGCTTCCGCAGGCTCCGGCCGCAGATGACCACCATCTACGACGTCGATTTCTGGCGCCACGAGCGGCACTGGAAACTGTCGGATTCGCCCATCGTGCGGCTCTTCGCCGGCACGCCGTTCCGCCCGATGATCCTTCGGGCGCTGGGCGTCAAGGTCGGCAGGCGCGTCTATGACGGCGGGGCCAACCTGACGGAACGCTCGCTGGTGGAGATCGGCGACGATGCCACGCTCAACGAAGGCTGCGTCATCCAGGCCCATTCGCTGGAGGAAGGCGCCTTCAAGTCGGATTATATCCGCATCGGCAACGGCTGCACGCTCAGCCCCTCCGCCTTCGTCCATTACGGCGTGACGATGGGCGAAGGCTCCATCGCCGATGTCGACTGCTTCGTGATGAAGGGCGAGATCCTCGAGCCGAACTCGATCTGGCGCGGCAACCCGGCCAAGCTCCATGCCTTCGCCAGACCGGTCCCGGCCGAATGAGCGGCAGCGCGGCCGAGACCGCGCTGCTGGCGCAGATGAACCGGCTGGCCCTGCCGGCGGTCCGGCTCGGCTGCCGGCTTATCCGGGATGGCGACGAGGCCCTGCTCCTGCCGGCAGAGGCCGCCGCCCTTCCGGCGCGCCGGCTCGCGGCCCGGCGTTCAAGCGGCGCAGCCCGTGCGCTTGCGCGAGGTCTGCTGGCGGCTGAAGGCATGACTTCCGTTGCAATCGGACGCGGTCCTGCGGGTGACCCGCTCTGGCCGGCGGGCTTCGCCGGCTCGCTCGCCCATGACGACGAGATGGCCGTCGCGGCCATCGCCCGCAAGGCCAATATTGCCTCGCTCGGCATCGATGTCGAGCCGGCCGAGCCGCTGCCGGACGACATCGCCGCGCTGGCGGTAATGTCCGGCGATGTCCTTGAGGGCGTCGATCCTCGCCTTGCGGCACGCCTTCTCTTCAGCGCGAAGGAGGCGGTCTACAAGGCCGCCTATCCGCTGGACGGGGAAATCCTCGGTTACGAGCACATCGGCGTCGATCTTGCGCGCGGCGAGGCCATGACGGCGAGCGGCCGCAGGATGCGGCTCTCCTTCTGCCTCCTGCCCCGTATCGTCGTCCTTGCCGTCGCGGAGGATCAGCCGGCCAGCAGGTGATAGGCGACGTAAAGCACGATGAGGCCGACGGCCACGGCGCCGAGGATGAGGCCGAGACGCTTTTCCACGAAGGCCTGGATCGGCTCGCCGTAGCGGCGCAGCAGGAAGGCGAGGAGATAGAAGCGAAGGCCGCGCGCGACGATCGCCGACAGCACGAAATGCCAGAGCTTGATATGCGCGACGCCCGCAAGGATCGTCACGATCTTGATCGGCGGCAGGTGCGCGAGGCCCGACGTGACGAGGAGAAGGTTGAGCTGCCCCTCGGTGACGTGGGATTTCAACTGCTCGAAGGCCTCCAGCTTGCCGTAGAATTCGAGCACGGGCTTGGCGACCGCCTCATAGGCATAATAGCCGAGCATCCAGCCGGCGATGCCGCCGGCCACCGATGCCGCCGTCGCGACGAAGGCATAGCGGTAGGCCCGCTCCGGCCGGGCAAGCGCCATGGGCAGGAAAAGGACATCCGCCGGCACCAGGAAGACCGAGCTTTCGACGAAGGCGATCAGCGCAAGCCAGGCTTCCGCGGCCTTGCGCCCGGCAAGCGAGAGGGTCCAGGCGTAGAGTTTTCGTAACATGGGATTTCGTGTCTGCCGAACGGGATGGGGAATGGCCGGGATGCCGCCTCCGGCTTGGTACATGCTTCGCCCCGTGAACTCAACCCGCGCCCCTGCCCGCATCATCGCCGAAGGCATTGCAAATCATCGCCCAAGCGTCGAGAAGAGCGATAGCCATCGAGGGAGAGGACATGGACAGCGAAGAATTCCGCCAATGGTCGCGAACCGCCGCCGACTGGGGCGCCGACTACCGTGCAGGACTGCGCGACCGGCCCGTGCGGGCGCAGACGAAGCCCGGCGACATCATCCGGCAGATCGCCGATGCCGCCCCGGAAACCGGCGAGACGATGGAAACCATCTTCGCCGATTTCGAACGCATCATCCCCGATGGCATCACCCATTGGCAGCATCCGCGCTTCTTCGCCTATTTTCCGGCCAATGCCGCGCCGGTCTCGGTGATCGCCGATTACCTCGTCACCGCCGTCGCCGCGCAGTGCATGCTCTGGCAGACCTCGCCGGCGGCGACGGAGCTGGAAACGCGCGTCGTCGACTGGCTGCGCAAGGCGCTCGGCCTGCCGGACGGCTTTGCCGGCGTCATCCAGGATTCCGCCTCCACCGCGACACTCGCCGCCTTGCTGGTGATGCGGGAAAAGGCGCTCGGCTGGAAGGGCAACAGCGAGGGGCTGGCGGCCCATGGCGCCGTTCGCGTTTATGCCTCCGGGCAGGTGCATACCTCCATCGACCGGGCGATCTGGATCGCCGGCATCGGAGAAGCGAACCTCGTGCGCATTCCCACCAGGGGGGCGCTGAACGGCATGGACCCGGACGCGCTGGATGCCGCGATCAGGGCGGACCTTGCGGCCGGCCACATTCCCGCCGGCGTCATCGCCTGCACGGGAGGAACCTCCATCGGCGCCTGCGATCCTATCGCCGAGGTGGCGGCGGTGGTGAAGGCGCATGGCCTCTACCTCCATGTCGATGCCGCCTGGGCGGGCTCGGCCATGATCTGCCCGGAATTCCGCGGCCTCTGGGAAGGCATAGAGGCGGCCGATTCCATCGTCTTCAACCCACATAAATGGCTCGGCGCCAATTTCGACTGCTCGGTGCAGTTCATTCGCAGCCCCGAGGACCAGGTGCGAACCCTCGCCATCCAGCCGGAATATCTGAAAACCCACGGCCTCGACGGCATCGTCAACTATTCCGAATGGTCCGTGCCGCTCGGCCGCCGCTTCCGCGCGCTGAAGCTCTGGTTCCTGATGCGCTATCACGGGCTGGAAGGGCTGCGCGCGATGATCCGCAACCATGTCGCATGGTCCGCGGAACTTGCCGCGCGACTTGCCGCCGAGGCCGATTTCGAGATCGTCAGCCAGCCGGTCCTGTCGCTCTTCTCCTTCCGCCACAAGGGTGCGGGGGACGCCGACCGGCACAATATCGCCCTCGTCAACGCCATCAACGACGACGGCCGCATCTATCTCACGCAGACCCGCGTCGACGGGCGCATCGCCATCCGCTTCCAGGCCGGCCAGTTCGAGATGACGCGCGACGACGCCGATACGGCCTTCAAGGTGATAACCGGGATCGCCCGCGCATTGCCGTAGGCGGGCAGCGTCAGGCGCGCTTCGTCCGTCCCCTCGGCTTCGTCGCCAGCACGTTGCGGATCGCGAAGCTCGAATGGATCCGCGAGACGCCGGGCATCGCCGAGAGGATTTCCTTGTGGATGCGCTCGAATTCGCCGGCATTGGCGACCTCGACGCGCAGCAGGTAATCCGAGCCGCCCGTCATCAGGAAGCATTCGCGGATTTCCGGGTGTTTTCGGACGGCCGCCTCGAAACGGTCGAGGTGGTCCTCCGTCTGGCGTTCCAGCGTGATGTTGATGATGACCGCGATGGTCGATTCCGCATTCGAGGCATCCACCAGCGCGGTATAGCCGCGGATGACGCCTGCCTGCTCCATCAGCTTGATGCGCCTGAGGCAGGCCGAAGGGGAGAGGCCCACTTCGGCCGCCAGCCGCGCGTTGCTCATGCGTGCATCGAGGCGCAGAAGGCGCAGGATGTTGCGGTCTATGGCGTCGAGAGCGGTCATTGCAGATCATTCCAAACTGTCGTTGTTTCTTTCAAAAATCATAGCACCACGCAACAATCAAGCGCTGTTTCGTCGGCAATTTCACGATCGTTTCACTAGGCTCCGCGTGATGTGGGAGGCAGGGCATGGATGGCGTGACGAGAACAGACAGGCAGAGCGAAGCGGCCGGCGCCGGTGGCGCATCGGGCTACCTGACCATCGATCTGGCGGCCCTTGCCCGCAACTATGAACGGCTCTGTGCCGAAGTCGCGCCGGCGCGTGCCGCCGCCGTCGTCAAGGCCGATGCCTATGGGCTCGGCGCCGCGCGGGTCGCCGAAAGGCTCTACGCCCATGGCTGCCGCGATTTCTTCGTCGCGCAATTCGTCGAGGCCCTCGCCCTAAGGCCGGTGCTTGCCTCCGACGCGACGGTCTTCGTGCTGAACGGCCTCCAGCCCGGCAATGAATTCCCCGCCGCGCGGGACGGTATCGTGCCGGTCATCAACTCGCTGGAGCAGTGGCGGCAATGGGCGGATGCCGCCCGGATGCTCGCCCGCAGGCTGCCGGCCGTCCTGCAATTCGACACCGGCATGTCGCGCCTCGGCGTGCCGCCGGAAGAGCGGGCCGCCCTTGCCGATCTGGTGAAGGCCGAAGGCGGGATCGACGTCCTCTTCGTCATGAGCCACCTTGCCTCCGCCGACGATGCGGACAGCGGGCAGAACGGCGACCAGCTTGCCGAGATGGCGCGCGTTACGGCGGACTTCCCGCAGCTTCCCGTCTGCTTTGCCAATTCCGGCGGTGTCTTCCTCGGCAAGGCCTATCATGGCGTTCTCGCCCGTCCCGGCATCGCGCTTTACGGCGGCGCGCCGACGGCTGGACGCGCCAACCCGATGGAGCCCGTCGTGCGCCTCGACATCGCCGTGGTGCAGACGCGCACTGTGCCCACCGGCACGCGCGTCGGCTACAGCGGCACGCATGTCACGACCGGCCCCACCCGTCTCGCCACCATCGCCGCCGGCTATGCCGACGGCATGCTGCGCAGCCTTTCGGGGCGCGGCGCCGTCTTCTGCGATGGCGTGCGCCTGCCCATTGTCGGCCGCGTCTCGATGGACAGCATCACCATCGACGTCTCCGCCCTGCCGGAAGGCCGCCTCAAGCTCGGCAGCCTTATGGAAGTGCTGGGCCCGCACCAGACGCTAGAGGACGTGGCGCGCGACGCAGGCACCATTTCCTACGAGATCCTGACCAGCCTCGGCCACCGCTACGAGCGGCAATACCGCTAGGGCGACTTCGCGCGGAGCATCCGCCGCACTCGCGACCGCCTTGAAAACAAAAGACAAAGCATTTTCTTTCCAGTGAGGATACCATGAAAGTCATCGTTCTCGGCGCCGGCATCGTCGGCGTCACGTCGGCCTACCAGCTTGCCAGGGCGGGGCACGAGGTCACGGTCGTCGACCGCCAGCCCGGCCCGGCGCTGGAGACCAGCTTCGCCAATGCCGGCGAGGTCTCCTTCGGCTATTGCTCGCCCTGGGCCGCGCCCGGCATTCCGATGAAGGCTTTGAAATGGCTGTTCATGGAACATGCCCCGCTGATCCTTCGCCCCAAGGTCGACGGCGCCATGCTGTCCTGGATGGTGAAGATGCTCCGCAACTGCACCTCCGGCCGCTATGCCATCAACAAGAGCCGCATGCTGCGCCTTGCCGATTACAGCCGCGTCTCCATCGCCGCGCTGCGCGAGGAAACGGGCATCGCCTATGACGAGCGCATGCAGGGCACGCTGCAGCTCTTCCGCACCCAGGCCCAGCTCGACGCCTCGGCCAAGGACGTCAAGGCGCTCGCCGCCGACGGCATTCCCTATGAAGTGCTCGATCCCGAAGGCTGCATCCGCGTCGAGCCGGCGCTGAGGCACGTGCGCGAGAAGATCGTCGGCGGCCTGCTGACGCCGAAGGACGAGACCGGCGACTGCTTCAAGTTCTCCAACGCGCTGGCCGCGAAGGCCGAGGCGCTCGGCGTTCGCTTCAACTACGGCAACATCATCCGCGGCCTCGATGTGGAGGGCGGCCGCGTCACCGGCGTCGTCACCGCGCACGGCAGGCTCGAAGCCGACGCCGTCGTCGTGGCGCTCGGCAGCTTCTCGCCGCTCCTCGTCAAGCCGCACGACATCCACCTCCCGGTCTACCCGGTCAAGGGCTACTCGCTGACGATCCCGATCGTCGATCCCGCGCGCGCGCCGGAATCGACCGTGATGGACGAGACCTTCAAGATCGCCATCACCCGCCTCGGCGACCGCATCCGCGTCGGCGGCATGGCGGAAATCTCCGGCTATACCAACGATCTCGGCGAGCCGCGCCGCCTCACGCTGCAGCATTCCGTCACCGACCTCTTCCCCGGAGGCGACATTTCCAAGGCCAGCTTCTGGTCCGGCCTGCGCCCGATGACGCCGGACGGCACGCCGGTCATCGGCCCGACGAAGATCGCCGGCCTCTTCCTCAACACCGGCCACGGCACGCTCGGCTGGACGATGAGCTCCGGCTCCGCCCGCGTCATCGCCGACCTCGTCTCCGGCAAGAAGCCGGATATCGACGCGACGGACCTCGCGATCGCCCGCTACGCGTAAGCCTGAAGCCATGGGCTGGCGATGAGCTTGCTTTTGAAGGGAAGAACGTCATCCCAGGTCCCTTCTCCCCGCTTGCGGGGAGAAAGTCGCGGCAGCGGGATGAGGGGCAGGCGGAGCGGAAGATAAGGGCCCCTCATCCGCCTGCCGGCACCTTCTCCCCGCAAGCGGGGAGAAGGAAGATGTGGTGCGCTCACCGGCAGCTCCCTTGCGGGAAGCATGTGGAGCGCGTCGACGACCGGCTTACTGGGCGATCGGGGCGTAGGCGCCGTTGCTCCAGCGGTTGATGTCGTAGCTGGCGTCCTTCAGGTCGCCCTTCTCGTCGAAGGTGACCGCGCCGACGACGGTGTCGATCGACTGGCCGTTTTTCAGCGCCTCGGCAACCTTCGTCGGATCGTCCGAACCGGCGCGCTCGATGCCCTGCGCGAAGGCCTGGATGACGGCGTAGGAGAAGAGCGTGAAGCCTTCCGGCTTGAAGCCGCCGGACTGGATCTTCTCGACGGCTTCCTTCGCTTCGGGCTTGGCCTGCGGATCGGACGGGAAGACGAAGAGCGTGCCTTCGCCGGCCGGCCCTGCGACCTGCCAGAATTCCGGCGAGGCGATGGAATCGGGCATGATGAGCTGGAACTTGTAGTTCTGCTCGGCCGCCTGGCGCAGCATGAGACCGGCTTCGGGGTGATAGCCGCCGAAATAGACGACATCGACCTTGGCGTCTTTCAGCTTCGTCACCAGCGCATTGTAGTCCTTCTCGCCCGGATTGATGCCTTCGGCGAGAACTTCCTTGAGGCCCTTCTCGTTCATGGTGGCGCGCACGGCGTCGGCGACGCCCTGGCCGTAGGCCGTCTTGTCATGCAGGACGGCGACGTTCTTGCCGGCATATTGCTGGGCGATCCACGGGCCGATGAAGGCGCCCTGCGCATCGTCGCGGGTGTAGAGACGCATGATGTTGGTCCAGCCCTTGGCGGCGGCATCGTCCGTCATGACCGGGTTGGAGGAGGCCGGGCTCATCATCAGCGTGCCGTTTTCGGCATAGACGGCGGAGGCCGGAATGCTCGAGCCCGAGCAGGCATGGCCGTCGACGAAGCCGATGCCGGCGGCCGTGATGCGGTTGGCCACCGAGACCGCCTGCTTCGGGTCGCACTGGTCGTCCTCGAACTGCAGCTTGATCTGGCGGCCGAGCACGCCGCCCTTGCCGTTGATGGCGTCGGCGGCGGCCTGCGCGCCCTGCTTGAACTGGTCGCCGATCGTGGCGAGCGGCCCGGTCATGGGGCCGGCCACGGCGATGGTCAGGTCATCCGCCCGCGCGGCCGTTCCCATGACGAGGCCGAGGGCCGTGCCGAGGATCAGAATGCTTTTCATATATTTCAACTCCCCTTTGCGCCCGCACCATTGCGGGTCGTTCTTGTTCGAAACCGGGTTCTCCTCAGCCCCCGCCGGCGCTGCCGGACAGAAGCGGCTGGCGTTCCATCCATTCCCACAGATAAGCGGCGAGCCCCCGGTCCACGTGGATGCGCAATGTCTGCATATCCGCGTGGAAATAGACACTGCATGTCACGCCGCAAAACTGCAAGGCCGCACATGGGCCGCCGTTGTCGGGATCGACCGTCGTCGCGCGGGCGATGAGGTCGCCGACATCCTGCCCGCGCGCTTCGAGGACGCGCAGCGCCGAGCCGACCGCCGTCACGGCATAGCCTTCCCCGTGCCATCCGGCCGGGCATTCGGTGGCCGGAACGCCCACGGCGAGCAGCCGGTCGCGGGCAACGCGCACCGCATACCGCCCGCCGGAGGCAAGCCCGAAGGCGCCGATATCGGCGCCAAGGCCATGCCGGGCGAGAAAGCGCTCGATGTTGCCGCTGACGAGATGCTGCGGCAGGCCGATGACGGCACGGATGCGGAGCGACGGCGCGGCGAGCAGCGCCTCCGACCAATCGGGCTCCGGACGCCATTTGCGGGAATTGTCAAGCATGGAGCCGACCTCCTTCCGGATCGAAGGCGCAGGGCGCGACGATGCGGGCGCGCCGCGCCTCCTTCAGGTGCTGCAATTCGATGACGTCGCCCATGCGCGAAAGGCCGCGCTCGATGAGGCCGAGGGCGATCGGCCGCTGGAGCGCGGGGCTGAAATAGCTTGACGTGACATAGCCCGTGCTGCGCAGGCCGCCCGCCGTCCGCTCGATGCCGTGCGCGCCGGTCGGCAGCACGCCCCCGCCGTCCACCGCCTCAAACCCGACGAACTGCCGGCGGTCGGCGCGTGCGGCATCCTCGGTGATCAGCGAGCGGCGGCCGATGAACTCGACCTTCTTTCTTTCCAGCGGCGCGGCAAGGCCGAAATCCATCGGCCGGCTCGTTCCATCCGTATCCTTGCCGATGACGACATAACCTTTCTCCGCGCGCAGGATCATGAGCGCCTCCAGGCCGAGCAGCGTCGCGCCGTAAGCCTCGCCCTCCCGCCGCAGCCGCGACCAGAGCGCGGCGGCATGGTCGGCCGGAACGGAGATCTCGTAGGACCGTTCGCCGGTGAAGCTGACGCGGGCGATCCGCACCGGGGCCCCTTCGAAAGCGCCGGAGACGACGGCCATATGCGGCAGGGCCGCATCGTCGAGCGCCGCGTCCAGGCCGAGCGCGGCGATCAGCGCCGGCGCCTCGCGGCCGGACACCGTCAGCGTCGCCATTTCCGCCGTCGCATTGTGGATGAAGATGCGGCTGCGGTCGAAACGGTCCTGCCGCCATTCCTCCAGAAGGGCATACACGCCCGCGACATGGGAGGAGGAGCAGGAGACGACGAAGCGGTTCTCGTCGAGGCGCACCAGCACGCCGTCGTCGTAGATATTGCCGGCCTCGCTGAGGATGAAGCCGTAGCGGCAACGGCCGGGGGAAAGCGTCGAGACGGTGTTGTAATAGATGAAGTCGAGGAAGGGTGCGGCATCCGGGCCGATGACCTCGATCTTGCCGAGGGGCGAGCCGTCGAAGAGCACGACACCCTTGCGCGCCGCCGCAGCCTCGGCCTGGATGCGGGCCTCCGCGGGGCCTTCGCCATAATAGGCCGGCCGCAGCCAGCCGCCATATTCGCGGAAGACGGCGCCATCCGCCCGGTGCTCCCTTTCGAGCGGAAGGCGGCGCAGCGGGTTCATGAGCGTACCGGAGCGGGCGCCCGCGAAGGAGGCGAGCGGAACCGGCGTGAAGGGCGGGCGATAGGTCGTCGTGCCGACTTCGGGAATACGGCGGCCGGTGATCTCGGCCATCAGCGCGAGGCCGTTGACATTCGAGGTCTTGCCCTGGTCGGTCGCCATGCCGAGCGTGGTATAACGCTTCAGGTGCTCGACGGAGACGAAGTTTTCCCGGACGGCGAGTTCCACGTCCTTGGCGGTGACGTCGTTCTGGAGATCGATCCAGACCCGCTCCTTCGCCCCCGGCTTCGGCCATGCGGCGACGATACCGAAATCGCGGGGCGCCCCTTCCGCAAGCTCTGCCGGAAGGCCGAAATCGCCGGCCGCGGCCCCGACCACCTCGACGCCCCCCACCGGCCGGCCGGGCACGAAGGCGAGAATGTCGTCGCGCCAGTCGAGCTTGCCCTGCGCCTGGCAATAGAGATGTACGGTCGGCGTGAAGCCGCCGGAAACGAGCACCGCATCCGCCTCCAACACGCTGCCATTGGAAAGCCGGACGGCACTGACGGCGCCGCGGCCGCTCGCCGAGACGACGGTGAGCCCCTTCAGCACCCGCAGCCCGGCGGGCGTCGGGGCATCGGGGCGATAGTCGACGACGGTGACCTCGGCGCCGGCGCCCGCCAGCGCTTCCGCCGCCTCATAGGCAAGGCCGTTATTGGTGGCGACGACGATCTTCCGCCCGGCGGCGATGCCGAAGCGGCGGAGATAGACGAGCGCGGCCTCCGCCGACATGACGCCCGGCAGGTCGTTGTTGCCGAAGGGAAGCGGCCGTTCGATGGCGCCCGTCGCAAGCACGATGGATCCGGCGCGAACCCGCCAGAGCCGGTCCGGCGCACCATCCGCGCCCTTCTGGCTGAGGCCGACGAGGCGGTGGTCGTAGATGCCGAAAACCGTCGTGCCCGTCAGCACCAGCGCGCCTGCCCCTAGGAGTTCCGCTGCAACATCCGCAGCCCACTCCGCCCCCGGCTTGTCCTCAATGGTCGCCGCGCAATGAAGAAGGCTGCCGCCCGCCTGCCGCCCGTCGTCGCAAAGCACGACCCGCCGGCCGGCCCGCAGGGCCTTGCGCGCCGCGAGGAGGCCCGAGGGCCCGGCGCCGACCACCAGCACGTCGCAATGATGGTTGACCTGTTCGGCAAAGGACGGCTCGCGCAAGCCGGCATCCAGCGTCCCGAGGCCGGCCATCTGCCGGATACGCGGCTCGAACAGGTGCCAGTCGGGGAACATGAAGGTCTTGTAGTAGAAGGCCGCCGGGATGAAGCGCGAGAAGGCGTCGAGGAAGGCGTGGCGATCCTTCTCGGCGCTCGGATCGGCATTGACGCTGCGCACGGCGAGGCCATCGGCGGCCGGAACCTGCGTCGCCCGCGTGTTCGGCATGGAACCGGCGATGTCGACCAGCGCGTTCGGCTCCTCGACGCCGGCGCCCCAGAGGCCGCGCGGGCGGTGATACTTGAAGCTGCGGCCGAGGACGGAGACGCCGCCCGCCAGCAGCGCGGAGGCGACGGTGTCGCCCGCAAAGCCCT
The DNA here is from genome assembly GCF_055330205.1 of Shinella sp. R2-11. Classification (NCBI taxonomy): domain Bacteria; kingdom Pseudomonadati; phylum Pseudomonadota; class Alphaproteobacteria; order Hyphomicrobiales; family Rhizobiaceae; genus Shinella; species Shinella sp. R2-11. Next base: position 231,203 of record NZ_JBVAPC010000003.1, on the reverse strand, counting down.
CCACCGCCTTGCCGTCGAAGGTGAAGCGCAGCGGCCTTGTCCTGTCGATGGCCGTCCCGCCCTTAGTGCGCCAAGCCGTCATCGCCGCCTCCTTCCGTCAGCGCGAAGGACCGCGCAATGCCGTGGTGCACTGTATCGCGCTCCATGCGGAACACCTCCCCGCAGGTCATGTGCATCCAGATCTCGTTTGCCGCGCCGCGCAGGTTGTTCCGTTCATGAAGGTAGGCGGTCCATTCGCCATCCGTGACGTCGCGAAAACCTTCCGGGCGGTGGTTGCCGGCGTCGCCGCCGAAGTGGAATTCCGTCTCGGAACGCGGCCCGCAGAAGGGGCATGGGAAAAGCTGCATCCGGTCCTCCTAATGCGCGATGCCGGAGCCGGCAGCCTCATCGATCAGCCGTCCGCGGGCGAAGCGGTCGAGATCGAAGGGGCGGCTGACGTCGTGGTGCCTGCCGGTGGCGAGGAGATGCGCGAGCAGCGTGCCGCCCGCGGGAATCGCCTTGAAGCCGCCCGTTCCCCAGCCGCAATTGAGGAAGAGGCCGGGCAGCGGGCTTTCGCCGAGGATCGGCGAGGAATCCGGCGTGACGTCGACGATGCCGGCCCATTGCCGCATCAGCCGGAGCTGCCGGAAGCTCGGGAACATTTCCAGGAGCCCCGAGATCACCGTCTCCAGCATCGGCAGGTTACCGCGCTGGCCGTAGGAGGGAACGCGGTCGAGCCCGCCGCCGATGACGAGCTCGCCCTTGTCCGACTGGCTGGCATAGGTGCCGGTGGCCGGCGACAGGACGACCGTATCGAGCGCCGGCTTGATCGGCTCGGAAACGCAGGCCTGCAAGGCATAGGAGGTGATCGGCAGGCGGAAGCCGGCCTTGGCCGCAAGGTGGGACGAATGGCCGGCGACGACCATGCCGACCCGCTCGGCGCGGATCTCGCCGCGGCTCGTCTTCACGCCGTGGCATCGCCCGCCCTCGATGAGGAAGTCCTCGACCTCGCAGGACTGGATGATATCGACGCCCAGCCGGTCGGCGGCGCGCGCATAGCCCCAGGCGACCGCATCGTGCCGCGCCGTGCCGGCCCTGCCCTGCCAGACGCCGCCGAAGACCGGGTAACGCGCATCGGGCGACATGTCGAGCAGCGGTAGCACGCGACGCACGTCCTCGATGCCGAAGAGCTCGGCATCCGTGCCGTTGATCTGCATGGCATTGACGGTGCGCGCCGCCATCTCCATCTCCGCCTCGCTGTGGGCGAGCGTGATGATGCCGCGCTGGGAAAGCATGATATTGTAGTTGAGGTCGCGGCCAAGCCCTTCGTAGAGCTTCAGGGCCATCTCGTAGAGCGCCGTGCTCTCGGGGAAGAAGTAGTTGGAGCGCACGACCGTCGTGTTGCGCCCCGTATTGCCGCCGCCGAGCCAGCCCTTCTCGATGACCGCGACATTGCGGATATTATGAACCTTGGCGAGATAGTACGCCGTCGCCAGCCCATGCCCGCCACCGCCGATGATAAGGATGTCGTAGCGCGGCTTCGGCTGCGGCGAGCGCCACGCCTGCTGCCAGCCTTTCTGGCCGGCAAGCCCTTCCTTGAAGAGCGAAAGCGCCGAGTAATGCCGCGTCATCGCACTCCATCCTTTGCAGGGTAGAGCCGCTTTGTCGAGAAAGCGACGGCCGGATTTTTCCTCATGAATCCCCCTCCCGGCAGGCCCGCGCCTGTCGTTGGATGAATTTCATATCCTCTCTGTACATGGATGTCCATTGGGGTTTGAAAAGCATCCACGTTCCTTCCACGCAAGTGCAAGAGACTGGGGAAATCGTCTGTACAGAAGTGAACGGAAGTCAGCCGTCGGGCAGCAGCCGGTGCATCACCGCAGTGAAATCCGCCACCTCGCCTTCCGTGGCCGGGCGGCCGGTGAAGGTCAGGAGATAGGAGCGGAGATGGCTGAGGCGCTCGTCGCGACTATCGCCGATGCCGAGCGTGAAATGACCGACCTGCGTGAAATAGAGGACGCGCGCCCGGGTGAAGGCTTCCTCCTCCGGATAGTCGTAGCGCAGGAACATCCGCTTTATGGCGTCGATCCGCTGATCGTCCGCCTGCCCGACGACCGCGCGCACCGTGGCGTCGACGCGTCCCCAGGCGCGAATGGCGGCATCCAGCGGAGGATCGAAAAGCGCGGGATCGACCCAGCATTCGAAGATATGGCAGACGCCTTCATTGGCCGATGCGGCCGGGCGCAGGGCGCGCTCGATGATCGGGCCGGTATTCTTGCGCAGCCAATGGTCCAGCAATTCGCGCTGCAAGGCGTGCAGATCGGTGAAGAACCAGTAGAAGCTGGAGCGCGACACGCCGAGCTTCTTGGCAAGAACCTGGATCTTGACGTGCCCGATGCTCTCTTCGACCAGCGCCTCGACGCCGGCCTCGATCCACGCCTCGCGCGTCATGCGTCCGGCGGCCTGCTTCGCCCCGGAGGGCTTTCCTGCACTCACCTCGTCCCCTCTGGTTCGTTCCACGGCGCCATCTTGCGCAAAGCCCGGTCGATGGCAAGGCGGGCGGACGCCAGTTGCAAATCGTGGGATCGCTTCCGCTCAGCCGGTGCGCCGGAAACCTTCGCTGGCGGCAAGCAGGCCGCGCGTATAGTCCTGCGTCACCCTGCGGGCAGCAAGATCGGCGGCGGTCAGCTCTTCCACGGCGCGGCCGTTCTGCATCACCATCAGCCGGTCGCACATATGGGTGACGACGGCGAGGTCGTGGCTGACCATGACGAAGGTGAGCTTGCGGGCAGCGCGGAGCTGTTCGAGCAGGTTCAGCACCTCGGCCTGCACCGAGGCGTCGAGCGCGGAGGTCGGCTCGTCGAGCAGCAGGATCGAGGGTTCGAGGATCAGCGCGCGGGCGATCGCCACGCGCTGGCGCTGGCCGCCGGAGAGCTGGTGCGAATAGCGGAAGCGGAAGCCGGAGCCGAGGCCCACCTCGTCGAGTGCCCGCACGATACGGTTTTCGGTATCGGTGAAACCGTGGATGGCGAGCGGTTCGAGGAGCAGGCGGTCGACCGTCTGGCGTGGATGCAGCGAGCCGTAGGGGTCCTGGAAGACCATCTGGACCTTGCGGTAGAAGGCCTTGTCGCGCTTGTCGGCGAGCGGCTTTCCGTCCACCGTGATCGTGCCGGCGGATACCGGCGCAAGACCCGCGACGGCGCGCAGCAGCGTCGACTTGCCGGAGCCGGATTCGCCGACGAGGCCGTAGGACTCGCCCGGCGCGACCGAGAGGCTGACATCGTCGAGCGCCGTGAAGTCGTCATAGACGACGCCGAGGCCGTTTATGGCAAGGGCCGGCATCATGTCCGCCACTCCGGTTTGCGGTCGAGCACGGGCAGCGGATGCCGGTCGGCGCCGATCTGCGGCATGCAATTCAAGAGACCGCGCGTATAGGGATGCTGCGCCTCGGAAAGCTTCTCGGCCGGCAGCTCCTCGACGATGCGGCCGGCATACATGACGATGACGCGGTCGCAGAAGGACGAGACGAGGCGCAGGTCGTGCGAGATGAAGATAAGCCCCATGCCGCGCTCGGCGACCAGCCGGTTGAGGATGTCGAGCACGTCGAGCTGTACCGTCACGTCCAACGCCGAGGTCGGCTCGTCGGCGATGAGGAGTTCGGGGCCGGCGACGAGCATCATGGCGATCATCGCGCGCTGGCCCATGCCCCCGGAGACCTCGTGCGGATAGAGGCCGAAGACGCGCTCGGGATCGCGGATCTGCACGGCGGCCAGCATGTCGAGCGCGCGCTTTTTCGCCTCCGCCCGGCCGACGGGCTCGTGCGTGCGCAGCGTCTCGACGATCTGGCGGCCGATGGTCATGACCGGGTTCAGCGAATATTTCGGGTCCTGCAGGATCATGGCGATGCGCTTGCCGCGCAGCGCCCGCCGCTCGGCCTTCGACGCCTTGAGGAGATCGATGCCGTTGAATTCGAGGCGTTTTGCGTCGATGACGCCGTGCTCGGCGGTCAGGCCCATGATGGCGCGGCCGGTCTGCGACTTGCCGGAACCGCTCTCGCCGACGATGCCGAGCCGCTCGCGGCCGAGCGTGAAGGAGACGCCGCGCACGGCCTCCACGACGCCGGTGCGCGTGGGGAAGGAGACACGAAGGTCCTCGACGGTCAGCAGCGCGCTCACTGGGCGCTCCCCCGCGGGTCGAGCGCATCGCGCAGGCCGTCGCCGAGCAGGTTGAAGCCGAGGCTGACGATGAGGATGGCGAAGCCCGGCATGGCGGCGACCCACCATTGATCGAGGATGAAGCGGCGGCCGGAGGCGATCATCGCGCCCCATTCGGGCAGCGGCGGCTGCGCGCCGAGGCCGAGGAAGCCGAGGCCGGCGGCGGTGAGGATGATGCCCGCCATGTCGAGCGTCACGCGCACGATGAGCGAGGAGATGCAGAGCGGCATGATATGGCGCAGCACGATGCGCCAGGGCGAGGCGCCCATGAGCTGCACGGCGAGGATATAGTCCGAATTGCGCACCGTCAGCGTCTCGGCCCGCGCGATGCGCGCATAGGGCGGCCAGGAGGTGATGGCGATGGCGATGATGGCGTTGCCGATGCCGGGGCCGAGCGCTGCGACGAAGGCGAGCGCCAGGACGAGCTTCGGGAAGGCGAGGAAGATGTCGGTGATGCGCATCAGCACCGCATCCACCCAGCCGCCGGCATAGCCGGCGACCGTGCCGACCAGCAGGCCGATGGGCGCGGCGATGACCGCCACCAGCAAGACGACCTGCAGCGTGAGGCGCGAACCATAGATGAGACGCGAGAGGATGTCGCGGCCCTGGTCGTCCGTGCCGAGCCAGTGGCCCGGCCCTGGCGTCAGCAGGCGCGCATTGGCAAGATCGCCGACATAGGGCGAATGGGGCGCGATGAGCGGCGCGAAGAGCGCGAGGAAAACGAGGCCGAGGATGATCAGGAGGCCGAGAACGGCAAGCCGGTTGGCGGTGAAGCGCCGCCAGGCGACATAGGCGCGGCCGAGCCTTGCCTGAAGGCGCGATTGCGGCCGGTCGGTCAGGAGCCATTCGCGGCGGGTCATGGCGGATTCGCTCATCGGGTCCTCGTTCTGGGATCGAGCATGCGATAGAGCACGTCGGAGAGAATATTGATCGCGATGAAGACGGAACCGATGACGATGGTGCCGCCGAGCACCGCGTTCATGTCGGCGTTCTGCAGCGAATTGGTGATGTAGAGGCCGAGGCCCGGCCAGGCGAAGACCGTCTCCGTCAGCACCGAGCCTTCGAGAAGGCCGGCATAGGAAAGCGCGATGACGGTAACGAGCGGCACGGCGGCGTTGCGCAGCGCATGGCCCCAGATGATACGGGTTTCCGAAAGGCCCTTCGCCCGCGCCGCGACGATATATTCCTGCCCCAGCTCGTTCAGCATGAAGGAGCGGGTCATGCGGCTGATATAGGCCATGGAGAAATAGCCGAGCAGAGAGGCCGGCAGGATGATGTGCGAGACGATGTCGCGGAAGGCGGCCCAGTCGCGGTTGAGGATCGCGTCGATCAGGAAGAAGCCGGTGACGGGCGTGAAGGTATATTCGAACACGACGTCGATGCGGCCGGGGCCGGAAACCCAGCCGAGGCGGGCATAGAAGACGAGGAGCGCGAGAAGGCCGAGCCAGAATATCGGCACGGAATAGCCGATGAGACCGACGATGCGCACCACCTGGTCGGAGATGCTGCCGCGCCGGACGGCGGCCAGCACGCCGAGCGGAATGCCGATGGCCGCGCCGATGATGGTGCCGACGGAGGCAAGCTCCATCGTCGCCGGGAAGACGCGGCGGATGTCCGTCATCACGGGATTGGTGGTCAGCACCGACGTGCCGAAATCGCCCTGGAGGACGCCTTTGATATAGAGCCAGAACTGCTGGTAATAAGGCAGGTCCAGCCCCATCTCCTGCCGCACGCGCTCGACCACGCGGGCCGGCGCGCGGTCGCCGACGATCGCCAGCACCGGATCGATCGGCACGACGCGGCCGATGAAGAAGGTGACGGCGAGAAGGCCGAGATAGGTCGTGGCGACGACCACGAGGAAGCCGGCAATCGATTTGAGCCTCGCATAGGCGCGCCGTTTGGCGCGCCCTGCCGGCTTTACCGTGTCAGACATGCTCAAGGAAATCGTCCTTCCGGCCTATTCCTTGCTGACGGGGGCCAGCGGGTTGGAGTCGAAGCTCGGGCCGAGCGTGTAGCCCTTGACCTTGCCGCGAACACCTGCCACCTCGATCTGCTGGAAGATCATCACGAAGGGGCTGGTGTCCAGCGCCTCCTGCTGGAGCTTCTTGTACATCTCGGCGCGCTTGTCGGAATCGCGCTCCAGAAGGGCGGCCTTGCTCTGCTCCGTCAGCTCCGGAATGTCCCAGGCATTGCGCCAGGCAAGCGTCTTGACGGAGGCGTCGTCGCCATTGTCCGGGTTCGAGGTGAAGGCTTCCGCGTTGGAGTTCGGATCCCAGTAGTCCATGCCCCACTGGCCGATATACATGTCGTGGTTGCGGGCGCGATACTTGGTCAGCGTCTGCTTGCCGTCGCCGGGAATGATCTCGACCTTGACGCCGGCCTCACCGGCGGTCTGCTGGAAGGACTCGGCAATGCCCGTCACCGGCTGCGTGTTGCGCACGTCGAAGGTGACGGAGAAGCCATCCTTCAGGCCGGCCTTATCGAGCAGTTCCTTGGCCTTCGCGACATCGAGCTTGTAGGGGCTCGCATCGAGCGCGCCGAGCACGCCCTTGGCCTGGTAGGTCTGGCGGATCTCGCCGATGCCCTTGATGAGCGTCGAGCCGATCGCGTCGTAGTCGACGAGATACTTGAGGGCCTCGCGCACCTCGGGCTTCGCCAGCTTCTCGTTCTTCTGGTTGAGGCTGATGTAGTAGACCGTGCCCTTGGGCGCGCTGGTCGTCGTCAGGTCCGCATTCTTGGAAACGGCTTCCAGGTCGCCCGGCTCCAGGTTGCGGGCGACGTCCACGTCGCCGGCTTCCAGCATCAGGCGCTGGGTCGCGCTTTCCTTGACATGGCGGTAGATGACGCGGGTGAGCACGGGCTTTTCGCCATAGTAGTTGTCGTTGCGCTCCAGCACGACGATCTCGTTGGCGCGCCAGTCGCGGATCTTGAAGGGACCGGAGCCGGCATAGTTGGTCTTCATCCAGGCATAGCCGAAGTCGGTGTCGTACCTGTAGTCGTCGCTCGGCTTGGTGGATTCGGCGTGTTCCATCACCAGCTTCTTGTCGAGCACGGCGCCGACGGTCGCGGTGAGGCAGTTCAGCACGAAGCTCGGCGCATAGGGCTTGTCGACGGTGAAGACGAAGGTGCCCTCGTCCACGGCCTTCGCCTTTTCCGCGACGTTGTCGCCCGTCAGGCCGAACTGGGTGAGGATGAAGGCGGGGCTCTTGTCGAGCTTGACGACGCGCTCGAAGGACCAAGCGACATCCTCGGCGGTGAGCGGGTTGCCGGAGGCGAACTTGATGCCCGGCTTCAGCTTGAACGTGTAGGTGAGGCCGTCGTCGGAGACGGTCCAGCTCTCGGCGACGCCGCCCTTCACCTTGGTCGTGTCGGCGATGTCGAGGCGAACGAGCATGTCATAGGCATTGCCGATGAACTCGGCCGGCGTCAGCTCGAAGGATTCGGCCGGATCGAGCGTGATCGTGTCGTCGATGGCCCAGGCCTGGACGAGCGTATCGGCCGGCGTCTCGGCAAAGGCAGGCGCCATGCCGCCGGTGGCCAGCAGCAGCGTGAAGGCCGCGCCGGCGAGCAGCGGGCGAATGCGCGAATTGATCTTTTCCCTGTTCATTCCGGTTCCCCATTTTCGATTGTGCTTGAAGGCCGTGGCACGGGATCGATGCGCCGATGCCATTTCCGCAATACAATCATAATACTGATGGGAAAAACAATCCCCCTTCGGAGACTGTCCCGGTTCGCTTCTCGCAGCAATCGAAAGCCAGCCGAAAATGCCGCGCGGAAGGGGTCAGCTTGCCGGAATGTAGGGCATCACTTCGAGCGCGCCGCGATAGATCATGTCGAGCGCGACATAGAGGATGATCGCAAGGCCGATATAGGCGATCCAGCGATGCTTGTTGAGCAGGCGGGCGATGAAGTTGGCCGCGATGCCCATCAGCGCGATGGAGAGCGCGAGGCCGACGACGAGGACGCCCGGATGCTCGCGCGCCGCGCCGGCGACGGCAAGGACGTTGTCGAGCGACATGGAGACGTCGGCAACGACGATCTGCGTCGCGGCCTGGAAGAAGGTTTTTCGCGGGGCGCCCTCGGACGTGGCGCCGTCCTCGCCCTCCTCGTGCCCGCCGCGCAGTTCGCGCCACATCTTCCAGCAGACCCAGAGCAGAAGAAGGCCGCCGGCGAGCAGCAGGCCGATGATCGCCAGCAGGTGCACGGCGACCGTGGCGAAGATGATGCGGAGGACCGTCGCCGCAAGGATGCCGACGAGGATCGCCTTCTTGCGCTGGGTAGGCTCCAGGCCGGCCGCGGCAAGGCCGATGACCACCGCATTGTCGCCCGCCAGCACGAGATCGATCGCAATGACCTGCAAGAGCGCCGTGAGGCCGGCCGTCGTCAGAATTTCCATGCTTTGCCACCTTCGGATCTGCACGTTGGGTGGAGGCCATCCCCTGCCCGCCGATACCGATCAGTACCCTTTCGGATTTGCGCTTTGCAAGACCGGCGAAAGAAGATCAGGCCACGACGCGGGCGCAGCCACGGATTTCCCCGGGCGAGCGCGATGTTTCCCCTCTTCCATTAGCTTGTTGTTCCTGACTGCCGGCCTAACGGGCAATCCTGATGGCGTCGGTTTCCGGTGATCCGGTCAAGATCTCCCAGTCGCGTGAGAAAGTGAGGCGACGGAAATCGTCCTTCCGGAAGTGCCGGCGGAATATTCGCAGGAGGCTGGCGGAAAGGCCCCCGCCGGCCGGCATGCCGCAGATATCCAGCAGCGCATCGAAGGTCGCGCGCTCGTCCTCCGGCATTTCCAGGCGCCAGGCGGCGTTGTGGCGGGCGATATAGATCGCCTCGACCAGCCGCATGGCCGGGATGGCCGCGAACCGCGCGGCCTGCTCCGGGGAAAGCGCTATGCCCGCCCCTTCGCGCGCGATGTCCGCCAGCGTCATGCGCCGGATGGCGGCGCGGGCTTCCGGCGTCCATTCCTTCGCGAAGAAGCGGTGATGGACGATCTCGCGCAGGTGCCGGATGGCGAAGGCGTCGAAATCGCCGGCATCCAGCAGGTCGCCGACATCGAGGCCGCTTTGCTCCGCCTCCCGGCGATAGGCCGAGAGGATCGCCGGGTCGAGGGCGAGGTGCGCTACGCGTATGGTTTCTAGCTCGGCCCCGTCGTCGTGAAGCGTCAGCAGCCGGTAGCCGCCGGGATAGCCGGCGGTCGAGGGCACGGCGACATTGACGATGCGATCCTGCCGCGAAACGTTGTCGATGTGCAGGTGCCCGCTGAAATGCAGCCGGAGGCCGGCCCTCACGAGCAGCGCGGCGGTGTCCTTCGACGGCGTGCGGCGCACGAAGATCGTCCGCCCGAACAGCCGCCGCTCGTCCTCCAGGGTCGCGTCGAACGGGTCGACGGCGGGATAATGGGCAAAGGCGATCAATCGTTTGCCCAGTCGTTCGGCCCGCCGGGAGACATCGGCGATCCAGTCCAGCAGATAGGGCCGGTGCGCCACCAGCGCGTTGTAGCCGGCATCCGTGCTGTCGTCGAAAGCCTCTTCCGCAAGGTCGAAATCGCCGTCGCGCGGCACGAAGACATTGCCGTCGATGGAAAGCAGCCAGACGCCCTCGACCGGTTCGACCAGATAGGACGCATCGATGAAACGGCGCTCGTGGCGGCCGTCCGGCGAGGACAGAGTGTATTGCCGGTCCGCGAGATCGTCGGACGCGCCGAACGGCGTTTCCCAGTGCAGCGCGGTGCCGTCGCGGAAGAAGCCGAGCCCGCGCGGCAGGCTTTCCGCATAGGAGCGGCAGCGCATGGCGGCGTTGAACAGCACGCCCTCGCCATCCGGCCGCGATCCCGAGACCAGGAAGAACCCGCCGTCCTCCAGCAGGAAGCTCCGGTCGAGGCTTCGGCCGGAATAGCCGTAGACGTCATGGTTGCCGACGGTCGAGAAGAACCGCATGCCGAAGCGGTCGGCATAGGACTGCATCAGCGCAAGCGAGGCCGCGACGCTTTCGTCCTGCCCGTCGTCGGAATAGTCGCCGACGACGATGACATGGCGGATGCCCCGCGCGGCGATGTCCTCGAGCACCGCGCGAAAGCCCGCCTCGCTCTCGTTGAAGAGACGCGTCGACTGGACCGTGTCGGCGAGCGTGCGCAGCTCCATCCCGCCCGGCAGGCGGTCGGCCGCGATGCGGCCCCCGCGATAGTTGCCGCGCACATTGTGCAGATGCGGATCCGCGATGATGGCGAACCGTTGGTGCATTATCGTTCCTCTCCTGGCCGGGTGGGCAGCCTTCAGTCCAGTTGCGCGAGCCTTGCGAGCGCGTCGCGCGCGCCCGGCCCTGCGGCGACGACGGGGGAGCCTTTCGTCAGCCGCTCGCCTTCCGTCGGGAAGGGGTGATACCAGCCGCCTGCCTCCTTGACGAGGCAATAGCCGGCAAGGCAATCCCAGGCATGCATGTAGGGCTCGTAATAGCCGACGAGCCGGCCAGCGGCGACATAGGCCAGCATCAGCGCGCCGGAGCCGTTGCGGATGAAGTTGCCGCCCGCCTGCAGCAGGCGGCTGACGATGTCGGCGACGACCTCGGGCGTGACATGGCTGTTGGCGCCGATGCCGGTCAGGGCGTTCTCGACGGTGCGGGAGGGGTCGAGCGTCAGCACACTACCGTTGAGCTTCGCCCCCCTGCCGGCGGCGGCGGCATAGAGCTCGCCATGGCAAGGCGCGCCGATGACGCCGACGACCGGCACGCCCTCATGCAATACGGCGACCGAGACGCACCAGTTCGGCATGCCGTTGACGAAGGGCGCCGTGCCATCGATGGGATCGACGACCCAAGTATAGCCGGATGTACCCGCTGCAAGGCCGAACTCCTCGCCGAGGAAGCCATCTTCCGGGAACAAGGCCTCGACCCGGTCGCGGATCAGCGTCTCCACGTTGCGGTCGGCGATGGAGACCACGTCCTGAAGGTCGCGCTTGGTCTCGATCACCAGGGAATCGCGCCGGTTAAAGTAATCGAGCGCCATCGCCCCGCCCTCCTGCGCGAGAAGCTTGGCGAGGGCGAAGCGTTTGTCGAGGGCCGTCTCTTGCGACGTCATGCGTTTATTCCTTGCGATGGGGTCAGGTATTGATGAGGGCGATGCCGCGGTTCTTGAACTTGAGCGTGGCATCCGCGGCGGCGGGCAGGATGCGGTCGACGGCGTGGTCGACAATGAAGAGCGTGCCGACATCGGTCTCGACTTCGTATTCGACATGGTCGCCGAGGTAGGCCGAGTGCAGGATGCGGCCGGAAAGCCCCTCGCCGCGCCCTTCGGTGAGCGTCACCGAGCCCGGCCGCACGGCAAGGTTCGCCGCGCCGGGCCTTGCCCGCCCGGCCGGCACGCGATGCTCGAACCCGCCGACGCGGACCTTCGCCTCGTCGTTCTCGACGCCGATCACCTCGCAGGCGATCACATTGGCCTCGCCCATGAAGTCGGCGATGAAGGAGGAGGCGGGCGCCTCGTAGAGCTCGCGCGGGGCGCCGGACTGGGCGATCTCGCCGTCCTTCATGACGATGATGCGGTCGGAGACGGCGAGCGCCTCGTCCTGGTCGTGCGTGACATAGACGGCGGTGAAGCCGAGACGCTGCTGGAGCTCGCGGATATCCGTGCGCACCTTGCGGCGCAGGCGCGCATCGAGGTTCGACAGGGGCTCGTCGAGCAGCAGCACCTGCGGCTCCAGCACCAGCGCCCGGGCGACGGCGACGCGCTGCTGCTGGCCGCCGGAAAGCTCGGCCGGCAGGCGGTGACCCATGCCGGCGAGGCCGACGAGCGCCAGCCCCTCCTCCGCCCGCTCCCGCGCCTCCCTGCGCGAGAGGCCGGAGGATTCCAGGCCATAGGCGACATTGTCGAGCGAGGCCATGTGCGGGAAGAGCGCATAGGACTGGAACACCATCGAGACGTCGCGCTCGTTGGCCGGCAGCATGGTGACGTCCTTGCCGCCGATGAGGATGCGCCCGGCGGTCGGATGCTCCAGGCCGGCGAGCATCCTGAGCGTCGTCGTCTTGCCGCAGCCGGAGGGGCCGAGCAGCGTGACGAGCGTGCCGGGCTCGATGGTGAGCGACAGGTCCGGGATCGCGGTGAAGGCGCCGAAGGTCTTCTTGACGTTCTCGAAGGTGACGGAACCGGCTTTGGGCTTGATCATGCGATTTTCTCCTGGCGGGAGGAAGAGGACGGGGTGAGGCCGGCGACGCGGTTCTCGCGCCTGAGCCGCCGTTCACCGACGAGAAGCTGGAAGCCGGCGATGACCGCGATCATCACGACGATCAGCATGGAGGAATAGGCGATCGCCACGCCGTATTCGCCGTTCTCGACGAGGCCGACGATATAGGCGGTCGCCATGTTGTATTCGGCGCTGACGAGGAAGATGACGGCGCTGATGGAGGTGATGGCGCGCACGAAGGAATAGACGAGCGCGGCGGTGATGGCAGGGCGCAGGAGCGGCAGGATGACCTTGCGGATCGTGCGGAAGCTGCCGGCGCGCAGCGTCAGCGAGGCCTCGTCGAGGCTCTTGTCGAGCTGGCTCATCGCCGCGATGCCGCCGCGCACGCCGACCGGCATGTTGCGGAAGACGAAGCAGGCAATCAGGATCAGCGCAGAGCCGGTCATTTCCAGCGGTGGCAGATTGAAGGCCATGATGTAGCTGACGCCGATGACCGTGCCGGGAATGGCGAAGCTCATCATCAGCGCGAATTCGAAGACGTTCCGCCCGGTGAACTTCTGGCGCACGATGATATAGGCCGTCAGCAGGCCGACCGCGGCGGTGAGCGGGGCGGAAAGAAGCGCGATCTCCATGGTCGTCCAGAACGAGTTCCAGGCGACGCCCGTCCAGGCGATGCCCCAGGCCGTGCCATTGCCGAAGCTGACGGAGAAGGCCTTGATGTAGTGGTCGAGCGTCAGCGAGTTGTCGAGGCCCCAGGTCTTCACGAAGCCGCCGACGAGGATCATGCCGTAGATGACCAGCGTGAACAGGCCCCACGGGATGACCACCGAATGGACGGCGATGGAAAGCCCCTTCGGCAGGGCGATATGCGCCCCGCTGTCGCCCTTGCCTGTGACGGTGGCGAAGTTCTTGCCGGAGAGCCAGACGCGCTGGGCCAGGAAGGCCGAGAGCGTGAAGAAGAGCAGCACCATGGCGAGCACGGCGGCGCGGGACGGGTCGTTCTGCGAGCCGACGACGGCGAAGAAGATTTCCGTCGAGAGCACGCCGTGGCTGCCGCCGAGCACCAGCGGGTTACCGAAGTCGGCCATGCTCTCGATGAAGCCGATGAGGAAGGCGTTGGCGAGGCCCGGCTTCATCAGCGGCAGCGAGACGCGGCGGAAGGTGCGCCAGCGGTTGGCGCGCAGCGTGGTCGACGCCTCCTCCATCGACGGGCTGACGCCTTCGACGACACCGATCAGCACGAGGAAGGAGATCGGCGTGAAGGAGAGGACCTGCGCGATCCAGATGCCGGTGAGCCCGTAGAGCCAGCGGCCGGGCTCGATGCCGAGCAGGCTCGAAAGCCCCTGCGTGACCACGCCGGCGCGTCCGAAGAGCAGCGTCAGCGCAAGGCCGATGACGAAGGGCGGGGTGATGATCGGCAGGATCGTCAGCAGGCGCAGGCCCTTCTTGAAGGGAAACTGCGTGCGGGTGGCGACCAGCGCGAAGGCAAGGCCGAGCAGCGTGGAGCCGAGGCCCGTCATGATGGCGAGCCAGAGCGTGCGCCAGGCGACGCCGCAGCGGCCCGCGCCGATGACGCAATTGAGGCTCCAGATGCTCGGGTCCTGCAGGTTGCGGATGAAATTATCGGGATTGAACGAGCCGTCGAAATCCTGCACCGCGCCGATGAACATGCTGCCGATCGGATAGAAGACGAAGACCGCGACGAGGAAGACGAGCAGCGAGATCGAGCTGACGACGAAGGCATCGCCCTTCATGACGCCCCGCTCGGCAAGGCCGAAGGAGAACATCAGGACGAAGGTGATGGCGGAGAGCACCGCGCCCGCCCCCATCGAGGGCTGGCCGTCGGCAAGCGGGCCGAACAGGTTCTCGCTGATCGCCCAGGTCCAGCCGGAAAAGCCGATGGCCAGCCCCTGGAGCGCGAGGAACAGCACGCCGATCGCCCCCACCCATGCCAGCACGGCGCCGCGGCGCATCGGGTCCGCCATGCCGCGCGCCAGACCTGCGATGAGAAGGAGCAGCACGACGGCCGCAAGCCACGGGCGGCCATGCGCCGCGATCTGGACGAGACCGGGCGCGGCCTCTGTGGAAAGCGGGAAACCGGCCAGCCAGCCGAACCCGAAGAAGCCGTTCTCGATGCGATACCAGGGCAGAAGGGTCAATGCGACCGCGCCCAGGATCAGGACGATGTCCAGCCTGCGATTGCCATGCGTCATGGCCGACCTCGCTGTCTTTGATTGCGGGAAGGCGGCGCCCGGAGGAGACGGGCGCCGCTTGGGACATCAGTTGGCGGCAGCGCCGACTTCACGGTCCCAGCGCTCCAGCAGTTCCTTGCGCTTTGCCGGGTCGCCATAGGTCTTGAAGTCGTAGTCGATCAGCTTGATGTCCTCGAACTTCGGCGCTTCCTTCGGAATCTCCGCGTTCTTGTTGGAGGGAAGCTGGAAGGACTTGGCATCCTTCATGCGCGACTGGACTTCCGGGGTCAGCGCCCAGTCGTACCAGATCTTCGCATTGTCGAGGTTGCGCGCGCCCTTGATGATCGACATGGAGCCGATCTCGTAGCCGGTGCCCTCGCAGGGCGTGACGGACTTGACCGGGAAGCCTTCGGCGATCTGCGCCACGGCGTCATGCACGAAGACGATGCCGAGCGCCGTTTCGCCGCGCGCCGCCGCCTTCACCGGCGCGGAACCGGACTTGGTGTATTGCGAGATGTTCTCGTTGAGCTTCTTCAGGTAGTCGAAGGCCGGCTCCTCGCCCATGATCTGGACGAGGGAGGCGAGCGCAGTATAGGCCGTGCCCGAGGAGTTCGGATTGGCGATCTGGATCTCGCCCTTCAGTTCCGGCGCCAGGAGGTCGGCCCAGCACTTCGGCTCCTTGAAGCCCTTCGACTTGAAGATATCGGTGTTGTAGCCCCAGCCGAGCGCGCCGGCATAGACGCCGACCGTGCGGTAGCCCGAGCTTTCCGCCTGGCTCTTCGCCCAGTCGTTGAGTTCGTCGAGCTTGGGCGACTTGTATTCCAGCGTCAGGCCTTCGGAAGCGGCCTGCAGATGCGGGTCGCCCGTGCCGGCCCACCAGATGTCGGTCTTCGGGTTGCGGGCTTCCGCGCGGACCTTCGCATAGGTCTCGCCGGAGGACAGGCGAACCATGTTCACCTTGATATCACTATGGGTCTTCTCGAAATCGCCCTTCATCTGCTCGCAGATGACGACGTCGGCCGAGCAGATGAGGTTGAGCTCACCGGCCGCCTTCGCCGGCAGGGCGGCAAGCGCCGTTCCGGCGAAGAGCATGAGGGAAAGGGTCTTCATTTTCATTGGGCATCCTCCTGTTGCCTGGTCATGAATTCGGCTGCGAACGGCGCACGAGGGGGCCTTCGGCCTGCCCGCGAGGGCGGCGCGTCCGCGGTTTTCCTTGGGTCTTGCGTAAAGGCTCGCTCAGTTCGTCGCGGCGATCTCCGCGTCGAACCTTTCGAGCAGCCGACTTCGCTCTTCCGGCGAGCCGAAGGTCGCGAAGTCGTAATCCACCATCTTGATCATCGAGATATCGGGCGCTGCCAGCGGCAGGGTCGATTTCGCATTGGACGGCACCTGGTTCTGGCCGGATGCCGCGCCCGTGCCCTGCCCTTCCGGGCTGAGCGCGAAGTCGACGAAGCGCCTGGCCTCCTCCGGATGCCGCGCGCCCTTGACGATGCTGACGGCACCGATCTCGTAGCCGGTGCCCTCGCAGGGCGCGACGATCACCAGCGGATAGCCCGCCTGCTTCTGTGTGACGGCATCGTGCATGAAGGAGATGCCGATCAGCGTCTCGCCGCGCGCCGCCGCCTTGACCGGCGCCGATCCGGCGCTCGTATAGCGCCCGATATTGCGGTTGAGCGCCGCCATGAAGCGGAACGCCTCGTCCTCGCCGAAGAGCTGCACCAGCGTCGCAAGCGTCGTGAAGGCCGTGCCGGAGGAATTCGGATTGCCGCTCTCGATGCGCCCGCGATAGGAAATGTCGGCAAGGTCCTTCCAGCAGGCCGGCGCCGGCAGTTTGAGCTGGCGCAGGAGGTCGGCATTGTAGGCAAAGCCGAGCGCCCCGGCATAGATGCCCGCCGAGCGCCCGCCCGACATGGCGAAGAAATTCTGCGCCCAGGGCAGCATGTCGCGTTCATGCGCCGGGCGATAGGGTTCGAGGAGGTCTTCCGATCCGCCCTGGAGATGCGTGTCGCCCGTGCCGCCCCACCAGACGTCGACCGTCGGGGCGGCCTTCTCGGCGCGGATCTGGTTGAGGATGTCGCCGGTGCTCTTTCGGGTCATCGAGATCTCGAGGCCGGACTTCGCCTCGTACGCCTTCTTCATCGCCGCGCACCAGACCTCGTCGACGCCGCACAGAACGGTGAGCGCCGGGGCTGTCATGCCGGTCGTGACGCTGCATAGCCACAGGGCCATGCCCGCGCCGAAAGCGGTGATGCCTTTCACGATGTCCTCCCATTTGGAACGTCGCCGTCCCAATCTCCACAGTCAGGATGTCACATTCCCCGCCTGCCGCAATCGAAGAATGGTTACCGTTCTTACAGCCGTGGGCGGCCGCTGCATGGCAAAAATTACAAAGGTTACAAATGTGACAGATCCGCATAACACGAGCTGCTTTGAACATTCGGCAAGCGCCGCCTATGATGCGGGCGGGAGGACGTGCAGTGCTGATCGAGCGGATTCGGATTCTGATCGTCGAGGACGATCCGGACATGGCGGAACTTGTTTCCGACCTCGTGGAGGCGGAAGGCTGGACACCGCTTGTCGCCCCGTCGGCCGAGGCGGCCGCGGCCGTGCTCGCGCATGAGACCGTGCATCTCGTGCTGGTCGACCATAACCTTCCCGGCACGTCCGGGCGCACCTTCGCCCAGCGCCTGCGCGCCCAGACAAATATCGGCATCGTCATGGTGACGGCCGCCGGCAGCGCGGCGGACCGCGTGCTGGGGCTGGAGACGGCGGCGGACGACTATGTCGTCAAGCCCTTCGAGCCGATCGAGCTCACCGCCCGCATCAAGGCCGTGCTGCGCCGGACGATCCCCTCGCTGAAGCCGGAAAGCGAGCGCGAGCCGGAACCGGCCTCGCTCCGGCTCGGCGACTGGTCGGTGGACCTGAAGAACCGCCGTGCGGTATGCCTGTCCGATCCGGCGAAATCGCTCACCAGCGCCGAATTCACCCTTCTCGAAATCCTCGCCGATACGCCGAACATGCCGGTCAGCCGCGCGCATATCCTCGACCGGCTCGGCGCGGAGAGCGACCGCTATATCGACCGCAATGTCGATGTCCTCGTGCTCCGGCTGCGGCGCAAGATCGAGCGCAACCCGGACCTGCCGCGCCATATCAAGACGCGGCGCGGCAAGGGATACGTTCTCGACACGGACGACGGCGAGCCCGCTCCGTGATCAGCCGCCCCTTCCTTTCCTCGATCGCCTTCCGCTTGCCGTTTGCGATCGTCTTCATCTGCGTGCTGGTCTTCAGCCTCGCGACCATCGCCGTCTACGGCCTGCAGCGGGCGCGGGAAGAGATGGCCGCCTACGGGCTGCAGGCCTTTTCCAGCCTCGCCAAGGCCTCCCTCGTCTCCCGCCAGGTCTCGGACCTCGTGTCGAGCGCGCCGTTCCTGATGAATGCGACATCGCCCTACCGCGTCTCCAGCGAAAGCCGCTCCGTCGTCGCGCAGGTCGATACGCTGCTGCGCGCCATGCAGCCGGAAAGCGGCGAGAAGGCGGTCAAGGGCTTTGCCAGCGCGCGGATCGTCGAACTGCTGGAGACCATCCGCAACCAGACGACGACGCTTGCCGCCGATGCCGATTCCGCCCAGCAGCACAAGGCCGAGGCCGCCGCCGCGCTCGGCGAGATCGCGACCGGCCGCGGCATCGCCGACGAGGATTTCCGCCGCCGGCTGAACGGCATCGTGCAGTCGGCCTCCAATTCCGACAGCCTCTTCCAGCTCGGCGAGCTGCGCCGCCGCTATGTGGCGGAGACCACGCCGCGCCTCGAGCGCGCGGCGCCGGATATCCGTGTTTCCGCCGCCGAGCTCGCCCCCTATGAGCGGGTCTTCGAGGCACAGACCCGCTACCTGCTCGAAATGTTCTCGATCCGCGCGGCCGTCGCGCGGCTGCATGTCGTCTCGCGCGACCTGTCGCATGCCACGGAAACGCAGAGCGAGGCCGTCGCCCGCGGCCTCAACGACGACCTGCTCTCCACCTCCGACGTGCTGAGCCGTCTGCTCGTCATCGTCGCCTTCGCCGCGCTCCTGGTGCTTGCCATGGCGGTCCTTTCCATCCGCTCGGTCATGCGCGTTTCGCGCGGCATCGTCTCGCTTTCGAACGGCATGAACGCGCTTGCGGAGGGCCGCAAGGATGTCGAGACGCCGAGCTACGAGGGATCGGAAACGGAGCTCGTGCGGCTCCTGGAGGCCTTCCGCGCCTTCCGCGAGAGCGCCGAGCGCGTCTCGCGGCTCCGGCGCACCGCCGAGGCGGCCGCACGGACCATCCGCTCGACCTTCCGCAACATGAACGAAGGGATCGCGCTCTTCGATCCGCGCGGCCGGCCGATCACCATGAACCGGCGCGTCATCGAGCTTGTCGGCTGGTCCGGTTCGGCGCGGAAGCTGCCGGCGCGGAAATTCGTGGAGCCCATCCCCGAGATAGAGCCCGCCCTCCTGCCCGCGGATGAAGATCGGGGCGCGCTGGAGGACCGCGCCGTCCTGCGCCACCGCTCGAAGGCCGGGCGCGTCACCGAAGTCTCGCTCTCCCGCCAGCCGGACGGCGGCATCGTGCTCCTTGCCCGCGACGTCACGGACATGGACCGGCAGGAGGCGGAGGCGGCCAAGGCGCATCGCCTCGACGGCATCATGCGCATGACCCATCAGGTGAGCCACGAGGTCGGCAACATGATCGGCATCATCACGGGAAGCCTCGGCCTCCTGGAGCGCGAGACCGGCTTCAACGACCGGCAGAAGCGGCATCTCTCCCGCATCCGCAAGGCCGCCGACCGCGGGCGTTCGCTCGCCGGCAGCATGCTTTCCATCGGCAGCCAGCAGCCGATCCATCCGGGCGCGGTGGAGATCGGCGCGCTGCTGCGCGGCATGGCGGACGTGCTGGAGATCGCCATCGGCGAGAAATGCCGCCTCGACTTCGATATCGCGGAAGGCCTGCCGGCCGTGCTGCTCGATCCGGCCCTCTTCGAACAATCCGTGCTCAACCTCTGCCTCAACGCCGCCGCCGCGATGCCCGAAGGCGGAACGATCCTCGTGCGCTCCTTCCGCAACGAGACGGGCGTCGTCGTGTCGGTGAGCGACGAGGGTGTCGGCATGTCGCCGGAGGCGGCGGACAAGGCGTTCGAGCCCTATTTCACCACCCGCAACGAACAAGGCGGCGCCGGCCTCGGCCTTGCCGTGGTCTACGGCTTCGTGCGGCAGAGCGGCGGCGACGCGCGCATTCATTCCACCCCCGGCAAGGGCACGACCGTCGAACTGTGGTTCCCGGCCTGCGCCGAAGGCAGACCCATCATAACACCGCCATTTCCGTAGCGTAGGGCACGGAAAATGACACCAATCATTTGCATCGAAGACTGAAAGGACAGACCATGGATGTGATCTTTACCCCGGAACTGACGATTTGCGGCATCGAGGAGCTGCCGGCGCAGCGCGAGCGGAAGGTGACCCATGTCCTGTCCCTGCTCGACCCGGAGCTTCCCGAGATCGAGACTTTCGCGACCTATGGCCAGCACCACCGCACGACGCTGCGCTTCCACGACATCATCGTCGCCGCGCCGGACCGGGTGATGCCGCGTCCCGACCATGTCGAGGCCATCCTGAAATTCGGCTCGGACTTCCAGGCCCAGCAGAACGCGCAGGCGTCGAGCCACCTGCTCGTGCATTGCCATATGGGCGTTTCCCGCTCGACCGCCGCCATGCTGACGCTGATGGCGCAGGCCAACCCGGATGAAACGGCCGAGAACCTCTTCACCCGCCTCGTCACGATCCGGCCGCAGGCCTGGCCGAACTCGCAGATGATCGGCTTTGCCGACGAGCAGCTCGGCCGCAAGGGCGAGCTGACGGCCGCGCTCGGCCGCCATTACGGCCGGCAGATCCGCAACCAGCCGCAATATGGCGAGTGGATGAAGACCCTCGGCCGCCATGCCGAACTGCAGATGGCCATCCTCGACTGAAGGATCAGAATTCCGGCGGCGTAAAGCCGCCGGAGTTTCAGCGGGGAACGAACTCGACCAGCATGGACTTGAGCTCGATCTCGCGGACGCGCCGGGCGGCCTCGTCCGGGCTGACCCAGGCGAGAATGCGCTCGCCCTTTTCCTTGAACTTTTCCGCGACGCCCGTGACCTCGATCTGGAAGACGTCGACGATGCAGGGCGCGACATCGCCGTCGTCGAGCAGCTTCAGATAGGTGTAGCTGCCGACCGGCTTCTTGCGCACGGTTCCCTTGACGCCGGCCTCCTGCAACGCCTCGATGGCCGCCGCTTCATAAGGCTTCCTGCCCTTCATCGGCCAGCCCTTGGGAATGATCCACCGCCCGCTGTCGCGCGACGTCACGACAAGGATCTCGATCCCCTCGCCCGTCGACGCGGGGCGAAAGCAGAGGGCGGCATATTGCTGGCGGAAGGCACCCGAGAACAGCTTCTCGGGCGAAGCCGCGAGCTTCTGCAGGAGCGTCTTCGGCTTGCGCTCCCTCGCCCTCTTGTCCTTCTTGCCTGTCTTCACGGTCTCTGTCGCCGACGCTTTCAATCCGTTTCTGAATGATGGAGTTCGCCGCCCGTGTCAAAGCGGAAGTCGGGCTTCCTGCCGATCCGGCTTGAAATGGGCGGAGCAGCGGCTACGCTGCCCCGCACCCGCATTCAACTTCGGACCCGGCCCGCCATGACATCTGCAAATGCCCGTATTCTCAATGCCGTAGACCAGTCCTTTGAGAGTGAGGTCCAGTTTCTGGAAAAGCTGGTGGCCTTCCGTTCCCTCCGCAACGAGGAGGCCGAGGCGCAGGATTTCATTCGGGCGGCATTGCAGAAGCGCGGCTTTGCGGTGGAGCGCCTGCGCACCGATGCCTCGAAGATCGGACGGCACCCGGCCTTCTCGCCAGCCACGGTCGATTATACGGAAAGCTGGAACGTCGTCGGTCGCAAGGCTGCAGGCGGCTTGGGCGGCCGCTCGCTCGCCTTCAACTCCCATGTCGACATCGTTCCGGCGGGAAGCAGCCACCGCTGGGCCTCCGCCCCCTTCCAGCCGGTCCGCAAGGGCGACTGGCTTTACGGGCGCGGCGCCGGCGACATGAAGGCCGGCCTCGTCGCCTCCATCTTCGCGCTCGACGCCATCGCGGCGGCCGGCCTTTCCTTGCGGGGCGACGTCCAAGTCCAGTCCGTCGTGGAGGAGGAGATCACCGGCAATGGCGCCGCGACGCTCTTCGAACGCGGCTTCGTTGCCGATGCGATCATCAGCCCCGAACCGACGGACGAACAGCTCGTGCGGGCAAATGCCGGCGTCATCAAGTTCCGGCTGGAAACCAAGGGCCGCCCCGCCCATCCCCGCGAGCCGGAATCCGGCCAGAGCGCAATCGACCTCATGATTCGCCTGATCGGCCATCTCCGGGCGCTGGAGCGCAAATGGATCGACGAGCGGCAGGACAGGCGCTGGTTCAGCGATCTCGCCAACCCCGTGGCATTGACCATCGGCACGATCAGCGGCGGCGACTGGATCGCCTCCATTCCCAGCGATTGCGTTGCGGAAGGCCGCATCGGCTTCTACCCGGGCGAGGATCCGCAGGCTCGCGCGGCGGAATTCGAAGCCTTCCTCGCACGCATCCAGACGGACGATCCGGCCTTTGCCGGCGATCACCTGGTCGACCTCACCTGGGTCGGCGTGATGCATGCCGGCTACGAGCTTGCGGAGGGAACGCCGGCCGAAGCCAGCCTTCGCGCCGCCCACGCCCTGACGCATGCGGGAAGCGATCTCCCCTCCTATGTCATGGCCTGCTATCTCGACGCCGCGGTCTTCTCCGTGCACGGCAACATCCCCTCGCTCGTCTACGGCCCGATCGCCGAAAACATCCACGGCATCGACGAGCGCGTCAGCCTTTCCTCGCTGAAGCGCGTCACCAAGACGCTCGCCCTCTTCGCGGCGGACTGGTGCGGCATAGCGGAAAGCTGAGCCATTGAAATTGTCATGCATTTACGCCAGAAAAATGCATGACAAAATGGCAACCCGATCCCGCCCTCCTGCGGCGTCCCGTCTATATTTCCCTCGCCGACCAGTTCACGGCCGCGATCAAGAGCGGCCGGCTTGCGGCAGGCGGCAAGCTGCCGGCCCATCGCGACCTTGCCTATGACCTGAAGGTCTCCATCCAGACAGTCAGCAAGGCCTATGACATCCTGGCCCGCCGGGGCCTCGTGTCCGGCGAAGTGG
This sequence comes from Shinella sp. R2-11, assembly GCF_055330205.1. Classification (NCBI taxonomy): domain Bacteria; kingdom Pseudomonadati; phylum Pseudomonadota; class Alphaproteobacteria; order Hyphomicrobiales; family Rhizobiaceae; genus Shinella; species Shinella sp. R2-11. The sequence continues at coordinate 208,417 of NZ_JBVAPC010000003.1, read as the reverse complement.
GGCGCGGAACCTATGTGAAGCCGGGCGGCCCGGCGCTGCAGCCGCCCTACATCGCCGAGCGGCTGGCGAATGTCATCGACCTCTCCATCGTGACGCCCGTCTGCACCGCCATGCAGCTCGACCGGATGAAGGCGGCGCTGCACCGGCTCGGCGACACGATCCCGCCCTCCGCCGTGCTGTCCTTCCGGCCCAACACGATCTTCGCCCGGCACAACGAGGCGTCCGTCTCCTGGCTTTCCGGCCTCGGCGTGGAGGCGGCGCCGCAGAACGTGATGCTGACGAACGGCGCATCCTCCGCCTTCACCGTTGCGCTCATGTCGGCGGCCGGCCCGGGCGCGATCCTCGCGGCGGAAGAGATCTGCTATCACGTCATCCGCCCCCTTGCCGACTATCTCGGCATCAGGGTGCGGGCAATCGCCGCGGACGCGGATGGAATGCTGCCGGAGGCGCTGGAGGAGGCCTGCCTTCGCGAGGAGGTGCGGGTGGTGACGCTCCAGCCGAACCTTGCCAATCCCACCACCGTCCTGATGTCCGAAGGGCGACGGCGGGCGATAGCGGAGGTTGCGCGGCGGCATGACGTGACGATCATCGAGACCGATGTCTTCGGTCCGCTCCTGTCCGACCGACCGCAGCCGCTTGCGGCCCTTGCGCCGGAACGCACGATCTACATCACCGGCTTCACCAAGGTCGCCGTGCCGGGCCTGAGGATCGGCTATGTGGCCGCGCCCGACCATTTCGCTGCGACGATCGCCAACCGGCAATTGATGGCGAACTGGATGGCGACGCCGATCATGGCCGAGATCGCCACGCTATGGCTTGGCGACGGCACCATGGACGCCCTGGTCGGCTGGCAGCGCGAGACGCTGCGCGCCCGCCATCGCATCGTGGCGGAATCCCTCGGCAAGGCATCCTGCCGCACGCATCCCGAAGGCCTGCACGTCTGGCTGCCCCTTCCGCCCGATCATGACGAGCTCGCCTTCGTCTCCCAGGCGCGGGCGCGCGGCGTCGCCGTCGCCCCGAGCACGCCCTTCTGCCTCTCCGGCCTTCCCGCCGGCGCCGTCCGGCTTTCGGTCGGCGCGACGGAAGCGGAGGAGTTGCGCGCGGGCCTCGATATCCTCGCCTCGCTCCTGCGCGCCGCGCCCGACCGGAGCGTGCTATCGATCTGATAAATTGACACGTGTCTTTTTCGAAGATTGACGCGGTTCTTTCTGCGCGGCTCAATATAGGTCGAGAACTGCGGAGCGCGCATGATCGAGGAGATTCAGCCACGGCCGGCACTGGACGATCGCCCTGTACCCAGGCGCATCGGCCTGATCGCGCTTGCGACCGACCACACCGTCGAGGCGGATTTCAGGCGTCTCGTCGCAAGCGATGCCGTCGCCGTCCATGTGGCCCGCGTCCACTACGCCAACCCGACCACGCCGGAAAACCTGCGCGCGATGCATCCGCACCTTGCCGCCGCCGCCGGGCTCATCCTGCCCGGCGAGGCGCTCGACGCCATCGTCTATGGCTGCACCTCCGCCTCGGTCGTCATCGGCGAGGATGCGGTGGCCGCGGCCCTCGAAGCGGGCCGGCCGGGAACGCCGGTCATCACGCCCGCCGGCGCCGCCGTCCGGGCGCTTCGCGCCCTGCGGGCACGGCGCATCGATATCCTGACGCCTTACGTCCGGCGGACGGCGGAGCCGATGCAGGCATTCTTCACCGCAAATGGCTTTGATGTCGACCGCCTCGTCTGCCTCGGCATGGAGGACGACCGCGAGATGGCGCGCCTGCCGCTCGAGGAGATCGTGCGGCTGGCCGTCGAGACGGTCACGCCCGGCGCCGAGGCGCTGTTCCTCGCCTGCACGGCCCTCCGCGCCGCCCAATGCGCGCCCGAGATCGAGCGGCGAACCGGCCTACCGGTCGTCACCAGCAACCTTGCGGCCGCCTGCTCACCCTTGCCGACACCCGATAACCGCCACCCGACAGGATGCGTCCATCATGATCGAACTTCCCTTCGCGCTTTCCGAATACAAGGCCCGCCTCCAGGCCATCCGTGCGGAGATGGCGCGCCGCAATCTCGACCTGCTGATCGTCAACGACGTCGCCAACCAGCATTACATCACCGGTTATGACGGCTGGTCCTTCTATACGCCGCAGGTCGTTCTCGTTCCCCTCGCGGAGGAGGAGCCCGTCTGGATCGGCCGCGCCATGGATGCGGCCGGCGGCCTTCTGACCGCATGGATGAAGCCGGAGAACATCGTTGGCTTCCCGGAAGACCACGTCCAGCGCGCCGACCGCCACCCGATGGACTGGATCGCCGGCTGGATCACCCGCAAGGGCTGGGATCGCGGCAATATCGGCATCGAGCTGGAGGCCTATTACTACTCGCCGAAGGCGCATGCGCGCCTTACCGCCGGCCTGCCCAACGCCACCTTCCACGACGCGGACCTCTTGGTGAACTGGATCCGCAGCGTCAAGTCCGCCGCCGAGATCGATTATCTGCGCAAGGCCTCGCGCCTTGCCGAAGCCGCCGTGACCGCCGCCTATGACGTCATCGCGCCGGGCGTGCGCGAATGCGATGCCATCGCGCGGATCCAGGCCGCGCAGGTCGCCGGCTCGCCGGACTTCGCTGGGGACATCACCGCCCTTCCCCCGACCATCCTTGCCGGCGAAAATGCATCGGCGCCTCATGTCATGTGGAGCGACCGACGCTTCGGCGAGAACGAGACGGTCGCGCTGGAGCTTGCCGGCGTCGTCCGCCGCTATACGGCCGGCCTTGCCCGCACCATGCAGCTCGGCCGGATACCGGCCAAGGTCGGCGACACCGGCAAGGCGGTGCTCGAAGGCATGGAGGCCGTGCTCGCCGCCATCAAGCCCGGCGTCATGGCCGAGGAGGTCGAGGCCGCCTGGCGACAGGTCATCCAGCGCCACGGCCTGAAGAAGGAGTCGCGCATCGGCTATTCCATCGGCGTCGCATATCCGCCGGACTGGGGCGAGCATACGATCAGCCTGCGCCCGGGCGACAAGACCATCCTCAAGCCCGGCAACGTGCTGCACTCCATTCTCGGCATGTGGATGGACGGCTGGGGGATCGAGGTCAGCGAGACGATCCTCGTGACCGAACGGGGCTGCGAGACGCTGACCAACTTCCCGCGGGACATCCATGTCAAGGCCTGACCCCGACACCGCCGCGATGGAACCGTCGCTGGAACGCGGGATGATCGATATCCGGCGCCACCTCCATCGCAATCCGGAACTGTCGAACGACGAGCGCGAGACACAGGCCTACCTGAAGCAGGCGCTCGGGGCGGCAGGGCTGGAGAATGTCCGGCCCGTCGCGGGCTTCGGCCTTGCCGTGGATATCGCCGGAACGGCCGGGCCTTCGAACCGCAAGGTGGTGATCCGGGCCGATATCGATGCGCTGCCGATCACCGAGGCATCGGGCGTGCCCTTCGCCTCCGCGCGGCCGGGCGTGATGCATGCCTGCGGGCACGACGCGCATGCCGCGATGGGCTACGCCGCCGCGGTCCTGCTCGACCGGCAGAGATCGTCGTTCAGCGGCACGGTGCGCCTGATCTTCCAGCCCGCCGAGGAAGCCGAGCCGCTCGGCGGCCGGCGGGTGATCGAGGAGGGCCTTCTTGACGACGTGGACGCCGCAATCGGCATCCATGTCGATCCCTATACGCCCGCCGGACAGATCGCTGTCGGCGCCGGTCCCTACACGCTCGCCTGCGATATCTTCGACGTCGTCGTTACCGGCAATTCCGCCCATGCCGCCAAGCCCTCCGACGGGGTGGATGCGATCGCGGTCGCCTGTTCCATGGTGACGGAATTGCAGAAGATCGTCTCGCGCGAGATCGATCCCTACGACCCGCTGGTGGTTTCCGTCACCGGCATAGAGGGCGGCGGCGCATATAACGTGATCGCCCCCGAGGTGCGCCTGAAGGGCACGATCCGCAGCGGCCACGAGGAGACACGGCAGAAGGCCTGGCGCCGGCTGCGGCAGATTCTCGAAGGCGTCGCCGCCACCCATGATGCGGGCGTCGCGGTGAATATCCAGCGAGGCGAGCCGCCGGTCGTCAACGCGCCTGAAATGGTCGCCATCGTCCAGCAGGCGGGAGCCGAGGTCGTCGGACGGGACAACGTGCTCAACGCACCCGGCTGGACCGCAGCCGACGACTTCGCCTTCTACAGCGAGAAATGCCCGTCGGTCTATTTCCGCCTCGGCATCCGAAACGAGGCGATGGAGGCGATCCATCCGCTGCACCACCCGAAGTTCCGCGTGGATGAGACCGCCCTTCCCAAGGGGGCGATGACCCTCTCCGCGGCCGCGCTCCGGTTCCTCCGGCAACTGGAATAGCCGGTCCGCTAATCCACGATCGCGCTGTGATCGAGCGCCGGGGCCGCCTGCGGTTTCTTGAGCAGGAGGACGAGCGGCATGGCAGCGAGCGAGAGCAGCATCAGCAGCTTGAAATCATCCATATAGGCGATGATCGTCGCCTGCAGGGTGATGGTGCTGTCGAGCGCGGCGCGCCCCGCCTCGGTCAGCGGATTGAGATGCTGCTGCACGGCCGGATTGTTGAAGGCGTGGTTGAACGGCGTCACATAGGCGGCGATGCTTTCGTGGTTGCTCTGCACGTTCTCCGTGATCAGCGCCGTCACAAGCGAGATGCCGACGGACGAGCCGATGTTCCGCGAAAGGTTGTAGAGACCAGTGCCGTCGCCGCGCATCTGCGGCGGCAGGGTCGAGAAGGCCATGGTCGTCAGCGGCACGAAGAGGAAGCCGAGGCCGGCGCCCTGCACGAAGCCGACGGAAACGATGGTCCATTGCGACACGTCCGGCGTCCAGGCGGTCATGTCATACATCGCCCAGGCCGTCAGCCCGAGGCCGGCGGAAAGCAGGATGCGCGTATCCACCTTGCCGATCAGCCGCCCGATCAGGAACATGCACAGCATGGTGCCGAGGCCGCGCGGCCCCATGACGATGCCGGCGGTGATGACCGGATAGCCCATCAGCGTCTGGAGATAGGGCGTCATCAGCGCCAGCGACGCCAGATAGGTGATGCCGATCACGAAGATGAAGATCATGCTGACGGCGAAGTTCTGGTCGAGGAAGAGCTTCGGATTCACGAAGGGCTTGTCGGCCGTCAGCGTGTGCACGACGAGGAGATAGAAGGCCGCCGCGCAGACGATGGCCTCGACGAGGATTTCGCCGGAGGAAAACCAGTCGAGCTGCTCGCCGCGGTCGAGGAAGAGTTGCAGCGCGCCGATGAAGAGGCTCATCATGCCGAAGCCGAACCAGTCGAGCTTGGCAAGCGCGTCCCGCCGGGTCTCGTTCACGAAGACGACGATGCCGGCGAAGGCGAGCGCGCCGATCGGCACGTTGATGTAGAACACCCAGCGCCAGCTTATATTGTCGGTAAGCCAGCCGCCGATGACCGGCCCGAGCACCGGCCCGACCATGACCGAGACGCCGAAGAGCGCCATGGCCGAGCCGCGCTCCTCCACCGTGTAGATATCGAGCAGGATGCCCTGCGACAGCGGCACCAGCGCCGCGCCGAACAGGCCCTGCAGCAGGCGGAAGGCGACGATCTGGTTGAGCGACTGCGCAAGGCCGCACAGGACCGAGGCGAAGACGAAGCCGGCAATGGCCGTCAGCAGCACCCGCTTGCGGCCGAACTTGGCCGCGAGAAAACCCGAGGGCGGCGTCATGATGGCGGCCGCCACGATATAGGAGGTCAGCACCCAGTTGATCTGGTCGGCCGACGCCGACACGCTGCCCTGGATGAAGGGCAGCGCGACATTGGCGATGGTCGTGTCCAGTGCCTGCATGATGACGGCGAGGATGACGCAGGCCGTGATCGCGCCGCGATTGGCCACGATGACGGCCGGGGCGTCCGTGGAACTAGCCATGTTTCTTGCCGCTGACGCTGTCCAGCACACCCTGGATGGAATCCGGCAGGCCGCGGGCATGGCCGGTGTCGATATCGACGACGGTGCTCATGCCCACCCGCAGCGGCGGCTTGCCGTCGGTATCCTCGATGCTCACGCGCATGGGAATGCGCTGCACGACCTTGACCCAGTTGCCGGAGGTGTTCTGCGCCGGCAGGAGCGAGAAGGACGAGCCGGAGGCCGGGCTGATGCTCTCGACCTTGCCCTTCCAGGAAACGCCCGGATAGGTGTCGACATAGATCGTGGCCTCCTGCCCGGGCTTCACATAGGTCAGCTCGGTCTCCTTGGGATTGGCCGCGATCCACAGGCGGTCGGTCGAGACCAGCGAGAACGCCTGCTGCGATGCCTGGAGATAGGAGCCAACCTGAAGCGCGTTGACATTGGTGACCACGCCATCGAAGGGCGCGCGCACGACGGTATGGTCGAGTTCGCGCTGGGCATTGTCCACGCTGGATTTCGCTTGGAGATAGAGCGGGTATTCCTCGGCCGGCCGGTCGGCGTCGCCGCCGAGCTGGGCGAGCGTGACGGCCGCCTCGGCCTTGCTCACGGAGACCTTCTGGCGCGCGGTATCGAGATTGTGCTTGGCTTCGTCATAGGCCGAGCGGCTGGCGCTTCCGCCGTTCAGCAGGCTCTGCTGGCGGTCGAACTGCGCCTGGAAATAGGGCAGGTCCGCCTCCGCCTGCGTGATCTCCGCCAGCGACTGGCGATAGCTCGCCTTGAGGTTCTCGATCTGGTTGCGCTGGACGCCGAGCTGCGCCTTGGCGCCTTCGAGCGTGATGCGGAAGGCATCGGGCCGCAAAGTGAAGAGCGGCTGGCCGGCCTTCACGGTCTCGTTCTCATGCACGTCGATGCGCTCGACGATGCCGGAGACATCGGTCGCGATGCCCACCATGTCGGCCTGGATATAGGCATTGTCGGTCGCCATGACCTGCCCGCCGGTGACGTAATAATAGCCGCCCACCACGAGGGCGACCGGCAGCAGGGCGAAGAGGACCGGCCGGGCGAGCGAGCGCCGGCGGCGCGGCAGGACGGGTGCGGGCGTTGGCTCAGCGGTCGCGCCGGAAACGGGGGACGGCGCCTCGGCGACCGTGCCCTGCGCCTCCAGGGTTTCGCCTCTGTCGGCGGCATCTTCGGCATCGGCGTCGGTGATGACGCGGAAGGTGGGCTTGTCAGTCATGCTCTTGCTCTTTTTCGCCAGTCGGCGCCTCGCATGCCAGGACGAGGTTCGCCTTTATTTCGGAAAGCACAGTGAAGGTTTCTTCGAGCCGCTCCGGCGCGATGCCGAGCAGCGCCTCGGCGCGCGTCGCATCGGCGAGATCATGGATCTCGGCCAGCAGCGGACGCACCTCGTCCCGAAGGTAGAGGAGCCAGATGCGCCGGTCGGAGGGATGGCGCCGGCGCTCGATCAGTCCGCGCTCGGCAAGCTTGTCGAGAACGCGCACCAGCGCGATCGGCTCGATTTCCAGAAGCTCGGCCAATCCGCCCTGGTGAATGCCTTCGTTCTTCGACAGATAAGCCAGCGTGCGCCACTGCGAACGGGTCAGGCCGAGGCTTTGCGCCCTCTGTTCGAATCGCTTGCGCACGAGGCGCGCGATGTCGGCCAGCAGAGCGAGGGAATAGGCACTCATAGAGGAAGCTACTATTAGGGGGCTAATGATGGAGACGCATATCATGAGGATGGGGCGAAGACAACGCCTCCCTGCAGGATTTCGCCGGTCCTCACCAAAGAATGATCGCGGCGCCCCGCGCCGGGGGATCATTCAGCAATTCAATGAAAGGCATCGGGAGATTTAATTTCGAAAACCGGATGCGCGCGCCTATAAACAGGCGGCCGGAGATCGAACCGGCCTCCCCTTCCGTCCCGTCGCCACCCGCAGGGACGTCGTCACGCCGAACACATCGATACGGTTAGTCTGCACCCGCGCCCTCCGCGCCGGCGGGCGCGTGGCCGTAGTGCAGGAAGCCAAAGATGCCGCGATCCGAGACCACCGAGTTTGCCGAGGGCGCCACCAGCGAAGCGCCGGAATTACCGGCGGCCCGCGCCATGCCCGCCGGCTTCCTCGGGCGGGTCGCGTCCTCGCTCATCCTTTATCCCCGCTATCGGCTGCTGTGGATTTCCAATCTCTTCTTCTTTGCCGGCGTGTGGACGCAGACCCTCGTGCTCGGCTGGCTGGTCTTCGAGATGACGGGCTCGGAATTTTCCGTCGCCATCTTCACCGCGGCGCGGCTTTCGCCGCTGATGCTCGGGCCCCTTGCCGGCGTGATCTCCGACCGTTTCAACCGGCCGCGATTGCTGCTCGTCGCGTCGGGCTGGGCGTTCTGCGTCCTGACCGTCGTCGCCCTTCTCGTGGCGCTGAACAGCATATCCTTTGCCGGCCTCGTCGCGGCGGGGTTCTGCATCGGCCTTGCGCAATCCCCCTCGCAGCCGGCGCGCTTCACGCTCGTCAGCGAACTTGTCGGGCGCAGGAGCCTCAGCAATGCCAATGCGCTCAACTCCATCGTCCTGAACATGACGCAGGTGATCGGTCCGGCGCTCGGCGGCGCGATGATTGCGGCCTTCGGCGCAGCCGCGGCGCTGGCGATCTCGGCGCTCTGGTATCTCGTTGCCTTCCTCGCGCTCTGGCCGCTCCGGCAGGTGAAGAACAGCCATGAGGCCATCGGTCCCCAGAGACTCCGAATCCTGCTTTCGGCCGGTTTCAGCACGGTCCTCTCGAACCGTCTTCTCGGTTCCGTGCTGCTCGTCACCTTTGCCGCCAATATCCTGCTCTGGCCGATCTATCAGGGCTTCATGCCCGTCATCGCGAAGGAGCATCTGGGGCTTTCGCCGAGCGGCCTCGGCTGGCTGCTGGCCTGCGCCGGCATGGGCGGTCTTGCGGGCTCGGTGATCGTCGCGGCGCTCGGCGACTTCCGTTACAAGGGCGGCCTCTTCGTGCTGGGCACGGCCACCTGGGGCGCGCTCTGGGCGGTCTTCGCCCTCTGTTCCTCCGTGCCCCTTTCCTTCGCGCTGATGGTTCTCATCGGCCTTGCCGCGGCGCCCTTCGGCATCCTGCAGACGACGCTGATGCTGATGATGACGGAGCCGCATGTGCAGGGCCGCGTCATGGGCATCCAGGAATTGACCATCGGCGTGATGCCGCTTGCCAGCATCATGCTGGGCGCCGCGGCCGAGCTCATCGGTATCACCCATGTGGCATTGGTCAGCGGAACGCTGCTCGCGACCTTCCTCGCCCTCCTGGCGCTTCGCGTTCCCGCGCTGTTGCGTTACAGCGGGCACGGGGATTGAACGCCAGACGAAAGGAACAGGCCATGACGAAGACGCTCGGCACGATTGCCGTATTCTGCGGATCGAACACCGGCGAAGGCGACGCCTATGTGGACGGCGCAAGGGCGCTCGGCGCGGCGCTCGCGGAAGCCGGCATCGCCCTCGTCTATGGCGGCACGACCAAGGGGCTGATGACCGTCGTGGCGGACGCCGTCCTTGCCGGCGGCGGTACGGTCCATGGCGTCATCACCGAAAGCCTCCATGCGCGCGGGCACTCCCATCCCGGCCTCAGCCGCCACGAGATCGTGCCGACCCTCGGCATCCGCAAGGCGCGCATGATCGAGCTGGCCGATGCCTTCATCGCCCTGCCGGGCGGGATCGGAACGGTCGAAGAGCTGATGGTCGTCTGGTCCATGAACCAGCTCGGCGAATTGGACAAGCCCGCCGGCCTGCTGAACGTGGCGGACTTCTTCTCGCCCTTCCTCGCCTTTCTCGACCGGATGGTCGAGACGAGGTTCCTGCCTCCCGCGCATCGCGGAAGCATCGCTGTCGACAGCGATCCGGCAAGCCTCATCGAAAAGCTGCGCGCCCATGAACGCACGAACGCGCCCAAGTGGCTCTGACGGCCCTCGCCAACCCTTCGGAAGATCGATAGCCTGGAACCGCAGGGCGGCGCGCCCGTTCTCACAAGCACGACAAGGCCGAAGGGAGATCGCATGACGACGCTATCGGGACAATGCCTCTGCGGGCAGGTGCGGCTTTCCGTGCGGGGAGAACCGTTGCGTGTCGGCATCTGCCACTGCACCGACTGCCGGCAGGAGAGCGGATCCGCCTTCACCTTCTACGGTATCTGGCCGGCCGGCCAGTTCGACTATTCCGGCGACGTCGCCGACTTTAAGGGCCGCTGCTATTGCCCGCATTGCGGCGGCCGGCTGTTCTCGCTCGACGAACGGGAAGCCGAGGTGAAGCTCGGCACCCTGCCCCGGGCGCCAACGCCCTTCACGCCGAGCTACGAACTCTGGGTCAAGCGCCGCGAGACATGGCTCCGGCCCATCGAGGGCGCCACGCAGTACGAGGAAGACCGGACTTGAGTCTTGCCCGCGCCCCGGCGGAAGTTTGTCCGTCGGGGTGCAGGAAATTTCGAGAATCTATTCGTCGCTGTCACGCACCTTGGACGCCTCTTCCTTGTCGGTCCGGCCGGCTGGAATGGAGGTCGTCGTTACGGAAACGGGGTCGGAGCCCGGGAACGTCTCCTTCAGGCCCTCGTCGAGATCGTTTTTCGTGCGGCTCTTGCGCTGCTCCTGCTTGAGGGATTCGACAGCGGGGGAAGAATGATGGCTGTTCAAGACATGTCTCCTTCTGTTCGCCATGGAACAGACGAGAGGCCGGTTTTGTTCCCGCCTGCGCGGGTGCCGGGCGGCTAGACCCTGCCGGCCCGGATCATCGAGAAGTAGTCGTCTCCCCCGACCTGCCCGCCCTTGAGCGCCAGTTGCAGCCCGTCGCTCGCGCCGCCGTGCACGGTGCAGAGAGGCGATCCCGGCGTCTGGGGCAGCGGCATCTTGAGGGTCAGCGCGGAAATACCCATTTCTCCGAGGGCGTGGCTGGACGTGTCGCCGCCCGCCACCACGGCGCGGGAAAGACCTGCCCGGGCGACAAGCTCCGACTGGATGCGCCCGAGCGCCCGGCCAAGCCGGTGGCGGGCGCCGGAACCGAGTTCCCCGCCCCGATCCGCCGCCGGGCCGAGCGCGGTATAGAGCACGACGCTACGCCCGGTCTCAAGGATATGCAGGCCCGCCTCGACCGCTTCGGCGATGGCCGTTTCCGAGGCATCGCCAGAAAGCGCCAACGGATCGATGGCAATGCCGTCGAAACCGTTCACAAGCGCATGGCGGATCTGGCGTTCGGTGGTGGGCGAGACGCTGCCGGAGACCACCGCGATCCGGTCGACGGCCCCGGCTGCCGGAAAGTCCGGCTTTTCGCCGACCAACCCGGCCTCGCGCCAAGCGGAAATGAGGGCGTATTCCACACCCGAGGAGCCGCAGACGAACTGGCTGCCGGTGCGCAGCCGTTCCCACAGCATCTTGCCGGCCGCCGCCTGCGTCGCATGGTCCAGCACGTCGAGAAGGAGGATATCGGCCACCTCGGGCGCGGGATCGGCAAGGAGGGCCACATTGTCGACATGCGCGGTCGTCAGCGCGGTCTGGCGGGCGAGATGGAGAAGCAGGTTGGCCTCGTCCATCGGCGTGACGGGATGGCGGGACATGACCGGGTGGCGGTCGATGCGATAGTTGCGGCCCTGATAGGCGGCGAAGAGCTCGCCGAAGGCCGTGTAACGCCGGATCTGCGGCGCGCCGACGATGAGCGGCACGGTCGCCGCGTCGAAAACCTGCCGGCCGATCTCGATCGCGCGGCCGATATTGCCGACATGCGGCGCCGAGTCGAAGGTCGAACAGACCTTGTAGTGGCAGAGATCGGCATTAAGCGTCTTCAGCCAGCCGAAGGCTTCGCGCAGATGGATATCCATCCAGTCCGGCGTCTCGCTGCGGCTCGTGCCGGCAAGGCCGAAGGCACGGGCGCCGGCAAAGCGGGACAGGAGGGCGGCATCCGGCGCCTTGAGAAACAGCACGGTGTCGACCCCGTTGGAGGCGAGCGCCTCCATGACGTCGGTCGAGCCGGTGAAATCGTCGCCGTAATAGCTGATCAATGACCGCGCCATGGTTCAGGCCCCCTTGCCGCCGGAAAACTTCTCGATGGATCGGGCAAGCTCGGGATGCTCGCGGGCATAGGCCTTGAGCGGGATGTCGGCGACCGCGGCCTCCCACGCCTGCTTCACCGCCTTCACCCCGGCGCCCGGCCCGCCCGGATGGCTGACGATGCCGCCGCCGCATAGATAGAGCAGGTCCGTCGAGCCGCCCGTCGCGGCGATCGTATCCGGCGCCTGCCCGCCCCACTGGCCGGAGCCGATGACCGGCAGGGCCACATCCTTCTCGGAAAACAGCGGGGCCGTCACCGCCTTATAGGAGCGCACGAAGCTCTCGTCCGGCTCCCAGTATTTCACGCGGATGCCGTTGATCTGGAACTGGTCGACGCCGAGCAGGCGCCAGAACTGCTGCCAGACGGAGAACTCGAAGCCGAGCCCGGCATGACGCGTGAGAATATCCCAGCCGTTGCGGTGCGCGTGCAGCACCAGCCCCGATCTCTTGCGCAGGAAGGCAAGGCCGCCGAAGCCGACGGAATTGATGTTGACCACGGCGCAATTGCCGCCCGCCTGCAGCACCATGTCGTGGTTGTGCATCATCTCGTCCGGGTCGGCATGGCTGATACCGAAGGCATACATCACCTTCTTGCCGGTCTTCTGCTCGTGGTCGAGGATCCTCGGCATGATCGCGGCGATGCGCTCCCCGAGCGGCGAATAGGCCGGGCTCATCAGCTTCTCGTCGTCCTTGATGAAGTCGACGCCGGCCTCGATGAGTTCGCCCACCATCTCGGCCGTCTCATGCGGGCGAAGGCCCAGCGCCGGCTTGACGATGGTGCCGATGATCGGCCGGTCCTTCACGCCCGTCAGCGCGAAGCTGCCCGGAATGCCGAATTGCGGGCCGGGATGGGCGGCGGCGAATTCCCGCGGTAGCGTCATGTCGACGATGCGGATGCCCGTCATGCCCTTGATCGAGAAGACGCCGCCGATCGCGATGGTCATCAGCGCGGCAAGGTCGGTCCCGACGGCATCCATCGGGAAATCGATATCGACATCGGCGCGGTTGAACGGCCCGGCGCCGCCGCCTTCATCGGGGAAGGACGCATGGTCGGCCGGCGGCAGCGGACGGATGGCGACGACGCGGGCCGCCACCCGCGCCTTCAGCTCCTCCGTCTCGCCGGGCAAGGCCACGAACGTGCCGGTCGACTGGTCGCTGGCAATCTTCGTCGCCATGGCTTCCACCGAGCCGGGCGTCTCTATCCGATAGGTCAGGCGGATCACGTCTCCTCCTCCGCGGCGCATGGCAGCCGCTTGTGAAAGCTCTACAACTGGTATAATGAGTATTTATGCTATTGCAAGCCGACTTTGCGAAAGCTGTTGCAGCAACGGAACTTGGTGCATATTCCAACCTGTCGAAACCAGGTGACTCATGAACGTCGTTTCCGAACCGATCGTCCGCAAGAAACTCTCCGACGAAGTCTTCGCGCGCCTCAGGCACATGATCGAGACCGGCGAGCTCAAGGCCGGCGACGAGATGCCCTCCGAGCGGGAACTCATGGAACGCTACGGCGTCGGCCGTCCCGCCATCCGCGAAGCCATGCAGGCGCTCGCCGGCAAGGGGCTCGTCGAGATCTCGCAGGGCGAGCGCGCCAAGGTGCTGCGCATCACCGCAGAGACGATCATCCGCCAAGTGGACCTGCCGGCAAAGATGATGCTCTCCGGCTCCTCCGACACGCTGGAGCACCTGAAAAGCGCCCGCATCTTCTTCGAGCGCGGCATGATCCGCGAGGCGGCGACCCGGGCGACGGCGGAACAGATCGCCGAGCTTCGCGCCCTTCTCGAAAAGCAGAAACAGAGCCTCGGCGACGCGGACGCCTTCATCGACGCGGACATGGAATTCCACCAGTGCATCGCCCGGATTTCCGGCAATCCGATCTTCGCGGCCGTCAGCGGTGCGATGCTGGGATGGCTGAAATCCTACCATACGGAAATGCTGATCTGGACGGGCCGCGAGAATTTCACGCTCGCCGAGCACGAGGAAATCATCCGCGCCATCGAGAACGGCAATGCGGACCTTGCCGAAAAGGCGATGATCAAGCATCTCGAACGCTCCCGCGCCCTCTATGCCCTCAAGGGCCAGAACTAGAGCAGCACCTCGACGCAGGCATAGGGCGGCAGTGTGATCTGTCCGCCCGCCGGCAATTCCTCCCCATCAGCCGCGATCAGCGCAACCCGGCGCGGCATTGCGCCAAGGGTGACGGCCTGCGTCTCGGGCGTGATGTTGGCGAGGAGGATGCGCTCCTTCGTAGCGAGCCCCAGCACGGCATCCGGCCGCGACGTCTCCACGGCAAAGACCGCCTGCCCGGCAAGGGCGCCGAGCCGTGACAGGACATGCGCGAGCGGCCGCATTTCGCCCTTCGCGGTCGCTTCGCCCTCGCCCGCGACAAGCCCGAACGGCCCGACCAGCGTGGAGAGCGTCAGCACTTCGAGGCCGGCGGACGCGACGGTCGCGGCATAGGCCAGCGTCCAGGCGGCGCCGAAGGCGCCATTGTGCCGGGGATCGACATTGGCCATGGGGATGCGCGATCCGAACGGGTTGTCTTTCGTCGCGCTGCCATAGGGGTTCTGGCGCATGGCGATGGTCGAGGGGCCGATGCGGTAAGGCTTGTCGCCATGGATGGCGCGCGCCGAACGGACGACATGGTGCAGCGCCTCGAAGGTCTGCATGACGGAAAGATCGTCGGCCGCATGGACGATCGGGTTGGTGCAATGGCTGACATAGTCCACGAGCGCGCCGGGCACGCGCTTGCGGTTGAGCTCGGTGAAATAGCTCATCATGCCCCCGCCGAGCCGCATGCCGGGGAAGACCGCACGGGCGGCGGCATAGACATCTTCCAGCGGCGGGCATTCCGGCCACTTGCTGCCGGGCGGGGTCGACTGCCGATCCACCGAGGAGCAGACGAAGAGCGTGTCGAGCGGCAATCCCGCCTCCCGCACCAGCGCGGCGAATTCGCCCATCTCCACGTCCAGCGGGCGCCGGCATGGCACGGCCAGTTCGAGCGTCACCTTGAGGCCGGACCGGGCGGCGATCTCCGCATAGCCTTTCAGCGCCGAAAGACCATGGCCCGCGACGGGATCGAAATGCGCGATCAGGTGGCGCGCGCCGATCGTCCGCAACAGGCCGAAGGCGGCCCGTTCTTCGGCGAGGCACTCCGGCCGGAGCCCGACGCCGATTTCGGGAAAGGCAAGACCGGCCGGCGAAAGCTTCAGCGAAACCGCCTTCGACGCATCGGCAGCCGGCGCGTCCGCCTGCGCATGGATTTCCACGAGCACCTGCTGACCGAACGGTTCGTTCTTCGGCACCAGATAGGGCCAAGGCAGCGCGAGCGGGCGTACATAGGTCTTGTAGGAACCGTCGGTCCAGTTGCGCTGGTCCTCCATTTCGAAGATGTCGCCGCGGAACTCCGTCGTCGCCGAGATGCCCGGCGCGACCCGGTGATTGATCGCGGCGATATCCTTGAAGGGCTGCCATGGCTCGATCCGGTCCGGCCAGTGCGCGTGCTCGACGCTTCCATCGCCATGGCGCACCTCGACCGGCTCGCCGGCAACGCCGACGACCGGATGCAGCACGACGAAGCCGGCGCGGGCGGTCTCGAAATCTCCGTCGCTGACGCAATCGGCGCAAAATGCCACCCTTTCCGGCGTGCCGGAGATCGCAATCGCGCAGTCGAGATTGGTGCCCGACGGGGCCGTGAAGCGTGCCTTGTAGGTGACGGTGAAGCCCTGCCCTGTCTCTTCGGCAACAAGATCGGTGATAACTGCGTTGCAGGTCCCCCAGTCCTTGTCCCGGACGAGGAAGGAGACGGCGCGCAGCACCTCATGCCCGCGATAGCGGAGAGTACGCAGATTGCCGTCCTGAAGCGCCACGCTCAAATCTCCAGCGATCAGCGTGCGGCTTTCGGGTTCCCGCTCGCGCGTTCCATAGAGCCGGAGCAGGTCCTCGCTCATCCGAGAAGTTCCCCCAGCGCGATGGTCTCGCCGCGCTCGGCGCTGAGATAGGCGGCCTCGACGAGGGCGAAGGTTTTCAGGTTGTCGCGGCCGGACGTGTCCGGTTCCTCTCCCACCGCCAGCCGCTCGATCCAATGCTTCTGGATGAGCGCGACGCTTTCCTGGATATTGTGCCAGGGGCGCGAGGCCCAGGGCAGCAGGTTCGGCGCGACGACGCTTCGCGTCGTGCCGTCCGGGCCATGGACGGTGAGTTTGTAGTCCTTGCCGAGGCGGAGCGTGCCCTCGCTTGCGTCGATCTCGACGAAGGTCTCCGGGAAGGGCTCTTCCGGCAGCTTCGTGGCATAGCTGACATCGACGATGGAGGTGATGCCGTTGTCGTGGTCGAGCAGCATGGTCGCCACGTCCTCGCCGGCGATCTCCGGGTTGATGCGCTTCGTCCGCGCCGTCATGCGGCCGGCATCGCCGAACAGGAAGCGGGCGATATCGAGCGCGTGGATGCCGAGGTCCTCGATGATGAAACGCCTGCCCTTGGCGAGATAGGGCTGGCCGGAAAAGACGTCGAAGCCCGAGCGAAACGAGACACGGCCCCAGAAGGGCGTGCCGATCGCACTGCTCTCCAGCACCGCCTTGACCGCGAGGATCGGCGTCTGCCAGCGGAAGTTCTCATGGATCATCAGCGGAATACCTGCCGCCTCGGCGGCGGCGACCATGGCCTTCGCATCCGCCAGCGTCGGCGCGAAAGGCTTCTGGCAGATCACCGGCACCTTGTGTCGCGCGGCAAGCTCGACAAGCGCACGGTGACTGCCGACCGTCGTCGCGACATCGACGAAATCGAAGCCGCCATCGGCGAACATCTCATCGGCCGACCGGTAACGCCTCGCCACGCCGAACTGGTCGCCGACGATGCCGAGCCGCTCGGGATCGCGGTCGCAGATCGCCACGATCTCCACGTCCGGCAGGTCCTGCCAGCCGTGCATCTGGTTGACGGCGAAGAAGCCGCAGCCGATCAGCGCACCCTTGAATTTCGCCATGCTCAGCCTGCCTTTGCCATCTGCATCAGGGTCACGCGCTGCTGGAGGCGGCGCTGCGCCTGGTCGACCACCACGGCCACGATGATCACGAGGCCCTTGATCACCATCTGCCAGAACGAGCTGACGCCCATCATCACCAGCCCGTCGGAGAGGATACCGATCACGAAGGCGCCGATGATCGTGCCGCCGATGGTGCCACGCCCGCCCGACATGGATGTACCACCGAGAACGGCCGCCGCAATGGCGTTCAGTTCGAGGTTCGTGCCGGTCGCCGGATGCGAGGCCATCAGTTCCGAGGAGATGACAAGGCCGACAATGGCCGCACAGAAGCCGGAGAACATGTAGACGAACATCTTCACGCGGTTGACGCGGATGCCGGACATGCGCGAGGCGCGCTCGTTGCCGCCGACGGCGAAGATATGCCGGCCGAGCGGCACGAAGCGGGCGAAATAGGCCGCGCCCAGCGCGACGACGATGAGGATCCAGACGGAGACCGGCAGGCCGAGGATCGTGCCCGAGCCGAGATAGGAAAATCCCTGGTTGCCGAGGTCCTCGCGGCCCGTGAGATTGGGAAGCGTCTGGCCGTCCGAATAGAGCAGCGCCATGCCGCGCGCCACATAGAGCGTGCCGAGCGTGGCGATGAATGGCGCGACATTGAGGCGGGTGATCAGCAGGCCGTTGACCGCGCCGATCAGGACGCCGACCGCCATGACGATGACCGCCACCTCGACGATGTTGAAATAGACCGTATAGCCGAAGGGCACGGCGACGCCATACATGATGAGCCCGCCGGCGATCATGCCGCAAAGGCCGACGATGGAGCCGACCGAAAGGTCGATGCCGCCGGTGATGATGACGAAGGTCATGCCGATGGCGAGGAAGGCGTTCTGCGTCGCATGCTTCGACATCAGGATCATGTTCGCGGTCGACAGGAAGTTCGGCGCGAAGATCGAGAAGAAGATGATCACCGCAAAGAGCGCGATGAAGGTCCTCAGCTTCATCAGCGTGAGCAGAGCCGATCCGGTGGAGAGGCTGTTTTCGGCGGCAGTTTGCGTTCCTGTCGTCATCACGCATGCATCCTTTTGGTTTTATGTCCCTCCGCGGAGGCCGAGACGATCATCTCCTCGGTGGCATCCTTGCGATCCACCACCGTCACCAGGCGGCCGTTGCTCATGACGGCGATGCGGTCGGAGAGCGCCATGACCTCCTCGAGGTCGGAGGTGGAGAACAGGATGGCGAGCCCCTCGCCCGCCAGCCGGCGCATGGTGCGGAAGACGTCCGCCTTGGCGCCGACATCGATGCCGCGGCTCGGCTCGTCCATCAGCAGCACCTTCGGGCCGGTCATCAGCGCCTTGCCGATCACCACCTTCTGCTGGTTGCCGCCCGACATGGAGGTGACGTCCAGTTCCGGGTTCTTCGCCTTGATGGAGAGGTTGCGGATCGCATCGAGGACCGCCTTCTTCTCCAGCTTGAGATCGATATGGAAGCCGCCCCTCACGAACTGGCCGAGGCTTGCCATCGACAGGTTGTCGGCAATCGACATGGACTGGACGAGGCCTTCGCGCTGCCGGTCCTCCGGGATCAGCGCCAGTCCCTCGCGGATACGCCGGGTCGTATCGCGGCCCTTCAACTCTTTACCCTCGACGAAGACCTTGCCGGTCGCATGCTCGTGCCGGCCCATGATGCATTCGAAAAGCTCGGAGCGCCCCGCGCCCATCAGGCCGTAGATGCCGAGGATCTCGCCCGCGCGGACGCCGATGGAAACGTGATCGACCGCATAGCCGCCCTGCGCGCGCGGCAGGCAGATATCCTGCGTGCGGAAGACTTCCGCGCCCGGCGCATGTTCGACCTGCTTGGCGAAATCCTTGGCGTCGGAACCGATCATCGAGCGCACGATCCAGCGCGTGTCGATGTCCTTGACCATGGCGTGGCCGGTGATCTGCCCGTCCTTCAGCACCGTGATGTAGTCGCCGATGCGCATCAGCTCTTCCAGCCGGTGCGAGATATAGACGATGGCGACGCCGCGCGCCTTGAGGTCGGCGATCACGCGGAAGAGCACGTCGACTTCCGCCGCGCTGAGCGCCGAGGTCGGCTCGTCCATGATGAGGATGCGGGTGTCGAGCGATACCGCCCGGGCGATCTCGACGAGCTGCTGCTGGCCGATCGGCAGGTCCTCGGCCAGCGTCTCGGCCGAAATGCCGGCTTCGAGGCGGTTCAGGAATTCGTTCGCCTTCTCGACCTGCGCCTTGTGGTCGATGCCGCGGATGCCGCGGGTGATCTCACGGGTGGCGAAGATGTTCTCCGCGACGGAGAGGTTGCCGAAGAGGTTCAGCTCCTGGAAGACGATGCCGATGCCGTGGCGCACCGCGTCGGCGGGATTGTCGAGGGTGATGCGCTCGCCTTCCATCCAGATCTCGCCGAGCGTTGGTCGCTCGACGCCGGCGATGATGCGCATCATGGTGGACTTGCCCGCGCCGTTCTCGCCCACCAGCACGTTCACCGCGCCACGCCGCAGCTTCAGGTTCGCCTTCTTCAGCGCCACGATGCCGGAATAGGCCTTCGTGATGTCCTTCAGTTCGAGAATGACGTCGCCATCGTCGATGCCGCTCATCTCAGCCTCCGATGGTGATGGTGGCGGGAACGAGCTGCGGCAGCTGGCCGGCCGCCGGCAGCGGATAGGCGCCCGTCGCCGTGACCGTCTTGCCCGTCAGCCCCTCGCGCGGCAGCTTTTCCAGGAGCGTGCGGTTCACATAAGTATTGAACGACTTGCCGAACTGCGCCCATTCGATCTGGTTCTTGAAGGAATTGAAGTCCACGAAATCCAGGCTGTCGCGCAGCGCCGTGCCCCGTATGGCCGGGCCTATCGAAATGCGCACATCCGCCTTGGCGTCGCCGTCGACGTCCACGTCGACATAGCCGGCGCGCGATTTCGTCTCTTCTGCGACGATCGTTCCGTCGACCTTGGCGATGAAAGTCCAGGGCGCGTTGCCCTGCTTGGCCTTGTAGCCGTATTTCTGCCCCGCCGCGTCGGGATTGGCCGCCGTCGCCGAAAGGACCTCGGGCAGCGGCGCGGCGCGCTTTTCGAGATAGGGCACGACCTTGCCGTCCCATATCTCGGCGACAAGCCTGTCGGGATCGAAGGCGCCGGCCTGATCCTCCCTGTCCTTGTCGGCGGTCTTGACGAATTTGCAGCCCGCGAGCCCGAGAGCTGATGCGAACACGATGACGGCGGCGGCCTTGAAGCGCATGGATGGGGTACTCCGGCATGTGGCGAGGCGCGGGATGACGATCATCCCGCGCCCGCTCCCTCGAAGATCAGTCCTTCAGCGCGAAGGTCTCGAGCTTGTCGGCATTGTCGGCATTGATCAGCACGCAGTCCATGAGCTGCTTTTCCTCGGCCGGCGTCTTGCCGCCGGTGATGAAGTCATGCGCCTGCTGGACGGCGAGCTGCGCCTGGGCATAGGCCGGCTGCAGCACGGTGGCCTTGATGCCGCCCGCCTTGATGGAGTCGCGAACGTCGTTCGAGCCATCGAAGCCGGTGACGATGACATCCTTCTTGCCGGCCGCCTGCAAGGCGGCGATGGCGCCCATGGCCATCGTGTCGTTGCCGGCGATGACGCCCTGGATGTCCGGATTGGCCTGGAGGATGGTCTCCATCTTCGAATAGGCTTCCGTCTGGCTCCAGTTGGCCGACTGCTGCGCGACCATCTTCATGTCCGGATATTCGTCGATGACGTCGTGGTAGCCCTTGGAGCGGATCCCGGCATTGGTGTCGGATTCCTTGCCGACGAGCTCGACATAATTGCCCTTCTCGCCCATCAGCCTGACGAATTCCTCGGCGCCGAGCTGCGCGCCCTGGTAATTGTTCGAGACTATCTGGGAGACGGCGACGCCGGCGGCGTTGATCTCGCGGTCGATCAGGAAGGACGGGATGCCGGCATCCTTGGCCTTCTGCACGGCGGCGACCGAAGCGTCGGCGCCGGCATTGTCGAGGATGATCGCCTTCGCACCGCGGCCGATGGCCGTGTCGATGAGCTGCGACTGCTTGTTGGCGTCGTCGTCATGCACCAGCACCAGCGCCTCGTAGCCGAGTTCCTTGGCCTTGGCTTCCGCGCCGACGGCCTCGGCCTTGAAGAAGGGATTGTCGTGGCTCGGCGTGATGATGGCGATGAGGTCGGCGGCGAAAGCCGGCACGGCAACGCTTGCGGCCATGACGGCGACAAAGCCGACGGTGATCAGTCTACGGGTAACCTTCATGTTTTCCTCCCGGTTAAGCACCGGCCTCCACGGCCATCCCTCCATTGAAATCGGCCGATCCGGTGCGATCCTTCATGGGGCAGTGCGCCCCGCGGCGGGCCGGAGCCCGCCGGTATTCACGTGATGCGCTGGATACTTGCGGCGATTTCCTCAGGTTCGAAGACGCGCTTCCAGTCGTCCTTCATCAGGACCGGCTTGCCGAACTCGATCGCCTTGTTGCAGGCGTCGGAAAAGACGCCGGGCGTCTCCTCGAAAATGACGGCGCCGAGGACGTTCATGTGGCCGAGCAGGAAATCGCGCGCGGCCTCCTTGGCGACGCCGCGGCGCACGCATTCGTCCATCGCCTCGCGCATGACGACCAGAAGCGAGGCACAGACGGTTTCCGAAAGCCCCGGCTCCAGCAGCGCCATCTGCTCGACCGTGACGCGGTGCGAGCGCATGACCGGCGCCCAGATGACCCTGGCGATCTCCTCGCCCAGCGCATAGGCCTCTTCCGGGCCTTGCATCAGGGCGGAAACGATATGCTGTTTGGCGGCGATGCCGCCGAAGAAGTCGCGCTTGGCAGCCGGCTCCGTCTCGTCGTTGAAGATCGGCGGATGGCAGGGATGCGTGACGAAATAAGTGAGGTCCGCGCGCTCCGGCAGGTGGCCGGCGAAGGGCGCGGCCGCATCGAGCGCCACGACCATGGTGCCGGGCTTCAGCTTGTCGACAATGCCGGCGGCAACCTTGCCGATCGCCGTATCCGGAACCGCGAGGATGACGACATCGGCGCCGGCAAGGCCCTCGTCGGCGGAAACGCAGGAAAGGCCGAGATCGTCGGCAAGGCGCGCCTTGCCGGCATCGCTCACCTCGATATGGCGGACATCGAAGCGCGAACCCTTGAGGTTCTTGGCGAGCCGATACCCCATTTTGCCACCGGCACCGAACAGCGCGATCGATGTCATCGAAGACCTCCCTGAATGCATGCGGCCGAATAGCGATGGATCAGCCGGAATTTCCTCCACCGGGCACCCGGCGTGAGCCTATATTTCTCAACTGGTATAACATGTCAATAACTATCTCTCTGAATATGTGATATCTCGTGGCTCTGCTCATTCTGGAAATTGATAATTCAGATTCGCGGAGTCCGTTAAGGCATTGAAGAAATGCGATAATGATTATGGCGGCGAAAAGAAAAAGAGCCGAACGTCACGCGACGTCCGGCTCAATGTCACACTGAACATGTTGCGTTCAAGCTAGGACAGCCGCTCACAAACGGGCGGAAATCGTCCTTGCGATCAGCGCCAGCGAGACTGCGCCGGCATCGGGATGGCCTATGCTGCGCTCGGCGAGCGGACGGGCGCGGCCGAGCCGTGGGGAAAGCGGCGCCGTCGCCTGCGCCGCCTTCTCGCAGGCGACGCTTGCCTTCTCCCATACCTCTTTCAGCGGCGCGCCATTCATGCTCGCCGCCTCAAGCGCGGCGACGAAAGGCACGAAGGCATCGACGAGCGTCTTGTCGCCCGGCTTCGCCCCGCCGAGACGCATGACATCGTCGAGGGCGAGGCGCGCGCCGCGGACCACGTCCGCCCCTGTCGGGGCCGCGTCATCGGTAAATGCCCCACTCCACGAGCGGAGCAGAAGTCCCCAGATCGCGCCCGACGTACCACCCGCACGGTCCGCCCAGGCATCGCCCGCCACCGCAAGCGCGCTCCTCGCGCCCGCGCCGCCGGCAACGGCCTGATGGATCGCTTCACGCGCGGCCGTCGCGCCGCGCCGCATGCCCTGGCCGTGGTCGCCGTCGCCGGCAAAGGCATCGATCCGGCCGAGCTCGGCTTCCGCCTCGCCGAGGGCCGACACCATGGCGTCGAGGATACCCGCAAGGCACCGGGCGCCTTCCCGCGAGGCGGGCGTCGCGGGGCCGAAGGTCGGGGCTTCGTCTTCCGCACGATCCCGCACGGCCGCCCGCTGCGTGTGGAAAGTCTCGCCGCGGCGGAAGACGGGCGTGTCGCAAGGCGCCAGCCAGTAGCGTTCCAGCTCCTCGTCGAGCCACATCACCGTCAAGGAGCAGCCCTGCATGTCGAGGCTGGTGACATATTCGCCGACCTCGGGCGCGACCAGATCGACGCCCGCCGCCTGCAACTGTCCTTCGACGGCGCCCCAGAGCACGAAGAGTTCTTCATACTTGGTCGCGCCGAGGCCGTTCAGCAGCACGGCGGCGCGTCGCGCGCCGGCCGGGCGCTCCGCAAGGACAGTCTCGACCAGAAGCTTCGCCAGATCGCCCGCCGGCACGATGTCCGTGTCGCGGATACCGGGCTCGCCGTGGATGCCGAGGCCGAGCGCCATCATGCCCTTCGGCACGGTGAAGAGCGGGTCCTTCGCGCCCGGCAGCGTGCAGCCGCCGAAGGCGACGCCGAACGAGAAGGTGCGGCTGTTGGCAAGCCGGGTGACGCGCTCGACCTCATCGATCGGAAGTCCCGCCTCCGCGGCCGCGCCCGCCACCTTGAAGACCACGAAATCGCCGGCGATGCCGCGGCGCTGAAGATGCCGTTCGGCAGGCGCGCTCGCGACATCGTCCGTCACCGTGACGATGCGCACATCGATCCCTTCCGCCCGCAGCCGCTCCGCCGCCACGCCGAAATTGAGCACGTCGCCGGCATAATTGCCGAAACCGAGAATGATGCCCCTGCCATAGTCCGCATTGCGGCAGACACGGGCGACCGCCGCCGTCGAAGGCGAGGCGAAGATCTCGCCGGCAACCGCCGCATCCGCCATGCCCGGCCCGACATAGCCGGCAAAGGCCGGATAATGCCCCGACCCGCCGCCGACGATGACCGAAACCTTGCCCGGAGGTACCGCCGTCGAGCGAACCACGCCCCCCTTCACCAGCCGGACATAGCGCCCGTAAACGCGGGAAAACCCCGCCAGCGCCGACGCGGCAAAGGTTTCCGGATCATCGACGATCTTGGTCATGGGGTCCTCCTGCAAGCAATCACGCCGCGAAGATGCAACAGGATCCGGGCCGGGAAAAGGGCAAAGATGCTGTCGGAGGAAAGCGATCAAGGGGCTGCCGTCAGGCGAGGCGTGGCAGGCAGGCCTATGGGAGAGCAGCGACTTGCCGCTCACCCAGCGAGGCGTCAGGTCCAACCGACCTTCAGCTTATGGGTTCACTCTCTATTCCAGTGTCTCGATGATCGCGTCGACGTCCTTGCAATCCTGTTCGGACGGCATCGATCCCGCTCGCGCGTCGATTGCCATCGCCGCGTCATGCGCCGTCTTGACCCGGGCAATCGTCGCCGGAGACTGGTCCTTCACGAGCATGCTGGAGGTCAGCTCCGCAACCTCGCCGGTGCGGCGGTTGAGCTCCAGCTCGGTGCAGGCTCCGGCTGCCGGAACGTCGCCGGCTGAACTTGCACCAGCGTCGGATAGGCTCACCGTCGAAACGGCAAGATCGCAAGCGGAGGCGAACTGCTCCGCCTTGTCTTCACGATAGATGCATTCGAAATTGTAGGCCTTGCCGTCGCGCACGGTGAAGACGTAGCGATTGATCGCAACGCTTTTGAATCGCTTGTTGGCGAACACCATGTCGACGGCCGGCTGGCCGAGCATGGTGGTCATGGCCGACGATTTGAGCTTGATGGACGGCAGAACGGCTATGGCCTTCGTGAATTCGTCGACGATGGCCTGCTGGTTCTCCCCGGTCACATCCGCGATGTCGCCGGGATCGCGGGGACCAAGGAAGGAAATGAGCACATCTCCGTTTTCCATGCTGGAAGCGGTGACGCCGGTTACGTCGCCGGTCCCGTCCGCAAACATATGGCTCAGTGTGAAGCCATGCGGATACTGGAAACTGTACGAGCCATCGGTTGATTCGAAGGTGTCCTGCGCGAAGCTTCCGGTGGGCATGGCGAGGGCGAGCGCCAGCAGCGCGATACGAATGACGAAAGACATGGGACTCCACTTGATAAAAAGTCTGCGCAGGCCGCGCCGAAAACGATGATTTTCCGCGACCGGGAGTGCAGGGGGACCGAATGTAGGTGAACACCCGAAGCGTGGGAAAGCGCTACCTTTAGAACGGCATAGACTGAATGTCGATTGATCCCGAACCTTCCGGGCGCTTCCCCTTATTGATGAGCGAACGCGCTGCCGTTCCTTGACACACGACACAATGAAATCACAAAATCACAAAATATCTGTTATTTCCTGCGAGACGATGTTATGAACTCCAAGCAGCCTTAGAGGAGGACGCGGTGAAACGGGAAGAGCGAAGGCAGGAGATCATCAATCTTCTGGTCGAGAGCCGCGCCGTCGAGCTCGAAGAGGTCGCCGCGCGCTTCGGCGTTTCCAAAATGACCATCCACCGCGATCTCGACGATCTCGAACGGGCCGGCGTGTTGCGCAAGGTGCGCGGCGGCGCGACGATCGACGCCGGCACGCAGTTCGAGAGCGACTTCCGTTTCCGCGAACGGCAGGAAGCGGATGTGAAGCTGATGCTCGCCCGCACCGCCGCCGGACTGGTCGAGCCGGGCATGACGGTCATGATCAATGACGGCTCGATGGCCTCGGTGCTCGGCGACGTGCTGTGCTCGAAGAAGCCGATCACCATCATCACCAACAATGCCGCGATCATGGAACGGGCGAAGGGCATTTCCGGCGTCACGCTGGTCGGGCTCGGCGGCACCTATTCCGCCAAGTTCAACGCCTATCTCGGCATCGTCACGGAAGAGGCGCTGTCGCGCCTGCGTGCCGACATCGCCTTCATCTCGGCGCCGGCCGCCTCCGGGCGCCTTGCCTATCACATGGACGAGGCAGTGGTGCGCGCCAAGCGCGCGATGATGGCCTCCAGCCGCCAGGCATGCCTTCTCGTCAACAGCCGGCGCTTCGGCCACACGGCGCTGCACGTCCTCGCCGACCTTGCCGAATTCGACACGGTGATATCCGACAACCCCCTGCCCCACGATACGACGGCCGAGCTTGCCGACTGCAAGACCGTGGTGCGCATCGCCCACAAGGAGACAACGACATGAGCCAAGGCCGGAACTTCTGGGTCGGCACGAGCTGGAAGATGAACAAGACGCTCGCCGAGGCGAAAGCCTTCGCGGAAGGCCTCAAGGCCGCCGACGGCGACCGGAACGCCCGCATCCAGCGCTTCGTCATCCCGCCCTTCACCGCCGTTCGCGAGGTCAAGGCGCTGCTCGCCGGCACCTCCGTCAAGGTCGGCGCGCAGAACATGCACTGGGCCGACGAAGGCGCCTGGACGGGCGAGGTCTCGCCCGTGATGCTGAAGGACTGCGGCCTCGACCTCGTCGAACTCGGCCATTCCGAGCGCCGCGAGCATTTCGGCGAGACGGACGAGACGGTCGGCCTCAAGACGGAAGCGGCCGTGCGCCACGGCCTCGTACCGCTGATCTGCATCGGCGAAACCCTTGCCGACCGCGAGAGCGGCCGCGCGGCGGAAGTGCTGGCGCGGCAGGTGCGCGGCGCCCTCGGCAAGCTCGAAGGTGCGCAGAAGCAGGCCGAAATCCTGCTTGCCTACGAGCCCGTCTGGGCCATCGGCGAGAGGGGCATTCCCGCGACCGCCGACTACGCGGATGCGCGCCATGGCGAGATCGCCAGGGTGGCGGAAGACATCCTCGGCCGCCGCATCCCCTGCCTCTATGGTGGATCGGTCAACCCGCAGAACTGCGAGGAACTGATCGCCTGCCCGAATATCGACGGGCTCTTCATCGGCCGCTCGGCCTGGAAGGTTGAAGGCTATCTCGACATCCTGGCGCGCTGCGCAACGATCTGAAAGGAGATCTCCCATGAAACTTGCCATTGCCGGTGACAGCGCGGGCGAAGGCCTCGCCAAGGTCCTCGCAGACCACCTGAAGGACCGCCACGAGGTGCACGAGATCTCGCGCACGGATGCCGGCCCGGACGCCTTCTACGCCAATCTCTCCGACCGCGTCGCCTCGGCCGTCATCGCTGGGGAATACGACCGCGCGATCCTCGTCTGCGGTACCGGCATCGGCGTCTGCATCTCGGCCAACAAGGTGCCCGGCATCCGCGCCGCGCTGACGCACGACACCTATTCGGCCGAACGCGCCGCCCTTTCCAACAATGCCCAGATCATCACGATGGGTGCCCGCGTCATCGGCTCGGAACTCGCGAAGGCCATCGCCGACGCCTACCTCGCCCAGACCTTCGACGAGAACGGCCGCTCGGCCGGCAACGTCAAGGCGATCGACGAGGTCGACGCGAAGTACAACGCCGGAAAGTAAGCCGGCACCCGGCGCCGCGCCTTCACCGGTGCGGCGCCTCCCTATTGGCTTCCGCAAAATTTCCTCCTTCCTTTTGATGAAAAGCAAGCCGGGACGGTCTTCCCCCTACGGAAGCGTCGCTTTGAACAAATGCGTCTAACGCTTTGTTTAAGAGTAGCATCTAGATTTCCGGCAACAGCCATCCTGAGGACATGAAGCCCTTGGTCGACACGGAAGCCATGCTGCAATTGGCGCAGCTCGTGGAGAATGCCGGATCCCTCGTTGCGGTCTTCGACCCGGAGGACCGACTGCGGTTTGCAAACCGGGCCTTTCGCGCCGCCTGGTTCGTCGACGACGATGAACAGCCCCTCTGGCCCGATCTCATGCGGCGGAATTTCCACGCCCGGCGCGGCACCGTCGTCGTGGCGCAGGATTTCGAGACCTGGCTGCGCTCCACGCAGGCGCGGCGTGGCAAGACGGGCTTCCGCGCCTTCGAGACCGACCTTCACGACGGGCGCTGGCTCTGGATGACGGAGACGATGCAGCCGAGCGGCTGGATGCTCTGCGTCGCGAGCGACATCAGCCTCATCCGCGCCGACGAGCGCACGCTGCGGCAGGATCGCGACTTCGCGATCAAGGCCTCCTTCACGGATGAGCTGACCGGCCTTCCCAGCCGCCGCTTCGCGATGGCGCGGCTTGCGGAACTCGTCGGCGCATCCGGCGGCGAGGCCCGCGACGTCGGGTGCCTTGCCGTCCTCGACATCGACAATTTCAAATATATCAACGACCGCTTCGGCCACAGCGTCGGCGATGCCGTCCTGAAGGACTTCGCCATCACCCTGCAGCGCCATCTGCGCAAGACCGATATTCTCGGCCGCGTCGGCGGCGAGGAATTCCTTCTCATCCTGCCGAACACGGCGATGGAAGATGCCGAAGCCATCCTCGAGCGCATGCTGGCGGCGGTTCGCCATTCCCGCCCCGTGCCGGACCAGGCGAGCTTCCGCTACACCTTCTCCGCCGGGCTTGCCTGGGCGGAAAGTGGCGAGGAGCCGAGCGACATCTACCGCAGGGCCGATCTTGCCCTCTACGCCGCCAAGATGCGCGGCCGCGACCAGCTCAGCATCGAGATCCAGCCCCGGCGGCATCTCGGCGGGGCAAGGGCGGAATAAGGGGCGGCGTCCACCTTACTTCCACTCGTAGGTCTTCTGCCCGTGGTGCGGGCGTTCCGCGACGAAGGCGGCCTGATCCTTCGCATTCGAAACGAACTGCAGGGCGTCGCCGTCGTCGTTGAACCCGGCGAAGACCATCAGCATGGAGCGGGCAGCAGGCTGGCCCTTCTTGCGATAGGAGAAGTTGACGGCGCAGTGCGGATAGCGCGCATCCAGCGTCTCGGAGGCCGCATCCGTCAGGGCGACGAACTGCCCGAGGGCAAGGAACCGGTCGATGGCGGTAAAGGCCGCCGCCCGGGCCATCTGCTGGCTGGCGCTGGCGGCTGCCGGCCGGCCGTAGAAGAGGTTGTCCGTCTGCCCCTTGCGCCGCTTCGTCTCATAGACGACGAGGCCGCCGGCCACGGCGAGTTCCAGACGCACGTCGAAGGTCTGGAACCCTTCGGGGCGGCTGTCGAGATCCGTAAACAGCGTCCGCAGGTCGGCAATGTAATCGGCATAGAAGGCAACGTTCATCGGGTGCGTCCGTCTGTTGTCGGTCGAGTCGGGGCGGGCATAGCACAGGCGCATGCCGGGCGACACCGCCCCGGCGGGCAAAGCGCAACCCGCCATCCCCAGGCCCGGCGCGCGGATGTCATTCGGGTGTCATCGCGATCTGCTGAAACGGGCTCCATGTCGTTCGGCAATCGGGGCGATCGGGCGAGGCCGCATCGACGGCTTCCGCATCGCTCCCGGTCGCGGCGAGAGAGATGTTCCAGCTTGGGAAACGTGCCCCGATGATCGAAACGGCCACCTCCGCCATCCCTTCTCCTGCAGCAGCGTGCGCGGACGGGGCGGCCAAGCGCCTCCATCGCGCCGTGCGCCGCAATCCGCTGCTGACGCCCTCCGGAATGTCGGAATATCTCTTCTCGCGGCTGTTCCGGAGCCTCGTCTATGCGCAGATCTGGGAAGATCCCGAGGTGGACATGGCGGCGCTGCGGATCGCGCCCGGCAACAGCATCGTCACCATCGCCTCGGGCGGGTGCAACGCGCTTTCCTACCTCGTCGCCGATCCGGCCCGGATCGAGGCGGTCGACCTCAATCCCGCGCATGTGGCCTTCAACCGCCTGAAACTCGCGGCGGCGGCCCGCCTGCCTGACTACGAGACCTTCTACCGCTTCTACGGCAGCGGCGACGACCGGCGGAACATCGCGGCCTATCGCACCTATCTGCAACCCCATCTCGACACGGAGACCCGCACCTATTGGGAAGGCCGCACGGTGACCGGCCGCCGCCGCCTCTCCATCTTCCATCGCCGCCTCTATCGCCACGGGCTTCTCGGCGGCTTCATCGGGCTCGGCCACAAGATGGCCCGGCTCTACGGCGCCGACCCACGCGGACTGCTCGATGCCCGGACCATGGAAGACCAGCGGCGCTTCTTCGACGAGACGCTCGCGCCGCTGTTCGACAAGCGGCTCATTCGCTGGGCGACGGGGCGCAAGAGCTCGCTCTTCGGCCTCGGCATTCCGCCGCAGCAATATGAAGCGCTTTCGGGCGCGGGCAGCGACATGGCGACGATCCTGCGCCAGCGGGTCGAAAAGCTCGCCTGCGGCTTCCCGTTGTCGGAAAACTACTTCGCCTGGCAGGCCTTCGGCCGCGGCTATGGCCCCGGCGACAGGGCGCCCTTGCCGCCCTACCTCGCCCGGCAGAACCATGAGATCATCCGGGAGCGCGCCTCCCGCATTTCCATCACCAACACGTCGCTGACGGAATTCCTCGCGGCCAAGCCCGCCGGTTCCGTCGACCGTTTCATCCTGCTCGATGCGCAGGACTGGATGACGGACGGACAGCTCAACGCCCTGTGGGCCGAGATCACCCGCAGCGCGGCTCCCGGCGCGCGCGTCATCTTTCGCACGGCGCCGGCCGAAAGCCTGCTGCCCGGCCGTGTCGACGACGCGCTTCTCGACCGATGGGCCTATCACGAGGCGGAATCGCGCGCCTTGCACGACAGGGACCGCTCGTCGATCTACGGCGGCTTCCATCTTTACGTGCTGAAGGACCATGCGGCATGAGCGCGGTCTCCGACCACGCCCTGCTGATGGACCGGATCTACCGCTGGCAGCGGCGGTTCGGCATCTATGACGCGACGCGCAAATATTACCTGCTCGGCCGCGACCCGATGCTTGCCGGCCTCCGCCCAAAGCCCGGCGGCGCGGTGCTGGAAATCGGCTGCGGCACGGGGCGCAATCTGGTGAAGGCCGCACGGCTCTATCCCGAGGCCCGCTTCCACGGCATCGACATTTCGCAGGAAATGCTCGCGGCGGCGGAAAAGGCGATCGAGGGCGCCGGCCTTGGCGACAGGGTCCGGCTGGCACGGGCGGACGCCGCCGCGTTCGATCCGCAATCGGCCTTCGGTCAGGAAGGCTACGATCGCATCTTCATTTCCTACGCGGTCTCGATGATCCCGCAATGGCGGCAGGTCATGGCGGAGGCAATGGCGCGCCTTGCGCCGGGCGGCGAACTGCATGTCGCGGATTTCGGCGATATGGCAGGCCTGCCGCGCTGGTTCGGCCGCGCCATGACCCGCTGGCTCGGCTGGCATCACGTGACGCCGCGCGCCGATCTCTTCACCGTCGCCGCCGAACAGGGCGGACACAGCGTGGAGAAGCGGCTTCACCGCGGCTTTTCGTGGATCGCCGTCATCCGGAAAGATTGAAGGCGGACGCTCCCGGTGCGTTCGGACCGGGAGCGGTATTGTCCTACTTGCGCAGGAAGTTCTTGAGGCGCTCGAGGCCGTCGACGAGCTTTTCTTCCGAGACGGCATGGCACCAGCGCAGCCAGCCCTCGCCCTCTGCGCCGAAGGCGGCGCCCGGCGCAAGGCCGAGGCCCACTTCCCGCACCAGCCGCTGCGCCAGTTCCAGCGAATTCTCGTAGCCTTCGATGCGAAGGAAGGCGTACATGGCTCCACCGGCTTCCGGCACGCTTACGCGGTTCATGCCGCGCAGGCCCTCGACGAGGAGCGCGCGGGTCCTGGCGAGATGGGCGCGCAGGCGCTGCACCTCCGCCTCCCCTTCGACGATCGCGGCGGTCGCCGCCCGCTGGGTCGGCTCGAAGATGCAGGAGAAATTGTATTCGACCAGCTTGGTCGCATCCGCGATCAGCGCATGTGGAACGACCATCCAGCCGACCCGCCAGCCGGTCATCGACCAGGCCTTGGAGAAACTGTTGACCGCAAGGACCCGGTCGCCTTCCTGGTAGTGCCGCAGGAAGGAAGGGGCGAAGGACTGCGCGGCATCGTAGACCAGACGCTGGTAGACCTCGTCGGCGAGGATCCAGATGCCGTGCTTGCGGCAATGGGCGAGGATGGCGCGGATGCTCTCGTCGTCGATCGTCCAGCCCGTCGGGTTGTTGGGCGAATTGACGATGACCATGCGCGTATCCGGCGTCAGCGCGGCGAGCAGCTTGTCCACGTCGAGCGACCAGCGGCCGTCATCGACCGAGAGGGCGACACGCTCGACATTCGCGCCGAGGATGAGCGGCGCCTCGCTGATATTCGGCCAGAGCGGCGTCACCGCCACCACGCGGTCGCCCGGCGACAGGACGAGCTGCAGGGCGATCTGCAGGCCGCTCATGCCCGAGCCGACGGCGATCACCCGGTCGGCGGAAATGCTGCAGCCGAGAAGCGCGCTCTGGTAGGCCGCGATGGCCTCGCGCAGATAGGGGCGGCCGAGGTTCTGGGAATAGAACGTCTCGCCCTTCAGGAGGGAGTCCGCCGCCGCATCGCGGATGAACTGCGGCGTGGGCGTGTCGGATTCGCCGAACCAGAAGGGCAGGACATTGGATGCCCCCATCGCGGCATTCGCGACCTCGCGGATGAGCGAACTGGAGAGCGCGCGGACAGTAGGCCGCGCTTCGACAGCGGTGTCAATCATCGTGCGTGACTTTCGTTTATGCGTTTTGAATCAGCCGGCAGCGCCATGCATGATGGAGCTGAGGAAGGCCTTGGCGCGCTCCGTCTGCGGCGTGTCGAACAGCGCGTCGGGCGCGTTCTGCTCGATGATCTGGCCGCTTTCCATGAAGACGACGCGGTGCGCGACGCGGCGGGCAAAGCCCATTTCGTGCGTCACGACGAGCATGGTGACGCCCGTCGCCGCGAGGCTCTGCATGACGTCCAGCACCTCGCCGACCATTTCCGGATCGAGTGCCGAGGTCGGCTCGTCGAAAAGCAGGACCGCCGGTTCCATGGCGAGCGCGCGGGCAATCGCCACGCGCTGCTGCTGGCCGCCCGAAAGCTGGTCGGGGAACTTTTCCATATGCGCGCCGAGGCCGACACGCTCCAGAAGCTGGCGGGCGCGCTGTTCGGCTTCCGCCTTGGCAATGCCGCGCACGCGGATCGGCGCGATGGCGACGTTGCGCAGCGCCGTCATGTGCGGGAAGAGGTTGAACTGCTGGAAGACCATGCCGACTTCGGCGCGCACCAGCGCAAGGTTCTTGCCCTGCTCCACCTTCACGCCGTCGACGACGATCTCGCCCGAGGAAATGGTCTCGAGACGGTTGATGCAGCGGATCAGCGTCGACTTGCCCGAGCCCGACGGCCCGATGATGGCGACCACCTCGCCGCGCTTGACCTCGAGGTTGACGCCTTGCAGCGCGTGGAAGGTGCCATAGTGCTTTTCGACATTGCGCATCGCAATGATCGGATCGGCGCTCGAAGGCGCGGGCGTATTCTGGCTCATGTCGGTTGCTCCGAAAAGGCTGCGGGCGCACGCATCAGCGCGAGGGCTTTCTGCGGGCTTCGAGGAAGCTGACCAGGCGCACCAGCGGCAGGAGAAGGATCAGGTACAGCAGCGCGGCGCCGACGAGGGGCGACGGATTGGCGTAGAAGGCCTGCGTCTGCGTAGCCTGCTTGAGAAGGTCGGGCATGGCGACGACCGAGCCGAGCGCGGTGTCCTTGATCAGGCCGATGGACACGCCCGTGGTCGGCGGCACGACGAGGCGCATCGCCTGCGGCAGGATGATGTCGGACATCATGCGCGGCCAGCCGAAACCGAGCGACTGCGCGGCCTCGAACTGCCCCTTCGGCACGGCCTCGATGCCGGCACGGAAGGTCTCGGCCATATAGGCCGAGGCGACCGCCGAAAGCGCCGCCGCCGCCGCCCAGAAGGAGGACAGGCGGATGCCGACGAACGGCAGGGCATAATAGACGAGGATCAGCAGCACCAGCAGCGGAACCGCGCGGAACAGGTCGATGTAACAGATGGACAGCCAGCGCAGCGGGGTCGGCGCGTAAAGCCGGACCAGAACCAGCAGGAGGCCGAGCGCCAGAGAAATCACAAGGCTCACCGCGCCGAGCTGAACCGTCAGCCAGAAGCCTTTGAGCAACAGCGGCGCCGCCTGGATCAGCACGTCGATGTTGAAGAATGTCGTGAACAGATCCATGCGATCCCTCGATGGAGTGTTCGGCCCGGACGCGTCCAAGCCGAACGTTGACTGGGAGTGGACGGGAGGCTCAGCGCCCCGGAATCGGCTGGACCGTGACGGTGCTCGAATCGGCGGCGGCGTCGATGCCGAACCACTTCTTGTGCAGTTCCGCCAGCTTGCCGTCCTTCTTCAGGTCGGAGATGATGCCGTCGACCTCTTCCAGAAGCGGGCTGTCCTTCGGCAGCATCAGGCCGAACTGTTCCTGCGTCGGGATGGTCGCGACGATGGCGAACTGCGGCTTGTCCTTGATGTAGTAGGCATCGATCGGGCAATCGTGCACGAGACCGTCGATCCGGCCCGTCGCGATGTCCAGCATCGGGTCCTGGTTGCCGTCGTAGCGGTTGACCGAGCCGATCTTCAGCTTGCCTTCGTTCTCATTGGCCCACATCTCGCCGGTCGTGCCGGTGATGACGGCGAGCGCCTTGCCTTCGAGGCCCTCGACACCCTCGATGCCGCTGGCCGAAGCGACCGTCAGGCACTGGTTGGCATCGTAGAAGGGCTGCGTGAACGAAACGGCTTCGAGCCGCTTCGGCGTGATGGTGATGGAGCCGATGGCGATATCCGAACGGCTCGACTGGACGGCCGCGAACAGGCTCTGGAACGGCATTTCCTGGAACTCGACCGTCTTGCCGAGCTTTTCGCCGACGAGGTTCAGGAGGTCGACTTCGAAGCCCATCAGGGTGCCGGCACCGTCCTGGAATTCGAAGGGCGGGTTGGCGATGTTGGTCGCGACATTGATGTTGTCGGCATGGGCGACGGTTGCACCGACGACGAAGAAGGCCGATGCGAGCAGAGACTTGAGTTTCATGGGGTCCTCCCGAGATTGACGTCCGCTGTCTACCAGATGCCGGCATGCCCAAATATCCTCTCGCGGGGGGACAAGCGGAGCGAAAGCGCGTGGGCCGGCGGCAGCGTTGCGGCGCGTGATTGCCATTGGCCGGCCCCTTACGCCTGAAACGCGGAAAGAGGAAGATAGCCGATCAATCAGACTTGTCGACTTTATCATCAGATGATAAATGGAAGACATCACATCATTCATAAGGGCGACGGATGGCACGGGAAAAGCGCGCGGACGAAGTGTTGGACTGGCTCGGCACGGCGATCGCCCGCGGCGACTATCCCGTCGGCCAGACGATTCCGACCGAGCCGGAGCTGATGGAGCTTTGCGATGTCGGCCGCTCGACTGTGCGCGAGGCGATCCGCGTCCTCGGCAGCCTCGGGGTGGTGGAGACGGCATTGCGCCGCGGAACCGTGGTGACGGAGCGCGCGCGCTGGAATGTCCTCAACCGCGATGTGCTGCGCTGGGTGATGGCGAGCCGCGGCCATGCGGCCGATCTCATGTCGGCGATCAACGAGGCCCGCCTCGTCTTCGAGCCAGCCGCTGCGGCCCTCGTTGCCGAGCGGGCCGACCGGATGCAGATCATCGCCATCGAGACCGCCTTCGCGCGCATGGAGGCGGCAGCGGCAGCCGGCGATACCACGGCGGCCATCACGGCCGACCGGGCCTTCCACCTCGCCATCCTGAGCGCGACCGGCAATCCCATTCTCGAAGCCTTCGATTCCGCCATCGACGGGATTCTCGGCATCCTGTTCTCGGTCGCGGCCAACCACATGGAAAACTACCGGGCCAATCTTTCCAACCACCTCGCCATCATCGAGGCGATCCGCCAGCGCGATCCCGAGGCGGCGCGCGCGGCCATGACCGCCACCATCACCTTCACCACCCGCCGCATGAAGGAGGCAGGCCTCGTCGGCTGATCCCAACGCCCATGCGGCCTCAACGAACCAACCAAGGAGTAAGCGCGTGTATACAAACATGAAGGGGTCGACCCACGTCCTCGCCCCGAGCGAAATCGCCCTCAAGGCCATTCCCGACGACGATCGGGTCTGGGTTCCCCAGGCGCCGAACGTCTTCTTCCGCCCGATGTTCCTCAACACGCTGACCGGCCAGTGGTGCAACCTGCTCAAGGTCACGCGCTCGGGCATCCTGTCGCGCCACCTGCATCCCGCCCCGGTCTTCGGCATGGTGCTGAAGGGCAAGTGGCACTATTTCGAGCACGACTGGGTCGCCGAGGAAGGCTCCTTCGTCTACGAGCCGCCGGGCGAGATCCACACGCTCAACGTTCCGCAGGACTGTGACGAGATGATCACCTTCTTCAACATCTCGGGCTGCATGGTCTATCTCAACGAGGAGAACAAGCAGATCGGCTACGAGGACGTCTTCACCAAGATCGACATGTGTCGCGCGCATTATGAGAAAGTCGGGCTCGGAGCGGATTATGTCGACCAGTTCATCCGCTGATTGGGCCACGGGCTGGCTCGAGGGCCGCACGGTCCTGGTGACCGGCGGCACGGGCGGCATCGGCGGGGCGCTCGCGGAAGCCTTCCGCGATGCCGGCGCCCATGTCGTCGCCACCGGCGCGACGGAGCGTGAAATCTCGGAAGCCGACGCGCGGGAAAGCGCGGCCGGCATCGTCCACCGCCTCCTCGACGTGCGCAGCACCGAGGCGGTGCGCGGCTTCGTCTCCGCCTTCGAGGCCCTCGACGTCGTGATCAATTGCGCCGGCATCATCCGCCGGGGCGAGGAGCTGGACGCGGAGGTCTTCGAGAAGGTCGTCGACATCAACCTCAACGGCTCGATGCGCGTGTGCGAGGCGGCCGCGCCGCTTCTCGAAAGGTCCGGCGGGTCGATCATCAACATCGCCTCGATGCTCAGCTTCTTCGGCGGCGGGCTGGTTCCGGGCTACGCCTCCTCCAAGGGCGGCATTGCGCAGTTGACGAAGTCCCTCGCAATCGCCTATGCCCCCAAGGGCATCCGGGTGAACGCCATCGCGCCGGGCTGGATCGCAACCCCGTTGACCGTCGCCCTGCAGAACGACCCGTCACGCGCCGGGCCGATCCTTTCCCGCACACCGATGGCCCGCTGGGGGCGCCCCGAGGACCTGCGCGGCATCGCGCTCTTCCTCGCCGGCCCCCATGCCGGCTTCATTACCGGAAGCGTTATTCCCGTGGACGGCGGTTACTCGATCAGCTGATCCGATCGAGCCGACGTTCGAGATAAGGAGACGTGCATGTCCTTGTCCGATAACGCCCCTGCGACACGCTTGGCGATTCCCGAGCGTGTCCGCCCTCCAACGACGCGCCGGTCGGACGACGCGCTTGCGCGCCTCATTCAGGCTTCCGAGCAGCCCGAATTCGACCGCCACCTGACGGAGACCCTGCAGGAGCTGATCTCCTTCGACCTCGCGATGATCTCGCTCTACCGGGACAATACGCTGGTGGAAGTCAGCAGCCGCTCGGCGCCCGAACGGATCCACGAGGACGTGCTCGGCTCGTACCTGAAGCACACCTTCACGCACAGCCCGTTCTTCCAGATGCATCGCCGCAAGATGAAGAGCGGCTTCTACCTGATGGAGAACCTGGCGCGCACGCCGCAGCTTCGCAAACCCTCCTCGGCCGCGGAAATGCTGGAGATCGACGATGGCGAGGAGATCGGCTACCTCACCGCCGGCTGGCCCAAGCGCCTGAAGGAGATGGACCTCGCCCTCCGCCTTTCGGACCAGTACACGGTGCAGGTCGCCCTCTATCGCAGCGGCAACCGCGGCTTCAGCCAGGCCGACCTCGCCTCCGTCGAGCCCATCTACGCCTCCATGCTGGCCGTCTGCAAACAGCACTGGGACAAGCGCGTAAAGCATCTGGAGACGGACGACGATCCGATCCGGAGCGGGCTGCGGCGGCTCGGCTCGGCGGAGCTTTCCGCGCGCGAGCTGCAGGTCATCCGTTCCCTGATCGCCGGCCTTTCGGAAAAGGAAATCGCCGAGGAGCTGGACGTCAGCACCGAGACCGTGAAGACGCACCGCAAGCGCGCCTACCAGAAGCTGGACGTCTCCTCGCGCATCGAGCTCATGGCAAGGCTGCTCGGCCTCGACAGGTCGCAGCACATCTGAGCTGGAATCGAACGGCCCGCCCTCGGCGAGGGCGGGCCGGTTCAGGCTTCAGGCGGCTTACGCGCCTTCGATGGCGCGGACCCAATGGTGCTTGTCTTCGCGTGTGCCGCGCTGGATGCCGACCAGCGCCTCGCGCAGCTTGCCGGTGACCGGGCCGGTCTCGCCGTTGCCGATCCGGAACTCGCCGCCCGAATGCTTCACCGTACCGATGCCGGCGACGACAGCGGCCGTGCCGCAGGCGAAGGCTTCCGTCACCTTGCCGCTCTCTACGTCCGCCTTCCACTGGTCGAAGGAATAGCGCTCCTCGTTGACCGTGAAGCCTTCCTCGCGCGCGAGCGCGACGAGGGACTTGCGCGTGATGCCGGGAAGGATGGTGCCGCCGAGCGGCGGCGTCGTGATGGAGCCATCCTGCATGACGAAGAAGACGTTCATGCCGCCCAGTTCCTCGATCCAGCGATGCTCGGCGGCATCGAGGAACACGACCTGGTCGCAGCCCTGCGCCGCCGCTTCCGACTGCGCGACGAGGCTTGCGGCATAGTTGCCGCCGCACTTGGCCGCGCCCGTGCCGCCGGCGGCCGCGCGGGTATAGTTCTCGGAGACCCAGATCTTCACCGGCTTGGCGCCGCCCTTGAAATAGGGGCCGACCGGCGAGGCGATGACGCAGAAGATATATTCCTTCGACGGGCGAACGCCGAGGAAGGTCTCGCTGGCGAACATGAAGGGACGCAGGTAAAGGCTCCCCTCGCCTTCAGGAATCCACTTCGCGTCGATCCGCACCAGCGCCTCGACAGCGGCGAGGAAGTCCTCTTCCGGCAGTTCCGGCATCGCCATGCGGCGGGCAGAGTCGTTGAAGCGGCGCGCGTTCTCCTGCGGGCGGAACAGGACCGCGCGGCCATCCGCCGTGCGATACGCCTTCATGCCTTCGAAGATTTCCTGCGCATAGTGCAGCACGCTGCTGGCCGGATCGATCGGGAACGGCGCGCGCGCCGTGATTTCGGCGCCATGCCAGCCCCTGTCCTCGCTCCACCGCACGACGGCCATATGGTCGGAAAACAGCGTTCCGAAGCCCAGGTTTTCGAAGGCCTTGAGACGGCTTGCCTCGTCCATGGGATGGGCGTTCGGCTTGACGTCGAAGGAAAGACGGTTGGCTTGCATGGAGATGATCTTTCAGCAGTTCTCGGAAGATGGCGAAAATGCTCTCTTACGCCCTGTTTTTCAACGTTGCCATTCGAAAAATGTCATGGCGGACGATTTTGCGGCCGCGCCTCCCGCCCCGCGCGTTCGGGCACGCTCCGGTCGGCGACGGCAAGCCTCGATGCCGGCCGGGTGGCGAAAACTATCACCCCGTCTTTTAGGTGAGTTTTAACGATATCCCTTCACTGTCCCGCTCCGGGAGCATTCGCTTCGACACCGCCATGAAGGCATGATTTTTCAGCATTTTTCGTCATGCCAGACCTCGCGAGCCTTGAATGGCGTGCGGGCCGATGGTGGAGTACGGGGGGAATTCCTTGAGCAAGCGTCTCAACCTTATGACCAAGATACTGCTGGCGGCATCGCTTGCCGTCATCGCCGCCTTCTGCGGCTTCTCGGTCTATATCGACAATCTCCAGCGCAATGCCATTTCCCGCGGGGTGGAATCGCAGATCCAGTCCTCCGGACAGCTTGCCGCGACGGGCATCGCCAACTGGCTGAACGCCCGCGTCATGCTGACCGAAACCGCGGCGGAAGCTGCCGGCGGAGTAGCGAGCAAGGAAGAGATGCTCCGGCGTTTCGACAGCCCGCTGCTGTCGCACGAATTCGACATGATCTATTTCGGCGACGAGGCCGACGGCAGCTTCACCCGCATGCCGCCCGCCGAAATGCCGAAGGGCTACGATCCGCGCCAGCGCGGCTGGTACAAGGATGCCGTCGCGCTCGACGCGCCGCTGCTGACCGATCCCTACAACGACGCAGCCAGCAACCAGCTGGTGATCAGCGCCGCCATCCCCGTCAAGCGCGACGGCAAACTGCTCGGCGTCGCCGGCACGGACTTCTCGCTGAAGGGCCTGATCGGCGTGGTCGACGAAGTCACGCTCGGCGGCATGGGCTCGGCCTTCCTCGTCAATGGCGCCGGCACGGTCCTGGTGCATCCCGACGCGGCGCTGGTCTCCAAGCCGCTCGCCGACGTGTTCCCGGACCAGACGCCCGCCATCGACGGCAAGGGCCTGATGGAAACCCGGCTCGGCGGCAAGCCCGTCCTCGTCAGCTTCATGCCGATCAAGGGCCTGCCGGTCGGCAACTGGTATCTCTGCCTGATCGTCGACCGCGACCTCGCCTATGCCAGCATCGGTGAATTCCGCATTGCCGCCTCCATCGGCACGGCGGTCGGCGTCATCGCCATGGTCGGCGTTCTCGCGCTGCTGCTCTCCGCACTGGTGGTCAAGCCGGTCCTGCGCATGACCGGCATGATGAGCAAGCTCGCCCGCGGCGACGTTTCCGAACAGATCCCGGATGCCGACCGCACGGATGAGATCGGCCAGATGGCCGCCGCCGTCGCCGTGTTCCGCGAGAATATCGTCGAGCGCGGCCGCCTTGCCCGCGAGGCGGAGGAGAACCAGACGCTCACCGAGAAGGAGCGCCAGCAGCGCGAAGCGATCAAGGCCGAGGAAGCGAAAAACGTCAATTTCGCGATCGGAACCGTCGCCGATGCGCTCGGCCGCCTTGCCGAGGGCGATCTCGCCTCGCGCATCGACACGCCCTTCGCAGGCGATCTCGACCGGCTGCGCAACGACTTCAACCATTCCGTCGCAAGGCTGCACAAGGCCATGTCGACGGTCGGCGAGAAGGCCATGGCCATCGACGGCGGCGCCGGCGAGATCCGCGCTTCCGCCGACCAGCTCGCCCGCCGCACCGAGCAGCAGGCGGCTTCCGTCGAGGAAACCGCAGCGGCGCTGGAGGAGATCACCACCACCGTCAAGGATTCCACCCGCCGGGCGGAAGAAGTGGGCTCTCTCGTCGCCCGGGCCCGCACAGGTGCGGAAAAATCCGGCGAGATCGTGCGCCGCGCCGTCTCGGCCATGGAGGGCATCGAGCAGTCCTCCGGCGAAATCTCCAACATCATCGGCGTCATCGACGACATCGCCTTCCAGACGAACCTCCTCGCGCTGAATGCCGGCGTCGAGGCGGCGCGGGCCGGGGAAGCCGGTAAGGGCTTTGCCGTCGTGGCGCAGGAAGTGCGGGAACTCGCGCAGCGCTCGGCCAACGCCGCTAAGGAGATCAAGGCGCTCATCACCACCTCCGGCGATCAGGTGCGCTCGGGCGTGACCCTCGTCGGCGAGACGGGTGCGGCGCTCGAAGCCATCGTCCGCGAGGTACAGGAGATCAACAGCCACGTGGATGCCATCGTCCTTGCCGCGCGCGAGCAGTCGACGGGCCTCCACGAGATCAACACGGCCGTCAACACGATGGACCAGGGCACGCAGCAGAACGCCGCCATGGTCGAGGAACAGACCGCCGCCAGCCACGGCCTTGCGACCGAAGCCGCAGAGCTCAATGCGCTGCTCGCCCAGTTCAAGCTCGGCGGCACGTCCGCCGCGCCGAAGACCGCACGACCCGGCATGGCATACGCCGCCTGACCGGCACCCAAAACGGAAAAGCCCGCCGCGACAGGATCGCGGCGGGCTTTTTCATGAATGGCATAGTCTAGCGAATGATGACGTCCGTCTTTTCGAAGCGGGTGACGTCGATCAGGCCGACGTCAGAAATGCGCAGTTCCGGGATCACCACCAGCGCCAGCAGCGAGTGCTGCATATAGGCGTTGTTGAGCGTGCAGCCGCAGGCGCGCATGCCTTCCACCAGACGATTGGCCTTTTCCGCAACGACTTCCGCCCGCTCGTCCGACATCAGGCCGGCGACGGGAAGCTCGACCAGCGCAAGTTCCTTGCCGCCGGCAATCAGCACGATGCCGCCGCCGACTTCCTGAAGGCGATTGGCGGCCTGCGCCATGTCGGCCTTGTTGGTGCCGACGACGATCATGTGATGGCTGTCATGGGCGACCGTCGAGGCCATGGCGCAATCGGTATCGTAGCCGAAGCCGGAGACGAAGGCGCTCACCACGCCGCCCGTGCCGCGATGGCGCTCCACCAGCGCGATCTGGCAGACATCGCCTGCCCGGTCCATCGCGACCACGCCGTCCCTGACCGGCAGGCTGCGCTGCAAGGCCTTTGTCGGCGCCTGGTTCTCGACGACGCCGATCACCCGCACGTCCACCTGCGTGGCGCCGGCGGCGGCGATGTCGAAGTCCGCGGCGGTCAGCACCTTGCCGAGCTTGACCGTGTTCTTCGCGCTTGCCGGGTAGTCGTAGGCCGGAATATCGGCAACGAGCGCCCCGTCTTCCGCCAACAGCCGCCCGTGGGCGAAGACCATCTCGACCGGAAGGGCGGCAAGGTCGGGGGTCACGATCAGGTCGGCGCGGCGGCCAGGGGCAATCGAGCCCAGTTCGCGTTCGACGCCGAAATGCTGCGCCGTGTTGAGCGTCGCCATCTGGATCGCCGTGATCGGCCTGAGGCCCTGTGCGATCGCATGGCGCACCACCCGGTTCATGTGGCCGTCATTGACCAGCGTGCCGGAATGGCTGTCGTCCGTGCAGAGCACGAAGTTCCGCGGATCGACGCCGCGTTCGGTGATGGCCTTGACCTGTGCCGCCACGTCGAACCAGGCGGAACCGAGGCGCAGCATGGCGCGCATGCCCTGGCGGACGCGCGCGATGGCGTCGTCCACGGTGGTTCCTTCGTGGTCGTCGGCCGGGCCGCCCGCCGCATAGGCATGGAAGGCCCGGCCGAGGTCCGGGGAGGCATAGTGACCGCCGACCGTCAGGCGGGCGTTCTGCGTCGCGGCGATTTCCGCGACCATCTTGGGGTCGTTCGCGGCAACGCCGGGGAAATTCATCATCTCGCCGAGGCCGATGATGTTCGGCCATGCGAGGGCCTCGCGCACGTCCTCGGCGTTCAGCGTCGCGCCCGCATTTTCCAGGCCGGGCGCGCTCGGGACGCAGCTCGGCACCTGCACGAAGATGTTGAGGGGCAGGCTCTGCGCCTCGTCGTTCATCAGCTTCACGCCCGCCATGCCGAGCACGTTGGCGATCTCGTGCGGATCGATGAACATGGTGGTCGTACCGTGCGGGGCGACCGCGCGGGCGAATTCCGTCACCGTCACGAGGCCGCTTTCCACATGCATATGCGCATCGCAAAGGCCGGGAACGAGGTAACGTCCACCGGCATCCACGACCTGGGTCCCCTCGCCGATCGTATGGCCGGCATCGGGGCCGACATAGGCGAAGCGCCCGGCGGCAACCGCAATGTCGGTATTCGGGACGATCTCGCCCGAATAGACGTTCACCCACCGGCCGTTGCGGATGACGAGGTCCGCAGGCTTGCGCCCCATTGCGACATCCACCAGAAGCGGCGCGGTTTCAGACCATGATTGCAGCATTTCCGCCTGTTCCTTCCTAACCCGGTTTATGCACGCGGCGGCACGTTGCCGCGCCGCCGCAGGCGATCATTGAACCTGCATCACCAGCATGGCCGCAAGCACGGCGACGAACCACATGACCGGCCGCACCTCCCTCGCCTTGCCGAGCACCAGCTTCATGACGACGAAGCCGATGATGGCGAGCGACAGGCCGAGCGTGATGGAGAAGGTCAGCGGGATGAGCACGATGGCGAGGAAGGCCGGAATGGCATCCTCCATGTCGCCCCAATTGATCCGCCCCATCGGCTCCGACATGAAGAGGCCGGTCAGGATGAGGACCGGCGCCGTGGCGATTGCCGGCACCAGCGAGAGCAGCGGTGACAGGAACAGGAACGGCAGGAAGCAGAGCCCCGCGATGAAGGCGACGAGGCCGGTGCGCCCACCCTGCGCGATGCCCGCGCCCGATTCCAAGTAGACGGTCGCCGGGCTCGTGCCGAGCGGCGCGGAGATGAGGGCAGCGACGGCATCGACATGCATCGATTCCTTCACGTTGCGCGGCATGCCGTTCTCGTCCTTCAGGTTGGCCGCTTCCGCAAGGCCGAGGAAGGTCGAGAGCGCTTCCACGAAATTGGTGAAGAGGAAGACGAAGACGAAGGGCACATAGGCGATCTGCAACGCGCCGATCAGGTCGATCCGGCCGACGAAGCTGAAGTCCGGGGCCGCGAGAAGCCCGCTCCAGTTGACGAGCGTGTGCACGTCGGGCGTGCCGGCGAAGGCGCTGCCGTCGCCCCACCAGCGGCCGATCGGGATCGCAAGGAGGGTGGTGACGATCATGCCCGCCATCATGGCGCCCGGCACCCGGCGGATCACCAGCGCGGCGGTGATGACGAAGCCGGCGATGAAGGTGAGCGTGACGGGCGTGAACTGGGTGAGCGCGACGATGGTGTCCGGGCTCGCCACGATGAACTTGGCGTTCTCGAAACCGATCAGCGCGATGAAGAGGCCGATGCCGCAGGCAATGCCGTAGCGCAGGTCCTTCGGGATCGCATCGATGACGGCGGTGCGAAGGTTCAGCATGGCAAGGATGGTGAAGAGCACGCCCGCCCAGAAGACGCAGCCGAGCGCGATCTCCAGCGGCACGTTCGCGCCCATCACCATCGTGTAGGCGAAGAGCGCGTTGATGCCCATGCCGGGCGCGACCAGAATGGGGCTGCGCGCGTAAAGTCCCATCGCGCAGCTGCCGATGAGGCTGACGAGCACCGTCGCCGTCACGCCCGCCGAAAAGGGAATGCCGGCGTTCTGCAGGATCGCCGGATTGACCACGATGACATAGGACGCCGCCAGGAACGTCGTCAGGGCGGCGATGATTTCCGTGCGGACCGTCGATCCGCTCCGGGTAACCTCAAACAGGCGGTCGATGGTGCCGGCGAGCCGGGACTGTGCCTGGCTCGCGGGATCTTCCGCGACTTTCGACTGATAGTTCATGTCGTTCCTCCCCTATTGAACACCATCGATGCCGCCTTGACGGTTCTCCTACTCCGCCGCAAGCGTCTTCGCAGCAGC
This sequence comes from Shinella sp. R2-11, assembly GCF_055330205.1. Lineage (NCBI taxonomy): Bacteria > Pseudomonadati > Pseudomonadota > Alphaproteobacteria > Hyphomicrobiales > Rhizobiaceae > Shinella > Shinella sp. R2-11. The sequence goes on along the minus strand of NZ_JBVAPC010000003.1, from coordinate 163,428 downwards.
GGACCCGTCCGGATCGAGCGGCGAAATGATCTGCAGATTGACGCAATCGACGACGCCGAGATCGGTGATGGCATAGTCTGGGATCGCGGTGATCTGCAGCACGAACATGTACATGAACGGCCAGGGCAGATCGCAGCCGAGGCCGCGCGCCGCATCGTCGAGCCGCACTTCCAGCGCCGCCATCTCCTCGGGATCGATATCGGAGACGATGCCGCCGATCGGCAGGTGCAGGAATTCCACGACCTTGCCCTTGTCGACCACCACCTGGCCGCCATTGTTGGCGATGAGGTGGTTGATGGCGATCGCCATGTCCTGCGGATCGGCGCCGATGCAGATGATGTTGTTGTCGTCGGGCGCCGTGGAGCTGGCGATGGCGCCGGATTTCAGGTTGAAGCCCGAGACGAAGGCGACGGGGCGGTTCTGCGTCTTGCCGTAGCGCTCGACGACCGTCACGTACTGCACGTTCTGGCTTGCATCGGCGAGGACCTTGCCGTCGACGACCGGCAGGGTGACGTCGCGCCGCGTGCGCACGAAGATCTTCTCCGGCGTCAGCGCGATGGCGAGCACCCTTGCGGAGGACGACGTGCCGTCGAAGGGCACGGCGATGTCGGCGGCCGTGACGGGCTTCGCCTTGACCGATTGCAGCAGGCCGGCGCTGCGCTTCGGCGGAACGAGCTCGATCGCCATCCGCCCGTCGCGGGCAGCGAGCTTGCCGTTCGCTACCACGGCCTCGATGCGGAAATCGCGCAGGTCGTTGACGATCAGGATGTCGGCCGTACGGCCCGGCGAGATCGAGCCGACCTTGTGGTCGATGCGCAGCGCTTCGGCGCCGTTGATCGTCGCCATCTGGATGGCGGCCATCGGCGAGATGCCCATGGCGATGGCCATGCGGACCATGTTGTCGAGATGGCCGCGCGACAGGATATCGCTCGCCACCACGTCGTCCGTGCAGAAGCTGATGCGGCGCAGCGCCTTCACGCCCATCTCGGTGACGATGCGCAGATTGTCGGAAAGGAAGTGGGAAATGGAGGATTCGCGCACGACGACATGCATGCCGGCGCGCAGCTTTTCCAGCATCTCCTCCGGCGTGTAGCTTTCGTGGTCGGCCCGAACGCCCGACTGCATGTAGCCGTTGAGGCGCGCGCCGCGGGTCATCGGGCAGCAGCCCAGCACCGGCAGGCGGCTCGCCGCGCCGATCTCGATGGCCTGGAGGACGTCCTCGTCCTCTTCCTGGATGAATTCGCGCACCGTTTCCCAGATGCCGACGCATTCCGGCCAATGATGAGTGTCGCGGTGGTCCTTCGGGCTGAAATAATGGCCGACGGTGGAGCGCGGCATGGTGTAGGGCGTCTTGCAGGGCGCACCCCAGAACACCTTGAGTGGCGTCTCCTTGACCTCGTCGAGGAATTCGCGCGCCGCATCCGGCCCGCCGACGACGATGATCTGGTCGAGGCCGGTCACGATAGAGGTCGTGCCGAGCGGCACGACGGCCTTGGCGAAGCTGGTGAGCGAGAGCTTCGAGCATTCGACATGGAGGTGGCCGTCGATCATGCCCGGGGCAAGGTACTTGCCGGTCGCGTCGATGATCTCGGTCTGCGGCCCGATATATTCGCTGATGTCGCCGACGGCGATGATACGGTCGCGGTAGATCGCGATATCCGCCCGGTAGATTTCCTCGGAAACGACGTTGACCAGGCGGCCGCCCCGTACGGCAACGGTTGCCTTGGATTCCCCGCCGGATGCAGCGCGAATGAATTCTCGAATGTCGGACATGCAGGCCTCCTTGTTCCGCTCCGACTATTTCAGCCTCGCACCGTTTGAACAACTGGCCGAATTCAGGCTATTATCGAACGTATCGTCCAATATCTTGAACGAAAGGCGGCGGGAAAATGGACCTCTCGGTGATGGAATGCTTCGTGAAGGTGGCGGATGCCCGGTCGATTTCGGCCGCCTCGCGGCTGCACCGCCTGCCGAAATCGACCCTCAGCCACCGCATCCGCCAGCTTGAGGACGAGTTCGGCGTCGAGCTTTTCGTGCGCGAGGGTCATCAACTGCATCTGACCGACGCGGGCTCGGAGCTCCTGCGCCATGCGCGAAAAATCCAGGCGAGCTGCGACGATGCCGCGACCGCGATGGCCGAGATGCATCAGGAGGTCGCCGGGACCCTGCGCGTCGGCTCGACCGGCGAATTCGGCACGACCATCACGTCGGAACTGCTCTATGCCTTCCAGAAGACCTATCCGCAGGTCATCCTCGACGTGATCTTCCTGTCGGCCCGCCAGCCCTTCACCGACGTGTCCGACATGGCGCTCGACGGCATCTTCCATTGGGGCGAGCCGTCCGATGTCGATTATGTCAGCCGCCGGCTGGCGACCGCCTCCTACGGGCTCTATGCCAGCCCGGACTATCTGGCGCAGCACGGCCATCCGGCCACGACGGACGACCTTGCCAGGCACCGGAGCCTGCTCTTCCGCAACACAACGCGGCTGCAGCCCTGGTATCTCTCCCGCCAGGGCGTCGAGGAAACCGAGATTCTCGTGCCTTCCAGCTTGATTGCCAACGACTACTGGACCCTGAAATATTTCGCCGTCGCCGGACAGGGCATCACCTACCTACCGGGCTTCTTCGTGGAAACCGAATGCCAGAGCGACCTGTTGTTGCCGGTCCTGCCCGAATGGCGCTCGCGGGAGACGGCGATCAACCTCATCTATTCCCGCCGCCGCCACGTCTCGCGCCGCTTCAAGGCCTTCGTGACCTTCTGCATGGAATTCTACCGCCGCCGCGAGCGCGACCAGATCCCGCGCTATTTCGTCGAGAAGATCAGCCGGGGATAGGGCTCGCCTCGGAACCTTATGGAGCCGCAGACGCGACGATCCTTGCCAGGCGCGGTTGTCGACCCCCCTGCCCGGCCCCACACGCAAGCTCGATGAAGGCCGCGATGCGGCGCTCGATCTTTTGCGCGTGGTTCTGGGCGATATCGGCGAGGCGATGGTCGAGATAGGGGTTGGCGAAGCGCTCCAGCGTGACGGCCATGTATCGCTCCGCCGCCTCGCGCTGTCCGAGAGCGGCGAAGGCTGGCAGCACTTCCTCCCGGTAGATCGCCGTCAATTCCGCATGCACGTCGGGACGCGCGATGAATTCGCGCACGACCGGATCCCCCTCTCCGCCCTGCCGCCGCCAGATGTCGACGAGGACGGTGTGGCCGAGGTTCAGGATATGCAGCTTCAGCCGCTCGATCTGCTTGAGATCGTCGACCATCTCGATGGCCGGATGGGTGGAAGGGGCGACGACCCCGGCCCCCTTTTGGATCGCCCAGAGGGCGTAGGGTTCCGCGACGGCGCCGGCCGGTTCCAGCGGTTCCGAGACGATGCGGTCGACGAGACTGCAGGCCCAGACCACGTCCTTCTCGATATAGGAGAGGAGTTCCGGCGTGCCCGCCTGCGCGGCCGCGACCGCAAGAACGGCCTCCTTCAGCACCTTGCCGTTGTCGACCACGAGCTCCATCGGCATCACGACGAGCGGTCTTGCGCCCGCTGCATGGCGGGCGGCGAGCAGGTGGTAGAGCTTTGCCGGATAGCTCATCGCCGGATGATAGGCCTTCCCCCCGTCTTCCGGCCGTGGCTGGTAGCCGGCATCGCCCGTGTTGGACAGAACGAATTCCGCCTCCTCGACGAAGACCCGCACCACCTCCGGCCAATCGGTCGCGGCGGAAAGGCAGCGCCTCACGGAGGTGACGGTCCGCGTCTCGTCCACGGCCCGCCCGCCGGCAAGCCCGCGGATGCGGACCAGATAGCCCTCGGGCGCGGCGAGCGCGGCAAGCCTCCGGCTGCGCGCCGCATCGCCGGAGGTCTGGACGACGGTGATCGCCCGCGCCGGGCTTCCCTCCGAGAGGAACAGGTCCGCATGGGCCTGCAGGAACCGGCTGGTGCCGAACTGGATGACGGGCGTCTTCACCTTGGCCTCCGCTGTCAAAGCGCGAGTTCGCGCCGGAGGGTTTCGAGCCGTTCCATGGCGATGACGCCGTCGCGGATCGTCGGTGCGGGCGTTTCCGTTCCGGCGAGCGCCGGAACGACGTCGGCGAGCAGCGAATGGTAGCCCTTCGGGTCCTCGTTGGCGGCAGCGGTGAAGTTCGGCTTCCAGGTCAGCGTGTCGACGGCGTCCGAAAGGGTCGCCGCCGGGTCGTCCACCTTGAAGGGCGGATTGCGGTTCCAGCGCACCTCGATGACATTGTCGACCTCGATGCGCTGGTGGTCGCCCATGATCTCGATGCGCTCGACGGGCGTGCCGCGCGACTGCGCGGTGCCCATGGCGATGGTGCCGATGGCGCCGCATTCGAAATCGAAGTTCACATGGAAGAGCACCTTGCCGGGCGCCTTCTCCACCTTGCGGGCCGTCAGCCTGGTGACCGGCGAGACGAGGAAGGAGACGAGGTCCATGTAGTGCACGCAATGGTGCAGGAAGAAGCCGGTATAATCGACATTGCCGGCGAAATAGCCGGGCGCCGTCATGTAATAGCCGGTGATGCCGTAGATATCGCCGAAGCGGCCGGAACGCAGGATGTTCGCCGCGATCTTGTTGCCGGCGGAATAGCGCTTCATGAAGCCGACGAGGAGCGGCTTGCCCGACTTCTCCGAGGCCGCCAGCAATTCTCGCGCGCCGGCGGCGCTGCCCGACGGCGGCTTTTCCATGAAGACGGGAAGCCCGCGCTCCAATGCCATCCTGCCGAAGCGCAGATGCTGGTCCGGTCCGACAGCCATGCCGACCGCGTCGATATCGGCGCGGCGAATGAGCTCCTCCGCATCGCTCGTCAGGTTCGTCACGCCGAACTGCCGGCCGGCCGAGGCCAGCCGGTTGCCGTCGATGTCGCAGAGCGCGACGATCTGCACGTCATGGCGCACGAGCTGCGGAAGCAGCATCTGGGTGGCGTGGACGCCGCAGCCGATCCAACCGATCTTGAGTGTCATCGACGATATTCCGTGAGCAGGATGTGGGACTTAATGAATTTTGCGCTTTCGGCGAGGCGTTCGCTCTCGTCCTCGTGCGGCGCGCGCCACTGTGCGAAGGGAACGCCGAAGCGGTCGTCGTTGCGGCGGAACGGCTCCAGCGAGACGGGACCTTCATAGCCGATCTCGTGCAGCGCCCGGAACACCTCGACCCAATCGGTCGCGCCCGTGCCGGGGAAACCGCGATGGTTCTCGTTCGCCTGGAAATGCACGACGCGCCTGCCGCCGAGCCGAATGGCCTCCGCGATGGAAGCCTCTTCCATATGCATGTGGAACGTGTCGAGCATGAGCTGCACGGCGGGATGGTCGACCGCCTCCAGCAGCTCGATCGCCTGCTGCGTCGTGCAAAGGACGTCGCTCTCGAAGCGGTTGAGCGGCTCGACCGCGAGCACGACGCCGAGGCGTGCGGCATGATCGCCGGCTTCCTTGAGCCCCGCCACGCAACGGACCTTGCGGGCAAGGCGCTCCTCCTCGGCGACCGGCTGCGGCGGCCGGCCGGCAAAGACCAGCGGATTGCCGGTGAGCGGGCCGCCGACGATGGTCGCGCCGAGGGCTGCGGCGCAGTCGGCCGCGTATTTCAGGTAGTCGATGCCGGCGCGGTGGGCGGCCGGATCGTCCGAGGAAAGGTTGCGCTGCAGGTTGACGCGGGCGGCGAGCACGACGCCGAGGCCGGCGGCTTCCAGCGCGCGGCGCGTCTCGGCAAGGTCGAGCTCGCCGGGCTCCGGCACGAGAAGCTCGACGAAGTCGTAGCCGAGCCTTCGCATTTCGGCGAAGAGCGGGAAGTGCCCGGCCGTGAAGGGCCGCGCATATTGCATGGAGATCAACCCGACGGGGTTCATTGTCTGTCCTCTTTCATTCACAGTCAGCCCTTCACCGCGCCCTGGGTCAGCCCGCCGATCAGGCGGCGCTGCACGAGAAGGAAAAGGATGGTGGCGGGCATGGCGCCCACGACGGCGCCCGCGGCAAGCAGGCCCCATTCGATCTGGTATTCGCCGATCAGCGTCTGGATCGCGACCGTGACGGGCCGCACGTTCTTGCCGCCGAGGGTCAGCGCGTAGAGATATTCGTTCCAGGCGGTGATGAAGATGTAGATGCCGGTGGAGATGATGCCGGGCATCGTCAGCGGCAGCACGACGCGGCGCAGCGCCGTCAGCCGTGAGCAGCCGTCGATCATCGCCGCCTCGTCGAGGCTCTTCGGGATCGCGCCGACATAGCTCGTCAGCATCCACACCGCGAAGGGAATGGCGACAGTCGCATTGGCGAGGATGAGACCGAAATGCGTGTCGAGGATACCCGCTTTGCGCATCAGCACGAAGAGCGGCAGGATGAGCAGCACGATCGGGAACATGTTGATGAGCAGGAATTGCAGCATCAGCACCTTGCGGCCGGCAAAGCGGAAGCGCGAGAAGGCGTAGGCCGCCGTCACCGCGACGGCAAGGCCGAGCACCACCGTGCCGCAGGCGATGATGAGGCTGTCGAGCATGTTGCCGAGGAACGAGGTCTGGCGCAGCAGCCGCACATAGTTGTCGAGGCTCCAGCCGGCGGGCGAGACGGAGACGCCCGTGGCGTTCAGCGTCGCGGTCGGCGTCAGCGAGGTCAGCACCATCCAGGCGAAGGGCCCCATGGCGAAGAGCACGATGACCAGAACCGGCAGATCGGTGGTGAGGATGCGGCGGAGCGTGGAGGGCTTGTTCATCGTTCGACCTCCCGCATGGTCCGGGCGAGATAGACGGCGACGATCGCGCCGAGGAGGATGGTGAAGGTCACGGCAATGGTCGTGCCGTAGCCGAAATCGAGGTTCTGGCGGGCACGCACGAAGGCGTAGAGCGGCAGCGTATGGGTCGCATAACCCGGCCCGCCGCCGGTCATGACGAAGATGACGTCCATGGAATTGGCGACCCAGATGACGCGCAGCAGCCCCGCCGTCGCCAGCACCGGCGCGATGCCGGGCAGCGTGATGTGCACGAACTGCCGCCAGGCCGAAGCACCATCGATGGAAGCGGCCTCGTAGTGGCTGCGCGGAATGCCCTGGAGGCCGGCGAGGATCATCACCGCGAAGAAGGGGAAGCCCTGCCAGGTCAGCGTCGCGATGATCGCATAGAGCGCGAGCTTCGGGTCCGCAAGCCACGGCACGGCGGACTGCACGACGGAGAGATAGAGCAGGATGTCGTTGAGCACGCCGGTGTTCGGATCGTAGATCCAGCGCCACATCAGCGCGATCACCACGCTCGGCAGGGCCCAGGGGATGATGATGAGGGCGCGCGCAAGGCCGCGCCAGGGAAATTCCCGGTTGAGCAGCAGCGCCGTCACGAGGCCGAGGCCCATCTGCAGCGGCACGGTCAGGCCGATCCAGATCGCGGTGTTGCCGAGCGCCGTCCAGAAGACGGGATCGGCGAAAAGCTTGACGTAGTTGCCGAAGCCGACGAAGCGGCTGGCATTCGGCTTCCAGAGGATGAGGTCGTAGAAGCTGGTGATGAGTGCCTGCACCATCGGGAAGAAGACGATGAACAGGGTGACGAGCACCGCGGGCGCCAGCAGCATGTAGGGCATCAGCCGGACGCTCCAGGGCGTCGGGATGATCACGGCAGTCGATGGTGAGGCGGTGGTCGCGGTCATGCGGTCGTTCCCGGCCGTTGGCATTCGGAAGATCCCATCCGCCGAGATGTTCGGGCGCGGCGGATGGGAGGGGTGGAGCGGGCGCAGGACCGCCCGCTCCGGGGAGGTCACTGCTGCGCGAAGAGCGCCTCGAGCTGCTGCATCATCTCTTCGGAGGTGATCTGGCCGGTCAGCGCCTGCTGCATCGCGGTCTGCCAGGCCGTGTTGACGAATTCCGAGGTCGCCGTGTTCTGCGGCAGCACATGGGCGAAGGGCAGTGACTGAACGGTGGCGTCGACGAAGCGGCGCTCATGCTGCGTCCAGTTTGCCGAGCCGCTCTTGGTGACGGTCATCTGGCCGGTCGCCTTGTTGAACTCGACATTGTTCTCGCCCTCGGCGAGGAAGGAGATCCACTTCCAGGCTGCGTCCTTCACCTCCGAATTGGAGAAGATCGCAAGGGATTCGTCGCCGTAGGACGTCCAGCGACCGCCGCCGCATTCCGGTACCGGCACGGCCGAGACCTTGTCGCCGAGCGCCTTGACCATGTCGTTCGACGAGCCGATGTGGTGGATCGTCATCGCCGTGGTGCCGTTCTTGAAGGCGGCGGTGATTTCCTGGAAGCCGTCGTTCGGCGCGGAGGCCGGAATGACCTTGTCCTTCTGGAAGAGGTCGATGAGCCACTGGTTGGCGGCGATCGCCTGCGGCGTCGTCAGGCCGCCCGGTTCCAGCTTGGCGCCCTGCGAGAGCACGAAGGCGCCCCACTGGTCCCAGCCGCCCTTGCCGCCGCGAAGGCCGAAGCCGTAGGTCGCCGGCGCCTTGGTGAGCTTGATCGCCGCGTCGCGGAACTCCTCGCAGGTGGTCGGCGGCTTCAGGCCGGCTTCGGCGAAGAGGTCGGCGCGATAGTAGAGATAGAGCACGACATACTGGATCGGCAGGTAGTATTGCTGGCCGTCCGGCCCCTTGTTGAGCTCCAGCAGGTTCTCGAGCAGGTCCGCCTTGCCGGGCCAGGCGTCGATGCGCTCGGCAAGCGGCTCCAGCGCGCCCATTTCCACGAGGCGCGGCTGGGCGAAGAGCTTCACCATCGCCGCATCCGGCGCATTGCCGCCGACCAGCGCAGTATAGAGGTTATCGTAGTAGCTGTTCCACGGAACGTTCTCCGCTTCCACCTTGATGCCCGGATTGGCCGCCTCGAACTTGGCGACGAGATCGCCCATCGGGTTTTCCGGATTGTCGAAGTGATACCAGAAGCGAACGGTTTCCGCCGATGCGGTGCTGGCAAGCAGCGCCGTCGCAAGCGCGGCCCCGACCGCAAGTTTCCTCCAGATTTTCATTGTCTCCTCCTTTGAAAATCGAATTCAGTTTGTACCGGCCATCCGCCGGGCATCGGCGCCCGCTGCCGCCAGCGCCTCCCGCGCGGCGGCAAGATCGAGCGTGTTCTGCAGGAAGCCGTGCGTAACGCCCGGCACGACCGTCAGGGTCTCGTCGCGGCCGAGGCCCTTCAGGCGCTCTTGCAGCACGATGCTGTCGGACAGCAGCGGATCGACGCCCGCCGCCATCAGATGCAGCGGCGGCAAGGCGATCAGCGCCTCGTCCGATGCGAGCAGCGGACAAGCCAGCGGATCGGCCGAAACATCGCGGCCGCCGACATACCAGTGCCAGTAGCGCTGCATCTTGGCGGTCGTCAGGCCCGGCCCGTTCTCGAAATCGCGATAGGAATCGGTGCGGAAATCGCCCGCATAGGTTCCGTAGAAGAGCAGCGCGCCGGCGACGGGCGGGTGCCCTTCGGCCTGCTCGTGCAGCATGGCGGCGAGCGCGAGGTTGGCCCCGGCGGAATCGCCGGAAAGGATGAGCGGACCGGCGGTCACGCCGAGCGGCGCGGACGCGGCAAAGGCGAAGCGGATCGTCGCGACGACATCCATGAGGCCCGTGGGATAGGGATGTTCCGGCGAAAGACGGTAATCGGGCAGCAGCACCGGCAGGCCGCTTTCCAGCGCGAGGACGCGCGCGCAGCGCTCATGCGTTTCCGGGCTGCAGAAGGCAAAGCCCCCGCCATGCACGAAGACGACCGCGCCGGCGCCATGCCTCGGCGGCACGAGGACCTTGAGGCGCACCCGCGCCGAGCCGAGGCCCGCATCCGCGTCGATCCACGCCTCGCCGACGGTCGCCATCTCGGGCATGTCGACATTCCAGCACCGGTTGCTTTCCTCCGAGAGCGCCCTGCCCTCGGCCGGCGGCAGGGTCGTCGGGTCGGGCTGCGGCCCGGTCTCGGCGGCCACGCGGGCAAGCAGCGCGGCCATTTCCGGCGAAAGCCGGGTCATGTCGGGCGCGATGCTCATTGCGTCGCCTCGGGGAAGACGTCGGGACCGAGGTCGACGATGGTTGCGATGTGGTGGCGAAGCGCCGCGCTCGCCTGCGCGACATCCCTGTTCTCTATCGTCTCGATGATCGCGCCGTGGCGCTGGGCGGTCGCCACCAGATCGCGCGGCGTGGTGCTGCGCGAAATCTTGAAGCGGTGATTGTGCACGAGGCAGCGGTGCAGGATCGGATCGAGCGCGGGAAGCTGCGCGTCCTGGAAGATGCGGCGGTGGAAATCCCGGTCGAGGGAGGCAAGCTCGAGTTCGTCGCCGGCGGCGGCCGTATCGAGCATTTCGGCGAAGAGTGCCTTGAGGTCGGATACGAGTGTGCGGCTCGGCATCTGCAGCGCGCGCAGGATGCCGCTGCACTCGATCTGCTGGCGCACGCGGAACATCTCCACGGCCTCGGCCTCGGTGCATTCGGAAACCTGCGTGCCGCGATGCCCCTGCCGGCGCACCAGCCCCTCTTCCTGCAACTGGAGCAGCGCCTCGCGCACCGTGCCCTGGCTGCAGGAGAAATGCGCGGCGAGGTCCAGCTCCGTCAGCGCCGCACCGGCCGGAAGGACTCCGAGCATGATGTCGCGCTTGAGCGCATTGAAGGCGGCCGCCGACTTTGCCGGCCTTGCCGCGCTTCGCGCATTCGACGGTGCAGAAAAATAGGTCATCGGCCGGCTCGCATGATTGCCAATCGCGTCTTGTATCATTATTGATATTGATATCGATAATGAAGGTCAAGGGCAGAGTTGACCTTTCGGAGGAGAAAGCCGTGACAGCAATCGCCTTGAGGCAGATCCGCAAGACCTATGGGTCCCTGCAGGTCATCCACGACGTCGACATCGATATCGCCAGCGGCGAATTCCTGGTCCTCGTCGGCCCGTCCGGCTGCGGCAAGTCCACCCTCCTCCGCATGATCGCCGGGCTGGAGGAGATTTCCGGCGGAACCCTCGATATCGGAGGCAGGATCGTCAACGCGCTGCCGCCCTCCGACCGCGACATCGCCATGGTCTTCCAGGACTACGCGCTCTATCCGCATATGAGCGTGCGCGAGAACATGGCCTTCGGCCTGAAGATGCGCGGCACGGAGACGGCGACCATCGAGGGCCGCGTTTCGCAGGCCGCCGACATCCTGAAGATCGAGCCCTTCCTCGAACGCCGCCCCGCGCAGCTTTCCGGCGGCCAGCGCCAGCGCGTCGCCATGGGCCGCGCCATCGTGCGGGAACCCTCGGCCTTCCTTTTCGACGAGCCGCTTTCCAACCTCGACGCCGCCCTGCGCGTCGAGATGCGTCTGGAGATCGCCAAGCTGCACAATCGCATGAAGGCGACGACCGTCTATGTCACGCATGACCAGGTCGAAGCCATGACGCTCGCCGACCGCATCGTGGTCCTCAATGCCGGCAGGATCGAGCAGATCGGCCCGCCGCTCGACCTTTATCATCGCCCCGCAAGCCTCTTCGTCGCGCGCTTCATCGGCAGCCCGACCATGAACACCATGCCGGCGGCGATCGTCGCCACGGACAATAGCAGCGCAATCCGCCTCAGCGACCGCACCCTGCCGCTTGCCGGCCTCGACACCCCACCTCCGCCCGGCGCCGCCACCTTCGGCATCCGTCCCGAGGACCTGATCGCCTGTCCGCAGGAGGAAGCCTGGTTCAGCGGCGAGCTCGCCGTCGCCGAACGGCTCGGCAGCCAGACCTACGGCTATGTGGAGATCGGCCAGCCCCGCATGCTGACCGTCGAATTCCCGCGCGACACGCCGATCCGCGTCGGCGACCGGATCCACGTTCGTCCGAACATGCAAGCGATCCACCTCTTCGACGCGGACTCCGGCCTTCGCATCAACTGAGCGGCGGCGGGACGAGGTCCGCGCCGGGGGCGGAGGCGAGGTCCTGCTGCCTTCCGGTGGTCAGCAGCCATTTGTGGAACCTCTGGCCGACGGGCCTTTCGAGAGCCGCCCGGTCCCAGGCGAGGTAATAGCTTTCCGGCAGCTTCATGCGGATGTCGAAGGGAACCACGAGACTACCGGCGGCCACCTCGTCCCGCACCATGGAGATCTGGGCGAGGACGAAACCCCTGCCATTGGCGGCGGCGTCGATGGCACTGCTCGACAGGGTGAAGGAAAGGCCGGAAAACGTCTGGCGGCCATCGGCATCGATCAGCCTTGCCCAGTCCCGCCATTGCGGCGACGCCTTGTAGTCGGATTCCCACTCGACATTGAGGAGCGGGAATTTGAGGATATCCTGCGGACAGTCCAGAACCCGGTTGGCGAGGAGCGCCGGCGAACACGCCGGAACCACCCAGTCGGTGAAGAGGTTGGCGACATGCTCGTGCACATTCGCGCGCCGGCCGTAGGTGATGCGGAAATCCACATGCTCGATGCCGATGCGCGGCTCCTGCTCCTCGCCGAGAATGCGCACGCTCGATTCCGGACAGAGGGACTGCCAGTCGAAGATCTTGCGGCTGACCCACTTGTTGGCGACGGATGTCAGCGCGCTCAGCACGATCCCCGTCTCGTTGCGGGCGCGCGTCAGCACGCCGGCGGCATGCGAAAGCTGCTGGAATCCCTTCGCCACTTCCCGGTAATACACCCGCCCCCATGACGACAGCTCGACCCGCCGGCCCCGCCGCTCCAGCAGCGTCAGCCCCAGACATTGCTCCAGATTGCGAACCAGCTGGCTCACCGCACCGGGCGAAACGCCGAGGTCCTCGGCCGCCGCGCTGACCGAGCCGCACCGTCCGATCGCCTCGAAGGCTTGCAGGCCGCGCAGGGACGGGTTCGGCATGGTAAGGTTCCTCCGGAGGCGTTGCAGTTTAGAATTTCTAAAAAAGAACGCAGCCGCTGGCAACTTGTTAGCACGAAAAAATCGACGAACACTCGCTTGGCAAAACGCAAGGAGAGCGAGATGTTTCTCAAGAACGCCTGGTATGTTGCGGCCTGGGACAACGAGGTCGGCCGCGAACTGAAACCCGTGACCATCCTGGGCGAGAACATCGTCCTCTACCGCCTTCAGGACGGCACGCCCGCCGCGTTGGAAGATGCCTGTCCCCATCGCAAGCTGCCGCTCTCCATGGGCCGCATCAAGGGCGACGACGTGGAATGCGGCTACCATGGCCTGACCTTCGACTGTTCGGGCACCTGTACCCGCGTTCCCGGCGCCGAGCGCATCCCGCATGTCGCCAAGGTGCGGTCCTATCCGGTTCACGAGCGCTACGGCCTGTTGTGGATCTGGATGGGGGATGCCGCCAAGGCGGACCCCGGGGACATCTTCGAGGTCGAGCATTTCGACGATCCCGCCTGGGGCATCAACCGCGGCGAATCCATGATGCTCCACTGCAACTATCTCTACATGACGGACAACCTGCTCGATCCGTCCCATGTCGCCTGGGTGCACCAGTCGTCCTTCGCCAGTTCGGCCTGCGAGGAGACACCGCTGGAGACGACCGTCAAGGAAGACGGCGTGACCGTCTGGCGCTGGATGATCGATTCCGAGCCCGCCCCCTTCTATGCGCCCTTCCTGCAATTCGAGGGCAATACCGACCGCAAGCAGCACTACGAGGTGCGCTATCCGAGCAACGCCATCATCAAGGCGATCTTCGCGCCGGCCCACACGGGCGGGGAAGGCCGCGCGCTGCCGGACAACACCTTCCTCATGGACAGCTACAACTTCATGACCCCGGTCGATGAGAACCGCACCAAGTATTACTGGTTCCAGATGCGCAATTTCGCGCCCGACGACGCCAAGGTCTCCGCGAGCTTCGCAAAGTCCGTGCGCGGCGCCTTCGAGGAGGACCGCGTGGTGCTGGAGGCGGTTCATCACGGCATGGCCAACATGCAGACGCCCAATCTCGACCTGAAGATCGATGTCGGGCCGATGCGCTTCCGCCGCAAGCTCGCCCAGATGATCGCCGCCGAGACGCAGGCCGCCGCCGTCGCGGACGCCGCAGAGTAAGGATAGACCCCGGATGCCCGATGCCGCGGCTTCGCGCTTCCGCCCCTTCGAGGTCGTTTCGAAGGTGCGCGAAAGCGCCACCATCACGTCTTTCCGCCTTGCCCCCCTCGAACGGCAGCACTGGCGGCCGTTCGAGGCGGGACAGTTCCTCACCATGCGCGTTCCCGACCGCAAGGGCGGGCATGTCTTGCGCAACTATACCGTCTCCTCCTCGCCGCGCGAGGAAGGCAGCTACCGCATCACGGTGAAGCGCGAGGCAGCGCCCTCGAAGGACGTGCCGGAAGGGCTGAGCTCCTGCTGGCTGCATGACGAGATCGAGCCGGGCGCCGTGCTGGAGATCGACCCGCCGCGCGGCGCCTTCCGGCTCGATGCCGCGAGCCGCCGGCCCGTCCTGCTCCTGTCCGGCGGTGTCGGGCTCACGCCGACGGTCTCCATGCTGGACGTGCTGGCGAGGGAAAGCGATCGCCCGGTCTGGTTCATCCATGCCTGCGACGGCGCGGCCGTCCATGCCTTGCGCGACGAGGTGGAGCGCCTTGCGGCGCTGCGGCCGGGCATTTCGGTGCATTTCTGCTACCGCTTCGCCGAAGACGGCGACCTCGATGCGGGCCGCTGCCATTCCACCGGCTTCGTCTCCCGCGCGACGCTCCAGAGCCTGCTGCCGCTCGACGACTACGAGGTCTATATGTGCGGGCCGCCGCCCTTCATGCAGGCCCTCTACGGCATCCTCACAGGGCTTGGCATCGGCAGGGAACGCATCGCCTACGAATTCTTCGGCCCGGCAAGCCTCTTGTCGGAGAGCGGCGCGGCGCCGGTGCAGCCGGAAACGCCGCCGGCCGTCACGCCGGTCGCGGATGCGGATGGCGACGGGCTGCGCATCGTCCTGCAGAAATCCGGGCGCAGCCTCACATGGGACGGCAAGAGCGAATCCATCCTCGCCTTCCTGGAGGCGAAGGGGATAGAGCCCGCCTTCTCCTGCCGGGCGGGCGTCTGCGGGACCTGCGAGCAGGGCCTCGTCTCGGGGGAGGTCGATTATTTCGAGGAACCGCTCGACGAAATGCCGGCAGACCGGGTACTCCTGTGCTGTACCCGCCCGAAATCTTCCATCGTGCTCGATCTCTGACGCCGGACAGGCCTGCGGGAAAGGAACCACTGCCTGCAAGGAAAGGCGCAAACCGCCTTCCTTGAAACCAGACCAAGACAGGCCGGCCAACGGCCTCACAGGGGAATGAGAATGAACGCCAAAGCAGTTCTGCACACAGAAAACCGGGAGCACTGTCGCATGTCCCCTTCCGCCCTCTTCACCGGCGATTTTTCGGACCTGCGCAGCCGGTTTCTCGCCGCCGCGGGCCAGGCGGGCGCCAGCCTCGTCGCCTACCCTCATCCCCTGCACGGGCCGAACGGCGAGCAGCTTTCGACCGACGTCGCCTATCTCGGACGCCCCGATGCCGCAAAGCTGATGGTGCTGATCTCCGGCACGCATGGCGTCGAAGGCCCCTTCGGCTCGGCCTGCCAGACGGCCTGGCTCTCGCAGAACACGCCCTGGCAGCTTCCCGACGACACCGCCGTCCTCGCCATCCACCTGATCAATCCCTGGGGCACCGCCTGGAGCCGCAGGGTGAACGAGGACAATGTCGACCTGAACCGTAATTTCATCGACTGGCAGAAAGGGCCGCCGCGCAACGAACGCTATGCCACGCTGCACGACGCCTTCGTCTGGCGCGCCTGGGAAGGCCCGGAGCGCGAGCGGGCGGCCGAGGCCTATGAGGCGGCGAAGCGGCGTTTCGGCGGCTATGCCGGCCTCGCCCCCATGATCGAGGCGGGCCAATATGCCTATTCGGACGGCCTCTACTATGGCGGCGACGGCCCCGTCTGGTCCAACCGCACGCTCATCGAGATCCTTTCGACATTCGCCCGGCAGGCATCCGAGGTCGTGGTCTTCGACCTGCATACGGGCGCCGGTCCCTATGGCTATCCGGCCCTCCTCTCGGTAGCCGAGGGCGAGCATGCCGGGCTCGACTGGGGACGGCACATCTTCGGCCCCGCTCTTTCCGTCGTCCTCACCGGCACGGACGCGACGACCGACACGGGCATTGCCGCGACCGCCACCGGCTATGTCTCGGCCGCCGTGCGCAAGGCGCTGCCGAAGGCGCGCGTCCTGCCGCTGGTGGTGGAATGCGGCACGCTCAACGGCGAAACGGTCATCGAGGCCGTCCAGGCGGACAACTGGCTGCATCTCTACGGCAAGGTGGACACGCCGCTCGGCAAGCGCATCAAGAAGGCGCTGCGTGCCGCCTTCATTCCCGAGGACGAGGACTGGCGGAACACGTGCCTTGCCACGGCGCTGCGTCATTTCGACCGCGCCTTTGCCGATCTCAAGGCCGTCGGCGGCGCGGGTGCCGAAAAGCCCGTCCCCGCCGCCGCGCCAGTTGCCGTCGTCGTCCATGCGGAGACGGTGCATCCGGGCGCCGGCGAGCGCCCGGCGCTGGAAGTGCACGACCTCCACAAGCGCTTCGGGCAGCTTTCGGTGCTGAACGGCGTCAGCCTTACGGCCCAGCCCGGCGAAGTCGTCTCGATGATCGGCTCCTCGGGCTCCGGCAAGAGCACGTTCCTGCGCTGCATCAACCTGCTGGAACAGCCGCACGACGGGCGCGTCGTCATCGACGGCGAGGAAATCCGCATGAAGAAGACACCGGACGGCAATGCCGTGCCGGCCGACATGCGGCAGGTCGAGCGCATCCGCTCGCGGGTCGGCATGGTGTTCCAGAACTTCAATCTCTGGCCGCACATGACGGTGCTGGAGAACATCATCGAAGCGCCGCTGCATGTGCTGAAGGAAGAGCGGCCGGCCGCCGTCGACCATGCGCATGCGCTTCTCAGGAAGGTCGGCCTTTCCGAAAAGCACGCCCAATATCCCGGCCAGCTCTCCGGCGGCCAGCAGCAGCGCGCGGCCATCGCCCGCACGCTCGCCATGCGCCCAAAGCTCATCCTGCTCGACGAGCCTACCTCCGCGCTCGATCCCGAGCTTGTCGGCGAGGTGCTGCGCGTGATCCGGCAGCTGGCCGAAGAAGGAAACACGATGATCCTCGTGACGCACGAAATGCAGTTCGCGCGCGAGGTCTCGCACAAGATCCTCTTCCTCCACCAGGGAAAAGTGGAGGAAGAGGGTGCACCGGCGGACGTCTTCACCAATCCGCGCTCCGAACGCATGCGCCAGTTCCTGGCCCGTACGCTCTGATGCCTGCCGGCCCCGCCAACCGAAAACAACGTTCAACATGGGGAACCAGAACATGAAGCTGATGAAAAGCCTGCTGCTCGCCGCGTGCTTCGCCGCCGGCACCACCGCCGCCTGGGCGGCCGAAGGCGAATTGTCGATCGGAACGGAAGGCGCCTATCCGCCATGGAGCATGGCGGACGCCGCCGGCAACGTCACCGGCTTCGACGCCGATGTCGGCAACCTGCTCTGCGCCAAGCTTGAGGTGAAGTGCCAGTTCGTCGTGCAGGCCTTCGACGGCCTCATCCCGGCTCTGAAGGCCAAGCGCTTCGACGTCATCATCTCGGGCATGTCGATCACCGACGACCGCAAGAAGGAGATCGACTTCTCAATCGGCTATGCCGAGCTTGCCAACATGTTCGTGGCGCCAAAGAACTCCGACCTTGCCGGCATCAAGGACCTCGACAGCCTGGTCAAGGCGCTCGACGGCAAGAAGGTCGGCGTGCAGGCGGGCACGACCCACGCGCACTATCTCGAAAAAAACGTGCCGAACGCCGACCTGAAGACCTACGACACGCTCGACCAGATGCAGATCGACCTGGCCAGCGGCCGCGTCGACGCCGCGTTTTCCGACGTGTCGGCTCTGGAGGACTTCCTCGCCAAGCCCGAAGGCCAGGATTTCCAGCTCGTCGACGTCAAGATCGCCAGCTCTTCCGATCCGACCCTCGGCGAAGGCATCGGCGTCGGCATCGCCAAGGACAATACCGAGCTGAAGGCCCGCATCGACAAGGCGCTCTGCGAGCTTGTCGCCGACGGCTCGATCGGCAAGGCCAGCCAGACCTGGTTCAAGTCGGACATTTCCCGGCCCTGCCAGTAATAGCAACCGCGCGTTCCCCGGCAGCAGGCGCCGGGGAACGCCGCATCCGGAAGGCATGAAGGGTTCGGGCGGGAACGATGGAACTGGGAATCTGGCAGGTATGGGAAGGCGGCTGGATCGCCGCGATCCTGCGCGGGGCGGCGGTCACGGTCGCCCTCGGCATAGCGAGCATGGTCTTCGGCATCGTCATCGGCGTCGCCTGCGGGCTCATCAAGTGGGGGCGGATCTTCCCGCTGACGCTGATCGTCGACTTTTATACGTCGATCGTGCGCGGCGTGCCGGAGCTCCTAATCATCTATCTCCTCTTCTTCTCCTCGGTTGAGTTCGTGGCGCGCGTGGCGGCGGCCTTCGGCTATGCGGGGCTCGCCGGCAACGGCTATGCTTTCGTCATCGCCGTCATCGCCATCGCCTCCATTTCGGGCGCCTATTCGACCGAGGTGGTGCGCGGCGCCCTCGCCGCCATCCCGGCCGGCCATATCGAGGCGGCGCGGGCGCTCGGCATTCCGGGACGCCGCATCTTCCGCCGTATCATCGCGCCGCAGATGCTGCGGATCGCCGTGCCCGGCATGAACAATGTCTGGCAGACGACGATCAAGGACACCGCGCTCGTCTCGGTGGTCGGCTTGCAGGAACTGATGCGCGCGGCCTTCGTCGGCGCGGGCTCCACCCGCCATCCCTTCATCTTCTATTTCATTGCCGCCATCGTCTATCTCGCGATCACGCTGGTGAGCCAGGGCGGCTTCGACCGGATTGAGCGCCTGCTCCAGCCGAAGAACAGGAGCTAGGCCATGGATCTCGAACTCGTTCGCCTTGCCGTGCCGACCCTTGCCAAGGGCGTGTGGCTGACGGCGGTGCTGACCATTACCTCCGTCGCCATCGGCTTCAATCTCGGGCTGGGGCTCGCGGTCATGCGGCTGTCGAAGAACCGGCTGCTGAGCAGCTTTGCCAAGGGTTACAGCACGGTCTTCCGCGGCACCCCGCTGCTCGTGCAGCTCTTCCTCTTCTATTACGGGCTCGGCCAGCTTTCCTTCGTGCGCGACAATCCGGTGCTCTGGTGGATCGTCGGCGACGGCGTGCGCTGCGCCGTGCTGGCGCTGGCGCTCAACACGGCGGCCTATACGTCGGAAATCCTGCGCGGCGGCCTCATGTCCATTCCGGGCGGCCTGATGGAGGCGGCACAGGCCTGCGGCATGTCGCGCTTCCTGTGCTTCCGCCGCATCGCCTTCCCGCTCGCCATCCGCCAGGCGCTGCCCGCCTATGGCAACGAACTGGTGCTGGTGGTGAAGGGAACGAGCCTTGCCTCGACGATCACCGTGCTGGAGATCACCGGTCACGCCAAGCGGCTGATGAGCCAGACCTATGCGATCCTGGAGATCTTCGCCATCGCAGGCATGCTCTATCTCCTGATCAACCTGATCCTCATCACGCTCATCCGCCTACTGGAGGCAAGCCTCACCCGCTACCTGCCGCGCTGAGGAGGCGGCGGCGGGCCGCCCTCACTTCAGATTAATGTTTTCATATTAGGACTTGTAGCAAGGGGCCTTGCCACAAGCCGGTGACGAAGATGGAAAATCCAGCAACGAGCGCGCAATCGCCGAGTGCCGACACGCAAGCCACGCCGCAATCGGCGCTCTACGGCCTGTTGGAACGGCTGCGGCGCACCCTCGCCGGCCCCTTCGATCGCCGGACGATCCTGGAATTGCGCCGGCAGATCGAGCGCCAGTCGGCCCTCACCCGCCGCATCGAGGCCGCGCTTGCCGGCGCCGATATCTTCGAGCGCGCCTCCATGGCCGCGGGCATGGGCACCTGGCAATGCGAACTGCCCAGCGAGCAGCTGACCTGGAGCAGCGGCACCTACCATCTCTTCGGCCTGCCGCAGAATTGCGGCCTGGTGCGCGGCGATATCCTCAGAAGCTACAGCGAGGATTCGCTCGCGCGGCTGCAGAGGACCCGTGGCGAGGCGATCCGCAACGGGGACGGCTTCGGACTGGACGCCGAGATCGAGAGCCCGGAATTCGGCCGGCGATGGATACGGATATCCGCGACGGTCGAGCGCCGCGACGGCGAGCCCGTCCGGCTTTTCGGCATCAAGCAGGACATCACCGCCGAAAAGACCGCGCTCGACCACATGCGCCATCTCGCCGAGCACGACGTGATGACCGGCCTTGCCAATCGCACCCGGTTCCAGCTGCGGCTCGCCGACATGTGCGGGCCGGACGGATCGGGCGGCGCGCTGATGCTCGTCGACCTGGACGGCTTCAAGGAGATCAACGACACGCTCGGCCACGCCCTCGGCGACGAGTGCATCATCGAGTTCACCCGCCGGCTCTGTGCGACCTGCACGGGCGCCGAACTGGTCGCCCGCATCGGCGGCGACGAGTTCGCGATCCTCTTCGGTCCCGCCAGCAGCCGTCAGGCGATCGAACGCACCGCGCGGCAGGTGGTCGATGCAGGCAAGCTGCCGATGAGCTGTTCGGGGCATGTCTTCAGCGTCAGCGCCTCCATCGGCTTCGCCTTTGCCGAAGCGGAAACCCCGACCGGCCTCTTCACCAAGGCGGACCTTGCGCTCTATGCCGCAAAGGCAGACGGTGGCGACACTTACCGCGAATTCCTGAAGTAGAACCTGAACAGTATCCGGCCCTCTACTGGTCGGGCGAAAGGCCCGTCGTCTGCTCCATGCGGCGCATGCACTCGTCGTTTCCGGCAAAACGGTAGGTGCTGTAGACGGCAAGGCCGTATCCCTCGTCGCCGGCAAGAACGACGCTGGCCGATTGCAGGTTCTGGAAGCGGCGTTGCAGGTGGTTCCACTGGTTGAAGATCTGCCGCTCCTCGGCGGTGATCGTGTGCTTGAGGAGAAGGTCGCTGCCGGCGGCCGGCGTATGGGCCACGTCGACCTTCTCGTCCGGCTCTCCGAGTTCCTTCGTCATCCTCGCCGTGACATCGGCAAATATCTGGCGGGTGAGATGGCCTTCATCGTCGTCGGCTCGATAGGGCGTGATGGCAGTCAGGTTGCAGACGCCGACGCCGTCGACGAAAGCGAGGATATATTCCTCGTAAAGCGGATCCGCCCCCGGCAGCTTCGGGCATAGATATTGTCCCGTGGCGTCCGCCGGCCCCTCCGCCAGCGGCTCGCAGCCGAGCGCCGAGGGCCGCGCATCCTGGGCAACGCCGAAGGGTGCGAGATTCGGCTGGATCGCCATCGTGTTGGCGATGATCGCAGCGATAAGGCCGAGAAATGCTTCCATGGGTAACGTCGAGATCCTGTTGCGAGCGGCGGCTTCCTGACGAAGTGTACCACGCGGACGTTTGTGAATTTAGGCGCTGTAGCACATTGGCTCCTGTCCCGCGATCACATCAATGGGAATGGAAACGCCGGCCCGGCGGTTGCGTTCGAGGGGCCGGTTGCTATGGTGGGCGAATGCCACAGCCGCCCGGTCGGCTGCGTCTATCCATTTGCAGGACAGGCTCCATGAGCGGCTTGAGGCGACTTTCGGACGAGGCACTGGTTGCCCGGCTTCAGCATGCGGCCTTTTCCTACCTCATCGACCATACCGACGAAGAAACCGGGCTCGTGGCCGATACGTCCCGCCCGGGATCGCCCTGCAGCATCGCCGTCGTCGGCTTCGCCCTCTCCTGCTATCCGATCGCCGTCAGGAACGGCTGGCTGTCGCGCACCGAGGCCGCGCGGCGCACGCTGAAGGTGCTGAAATTCTTCCTGGCCAGCCCCCAAAGCAAGGCGGCCGACGCCACGGGCTACCGGGGCTTCTACTATCATTTCCTCGACATGAAGACGGGCAGGCGCGTCTGGCAATGCGAGCTGTCGCTGATCGACACCGCCCTCCTGATGGCGGGCATCCTCGTGGCGGGCTGCTACTTCGACGGGGGCGGCGAGGAAAGTGACATCCGCGACCATGCCGACGTGCTCTACCGCCGCGTGGACTGGCACTGGGCACAGAACGGAACCTCGGGCCTGTCGCAGGGCTGGAAGCCCGAATGCGGCTTCCTCCACTATGGCTGGGAAGGCTACAACGAGGCGACGATCCTTTACGTCCTCGGCCTCGGATCGCCCACCTTCCCGCTGACGGCAAGCTGCTACGATACCTGGAGCCTGACCTATCAGTGGGAAAACCTCCTCGGTCATGACGTCCTCTATTCCGGCCCCCTTTTCACGCATCTGTTTTCCCATGCCTGGATCGACTTCCGCGGCATTCGCGATGCCTTCATGCGCGAGAAGAACAGCGACTATTTCGAGAACACGAAAAGCGCGATCGCCGTCCACCGCGAATACGGGGAGCGCAATCCTTACGAATTCGAAGGCTATTGCCGCGATTTCTGGGGCGTGACGGCGGGCGACGGCCCCTCGGTTGCGGCGATACGCCGGAAAGGCCGGGACCGCCGGTTCTTCGGCTACATGTCGCGCGGCGTGCCCTATGGCCCGGACGACGGGACGATCTCCCCCTGGGCGATGCTCGCGACGCTACCCTTCACGCCCGAGGCAGCGCTTTCGGGCACGCGCCATCTCCTCGAGAACTATCCGCAGGTCTGCCCCGGCGACCGGTTCTCCAGCGGCTTCAACCCGACGCTGCTGCCCGCTTCGGGCGGCTGGCTTTCCGAGGGCTGGTACGGGCTCGACCAGGGCCTTCTTGCCATGATGATCGAAAATCACCGCAGCGGCCTGATCTGGGAGATTTTCCGGGGCTGCGGATATGTGCGCGACGGTCTTGCGCATGCGGGCTTCGAAGGCGGGTGGTTATAGACATGCAGCGCACGGCACCACGGGCAAGCCCCCCAGACGAGGCCCCTTATCTTCGGCGGGTGCGGCCGCAGGACTGGCGCAATCCGGAGCCGAAAGGCATCTACGACCTCGTGGTCGTCGGCGCGGGACCGGCGGGGCTTTCGGCGGCCGAATGGGCCGCGCGGCGCGGTTTCTCGGTCGCGCTCGTCGAGCGCGCGCATCTCGGCGGGAACTCGCTCAATGCCGGGTCCGTGCCGTCGAAGGCGATCATCCGCACCGCGCAGGTATATGGCACCATGCACGACGCCGACGAGTTCGGCGCGCCCATGCCGGTCGAATCCGCCCTCGATTTCGGCGATGCGATGGCGCGCATGCGCAGTATTCGCACGCGCATCGCGGTCTATCATTCGGCCCATGACCTCACCGCCCTCGGCGTCGACATCTTCTTCGGCACCGCCCGGTTCGCGAGCGCCGACGCCCTGTTCGTCGACGATACGCGCCTGCGCTTCCGCAAGGCGCTCGTCGCCACGGGTGCGCGGCCGCGAATCCCGGACATTCCCGGCCTCGACGAGACCGGCTATCGCACGAGCTCGACGATCTTCGACATGACGGCGCTGCCGCGGCGCCTTGCGGTCGTCGGCGGGGGGCCGCTCGGCTGCGAACTGGCGCAGGCCTTCTGCCGGCTGGGCGCGCATGTGACCATCGTGCAGAACGATCCGAAATTCCTGCCGCGCGAGGAGCGCGACGCCGCCGAGGTCCTCTCCTGGTCCATGGCGCGCGACGGCATGGAGATCCGCCTGAACACCGCCGTCGTCGGCGCGCGGCGCGAGGGCGACGTCAAAGTGCTTGAAACGCTCAACAACGAGCTGAAGGGCGAGATCGCCGCCGACGAGATCCTCGTCTGCACCGGCCGGCTACCCAATGTCGACGATCTCGACCTTGATGCCGCCGGCGTGGCGTTCAGCCCCCTGCGCGGCATCAAGGTCGATGAGTTCCTGTGCAGCAGCAACCCCGACATCTATGCCGCCGGCGATGTCTGCCTGTCGCTGAAATTCACCAATGCGGCGCAATCCTCGGCGCGGATGGCGGTGGAGAACGCGCTGTCGCAAGGCCGGCTGCGGCATGACGCTTCGGTCATTCCCTGGTGCACCTTCTGCGACCCGGAGATCGCCCATATCGGCCTGCAGGTCTGGGAAGCCCGCGTGCAGTCCATCCCGATCAAGAGCTATACAGTGATGCTGAGCGACGTGGACCGCGCCATCACGGACGGGCAGGAGACCGGCTTCGTCAAGATCCACATCGCGGAAGGCAGCGACCGCATCCTCGGCGCGACCATCGTCGCCTCACGGGCCAGCGAGCTGATCAACGAAATGGCCGTCATCATGAGCACCGGCATCGGCATGGAGGCGCTTGCCAAGGTGGTCCACACCTATCCCGCCCAGTCCGGCGCGATCATGCTGGCGGCGCAGGCCTACCGGCGCGACGTCGACCGCGCGGCCCGGGGTTCTCCCGGAAGCGGACCGGCCTGAAGCGCCGGTCAGGCCTTGTCGCGGGCGGGCACGAGGCGGATGGTGCGCGTGAAGAGGTCGCCCTTCATCTCCTCCGTTCCCATCGCGATGATCGCCGATCCCGCCAGTTCCTCCCGGAATATGGCGGCAATCCTCCCGCTGTCGCCGCCGGTGGCAAGGTCGCCGATATCGTCGATGACGATCCAGTCCGGGCGGTGGAGCATGAGCTGGACGATGCTCAGCATCCGCCGCTGGTCGTTTCCAAGCTCATGTTCCCAGCGCGCGCTGTGGTCGAGCGAGGATGAAAGACGCTCAAGCCCGGCCCGTTCCAGCGCCTTGAGGATCTCCCCATCCGGGCAGGCATCGGCATCGCGGGGATAGCACAGCGCCGCCCTGAGCGTGCCGGGCGGTATATAGGGATCGCGCACCACGACGGCGATGCCGGCGTCGCGCGGCAACTGGATGCTGCCCCTGCCCCAGAGCCAGAGACCGGCAAGCGTGTGCGTCAGGAGCGTCTTGCCGGCACCCGGCGCCCCGGCGACGAGCAGGCGGTCGCCGGGACGGATCGTCACATGCGGCTCGGAGAGCCGCACCTTTCCGCCCGGCACGTCCATTTCCAGGTCGTCGATGACGATGGCGGGCTCCGGCGAGCGGGTGAAGGCGATGCGCTCGTCCGTCCCGCCGGCCGTGTCGGCTTCGAGGACGGCAAGCCGGAAGGCCGCGACCCGCCGCAGCGTCGCGCGCCAGTCGGCGATGGAGCCGATATTGTCGACGAACCACCGCAGCGAGGCATGGAACTGGTTGAACGCGCCGACGGCCATCATCAGCCCGCCGAACGTCATGTCGCCGCCGAAATAGACCGGGGCGGCGATGACGATGGGCGCGACGATCGTCACCCAGCCATAGCCCGACGTGACCCAGCCGAGCCGGATCGTCGCAGAAACGATGCGGTGGGTGGCGAGGATGACGGCCCCGAGGTCGCGCTGCAGCCGCCGCGCCTCGTCCGCCTCGCCGGATGCGACCGATATCGCCTCGATCTGCTCGTTGACCCGCACGAGGGAATAGCGCAGGTCCGCCTCGCGCGCATAGCGGTCGCCGTTCAGCGCGATCAGCGGGCGGCCGACCATCCAGCTGAGCCAGGATGCCGTTCCCGAATAGACGATCGCCGCCCAGACCATGTAGCCGGGGACCTGGAAGGCGGCGCCCCACAGGTGGAAGACGAAGCCCGACGACAGCGCCCACAGCACGCCGACGAAGCTCACAAGCAGGACGCCGGCTTGCAGCAGGCCGACGCCGAGATCGACGGAAAGATCGCACAGCCGATGGGCGTCCTCGTGCAGCCGCTGGTCCGGATTGATGCCGATCTGCCCCCTTCGGGCGACGCAGAACGCACGGCCCGGCCGGAGCCATTCGTCGATCATGTCGCGGGTCAGCGCCTCCCGGAGCCGCAGGTGCAGCATCTGGTTGAGCCATTGCTGCGCGACATTGAGAACGAGCAGCGCGCCCGCGATCTCGAAGAAGACGAGGAGTTGCGCGAGGAAGGCCTGCATGTCACGCTGCTGCAGCGCGTCGTAGAACGGCCTGTTCCAGCCGTTGAGAACGATCTGGCCATAGGCCGTGGCAAGGATGACCGCGAAGATGCCCGCGGCGAGCAGGACCAGCGCCCGCCTGAGCGGTGAACCGCGAAAGGCGGCGGCCATGGTGGCGAGATATTGCCGCAGCGGCCGTTCCTCCACACCGTCACGCATCCGGCCGGACCCTGCCTTAACCGCGATGCCGCCGCTGTCCCTGGTCATGCCGTGCCCTTCGAAGAGAATGGCGCGAGACTACACCGCGCCCTCGGGCGCCGTCCATTCAATCGGGCGTGACATGTCGGATTGCGAGGGATAGCCGGGCAGATTGAGACCTCGGCAAAAGATCGCGAAACCATTCCATTTTCAATGGAAATGAGAGAGCAAAATGGAATTTTTTTCTTCAACTGTGGACATTGCGGCATCGACGTGCCATAAGATGTCCAAATTGCGACGCGCTATCGCTTTTGCGAAGCCTTTCGGCCTGCGCGTCCTTCCATCCCGCTGATAGCGTCATCAGCTCACAACAGACAAAGGAGAGCGCCCTGCTTCCGGAGCCGGGCCCAGTAAGATATGGCTTTTGTAACTGAGAGCGATCTTCCGGCGAACGACCGGCCGGTGAAGATCAGCATCAGGAATGTTTTCAAGGTTTTCGGCGAACGGCCGGAAAAGGCCCTCGAGCTTCTCGCGGCCGGCAGGTCCAAGGCCGAGATCCATGCGGCGACCGGCTGCACCATCGGCGTCAACAACGCGACCTTCGACATCCGCGCCGGCGAGATCTTCGTCATCATGGGGCTTTCGGGCTCCGGCAAATCCACCATGCTGCGCCTCATCAACCGGCTGATCGAACCCACATCCGGATCGATCGAGATCGAGGGCCGCGATGTCGCCCGCATGCCGCGGGGCGAACTGATCGCGCTCCGCCGCCGCGACATCAGCATGGTCTTCCAGTCCTTCGCGCTCCTGCCCAACCGCACCGTCATCGACAATGCCGCCTTCGGGCTGGAAGTCGCCGGCGTCGGGGAGGCCGAGCGCAAGCAGCGCGCCCGCGCGGCGCTGCGCGCCGTCGGCCTCGACGGCTACGACGACAGCCGCACGGACCAGCTTTCCGGCGGCATGAAGCAGCGTGTCGGCCTTGCCCGTGCGCTCGCCGCCGAGCCCTCCGTGCTGCTGATGGACGAGGCCTTCTCCGCGCTCGACCCGCTCATCCGCACGGAGATGCAGGACGAGCTGGTGCGCCTCCAGGCCGAGCACAGCCGCACCATCGTCTTCGTCAGCCACGACCTCGACGAGGCCATGCGCATCGGCGACCGCATCTGTATCATGCAGAACGGCGAGGTGGTGCAGGTCGGCACGCCGGACGAGATCGTGCTGAAGCCGGCCAACGACTATGTCCGCTCCTTCTTCCGCAATGTCGACGTCTCTCAGGTCTTCCGCGCCGGCGACGTCGCCCGCAAGACGCAGGTGACGATCATCGAGCGGCAGGGCGCCTCCGCCGCCGCGGCGCTGGAGCGCATGGAGCATTACGACCGGGACGTCGCCATCATCCTCGGCCGCGACAAGACCTATCACGGCATGGTCAGCCGCAATTCGCTGATCGAGACCGCCCGCGACGGCGCGAGCGATCCCTACCGCCGCGCCTTCCTGCCGGATATCGAGCCGATCCCGGCGTCCGAGAGCATCTCCAACGTCCTCGGCAAGGTCGCCGCCAGCGCCTTCCCCGTGCCGGTCGTCGACGAGGCGAACCGCTATCTCGGCTCCATCAGCAAATCCGCGCTTCTCGAAACGCTCGATCGCACCGCCTGATCCGGCCCCTTCGGAGACTATCCAATGACTTTCGATATCGGTGACGGCGTCGACAGCGCCGTCAACTACATCCTCGACAATTTCGCCCCGCTGCTCGACCTCATCGCCGCCGCCATCGGCGCGGTGACGAACAGCATCCAGGCGACGCTCATGGCGACGCCCATGCTCATCGGCCTTGCCCTCTTCGTGCTGCTTTCGCTCTGGCGCGTCGGCTTCGGCTTTGCCGTCTTCACGGCCCTTTCGCTCTGGCTGGTCGATCATATGGGCCTGTGGTCCGCCATGATGGAGACGCTGTCGCTGGTCCTCGCCTCGACGCTCGTCGCCATGCTGATCGGCCTGCCGCTCGGCATCGCCATGGCGCGCAGCGACCGGACCGCCGCCGTCGTGCGCCCCGTGCTCGACCTCATGCAGACCATGCCGGCCTTCGTCTATCTCATCCCGGCGGCGATGTTCTTCGGCCTCGGCGCCGTGCCCGGCACCATCGCCACGGTCATCTTCTCGATGCCGCCGGTCGTGCGCCTCACCAATCTCGGTATCCGCCAGGTCCATGTGGAATTCATCGAGGCCGGCAACGCCTTCGGCTGCACCGCCGCGCAGCTTCTGTTCAAGGTGCAGCTTCCCAACGCCCTGCCCTCCATCATGGCCGGCATCAACCAGACGATCATGCTGTCGCTTTCCATGGTGGTGATCGCCTCGATGATCGGTGCGGGCGGCATCGGCAACACCGTGCTGACGGGCATCCAGCGCCTCGATGTCGGCACCGGCTTCGAGGGCGGCATCGCCGTCGTCATCCTCGCGGTGATCCTCGACCGGATCACCCAGAGCCTCGGAAAGGAACGCGCCGGCCTCTGGCGCGCCCTCTTCCGCCGTCAGGCGCCGCAGCCGGTGGCATCCACCGCGACCGCCTGAAGATGGCGACCTTAAGCGCCGCCGAATGCGAACCTTCAAAAAAGGAGCAACCATGTTCAAGACACTCGCTGCAATGAGCCTTGCCGCCGGCATCGCCGCCGCCACCTTCGGCACCGCGCTGGCCGCGGACAAGGCGCCGGTGAAGATCGGCTGGGCCGCCTGGTCCGACGCCGAATTCGTGACCAAGCTCGCCGCAAAGCTCATCAAGGACGAGCTCGGCCAGGAGGTCGAGCTCGTGCAGACCGACGTCGCCCCGCTCTACCAGGGCGTCGCGCGCGGCGACCTCGATGCCATGATGATGGCCTGGCGGCCGGAAACCCATGCCGACTACTTCGCCCGCGTGAAGGACAAGGTGACGACGCTCGGCACCGTCTATGATGGGGCGAAGCTCGGCTGGGTCGTGCCGAAATACATCCCCAAGGGCGCCATCGCCTCCATCGAGGACCTCAAGAAGGACGATGTGAAGGACAAGCTGAAGGGCCGCGTCGAGGGCATCGATCCGGGCGCGGGCCTCACGCGGCTCTCCGAAAAGGCCGTCAAGGACTACGGGCTCGACGGCTACAAGCTGCAGATCTCCAGTGAGGCCGGCATGCTGACGACGGTCGACCGGGCGTTCCGCAAGGAGGAATGGTTCGTCGCCACCTCCTGGAGCCCGCACTGGATGTTCGGCAAATACGAGCTGCGCTACATCGACGATCCGAAGGGCGCGCTCGGCAAGGCCGAGCATGTGGATGTCCTCGCCCGCAAGGATTTCCAGAAGGACAATCCCGAGGTCGCCGCCTTCCTCTCGCGCATGAAGCTGCCGATCGGCGATCTGGAAGCCGCGATGTTCGACGCGCAGGAAACCTCCTATGAGAAGGCCGTCGACAAGTATATCGCCGGCCATCCCGATCAGATCAAGGCATGGCTCGCCAAGGAAGACGGCTAGACCTCTCACCGCCTGCCAAGCATGACGGAAGGCCCCGGAGCTATCGTTCCGGGGCCTTCCGGCGTCGTGAGCCGCCTTCCTCTTCCAGCGCGCCCCGCGGAATCCAAACCCGTCGCCTCCTCGCATTCGCGGACGGGCGACGGGCTCTTGCGATCTCGGCCCATGGCATGGCAATGCTTCCACACGAATGATCGTTCAGCCCTTCAGCGTGACGGAACATCCCATGTCCCTACCCCGGAAAATCGGCTTCATCGGAACAGGCGCCATCACCGACGCGATGGTGCGCGGGCTTCTCGCCCATCCCGCGGCCGTGCCCCATGTCATGGTTTCCTTCCGCAGCGCGGATGTCTCGGCAAGGCTCGCCGCGGATTTCGCCGAGGTTCTGGTTTCGGACGACAACCAGGCCATCGTCGACGGCTGCGATACGGTCGTTCTGGCGATCCGCCCGCAGATCGCCGAGGAGGTCGTCCGTCCCTTGCGCTTTCGCGACGGGCAGAAGGTGATCAGCGTCGTCGCGGCGACCGGCAGGCAGGCGCTCCTCGACTGGATCGACGCGGATGTCAACCTCACCCAGGCGGTCCCCTTGCCCTTCGTCGCCCGGCGCAAGGGCGTCACCGCCGTCTATCCGCCGGATGCGGGCACGGCGGCCATCTTCAACGTACTCGGCAATGCCGTCGAATGCGAGACGAAGGCGGAATACGACCTTCTCGCCGCGGCAAGCGCCCTGATGGCCACCTATTTCGGCATCATGCACCGCACGACGGAATGGCTCGCGGAAAAGGGCCTGCCGGAGGAAAAGGGCCGCGCCTATCTCGCGCCGCTCTTCGCGGGCCTCTCCGAAACCGCGCTTCACGGCGGCCGGCAACTCGACTTCATGGAGATGAGCCGCGAATACGCCACCAGGGGCGGCCTCAACGAGCAGGTCTTCCATGATTTCGACCACCACGGCGGCACCAGCGCCCTCACGAAGGCGCTGGACCGGGTGCTCGAACGGATCAGCCGCTAGAGTATTTCCAGCAAAAGTGCGAAGCGGTTTTGCGTTCGGAAATGCTGCAATGCTTAGGCATTGTTCAGCTCCGCTCGATATCGCGCCGCAGCACGATGGAGGTGGTGAGGTCCTCGACGTTTTCCATGGTCGAGACCTCGTTGCGCAACTCGTTCAGCGCGTTGATCGACCCCACCTCGACTTCCACCACGAGGTCGAGCTGGCCGCTGACGGAGGAGACCTTGCGGACCGAGGCGAAGCCGGCAAGCCGGTCGAGCACGCCGATCGAGGGCGTGCGTTTCAGGGTCACGAGCAGGAAGGCCTGGATCTGCCCGTCGTCAAGCTGGCCGATATCGGCCCGGTAGCCGCGGATGATGCCGGCCTTTTCGAGCCGCGTCACCCGCTCCGTCGTCGCGCTGCGCGAAAGGCCGACCCGACCGGCGAGCGTCTTCATGGGAATACGCGCCTCGCGCGAAAGAATGCTGAGGATCGTCCGGTCCATGGCGTCCGTATCCTGCATCGCTCCCTCCCTGAAATGACCCCGACAAGATGACGGTTATTATAAACAAAGTGCAGGCACAACCGGCATAATGCCGGATGCGGCGATCCGGCGTCCGTGCAAATCTCGACGGCGAAACGAGGATTGCCATGAACGACATGCTGACGACCACCCCGGACTTTTCCATCGAAGCCGCCGCCGCCCTCCTTCGCGAGCATTACGGCCTGACCGGCACGCTTTCGCCGCTCGCCAGCGAACGCGACCAGAATTTCAAGGTGGAAACGCCGGAGGGGATCTTCATCCTGAAGCTCGTCAATGCCGCCGAGCCGGAGGTCGAGAGCGATTTCCAGACGGCGCTGCTCGCCCATGTCGGTGCCCATGCCGGCGATCTGCCCATACCGCACATCCGCCCGACGCCTGCCGGTGCCAGCCTTGCCCGCGCCACCAGCCCGGGCGGCGTCAGCCACCGCGTTCGCCTCGTCAGCTGGGTGCACGGGCAACCCCTTGCCGAAACGCAGCGCAGCGATGCCGCGCTCGCATCCCTCGGCCGGATGCTCGGCCGGTTCGATGCCGCCCTGAAGGGCTTCATGCATCCGGGCGCGCTGCGCGACCTCGACTGGGACATCCGCAAGGCCGGCCGCTCGGCCGAACGGCTGCACCATGTCACGGCTTCCGAGGACCGCGCGTTGCTCGAACGATTCCTCGCCCGCTTTTCCGGTCTTGAACCGCGCCTTGCGACCCTGCGCGCCGCCGTCATCCATAACGACGCCAATGACTGGAACGTACTGGTCGACGCGGCCGATCCGGATCGCGTTTCGGGCCTCATCGATTTCGGCGATGCGCTCCATGCGCCGCTAATCGCGGAAGTCGCCATCGCCGCCGCCTATGCCGGCCTCGACCATGCCGATCCGATCGGCGCGGCCGCCGCCATCGCCCGCGGCTTCCATGCGGAATATCCGCTGCTGGAAGAGGAGGTCGACCTTCTCTACGATCTCATCGCCATCCGCCTCGTCACCTCGGTCACGATCTCCGCCTCGCGCCGCGCCCATACCGACGACAATCCCTATCTCGCGATCAGCGAGCGGCCCGCCTGGACGCTGCTGCGCAAGCTCGACCGGATGAACCCGCGCTTCGCCACCGCCATCCTGCGCAAGGCCTGCGGCTTCGAGGCCGCGCCCGGCGCGCACGACGTCATCGACTGGCTCGCCGCCAACCGCAAGACCCTGGCGCCGCTGCTCGAACGCCCCGCGGCGACCTATCCGGCCGCACTGGTACCCTATGGCGACCCGGCCCATCCGATGACAGTCAAGTCCGCTGCCGAGCAGCCTGACGCGGCACAGGCCATCTGGGAAGAATATTGCCACGAAAACGGCATCGAGCTCGGCATCGGCCCGTGGGGCGAGGAGCGCACCGTCTATGCCGGCGAGATGTTCGTCTCGCGCTTCATCGAGGGAACGCGCCGCACGCACCATCTCGGCCTCGACCTCTTCTTGGCGGCCGGCACGAAGGTCTTCACGCCGCTTGCCGCCATGGTCGTCAGCGTCGAGATCGAGAAGGATCCGCTCGGCTACGGCTGCCTGATCGCGCTGCGTCACGAGCCCGAGGGCTGCCCGCCCTTCATCTCCCTCTGGGGCCATCTCGCCCACGAGGCGATGGGCCGCCTCAAGGCCGGCGACCGGCTGGACGCCGGCGCGCTGGTCGGCGAGATGGGTGCCCCTTCGGAAAATGGCGGCTGGGCGCCGCATCTCCATCTCCAGCTTTCCACCGACACGGACCTTTCGGCCACCGAAATCCTCGGCGTCGGCGAGCCGCGCTATCTCGACGTCTGGGCCGAGCTCTTCCCCGACGCCCGCACCTTCGGCGGCATCGCGCGGGAATTCTACGAGCGGGAGGGCCGCTCGCACGAGGAGATCGTCAGGCTGCGGCGCGAGCTGTTGCTGCCGAACCTCTCCATCTCCTACGAAAAGCCGATCAAGTTCGTGCGCGGCGAAGGCGTCTGGCTGATCGACGACGGCGGACGGGCCTATCTCGACTGCTTCAACAATGTCTGCCACATCGGTCATGCCCATCCGGCCGTGGTGGAGGCAATGGCGAAGCAGGCCGCAACGCTCAACACCAATACCCGCTACCTGCACGACAATATCGTCGCCTATGCCGAGCGCCTGACGGCGACGCTGCCGAAGGAGCTGACGGTCGCGGGCTTCGTCAACAGCGGCTCGGAGGCCAACAGCCTCGCGCTGCGCATGATGCGCGCCCATACCGGCCGCGAGAACGCCATCACGCTCGACTGGTCCTATCACGGCACGACGCAGGAGCTGATCGACATCAGCCCCTACAAGTTCCGCCGCAAGGGCGGCAAGGGACCGAAGCCGCATGTCCATGTCGCAGCCGTGCCGGACAGCTACCGCGCCCCGGCCGACTGGCCTTCCGAGGAGCACGGCAGGCGCTTTGCAGAAAGCGTCGCGGAGCTGATTTCCGCCATGCAGGCGAAGGGCGAAGGCCCCGGCTTCTTCATCGCCGAATCCATCCCGAGCGTTGCCGGCCAGGTCTTCCTGCCGGAAGGCTATCTTAAGGAGGTCTACCGGCTGGTGCGCGAGGCGGGCGGCGTCTGCATCGCGGACGAGGTGCAGGTCGGTTTCGGCCGTGTCGGCAGCCACTGGTGGGCCTTCGAGACGCAGGGCGTCGTCCCCGATATCGTGACGATGGGCAAGCCGATCGGCGACGGCCATCCGATGGCCGCCGTGGTGACGACCCGCGAGGTCACCGACAGCTTCGACAACGGCATGGAATATTTCAACACCTTCGGCGGCAACCCGGTCTCCTGCGCCATCGGCCTTGCCGTGCTCGACGTCATCGAAAGCCAGGACCTGCGCGGCAATGCGCTTGCGATGGGCAATTACCTGATGGACGCCTTCCGCGACATGCAGACACGCCACGAGGTGATCGGCGACGTGCGCGGCCTCGGCCTCTTCCTCGGCATCGAGCTGGTGACCGACCGCAAGAGCAAGGCGCCCGCAACCGAATTCGCCCGCGCCGCCTCCAACGGCGCCCGCCGGCGCGGCGTGCTGATGGGCACGGAAGGCCCGCACGACAACGTGCTGAAGATGCGCCCGCCGATGATCTTCTCAAAACGCGATGCGGATCACCTGATCGCGGTGCTCGAAGAAACCTTCGCCGACGTCGCAAGGACGCTCGGCTGAGGCAAGCCACAACGACGACCGAATGCCTTGAGCCGGGAAAGCCCTTTCCCGGCCGGTGACGACCGAGAATCAGGAAAACCTTCGCCGCGGCTCGACGCTGCGGCGAAGCACTTTTGGCAGCGGGACAGTGCCTCCCCGCCGTGGTCCCGTTTATGTCTGGTGGCCCCATTTTCGGCGATACACGCCTAAGTGGAATTAGGTGGACAAGATTTCACAATCAGGAAGCCACTATATTCATAAACCAATAGATGAATTATAACAAATAACATACTGTAATATATAAATTTTCCTTTACTTCTCAGGGAGAGCTTTCACTTAAAAGCGTCACCACAATTATGCCTAGAGTCTGACGGCACAGTCTGACCGGTTCAACATCTGTCCGGCAAAGCCGGCAAGGAGCACGGTCATGGCGCGATGGGCAAAGGCGGTCGTTGCGGGTGTGCTGTGCGTGGCGGCCGGCGTCCTTCTGGGCGCGCGCTGGAGCGGCGGCTCGCTCCCCAGCGCCACGCATGCCGAGAGCGCCGCGGCCCCCGCCTCCGCTGCCCGTCGCAATGCCGGCAAGCCCGCGGTCGTCGTCGCGGCTGCCGTCGCACGGGACTTTCCCCTGAAGGTGCAGACCTTCGCCACGGTGCAGGCGCCGGCCACCACGGCGATCAGCGCCCGCGTCTCCAGCCAGGTCACCGAAATCCATGTGAAGGACGGCCAGATCGTCAAGGCAGGCGACCTTCTCTTCCTGCTGGACGACCGCGCGCTGCAGGCGCAACTGGCGCGCGACCAGGCGAGCCTCGCCAAGGACGAGGCGGGGCTTGCCAGCGCCATGGCCGAGCTCGACCGGGCAAAATCCCTCCTCGGCTCCAGCATCTCGCAACAGACGCTGGAAACCGCGCAGGCCGCCGCCAACGCCGCGCAGGCGACCATCGGCGCGGACAGGGCGACGATCGATGCCGACAATGTCCAGCTGAGCTACACCCGCATCACCGCGCCCTTCGACGGTCGGCTCGGCACGGTCGGCGTCAGCGTGGGCGACATGGTGGGCGGTACCGGTTCCATCACAAGCCTTGCGACCCTGACCGCCATCGACCCAGTGGAGGTCTCCTTCCGGTTGCCCGAGCGGGAACTTCCCGCCATCAAGGCCGCGCTCGACGCCGGCCAGCCGCCGACGGTCACGGTGCTGCGCCCGGACAGCGGCGAGACCGTGGCCAAGGGGCCCCTCGATTTCATCGATTCCGCCGTCGACAACACGTCCGGCACCATCGCCATGCACGCGACCTTCGAGAACGGCAGCCAGGCCCTGTGGCCCGGCCAGTCGGTGACGGTCGTCGTCGAGAAGAGCGTCCTTGCCGCGGCGATCACCGTGCCGGCCGTCGCCATCCAGCCCGGACAGGATTCCGCCTTCGTCTTCGTCGTCAAGCCGGACGACACGATCGAGCGCCGGCCGGTGACGGTCGCCGCCTCCGACGACGTTTCCGCCGCCGTCGGCAAGGGGCTTGCCGCAGGAGAAAAGGTGGTCGTCGAGGGCCAGTTGAACCTGCGTCCCGGCCAGGCGGTCACGACGGCCGACGCGCCGTCGGCCGATTCATGAGGATGGACGGGCCATGTCGCTCTCGCAATTCTGCATCCGCCGCCCCGTCGCCACGCTGCTCCTGTCGATCGCCATGGTCGTCGCCGGCCTCTTCGCCTATGTGAACCTTCCGGTCGCGGCGCTGCCGCGCGCCGATTTCCCAGTCATCAACGTCTCGGCCTCCCTGCCCGGCGCCTCGGCCGAGACGATGGCGCAGTCGGTGGCCACGCCGCTCATCAAGCAGTTTTCGACCATCGCCGGCATCGACAGCATCTCCACCACGAATGCGCTCGGCAGCACCTCCATCGCCATCCAGTTCGAGCTGACCCGCGACATAGACGCCGCGGCCGCCGACGTGCAGGCGGCGATCACCCGCACGCAGCGCCAGCTTCCGCCGGAAATGACCAATCCGCCGAGCTACCGCAAGGTCAATCCCGCCGATGCGCCGATCCTGCTGCTTGCCCTCAGAAGCGACACCGTTCCGCTGACACGCCTCGACGCCTTCGCCGAGGACGTCATCTCCCCGACGCTGTCGACGCTCGACGGCGTGGCGCAGGTCTCCGTTCTCGGCAGCCAGCAATATGCGGTGCGCATCCAGATCGACCCGGATGCGCTGGCCGCCCGCGGCATCTCGGTTCCCGCGCTCCAGCAGGCCATCGCCGACGCCAACAGCGATACGCCCCTCGGAACGCTCCGGTCCGAGGGGCGGCAACTGACCCTCGTCACCGATGGCGGCCTCGAGAATGCGGCCGCCTTCTCGAAGATCATCGTCAGCAACGGCGCGGGTGGCCCCGTGCGGCTCGGCGACGTGACGAAGGTGGTCGATTCCGTCGCCAATACGCAGGTCGCCAGCCGGTACGACGGTTCGCGCGCCATCATCCTCGCCGTGCAGCGCCAGCCGGATGCCAATACCGTCGCCGTGGTCGACCGCGTGCAGACCATGCTGGAGACCTTCCGCCAGCAATTGCCCGCCGGCGCGAGCCTTGAGACGCTGAACGACCGCTCCCGCTCCATCCGCGCGGCCGTCAGCGACGTGCAGTTCACGCTGATGCTGACGATCGGCCTCGTGGTGATGGTGATCTTCCTGTTCATCCGGCGCCTGCGCGCGACGCTGATCCCGGCCGTCGCCGTGCCTGTCTCCATCATCGCCACTTTCGCGGTGATGTATCTGCTCGGCCTTTCCATCGACAACATATCGCTGATGGCGCTCACCATTTCCGTCGGCCTCGTGGTCGACGACGCCATCGTGATGCTGGAAAACATCGTCCGGCACATGGAGGAAGAGGGCAAGGGCGCGTTCCAGGCGGCGCTCGACGGCGCGTCGGAGATCGGCTTCACCATCATCGCGATCTCCCTCTCCCTCGTCGCGGTCTTCCTGCCGATCCTCCTGATGGGCGGCGTCGTCGGCAAGATCTTCAACGAATTCGCGGTGGTGGTCACGGTCGCGATCCTCGCCTCGGCCTTCGTCTCCCTCACCCTGACGCCGATGCTCGCCGCCCGCCTCCCCAAGGGGGCGATGCCCACCGAAGGCGTGCAGGAGCGCGGCATCGGCGGCTGGCTGGAGAAAGGCTTCGCCAAGGTCCTTGCCGGCTACGACCGGGGCCTTTCGCTTTGCCTGCGCTTCCGCTTCGCGGTCCTTCTCGTCTTCTTCGCCACGATCGCCGTCACGGTCTATCAGGTCTCGACGATCCCGAAGGGGTTCTTCCCGCAGGAGGATATCGGCCAGCTCCAGGTCACCACGCAGGCACGGCCCGACATTTCCTTCGACGCCATGTCCGCCCTGCAGGCCAAGGTCGAGGACGTCTTCCGCAATTCGCCCTATGTCGCCAATGTCGGCAGCTCGGTCGGCGCCTCCGGTCAATCCTCGCTGCTGAATTCCGGCCGGCTTTTCGTGGAGCTCAAGCCGAAGACCGAGCGCCCCGCGCTTGCAACCGTGCTGCGGGACCTGCGCCGGCAGCTCTCCACCATCGCCGGCATCCAGACCTTCATGTCGCCGGCGCAAAATCTCTCCATCGGCGCGCGCGGGTCGGCGAGCCAGTACCAGCTCGTGATCCAGAGCCTCGACCAGGACAAGATGAACGAATGGTCGGGCAAGCTCGTCGACGCGATGCGCGCCGAGCCAGCCTTCTTCCTCGATGTCAATTCCGACCTGCAGAACAGTGCGCCGCAGGCGCGCCTCGTCGTCGACAAGGACAAGGCGGCGGCGCTCGGCGTCGACACGGGCACCTTGCGCAGCGCGCTCTACGGCGGCTTCGGCTCGCAGCAGATCAGCACCATCTTCTCGGCATCCGACAGCTATGACGTGATCATGGAACTCGATCCCGCCATCCACTGGTCGCCGGAGCGGCTGGAGCAGATGGAGGTGCCGGCCGGCACCGGCAAGCTCGTGCCGATCGGCGCCTTCGCGCG
Source organism: Shinella sp. R2-11 (assembly GCF_055330205.1). NCBI lineage: Bacteria > Pseudomonadati > Pseudomonadota > Alphaproteobacteria > Hyphomicrobiales > Rhizobiaceae > Shinella > Shinella sp. R2-11. The sequence goes on along the minus strand of NZ_JBVAPC010000003.1, from coordinate 125,330 downwards.
TATGGAGATGACGGCGGGCCTTCTCACCGTCAACCAGCTCGGCCAGCTCCCGGCCGTCACCCTTTCCTACAACCTGCCCGCCGGGATGCCGCTCGACGCCAGCATGGCGGAGATCACCCGCCTGAAGGCTGACATCGGCCTGCCCGCGGATGTCTCCACGCAATATTACGGCACGGCGAAGACCTTCCAGGATTCCGTCGCCAACCAGGGGCTCTTGATCCTCGCGGCCGTCCTCACGATCTATATCGTGCTCGGCATCCTCTACGAGAGCTTCATCCACCCGCTGACTATTCTTTCGGGCCTGCCGTCTGCCGTATCGGGCGCGCTCCTCGCCATCGGCGTCTCGGGCTTCGACCTCTCGGTCATCGCGGTGATCGGCCTCCTAATGCTCATCGGCATCGTCAAGAAGAACGCCATCATGATGATCGACGTCGCGCTGACGCTGCAGCGGCAGGGCCTTGCCGCGCGCGACGCCATCCACAAGGCCTGCCTCCTGCGCTTCCGCCCGATCATGATGACGACGCTGGCGGCGATCATGGGCACGCTGCCCATCGCGCTCGGCAGCGGCGCCAGCTCCGAGCTCCGCCAGCCCCTCGGCGTGGCCGTGGTCGGCGGCCTGATCGTCTCGCAGACCCTCACCCTCTTCGTGACGCCGGTGATCTACCTCTACATGGAAGGGCTCAAAGATGCGGTCCGCAGGCTCTTCGGCGGCACGAGGGAGAGTGCACCGGCCGATGCGCTCCCCGTCCGGATATCGTCCGAGCCCTGATGCGCTCGTCGCCAAGATCGCCACCGGTCGTGCGGCGGCGTGAAATAGAACCGCGGGAGGGCATGTTTACCCGCGCCCCGGCGGAAGGCCTGTGCTATCTGGGGGAAACGATTCTTCAGCAGACTGTCCCATGAGCGCCAAGACCCGCGGCTACCTCTTCGCCTTCCTGGCGATCTGCATCTTTGCCGGCCAGGATGCCATCACCAAATATCTCGGCGATCGCTACCCGGCGCTCTTCATCACCATGATACGGTTCTGGGCGTTCGCGCTCTTCGTGTTCGGCTTTGCCGCCACCTCGCCGGGCGGCATCAGGGCGGCCATCCGCACGCGGCGGCCCTGGCTGCAGATCGTCCGCGGGCTGCTGCTCGTCGCGGAGATCGTCATCATCGTCTTTTCCTATGTGCATGCCGGGCTCGCCATGAGCCAGTCGATCTTCCAGGCGACGCCATTGATCATCACCGTCCTGTCGATCCCGCTTCTCGGGGAAGCCGTCGGCTGGCGCCGCGGCACGGCGGTGCTGGTCGGCCTTCTCGGGGTGCTGGTGATCATCAACCCCGTCGACGTCCATTTCGACATGTCGCTGCTTCTGCCGCTGGCCGCATCGGTGCTGTTCGCGCTCTACAGCATCGCGACGCGCGCGGTGAGCCGCGAGGATACGGCCGTGACGAGCCTCTTCTATGCCGGCGTCGCCGGCGCCGTGGCGATCTCGCTGATCGGGCCGTTCCACTGGAGCGCGGTAGAACCGTCCGACTGGTTCGCCCTCGCCGCGCTCTGCGTCTGCGGCACGCTCAGCCACTATTTCCTCATCCGCGCCTACGGGCTGCTGCCGGCCGCGGAAGTCCAGCCCGTGACCTATTTCCAGCTCGTCCTCAACGTCATCATCGCCGTCAGCCTCTTCGGCGAGAACGTCACGCTCAACATGATCATCGGCGCCCTCATCGTCGTCGGCGCCGGCCTCTTCACCATCTGGCGCGAGCACCAACTGGCGAAGCGGTGAGGGTCATCCGCCGCGCCTCAGACAAATCGCGGCGCCGGTCCGGCCAGCCCGGAAACGTCAATCCGGTGCAGCTTGCGGTAGCGAGATACCAGCCGCTCCAGCTCCGCCGCCCGTCGCGCATCGTCCCAGCCGCGAAACAGTCCGATGACGTCGACCAGTTCCTGCAGCGCATCATGGCCCAGTGGGCGCTCCAGGAACACCGAGCTGCGCCCGAAGAGGAAATCTTCGGCATGCAGGACCAGTTCGCTATCGCAGATGACCGCGATCTCCTCTCGCGAGAATTCCGGCAAGGCGGCAAGGAAGGTCTCGCCCTTTGCCAGCGCCGGCGCGACCGTTTTTGCGCGCGAGCCGTAGCGGGCGACAAGCTGGCGGGCTCTTTGGCGGGAAAGCCCGTGCTCATCCGTGATGGCGGACAACAGGCGCTCCGTCGAGGCAGAGGCCTGGGAAAGGCCCGCTCCGCCGCCGATGGGCAGATCCGCCGTCGAAGATGAGCGGCGCTTGCCCAGATGGACGAGTATCCTGTCGGTCGCTTCAGCCGAAAAGGCCCGGAAGGTGGTCCATTTGCCGCCGACAAGCGAGACGATCGGGAAGCGGCGCTCGCCTTCGGGGGAGAGTTCCGGCATCGAGTGATCGCGGCTGATGGCGCCGGGGTCGCTTGCATCGTTCGCCGGCAGGGGGCGAACGCCCGCATAGCTGAAGAAGATGCTCGCACGATCGACCGGAACCTGCGGGAAGAGCCGCCGGAACGCGCCGAGGAGATAATCCACCTCCTCGTCGTCACAGGCCACGCCGTCTGGATCGTCGACCGGGATATCGGTTGAGCCGAGCAACACATGTCCCATGAAGTTCGACAGGATGCAGATGCGCCCGCCCTCGGCCTCGAAATAGATCATCCGGCCGTGCAGCGTTTCGGCGAGGGCCGGAAGGTCGAGCAGGAGATGGCTGCCCTTGGTGCCGCCGATCATCCGGCGCCCGGGGGCCGCGCTGGCATTCACCCGGTCGATCCAGGCGCCTGCGGCGTTGACCAGCACGTCGCATGTCAGCGGGAACAGCTCGCCCGTATCGACATCCTGAAGCTCGATGCGGTTGCCCTTGATCCCGCTGAAACGCAGATGGTTCAACGCCATGCTGCCGGGATTGGCGGCCATGCCGTCGAGGGCGAGTTCCACGACGAGCCGTTCGGGCGACGTGATCCAGGCGTCGTAGTAGGAAGCCGCGATCTTCAGGTCCGGATCCAGATCGGGAATTTCGCGCAATATGTCCTGCCGCGCAATCATGCGGTGGCGGGGCATGGTCCGGTTCAGCGCGCCGTAGAGATCGTAGAGCCAGAGGCCGAGCTTGATCACCAGCGCGCCGCGCTCCGTGATCTTCGCAGGCATGCGCAGGAACTTTCGCAACGCCGGAACGATGCCGCCGAACCAGGAATGGATCGGGATGATCATTTCGAGCGGCCGGACATAGTGCGCGGCATTGCGCAGCAACCGATTGCGTTCCTCGGCGGATTCCCTGACCAGCCGGAATTCGCCCGTCTCGAGATATTTGAGTCCCCCATGGATCATGCGTGAGGGGGCCCTGCTTGCGCCGGCGCAGAAATCGCCCTGCTCGACGAGCAGACAGCCGACGCCCTGGAGACTGAGGTCGCGGAACGTTCCCATGCCGTTGATCCCGCCGCCGACGATCAGGACGGGGACATGGCCGATGCGGCGCAGGGCCTCCAGCCGGGCTTCGCGCGTGGTGTCGCCGGCGCTCATGGGGCGGTCTTCTCCTTGTAGCGATGCATGACCGTGTCGATGGCCTCGCGATAGCGGCCATAGCCGGCCTGAAGGCGGGGTACGGCCCGGCCCGGCTGGTAGATGCGCAGGTCCGGCGCGGTCCGCACGGTCGCCTCCTCCCAGTTGCCGTAGACATTCACAGCGATTCCCGCCGCAATGGCCGCGCCAAGCGCTCCGGCCTCCGGCATTTCGGGCACCTCGACGCGGCGGTTCAGCGCATCGGCGAAGAGCTGGCCGAAAAAGGGATTGCGGCTGCTTCCGCCCGTCAGCCGCACCTTGCCGACGCTTCCGTCCGGGTCGATGAGATCGACATGGTGGCGGTGGTTGAAGACGATGCCTTCCGCGACGGCGCGCAGCATGTGGCCCCGCCCATGCCAGCCGCGCAGCCCGAGAAAGGCCGCTGGCACATCCTCGGCATGGGGAGACCCGTAGAGATAGGGAAGGTAGACGATATCTGACGGATCGTCCGCGACGGCGTCCAGCTCGGCCTGAAGCAAGGCGAAGGGATCGCCGCCAGCCAGCGCGTCCCGCGCGGCCGTTCCAAGGAACCAGTCGAGATTGGCGCTGGAGGCGGGGGAAACCGACATGTTCATCCATTGGCCGGGGCGCAATCCATTGCGCGCATTCCAGCCCACCGACGTTCTCGGCATGTCGACCAGCATTTCATTGATCGAATAGGTGCCGGCGATGACGGCGATCGTGCCGGCTTTCGTCACCCCGGCCCCGACGGCGCAGGCCGTCACGTCATGCAATCCGGTGGCAACCGGCGTGCCGGCCGCAAGCCCCGTGGCGAGCGCCGCCTCCTCGGTGACATATCCCGCGATCTCGCAGGGCATCAGCACGTCCGGAAGGGCATTCGCGACGGCGGCAAGGCCGAAGAGGGCGAGCGCCTCCTCGCTATAGCGCTGCGTTCCTATGTCGGTGAAGGCGACGCTTGCCTCGGTGAAATCGGTCGCCACCCTGCCCGTCAGGCAGAAGCGGAGCCAGTCCTTGCAGGAGAGGACCGCGGCGATCCGCTCGAAGCGGTCCGGCTCGTGCGCCTTCATATGGGCAAGCAGCGGCGCCGGGGAGGACGCGAAGGGGCGCTGCCCCGTCAGTTCCAGCGCCTTTTCCGATATGCCCGTTTCATCCCAGTGGCGCAGCAACGGCTGGGCGCGGCTGTCGAGCGAGGTGGCGGCAAGGCCGAGCGGCGCACCAGCGCCGTCGAGCAGATAGAGGCCGTCGCCATGGCCCGCCACGGACACGGCGGCCGGGCGGACCGTCGCGCCGACGCTGGCGCTCGCCTGTTCCAGCGCCTCACGGATTGCCGCGGCGGAGGCTTGCCAATGCGCCGTCATGTCGCGCTCGACCTGCCGGGGCACGGCCTTGATCTGCGCGATCTCGCGGCGGGCAAGGGCCACGACCTTGCCGTCGTCCCGGAAGACGACGGCCTTGGTGACGGTCAGGCCGCTGTCCAGCCCCAGGAGATAGGCCGGCATTTCAGGACTCCAGCCGTGCGTGGCGCAGCCGCTCCTGCAGGCTGGCGAGATAGATCGCCACCAGAAGCACGCCGCCGAAGACGACCTGCCGGATCGAAGGCGGCACGCCATGGAGGTTCATGAGGTTCTCGATGATCGAGATCACCAGCACCGCCGCGAAGACGCCGCCGACATTGCCCTTGCCGCCGGTCAGGGCCGTTCCGCCGAGAATGGTGCCGGCGAAGACCATCATGATATCGCCCTGCCCCATGTCGGCCACGACGGATTCCAGCCGGCCGACCTCGAGAAGCCCGCCGAGCGACGCCAGGAAGCCGGCGATGACGAAGCAGACAATCTTGGTCCGCTCGATGTTCACGCCCGCCACGAAGGCGGCATGCTCGTTGTTGCCGAGCGCGAGGATATCCTTGCCGAGCCGGTGGCGGTCGATCATCAGCCATGCCAGGACGAAGATCGCGATCCACACAAGGACGGCCACCGGCAGGATGCCGAAGAGCTTGGCCGAGCCGAGATAGACATAGCCCTCCGGCAGATAATAGACGCCTTCCGGGATCAGATAGACCACGATGCCGCGCATCAGCAGCATCGTTCCGAGGCTGACGAGGAAGGAGCTGACCCTCAGCTTGACGGAGAACAGGCCGTTCACCAGCCCCGCGATGGCGCCGAACAGCAGCGTGCAGAGCACGGCAACGATCGGGTAGCTGTCGAGCCCCATCCCCTGGAAGAAGAACACGACGGCCAGCGCTGGCGCGAGGGCGAAGGTCGATTCCAGCGACAGGTCGACATTGGCGGTCAGCAGCACGAAGAACAGACCGAGCACCATGCAGCCGAGCGGGGCTGCCGCCCACATCACGTTTAGGATGTTGCGCGCCGAAAGGAAGCCCGGCACCGCCAGGCCGGCAAGGCACAACAGCGCGAGCAGGGCCCAGATCAGGTGCTTTTCCAGAATGAGAAAAACGAATTTGTTCACCGAAGTCATACCCGCACCTCTACGCCCTGTATCGCCTTGTAGATCGTCTCGACATCGAAGCCCGGCATGCCGCGCTTCAATTCCCGGACCGCACGTCCCTGATAGAAGATCAGGATCCTGTCGCAGATCTCGGCCAGCTCTTCCTCGCTTTCCGAGATCATGATGACGCCCGCATCGCGCGACAGGTCCTCGCGGATCATCTTCAGAATGTCCGGCTTGGCCGATATGTCCACGCCGCGCGTCGGTTCGTTCAAAAGCACCAGCCGCGGCGCCGTCAGCGAGAGACGGCCAAGCAGGATCTTCTGCTTGTTGCCGCCTGACAGGCCGTCTATCGGCACGTCGAGGCCGGGTGTCTTGACCTTGAGGCGCGTCACGATGGACCGGGCGACGGCCTCGCATTCGCCGCGCCGCACGAAGCCGAGCCGGTTCGTCAGCACCGGAAGGCCGGCGATGATCGCGTTTTCCAGCACGGAGCGGTTCTGGATCACCGCCTGCTCCTCGCGATGCTTGGGCAGGAAGGAGACGCCCGCCGTCTGGGCCGCCTTGGGGCTTTTCAAATGCACCTCGACGCCGTCCATCTCGATGGAGCCGCCATGGTTCGGAACGAGCCCGTAAAGCGCCTCGATGGCCGCGTCCTTGCCGGAGCCTTCAAGGCCGGCAAAGCCCAGCACCTCGCCGCGATGAAGCGCAAGGTCGAGATGCGCGAGGGAGCGGCCGGCCTTCAGCGCCCGCACCGTCAGCACGGGCGGAGCGGTGAATTCGGGCTGGTCGGTATAGTTGATCTCGGTTCGCGCGACGTCGCCGACAATCCAGTCGGCCAGTTCCCTGCCGGTCGTCGCCGCCGTCTCCAGCGTCGCAACGCGCTCGCCGTCGCGCATCACGGAAACGCGGTCGGTAAAGCCCATCACCTCGCTGACATGATGCGAGATCAGGGTGAAGGACAGGTCCGGCTGGTCGATGATCAACCGCCGCAGGAGGCCGAGCAAGCTCTCCTTGCGCTCGCTCGTCAGCGATGCGGTGATCTCGTCCAGGAGGATCGTGCGCGCCTTCTCGATGAAGACCGCGCGGCCGAATGCGAGAAGCTGCTGGGTCTCCAGCGGCAGGTCCCCCATGCGATCCTCGGGGCGGGCGCGAAGGCCGAGCTCGCCGATGACCTCCGCCGATTGCCGGCGCGTCACGGAGGGGGCAAGGAAATTCAGGCGGCCGCCCGGATGGCGCCCCATGAAGAGGTTGTCCGCCACGGAAAGGTCGGCGGCGAAGGCCGGCTCCTGGGTGACGAGCGCGATGCCGAGTTTCTTGGCCCGCGCCGGGCCGGAATGCGTCGGCGTCAGCGCGCCGTGTTCGGTGACGATCTGCCCCTGGCTCGGTGCGAGCAATCCCGCCACCATGGAGACGAGCACCGACTTCCCCGCGCCGTTCTTGCCGATCAGACCGTGTATCTCGCCCTTGCGGACGCCCAGATCGACGGAATCGACGGCCAGAACGCCGGGAAACCGGCGGGTCACGCCTTGCACGGCGAAGCTCAGCGAAGGGTCCAGTGTCATGTGAACTCCTGTTGCGGGAATGGCTGCGAGCGCCTGAACGCCCGCAGCCGAGGCCCGGTTACTTGCCGAAGTCGGGCATCTTGCCCGTCTGCTCGACCGTCATTTCGTTCGCCCAGTTGTGCGGGTCGTCGTAGTTCGCATCGCCCGGCACGCTATAGGCCTGCGTCTGGTACCAGGAACCCTCGATCGCGTCGGGCGTCAGCACCTTCACCGGCGCCCAGACGGGATCTTCCCCGTCGAGCAGCACCTTGCCCTCTTCCGGCAAGGCGTTGCCGGACATCAGCGTATAGAGCATCCGCATGGAGATGATGCCTTCGCCCGTCGCCGGCTGCACGGAGATATGGTCGATCTCCCCGCGGGCCATGGACTGGAATTCCGGCACCGTGCCGTCGATGGTCGCAACCGGGATGTGCTTGGGATCGTCGATCGGGAAGAGCAGGTCCTGCGCCTTGAAGGCCGGAACCGCGCCGCCGATGCCCATCGTGCCGTCGATGCTGGCGATGCCGAGGATCTTGTCCGCGCCTTCGCGCGAGATCACGTCGTCGACCACCTTGCGCGCCTTGCCGCCGTCGCAGCCTGCTTCCTGCTCGACGATCTTGACGCCGGGATATTTGGCGGCGATCGGATCGAGCGCCGACCGGTAGCCGGTGTGGCGCGCGATATCGAAGGAAGCGGTGATGATGCAGCGCAGTTCGATGAAGACGCCGCCCTTTTCAGCCCAGCCCTCCCCGCGCAGCGTGTCGAGGCGCTTGACCAGCGCCTCGCCGCCAAGGCGGCCGGCCGTCTCGTTGTCGAAGGCGACGAAGGTCTGCTTGACGCCGGGGACCCAGGCATTGGTCGTGACGACCGGAATATTGGCCTCCTGCAACTGCTTGACGATGCTGCGCATGGCCTCACCGCGCCAGGGCGTCAGGAGCACGCCGTCCACGCCGCTGTCGAACTGCGCCTGAAGCGCCTTGAGCTGCTGGCCGGCATCGTTCGCGCCGAAGACGTTGAACGTGATCGTGTCGCCGGTCGCGGTCTGGATGCGCTTTGCCTCCTGCTGCTGGCCGAGCGCGACGCCGTTGAAATAGATGTCGTTCGGTTCCCACCGGATGACGGCAACCTTGTAGTCCTTGGCGGACACGGCCCCTGCCATCAGGCACAGTGCCGATACCGTGGTCAGTCCTTTCAAAAAGCCTCGCATCCTATCCTCCTCTTGTGCTGGTGCTTGCTTTACAACCGGTTCTTCCTGCTGTCGCTCTTCGGAAGCTGGCCTTTTACGATCCAGCCGCCTGGTATTCCTCCGGTTCAGATGACCCGGTCATTGCCGCCATCCACCGGAATCTGTGCGCCCGTCGTCCGGGAAAAGGTGCTGTCCGCCAGCGCGACCACCGCGCGTGCCACGTCCTTCGACGTGACCTCGGTCCGCATGAGGTTGCGCGCCTTGTATTGCTCGACCGTCAGGCCGTAGCGCCGCGCCGACGTCGCCAGCGCCTCGGGCGTCCACAGGTCGGTGTCGAAGACGCCGTCGGGATGGATCGCGTTGACCCGGATACCCTCCGGCGCCAGTTCGAGGGCGGCGACGCGCATCAATTGCGTCAGCCCCGCCTTCGAGACGGAATAGGCGGCCGCGCCAGCGCCGGGCGCCAGCACGTTGCGGGAGCCGATGAAGACCACGCTCGGATCGACGCCGTGGCGCAGGAACGGAACGGCCTGCTTCAGAAGCTTGCGATGCGAGGTCAGATTGACCGCGAGCGATGCGTCCCATGCCGCATCGTCCAGCACCTCGATATTCGCGCCGGCGCGGAAGATGCCGACATTGGAGACCAGGATGTCGAGGCCGCCATAGTCGTTCACGACCTGCCGCAAGGCCGCGCTGACCTTCGCTTCATCGGTCAGTTCTACGACGATGCCTTCATAGCCCGGACGGTCCATATGGTCCTTGACGGCGGGGTTGATGTCGAGCCCCACGACCACCGCGCCGCAATCACGCAGCGCCTCGGCCGCGGCACGGCCGATGCCGGTGGCGCAGCCGCCGACAACGGCGACCCTGCCGGCCAGCGGCGGCAGCGCGCCCTGCGCCCGCAGCTTGGCCTGCTCCAGTTCCCAATATTCCAGCGCGCGCAGGTCGGCCTCGTCGAGCCCCTGCCAGCCGCCGAGACGAGCCGCCAGCCGAAGGGCGCGCAGATTGGCCGCGGCCACGTCCGCCGAGACGCGCGCGCGCGCCAGCGTCGGCCCGAAGCTGCGCACCGCGCCGTCGGAAAGCAGGGCCCAATGGGGATGGGGCGGCAGCGGTATCAGGTCCTTGTCGCCGCCGCGCTCGACATAGGCGCGGTATTCGGCGGCGAAGTCCTCCAGCGCCTTTTCCGGCGCCTCGCCGATGACGGCGGGAAAGGGCTTGTTGTGAATGACATGTTCGGGCGTCAGCGTGCCATGGCGCGAAAGCCGGGCGATCGCCGCGATCTCCGAAGCCGGCACGCCGGGCACGGGACGCGAGATCATGGCGCGGCCGGCGATGCGGCTGACGGCCCCGCGAAGACGGGCGATATCGACGGGATCGGTCGCGGCATCCGGGGTAGCCGGCAGGGGCGGAATACGGGCGGAAAGCCAATCCTCGGCGCGGGCGCAGATCGCCACCATGCGGTCATAGCTTTCCCGGGCCGTATCGCCCCAGGTGAAGACGCCGTGATGCTCCAGGATGATCGCATCGGCCTCTGCGAATTCCGGCGAAAGGAGCGCCGCGCGCATCTGGCGGGCGAGATCGAAGCCGGGTTTCACATAGGGCAGGATCATGACGCGCGGGCCGTAAATCTCGCGCAGCAGCGCTGTCCCATTCGCGCTGTTGGAGACGGTCAGCACGCCGTCGGCATGGGAATGGTCGACATAGGCGGCGGGAAACAGCGCATGAACGATCGCCTCGATGGAGGCGGCCGCGGCCTGCGGATCGAGGCGGGCGCGCTTGACCTCGGCCACCATGTCGCCGTCCGTCAGCGTTTCAAGCTCGGCGAGCGCCAGCAATGCGGGAAGATCGAGCGCGGTGAAGCCCTCTATGCCCATCGTGCCCAGGTCGAAACCGCTGGCCTTGACCCAGATCACCTGCTGCTCGTTTCCGAAACGGTCGGTGAGAGCCCCCTTGTAGGACGTGTTGCCGCCGCCATGCAGCACCATGGCCGGGTCGCAGCCGATGAGCCGCGACGAGTAGGCGCGCAAGTCGAGGCCCATGACGGCCTTGTCCGCTTCAGCCTCGTTCCAGAGGTTTTCCATGCGATGATCCTTGTTATGCAGCCGGGCCGCAAGACCCGGCCCCTCCCTTCGGCGATGGCGGCGCTCAGGCCGCCGTCTTGCCGTGCAGGTCCTGGAAGAGCTCATAGCCCTGCGCACCGGTCCGGCCCTCGTGCACGACGGCGGCGAGCGCGGCGAGCATCGCCACCGGATCGGTCGACTGGAAGACGTTGCGGCCCATGTCGACGCCGGCCGCGCCCTGGTCGATGGCGCGATAGGCCATTTCCAGCGCTTCCCGCTCCGGCAGCTTCTTGCCGCCGGCAATGACGATCGGAACCGGGCAGCCGAGGGTGATGCGCTCAAAGCCTTCGTCGACATAATAGGACTTGACGAACTGCGCGCCGATTTCCGCCGCGATACGGGTGGCGAGGCCGAAATATCGGGCGTCGCGAGCCATCGCCTTGCCGACGCCGGTGACGGCCATGGTGGGAATGCCGTAGCGCGTTCCGGTATCGATCAGCTTCACCACATTGGCGATCGACTTGTGCTCGTATTCCGCACCGATATAGACCTGCGCCGCCATGGCGGCCGCGCCGAGGCGGATGGCGTCGTCGATCTCCACGCTCACGAGCTCGTTTGAAAGCTCCGTCAGGATCGAATTGCCGGCCGAGCAGCGCAGCACGACGGGCTTGAGCGATTCCGGCGGGATCGAGCTGCGCAGGCCGCCGCGGGTGCACATCAGCACGTCGGCATGGGCGGCGAGCGGCGCGATGGTCAGGTCGAGCCTTTCGAGGCCGGTGGTCGGCCCCTGGAAGTAACCGTGGTCGAAGGCCAGCATCACGGTGCGGCCGGTATCGGGACGGAAGACCTGCGAAAGCCGCGCCTTCATGCCCCAGTCGTGATGCGCATTGCCCTTGAGGAAGAAGCGCGAGGTATCCGCCGGACGATCCCGTCCCCAGTCCTTGCCGTCCTTGATGTCGTCCAGATCTGCCATGTCATCCTCTCTTCTGCCGCCAGCCGGCGACGATCTGCCGACGCGCGCCATCGCTGGCCCGGAGCCTGAAGCTCCCCGCCGGAAACGCCGTCTTGCCTGTCGGTGACCTCCCACCGTCGAATGACCGATTCCTAGCAATCGATTTTATAAATATCAAGGATTTTGTTATTTCTATCGGAATTTATGTTGCATCGCCAAAAAACGGCAAATGCATGCGCCCCAGAAAACCACGCTTATAATCTGAGAGAACCCGCTAAATATGCTGATAATCCGTCATTTTTCCAGATTTCGCGTTTGCGCAAGAATTCGATGGACATGCCACGCGAATTCCCCAATAAAGGAAAAATGTTAAATTCAGAGCGGGACGACATGGACGATCATAACAATTCCGATCCCGAGGCCGCCTCTTCCAAGGCTGAGAGGAGGCGCACGAAAATCATCCAGACGCTGATGAGCGGCTCGTCGACCCAGATCCGGGACCTTGCCGAGTCCCTCGGCGTCAGCCTGATGACCATCCATCGCGACCTTTCCGTGCTCGAAAAGGAAGGGCTCGTGCGGCGCCTGCGGGGCTCGGTGTCCGCGGAGAAGTCGCTGCTGTTCGAGAGCAGCTACAATTATCGCGGGCGCAAGAACGTGGAAGACAAGCGGCGGCTGGCGCGCGCGGCGGTCGCCCGGCTGGAGCCCGGCAATGCCGTGATGATCGACGACAGCACCACCACCTACTATCTGAGCGAATTCCTGCTGGATGTCGCACCGCTGACCGTGGTGACCAATGCGGCGCCGATCCTGGAAAAGCTCCGCCACGCCCCCGAAATCGACCTGATCTCGACGGGCGGGCGCTATCATCCGGGCTATCACGGCTATTTCGGAGCCAATTGCGAAAAGGCGATCCGCTCCTACCATGTCGATGTGGCGATCCTGTCGACCACGACGATCCAAGGGCTTTCGCTCTATACACCCGACGAGATCGTGGTGCGCGCGAAGCAGGCGATGATGCAGGTGGCGCGCAAGCGCATCCTCCTCGCCGACGCCACGAAGTTCACCTTCAGTGCGCTGAACTATGTGGCGGAAATCACGGATTTCGACCTGGTGATCCTGACGGGCGACATACCGCCCGGCAAACTCGACCTCATCCGCGCCTCGAAGGTGAATGTCGAGATCGTCTAGGAGACGCAATCCGGCAGGTGGGACGATGGCGACAAGCGTATCGGATATCGTGTTGCGTTTATCACAAATCCCGTTTCGAGGCCTCCGGGCGCGCCACGCTTTCACGCATGGGCGCGCGCCGGTTCAGGTCGAGGCTGGCCTCACGCGGCCAGGAAGTCCGCCATCTCGACCTTGTAGAACGTCTTCGTCCGCGGGCCGGCGAGGATGGGGTCGATCCGGCGCACGCATTCCTGATAGTGTGGCGTCTTGCGGTGCTCGTCGAGTGCTTCGGGCGACTTGAAGACCTCGTAGATGACGAAGCTGTGCTCATCCTCGGGGTTGCGCAGCACATCGAAGCGCAGGTTGCCCGGCTCGAGCCGCGTGCCCTCGTAATTGATGCGGAAGGCCTCCAGAAATTCATCGGCGTGGCCCGGTTTGACATTGATGCTGACCATCTGGATGAGCATGTCGTAATCCCTGTTGTTGTATCGATGATGAAAGGTCAAAGGCCCGGCGCTTTCCACATGGCCGTGGTGACGCCCTCGTCGACGAGCTGGCGTTGCAGCGCATAGGCCCGCGCCCAGCGTTCGCCCGCCTCGTCGTAGATGGCCTTGTGCGCGAAATTCGGCTCGAAACGCCTGTCCCAGCGCACCCAGCCCTCGGCCGCCTCGACGAAATCGCGGCGAAGGCCGATGCCGATGGCGGCGGAGGCCGCGCAGCCGAGCGCCGTCGCTTCCTTGACGACGGGGGTGACGACCGGAAGGCCGGTCGCATCGGAGAGTATCTGCGACCAGTGGGCGGATTTCGATGCGCCGGCGGCGAAGACGATCTTGTCCGGCGTCTTGCCGGAGAGCTCGAAGATGGCCGAAAGGTTGCGGGCCGCGACGATGGCGGCGTTTTCCTGCAAGGCACGGAAGATCGCGGCCTTGCCGGATTTTTCCGGGTCAATGGACAGGTTCAGCAGCGACGGGGCGGCATGATACCAGTTGCCGTAATGCATGACGTCGGAGAAGACCGGGATGATGCCGTAGGCGCCGACGGGCACCCCCGCCGCCTTCTCTTCCAGCAGCCGGTAGGCATCGCCGCCCGGTCCGGCGGCAAGCACTTCCTCCGCGCCAAAACTGTCGCGGAACCAGCGCATGACAATGCCGACGAAGAAGCTGATCGCCTCGGCCTGGTTGAGACCGGTGACGACATGCGGGTTGATGCGCAGGTCCATCGACGGGTCGGAGACGGCGGGGCCGACATTGACCACCTGCTGCCAGAAGGTGCCGCCGAGCACCGCGCAGTCGCCCTCGTTGACGACGCCGATGGCCGCAGCCCCGCTCTGGCAATCACCGCCGCCCATGACGACGGGCGTGCCGACGGCAAGGCCGGTCTCGTCCGACGCCTTTTCGGTGACTCGGCCGATGACCGTGCCCGGCTCGACGCTTTCGGGGAAGATATCGCCGCGCATGCCTGCCTTCGCCATGGCCTCCGGCAGCCAGTCGCGTTTCGTCAAGCTGTAGAGGCCGGTGGTGCCGGCATTGGAGGGATCGCTGGCGATGACGCCGGAAAGGCGCGCCAGAACCCAGTCGGAAAGCATGCTGATCCTGTCGATGCGGGCGTAGACGTCCGGCAGGTTGCGCTTCAGCCAGAGAAGGCGCGGCAGGGCGCCGAGCGCGAAGGTCTGGCCGGTCTCGGCATAGAGGTCGCGTTCGAGGCCCGGAAAGTCGCGCTTCAGGTCGCGCACTTCGCTGACGGCGCGGCTGTCGACATTGGCGCAGGCCCAGATCTCCCGGCCGGCGCGGTCATAGGCGACGATGGCCTCGCGCATGCTGGTGGCGCTGACGGCGCGGATATCGGCGGCCGCGATGCCGGCCTCGGATATCGCCTGCCGGATGGCGCGCGACAGGAGCGACCAGTTGCCTTCGACGTCGAAATCCATGGAGCCGGGAAAGCGCGGATCGGCCTTGTGCCACCATTCGTGCTGGGCGCTGGCGATCTGGTTGCCGTTCTCGTCGAAGATGACGGCGCGGCCGCTGCCGGTGCCGGCGTCGACGGCCAGCAGGTATGAAGTCGTCATGGGTTCAGTCCTTGATCTCGATGAGGCCGGCGGCCGTCGTCTCGTCGGTGATGAGGATGCCGACGAATTTTCCGCGCAGCGCCGCGTGGATGGCCCCGACCTTGTGAATGCCGCCCGCCGCCGCCACGACCTTTTCGGCACGCGACAGCGCCGCGAGCTTCACGCCGATCACCCGGTCGTGCAGCGGCAGGTCGAGCGGTTCGCCGCGCTCGTTGTAGAACTGGCAGAGGATATCGCCGACCGCGCCCTTGCGGCGCAGCGGCTCCACCTCGTCGGGGCTGACATAGCCCGAGCGCACGACGGTGGAGGCGGCGGAAAGCTCGCCGATGCCGACGAGCTGGTAGCTGGCGTTGAGCGCCATGTCGAGGAGGTTGGCGACCGCCGGCTCCGAGGAAAGATTGCGCGCCACGTCCGGATCGCGCACGACGAGCGGCGCGGGCACCAGATGCACGCCGCTGCCCCAATTGGCCGTGCGCATGCCGTCGACATAGGTGCCGACGCCGCCGGTGAGGCTGACGAGGCCGATATTGCGCTCGTTGGCGAGATGGCCGAGCCGCTGGATGGTGTTGGAAACGGTGGCGCCCCAGCCGACCGCCAGAAGATCGTCCGTCTGCAAGCGCTGCATGAGGAACTGCGCTGCCGCCTGCCCGAGCCGGTCGCTCGGATCCTGGTCGGGAAGCTGCGGCACGACATAGGCCTCGAGCAGCCTGTAGCGTTCCTTGATCTGCCGCTCCAGCGCAAGGCAGCCCTGGTAGCGCGAATTGATGCGCACCTGGATGATGCCCGAGCGGCGGCCGCTTTCGAGCAGGCGCGAGACCTTGATGCGCGACATATTGAGCTTCTCGCCGATCTCGTTCTGCGTCAGCCCGTCGTTATAGTAGTACCAGGCGATGCGGGTGAGGATCTCCTCGTCCGTATCGGCGTAGCTCCATTCCCCGTTGTCCGACGCCATGCAAGCGGCTCCCTCGGTCTATTTCTGATCATTTGAATAACAAAAAAACTTTTGATACGTCAACGCATCCGCATGGCGAAAAATTCTTTGCGGCCGCAATCCGTTGATTTTCGCGGATAAATCATATTTTGCAGTGCAATATTCCGCTTTTGCGATGCCGTCCGGCGCTTTGAGCATATTGACGACCACCAATCACTATGATCACATGATTGGCATAGATTACATATGAACAGGTGCAGAATGACGGGTAGCCCGGCGGCCGGGAGGGTCGCGACGCTGACGGACATCTGGAAGTCCTACGGTGCCGTTCCGGTGCTGAAGGGCGTCTCGCTCGCCTTGCAGGCCGGGGAAGTGCACGCGCTTCTCGGCGGCAACGGCGCCGGCAAGTCGAGCCTCATGAAGATCATGTCGGGCGTCATCCCGGCCAATTCCGGCGAGATCGAGATCAACGGCCGGCCGCTTACCCATGCCTCGCCGGCCCATGCGCAGGACCTCGGCCTCTATCTGGTGCCGCAGGAAGCGCATATCCTGCCCAACCAGAGCGTCCTCGAAAACATCTGCCTCGGCCTTGCCGCCTCGCCCAAGGCCCTGCGCCCGCGCGTCGAGCAGCTCGTCGCCGAACTCTCCGTCTCGCTCGACCTCGACGCCCAGGCCGCCGCCCTCGAAATCGCCGAGCGGCAGATCGTCGAGATCCTGCGCGGCCTCGTGCGCGACGCCCGCGTGCTGATCCTTGACGAACCCACCTCCGCCCTCACCCCCTTCGAGACGAGCGCGCTCTTCCAGCGCGTGCGCAAATTGCAGGCGCAGGGCGTCGGCATCTTCTTCATCTCGCACAAGCTGCGCGAAATCCGCGAGATCTGCGGCACGATCAGCGTGCTGCGCGACGGCGTCATCGTGCTTTCCGGCCCGCTCGAAGCCTATAGCGACGCCGAGATCATCGACGCGATGAGCCGCGTGCAGATCACGGAGGCCTCGGGCAAGGATCGCACCGGCCGCAAGGTCGCGCAGATCGGCCAGCCGCGCCTCAGCGTGCGCGGCCTCAGCGGCGAGGGTTTTCGCAATATCAGCCTCGACGTCAGGGCCGGCGAGATCCTCGGCCTTGCCGGCGTGGTCGGCGCGGGGCGCACGGAATTCGCTGAAACGCTCTTCGGCCTCCGCCCCCAGACGGCGGGCAGCGTCGTCTTCGACGGGGCGGAGCTGAAGAAGCGCTCGCCGCGCATCTGCATCGACCACGGCCTCGTCTACCTGCCGGAAGACCGCCAGCAGCACGGCCTCTTCCTCGAAGCGCCGCTCTTCTGGAACGTCTCGTCCTATCTCGTGCATCGCCTGCCCTTCTTCCTGCGCCCCGGTGCGGAACGGAAGGCTTTCGATGAGTTCCGGTCCAGCATGGGCATCAAGTGCACCGGTCCCGGCCAGGAGGCGCGCGGCCTTTCGGGCGGCAACCAGCAGAAGGTGCTGCTGGCAAAATGCCTCTCGGCCCGGCCGAAGGTGCTCATCCTCGACGAGCCGACGCGCGGCGTCGACGTCGCCGCCCGCAACGACATCTACGACCTCATCCGCAAGCTCGCCGCAGAAGGCGTCGCCATCGTCCTCATCTCGTCGGACTTCGACGAGATCGAACAGCTCGCCGACCGAGTCGAGGTCATGGCCTTCGGCCAGTCCGGCGGGGAACTGACGGACGACATCTCGGTCGACGCCATCGCCCGCCTTGCCTTCGGCGCCTCGGAGGCCCGCCATGCTTGACCTCTTCGCGCGCAATCGCGTCGCAACGCTCATCGCCGTTCTCGTCGTCGCCTATGCCGCCATCGGCGCGGCCGCGCCCGGCTATCTCTCCGGCGCGACGGCCTCGGTCGTCGTCTCCAACAGCCTCGTGCTGATGCTCATCTCGCTCGGCACGATGATCGTCATCCTGACGCGCAACATCGACGTTTCCAGCGGCTCGGTGCTCGGCCTCAGCGCCGCCGTGCTGGGCCTCTCGCTCAATGCCGGCCTCGGCCTGCCGCTCGCCATCGCCTTCTGCCTGATGACGGGGGCAGCGGCCGGCGCCTTCAACGGGCTGATGGTCGCCTATCTCGGCATCCCCTCCATCGTCGCCACGCTCGGCACGCTCGGCCTCTATCGCGGCATCATGCTCGTTCTGACCGGCGGACGCTGGATCGAGGACCTGCCGCAGGGCCTGAAGGCGCTCGCCGGCAACCTCGGCCCCGGCTTCTCCGCGCTCACTGTCGTCGTGCTCGTTCTCGTCGTGCTTGCATGGCTCGTGCTGCGCAAGACGCGCTTCGGCCGCTATTTCTACGCCGTCGGCGACAACCGCGCCGCCGCACACCATCTCGGCGTGCCGGTCAGGCGCGTGCAGTTCACCGCCTTCGTCGCGACGGGCATCTGCGCCGCGCTCGCCGGCCTCGTCTTCGCCGCGCAGATCGGCTTCATCCCCAACCAGGCCGGCAACGGCATCGAGCTGAAGGCCATCGCCGTCAACGTGCTCGGCGGGGTGAGCCTGCTCGGCGGCACCGGCTCGGTCGCGGGCGTCTTTTCCGCCGTCATCTTCATCACCTCCATCGACAGCGCGCTGGTCTTCCTGAAGATACCCGCCTACTGGAACGACTTCATCGCCGGCGCGATCCTGCTCTCGGTGCTGCTGCTCGACGGGCGCATCCGCCAGATCATCGACCGCCGCATCCGCGCCCGCCGCTATGCCGTGCACGAGCGCGGCCCCGCCCAATCCGCTGAAACGACGACGGCGCGCAGCGTGGAGGCCGGCCGATGAAGAAGCTCATCTTCCGCTGGGAGACCGCCCTCCTTGCCATGCTCGTCGCCGAGCTTGCCATCTTCGGCCTCGTCAATCCGCGCTTCCTCAATGTCGCGAACCTGATCTACGGCACCTCGGACTTCGTGCAGATCGGCATTGTCGCCCTGCCGCTGACCCTCGTCATCATCGCCGACGGCATCGACGTCTCCTTCGCCTCGGTGATCGGCCTTGCCGCCATCGTCTTCGGCGTCGCCACCTTCTACGGCGTGCCGCTGCCGCTTTCGATCGCGCTGGCGCTCGTCTCCGGCGCGCTCTGCGGCCTTCTCAACGCCACCGTCATCCACCTGTCGAAGATCCAGCCGCTCGTCGTCACGCTCGGCAGCCTCTATCTCTTCCAGGGCACCGCAACCGTCGCCTCCGGTCTCGTCGGCGCGGGCGGCTACGAGGGCATCGGTAATTTCCCGGACGCCTTCAACGCCTTCGGCTATGCGGAAGTCCTCGGCCTGCCGGCCCCGCTCGCGCTGTTCCTCGCGCTCGCCCTCGTGCTGGTCGTGCTCCTGCACTTCACGCGCTTCGGCCGCGCCGTCTTCCTCTCCGGCCAGTCGGAAAGCGCGGCGCGCTTCGCCGGCATCCCGGTCGGCCGCGTGCAGACGATCACCTATGTCATCACCGGCGTCTCGGCCGCCATCGCCGGCCTCGTCATGTCGGCCTATTTCGGCTCCGCCCGCGTCGACCTCGGCTCGGCGACGCTGCTGCCGGCCGTCACCGCGGCCGTGCTCGGCGGCGCCTCCATCTATGGCGGGCAAGGGTCCATCCTTGGCACCCTGATCGCCACCTTCGTCATCGGTTACCTGCAGCAGGGCCTGCAGGCGGCCGGCGTCCCCAGCCAGATTTCCAGCGCACTTTCGGGAGGGTTGCTGGTTATCGCGGTCGCATTGCGCCACGGAAGCGCAATGCTGGCCGATTTCATCGCCGTCGCCCGGCAAAGAAGACAGACCCGGGCGGCAGTCACTTCAGGAGGAGAATGAGAATGATCAAGAACATCATGAAATCCGGCGCCGTCGCCGCGGCGCTTCTTGCCGGCACCATGCTCGCCTCGGGCGCGGCCCATGCCGAAAACCAGATCGCCTTCATCCCCAAGCTGGTGGGCGTCGGCTTCTTCACCTCCGGCGGTGCCGGCGCGACGAAGGCCGGCGAGGAGCTCGGCGTCAAGGTCACCTATGACGGCCCGACGGAGCCCAGCGTTTCCGGCCAGGTGCAGTTCATCAACAACTTCGTCAACCAGGGCTACAATGCGCTGATCGTCTCCTCCGTCTCGCCGGACGGCCTGTGCCCGGCGCTGAAGCGCGCGATGGATCGCGGCGTGCTCGTCATGACCTGGGACAGCGACGTCAACCCGGATTGCCGCAGCTACTACATCAACCAGGGCACGCCCGAACAACTCGGCGGCCTCCTGGTCGACATGGCAGCCGAAGGCGTGACGAAGGAAAAGGCCAAGGTCGCCTTCTTCTATTCCAGCCCGACCGTGACCGACCAGAACGCCTGGGCGGAAGCCGCCAAGGCGAAGATCGCCAAGGAGCATCCGGGCTGGGAGATCGTCACCACGCAGTACGGCTACAACGACGCGCAGAAGTCGCTGCAGACGGCCGAAAGCATCCTCCAGACCTATCCGGACCTCGACGCTATCATCGCGCCCGACGCCAACGCCCTGCCGGCCGCCGCGCAGGCAGCGGAAAACCTGAAGCGCGCCGAGGGCGTCACCATCGTCGGCTTCTCCACGCCGAACGTCATGCGCCCCTATATCGAGCGCGGCACGATCCAGCGCTTCGGCCTGTGGGACGTCACGCAGCAGGGCAAGATCTCGGTCTATGTCGCCGATCACGTCCTGAAGAACGGCCCGATGAAGGTCGGCGACAAGCTGGAGATCCCCGGCGTCGGCACGGTCGAGGTCTCAGCCAACAAGGTGCAGGGCTACGATTACGAGGCCGACGGCAACGGCATCATCCTGCTGCCGGAGCGCACCGTCTTCACCAAGGACAACATCGCCAACTTCGACTTCTGACAACATATGGACGGCGGGCGGCTCCGGCTGCCCGCCGCACTCATTTCAAGGACAGGACAATCCGCATGAAAAGCCGCTGGAACGACGAGGACGCAGCCCGTTACGTGGAGGCCGCGCGCGGGGCCGGACAGAGCGAAGCCCTCGGCCTTCGCATCTATACCTCCCGCATCATCGGCGGCGACCCGGACCTCGTGCTGCACGGCGGCGGAAACACCTCCGTCAAGGTGATCTCGGCCGACGGCGAAGCCCTCATGCACATCAAGGGCAGCGGCTGGGACCTCGACACGATCGAGGCGCCGGGCCTGCCTGCCGTCCGTCTCGCCCCGCTGCTCGAAGCCCGCAACGGCCCGAAGCTCTCCGATCCGGACATGGTCGCCCTGCTGCGCGCCAGCCTCATCGAGGCGGACGCGCCGAACCCGTCCGTCGAAGCCCTGCTGCACGCCTTCCTGCCCTTCGCCTTCGTCGACCACACCCATGCGACGGCGATCCTGGCGCTCGCCGACCAGCCCGACATGCGCGAGACCATCAGCCGCGTCTACGGCGAGCGCCTTGCCTATGTGCCCTATGTCATGCCCGGCTTCGACCTTTCCATCGTCGCCGACCGCATCTACCGCGACCATCCGGGCTGCGAAGGCCTCTGGCTGGAGAACCACGGCCTCTTCACCTTCGCCGACGATGCCCGCGCCTCCTACGAGCTGATGATCGAATTCGTCACCATGGCGGAAGACGAGCTGGCGCGTAAGGGCGTCACGCTCTCCGGCCCGCAGCCGAGCGACGGCGAGGAGGACGCGGCGCTGACGGCGCGGCTGGAAGCCGCGCTTGCCCGCGACGGCTCGCCCTTCGCCAGGGGCGTCTTCCTCGACTACCGCTCCACCGCCGCGATCCGCGAACATGCCGGCAATGAAAACGTCGAGGCGATCGGCCTGCGCGGCACCGTCACGCCGGATCACGTCATCCGCATCAAGCCCTGGCCGATGATCATCGAGGCCAATGCGGACGAGGCCGCGATCGACGTTGCGCTTGCAGCCTATGCCGATCGCTACCGCGCCTACTTCAAACGCAACGCCGCCCGCACCAATGAGCCGAAGCAGATGCTGGACGTCTATCCGCGCCTCGTTCTGGTCCGCGGCAAGGGCATCTATGCCCTCGGCGCCAACGCGAAGGCCGCCAGGATCGGCGGCGACCTCTGCGAGCAGGCGACCCGCGCCATCAACGCCGCCGAAGCCTATGGCCGCTTCACGCCCATCGGCGAGGCGGACCTGTTCGACATGGAATACTGGTCACTGGAACAGGCAAAGCTGAAGGTCGCCGCTCAATAGCGTCTTCCGTCAGGCCCGGCTGGACGGGGTGACGATCGAGCTGCCCAGCAAGCGGATTTCCGCTTCGAGAAATGCCGGAACCTCGGGATCGGGCGGCGGTGCGGTGCCGTTGTGGAACGCATTGACTATCCCGGCGAGGCAGGCGTGCAGTTGCGCTGCGCCTTCCTTGCCGAACAGTTCTTCCGCAAGTGCGGTATTTTCCCCTGTCGCCGATGCGGCCTCGATCCGCCAGGCGGCGGCGAGCAGGCGGTAGGCGAGGCGCTGGGTGGCGACGACGGCGGGCCAGAGCGGTTCCGCCGTGGCCCGGCTTTCCGCACCGCTTCCGGCCGCCGCATCGTAGCTTTGCAGCAGCAGGATTATGTGATGCTGCAGGTTGCGCCGGGCGCCGCGCACGCCCGCCGTATCGGCATCGCCCGTCGCAAGATGCTGGGCGACCAGATCGATCGCCCCCCAGGTCCGGAACAGTTCCTGCGAAATCGCCCGTTTCGTTCCCCGTTTCGCCAGAAGCAGGAACGCCGCGACACCGATCGCGCAGCCGAGAAAGGTATCTTCCGCGCGGACCCAGACCTGATGGGGAATGTCGGCCACCGGATGACCGCCGGAGGCGATGGTGAGGGCAATCGCCGTGATGAAGACGACCGCGAGCCCGTAATTGCGCAGCACCAGCAATTCGATGATGAACTGGAGGAGGGCAATCGTGGCCGCGAACCACAGCCCTTCGGGGTGAAGATACAGGACGACGCCGGCGAGGACCGTGCCGATCAGGGTGCCGCCAACCCGCTGGATGCCGCGTTGCAGCATCGTCGCCCGGTCGAGGCCCTGGTAGAGCATCAGCACGGCGGCGGCGGTGATCCAGTAGGCATGCTCGATATTCGTCAACCAGCCGAAGAGCCCGCTCACCGCCGAAGCCACCGCCACCCGCAGGCCGATCTCGAATGCCTGCGCGCCCGGCCTTGCGCCTTCCTTCAGGAGCTGCCAGCCGCTGACGCGGCCGAGCGGGATATGGCCGGGATTGGTGACGTCCACCGGCATCGCCCCCTGCCGGGCGATTGCCTGCACGCGCTCGACATTCGCCTGCGGGATCGGTTCGCCCGCCCCCACCGCATTGATCGCCTCGGCGAAGATCATGTGCAGTTCCCGGCCCTCGGCGCGCAGCCGCGACAAGGTTCCGTTCGGGCGAGGCTGCACGGGCTGCTGGCTGACCAGCACCGTCCATGCGAGATGCAGCGCAATGGCCGCCTGATGCCGGGCCGTGTCCCCGCCCGGGGTCGTCGCCGCGATGAGAAAATCGCCGACCGCGCGGGCCGCCGCCTTCAGGGCCAGAACCTCGGGCCCGCGCGGCGCAAGGATCGCCCCTGCCATATGCAGAACCCAGGCGAAAGCCCCGCCGGCAAGGACGAGCGTGCCCACATGCCACCAGGACAGGTGCTCCGCCCCCATCGCCGTGCCGGCCGCGACCGCAAGCGTGAAGAGATAGGCCCCCGGCGGGGAGACCTTCAGCGCGCTGCACAGGAAGGCGGCGGCGGTCGCGAGCAACGTCACCACCGGAACGGTCAGCCACTCGGTGCCGCCCGCCACCACGCCGATCATCACGGCAAGCGCGAAGGATACCGCGATCGCGCCAAGATGAAAGGCGCGGTTCAGGAACGGCCGGTCATTGCCGTAGACGGCGGTGAAGCCGCCGATCGTCGCCATCAGTCCCGCCGGCAGGTCCCCCGCCGCCCAGCCGATCGCCGCGGGCACGCCCATGGCAAGGGCTGCGCGGAGTGCAAACGGCCAGCGCCGGGCACCCGGCTTGTTCAGGGCGAACAGCGAGCGCAGCTGGAGCGCGCGCGCCGCTGGCGATGGAAGATCGGGTTTTGCAATCGGATCGGGCATGAGGATTCCGGCGGGTTCGGCAGGCCGAAACTAGTTCGCCTCTTCCGGATTAACAATCGCATGGATCAGGTTTTCCGGAAGGAGGCGGCATTGCTACCTGCGGCCTGTTGGCGGTGATACGGCGCGCGTCAGGAGCGTGGCAGGCGCATATCGGCCACGAATGCCTCCTTCTGCCAAGGGCCCGTTTCCGTGCGAACCGCTCAGGGATGGTGGAGCACCGTCATCCCGCCATCGACCGTCAGGCAGGTGGCATTCATGAACGGGCATTCGTCCGAGATCATGAAGAGCGCCGCCTTGGCGATTTCCTCCGGCGTCGCGATGCGCCCGCCGGGATGGAGCTTCAGGGTCTCCGCCTCGGCTGCCGCGGGATCGGGGAAGCTGTTCCAGTAGTCCACGACCTTCTGCGTGCGCACATAGCCCGGCGCCAGCGCGTTCACGCGCACGCCCTGCCCGGCATATTCGAGGCCGAGGGCCTTGGTCATGCCGAGCAGGGCATGCTTGGCAACCGGATAGGGGAAGCTGTGGGGAACGATGGTGAAGGCATGGGTGGAGGCGATGTTGAGGATGACGCCGCCGCCTTCCTCGATCAGGCCCGGCAGCACCGCGCGGCTGCAATTCCAGGCGCCCTTGAGATTGATGTCGAAGCAGCGCTGCCAGTCGGCATCGGAAAGCTTCAACGGTTCGAAGAAGACATTGACACCGGCATTGTTGACGAGCGCGTTCGGCCGGCCGATCTCCAGCATTGCGGCTGTCACGGCACTCTCGATGGCCGCTGCATCCGTGATATCGGCAGCCGCATGGCCGATCCGCCCGCCGGCCGCGCGCAGGCGCTCCGTCTCAGCGGAAAGCAGGTCGCCGTCGCGGTCGATCAGGAAGAGGCTCGCCCCTTCCGCAAGAAAGGCCTCGGCCATGGCGAGGCCGATGCCTTGCGCCGCCCCTGTGACGACGATCCGCTTGCCTTCGAGACGTCCTGCCATGTCGGTTCTCCTCAGCGGCCGTTCGACGACGGATGATTGCGGACGGCGATCGCGATGTCGCGCGCGGCGATGTCGAGCATGCGGCGCGAGCATTCGCGGGCGGCTTGCCTGTCGCGAAGGCGCAGCGCCTCGACGAGCTGCCTGTGGATTTCCACCGCCTCGCCGCGCGCATCCGCCGCCTCGTTGGACGCATGCAGGGAGAATTCCAGCGCCGCCCGGATGATGCTGGCGAGCTGCATGAAGACCTGGTTGTGGCTCGCCTTCAAAAGCCCCGCATGAAAGGCGACGTCGGCCTTGGTGAAGGCTTCGAGGTCCCCCTCCGCATCGCGCATCTCCTCCCAGGCACGCTCGATCTCGGCGACCTCCTGCAGCGTCGCCCGCTCGGCGGCGAATTCCGCGGCGAAGGGCTCGATGGCGCGGCGCGCATCCAGCACGCAGTTGAGGAGGTCGAGTTCGAAGATGCGCGGACCGATCCATTCCAGCACCTGCTGGTCGAGGATGTTCCACTCCTCCTTCGGGCAGACGACGGTGCCGACGCGCGAGCGCCCGCGCACAAGCCCCTTGGATTCGAGGCTCTTCAGCGATTCCCGGATCACCGTGCGGCTGACGCCGTAGCGCAGGCACAGCTCGTTCTCCGTCGGCAGGAAGGCGCCGACCGGGAAGACATCGGCGCAGATATCTGTCGCGATCGTCCGCGTCACGTTCTTCTGCACCCGGGGCCGGCGCACGCTCCCCTCGCCTTCGGACATATCCGGGCGCTCACTCTGTTGCTGCACGACCATTCTCCATCCCACTCAGCCTGCGATGCATAACCGGTTTCAGCCGCGCTGGCGACGGCCGGTTTCGCGTCGATCCGACATCACTATCATACATCGATATTCAATTCATCATACAAAGACAATTGACGGATATGATGAAAAACCCTACACCAAGGGCACTGCAGACGCAGTTGTTTTGGGAGAGAGACAATGGGCTTTATCAAGGCAGCCATCCTGGCTGGCACCGTCGCCGTATTCGCAGCAACCTCCGCCTTCGCCGCCGACGTCAAGATCGGCTTCATCGTGAAGCAGCCGGAAGAGCCGTGGTTCCAGGACGAGTGGAAGTTCGCCGACGTCGCCGCCAGGGAGAAGGGCTTCACGCTCGTCAAGATCGGCGCGGAAGATGGCGAGAAGGTTCAGTCGGCCATCGACAATCTCGGCGCGCAGGGCGCCCAAGGCTTCATCATCTGCACGCCGGACGTCAAGCTCGGCCCCGGTATCGTCGCCAAGGCCGCCGCCAACGATCTCAAGCTGATGACCGTCGACGACCGCCTCGTCAATGCCGATGGCAGCCCGATCGAGGACGTGCCGCATATGGGCATTTCCGCCACCAAGATCGGCGAGGCCGTCGGCCAGACGATCGTCGACGAAATCAAGAAGCGCGGCTGGGACATGAAGGATGTCGGCGCGATCCGCGTCTCCTACGACCAGCTCCCGACGGCGGTCGATCGTGTCGAAGGCGCACTCTCCGTGCTGAAGGCCGCCGGCTTCCCGGAAGCCAACATCTTCGACGCGCCCCAGGCCAAGACCGATACGGAAGCCGCCCTCAATGCCGCGACCGTCGTTCTCAACAAGAATGCCGGCATCAAGCACTGGGTCGCCGTCGGCCTCAATGACGAAGCCGTCCTCGGCGCGGTGCGCGCCACCGAAAGCGTCGGCATTGCCGCCGACAGCATGATCGGCGTCGGCATCGGCGGGGCGGATTCGGCGATCAACGAGTTCAAGAAGCCCGCAGCCACCGGCTTCTTCGGCACCGTTATCATCTCGCCGAAGCGCCACGGCTACGAGACCGCGCTCAACATGTATGACTGGGTCGCCAACGGCAAGGAGCCGGAAAAGCTGATCCTGACCGCCGGCCAGGTCGCGCTGCGCGACAATTACGAAACGGTTCGCAAGGACCTCGGCATCGAATAATCATCCTCTGAGGACGAGCTCAGCCCGGCGGCATAGCCGCCGGGCCTCTTTCGGGGTGCTGACATGACGGACTTTCTCGAATTCAGGGCGATATCCAAGGGATATCCCGGCGTGCAGGCGCTCGCCGACGTTTCCTTCTGCGTGAAGAAGGGCGCCGTGCATGGCCTGATGGGCGAAAACGGCGCAGGCAAATCCACCCTCATCCGCGTGCTCTCCGGCGACCAGTCCGCCGATGCCGGCGAGATCCTCATCGACGGCAAGACGCAGCATTACCGCTCCGTGCGGGATGCCTTCGAGGCCGGTGTCATCGTCATCCACCAGGAACTCCAGCTCGTGCCCGAACTGACGGTCGCCGAAAACCTCTGGCTCGGCCGCTTTCCCGGCAGGGCCGGCGTCATCGACCGCACGCGCCTCGTCGGCGTGGTCAAGGAGAAGCTTGCGGAGATCGGCATCGACATCGATCCCGCCGCCAAGGTCGCCTCGCTCTCGATCGGCGAGCGCCAGATGGTGGAGATCGCCAAGGCCGTGATGGCCGATGCGCGCGTCATCGCGCTGGACGAGCCCACCTCCTCGCTCTCCTCGCGCGAAAGCGAAATCCTCTTTGCGCTGATCGACCGCCTGCGCGCGCAGGGCAAGGTCATCCTCTACGTCTCGCACCGCCTCGATGAGATTTTTCGCCTGTGCGACAGCCTCACGGTGCTGCGCGACGGCAAGCTTGCCGCCCATCATCCCGCGATTACCGAGATCACGCGCGAGCAGATCATCGCCGAAATGGTCGGGCGCGAGATTTCCAACATCTGGGGTTTTCGCCCGCGCGAGCGGGGTGCCGTGCGGCTGGAGGTCAAGGACCTTGCCGGCCGCAAGCTGCGCAACCCGATCGGTTTCTCCGTGCGCCAGGGCGAGATCCTCGGCTTCTTCGGCCTGATCGGCGCCGGGCGCAGCGAGATGGCGCGCCTCGTCTACGGCGCGGACAGCCGCCTGCAAGGCACCGTCAGCGTCGATGGAAGAACGGTCATACCCGACAGTCCGCCACACGCCATCCGTGCCGGCATCGTGCTCTGCCCGGAGGACCGCAAGTTCGACGGCATCGTGCAGGGCCGCAACATCGAGGAGAACATGGCGATCTCCTCGCGCCGCCATTTCTCCCCCTTCGGCATTCTCCAGCCGAAGAAGGAGGCGGAACTGGCCGAGCGCTTCATCGCCAGGCTGCGCGTGCGCACGCCCTCGCGCAAGCAGGACATCGTCAATCTCTCCGGCGGCAACCAGCAGAAGGTCATTCTCGGCCGCTGGCTTTCCGAACAGGGCGTGAAGGTCCTCATCATCGACGAGCCGACGCGCGGCATCGATGTCGGCGCCAAGTCGGAAATCTACGAAATCCTCTACGAGCTTGCCGGCCAGGGCATGGCGATCGTCGTCATATCGAGCGAATTGCCCGAGGTGATGGGCATCACCGACCGCATCATGGTCATGTGCCAGGGCCGGGTGGCCGCCGATATCGAGCGCGCCGATTTCGACGAGCGCCGCATCCTCGCCGCCGCTCTTCCCGATGTGGCCAATGCCAGCGAACTTCCAACACAGCAGGTCCAGTCGCGATGACGTCCTTGAAAAAACTCCTCCTCGGCGAGCAGGGCCTCGTCGTCATCTTCGCCGTCGCCTTCGCCATCGTGGCGCTCACGGTTCCGAACTTCCTGACCGAGCGCAACATGCTCGGCCTGCTGCAATCGGTGGTCACCATCGGCATCGTCGCCTGCACGATGATGTTCTGCCTCGCCTCGCGCGATTTCGATCTGTCGGTCGGCTCCACCGTCGCCTTTTCCGGCATGATCGCCGTCATGGCCTCCAATGCCTCGGGCTCGATCGTCATCGGCCTCATCGCCGCGCTTCTGTGCGGCGGGGCGGTCGGCCTCATCAACGGCGTGGTCATCGCCCGCTTCCGCATCAACGCGCTCATCACGACGCTCGCCACCATGCAGATCGTGCGCGGCTTCGCGCTGATCGCCTCGGACGGCCGCGCCGTCGGCATCAACGATCCCGGATTCTACCAGCTTGCCCTGTCGAAATTCCTCGGCATCCCGACGCCGATCTGGGTCATGGCCGTCTTCTTCATCGTCTTCGGCTTCGTGCTGAACCGCACGGTCTTCGGCAAGAACACGCTGGCGATCGGCGGCAATCCCGAGGCCTCGCGCCTTGCCGGCGTCAATGTCTCCAACATGCGCATCTGGATCTTCGCGCTGCAGGGCTTCGTCTGCGCGGTGGCCGGCGTGCTGCTCGCCTCGCGCATCACCTCGGGCCAGCCGAATGCCGCCACGGGCCTCGAACTCTCGGTCATCTCGGCCTGCGTGCTCGGCGGCGTCTCGCTTGCCGGCGGCCGGGCGGCCATGACGGGCGTCATCGTCGGCGTGCTCATCATGGGCATTGCGGAGAACGTCATGAATCTCCTCAACATCCAGGCATTCTACCAATATGTCGTGCGCGGCCTCATCCTGCTGCTCGCCGTGCTGCTCGACAACCTCCGCTCGGCAGCCGCCGGCCGGCGGACCTGATGCGCCTTGCCGATCTCGCAAAGGCCGCGTCTCCGACACCGGACCGCGGCCTTTACGCTTTCATCATGCGGGATGGATCGTGATGCGCATGGAGACGCCGAGGCTTTCGCCCGGTTCCAGCACCTTGAGCCCATGGTCCTGCGGCTCACCGGGCAGGTTGAAGGCGTCCACGGGATGCGTCACCGGCTCGAAGCAGACGAAGTCCGCATCCGCGGCGGGCGAGAAGACGACATAGCGGTTCAGCGCCCCGCTCGCCTCGATATCCGCCGCAAGCCCTCTTCCCGGCCAGACGATCCGCGCCTTGCCGTCCCAACCGTCGAACCAGTTGTTGATCCATCGGACAGGAAGAAGCCGGGGTTGGTTGAAATCCATGTCCGGATGTTTGGCGACGGGCTCGCGGCCCTTCGGAAGATGATCGGCCTGCTCCAGCCAGACATCCGTGGCGGGGGCGGCGAGCGTCGTATCCGCATCGCGCACGAACCAGGGATGGAAACCAAGGCCATAAGGCAGCCGGATGGCGGCGCGGTTGGTGACGTCGAGCGTCATGACGAGCCCGGCACCGTCGAGGCGATACGTCACCGCCGCGTCGAAACGGAATGGCCCCGGCCCTTCCGCCGACAGCGCAAGGCTCATGAAATCCGCCCCTTCCGACGCGACATGCCACGCGGCCGAAAAGCCGCCGCCGTGGAGCGGATAGGCCTCGCTCTCCATGTTGCGGGGCAATGCATGGAAGACACCGTCGAACGAGAAGCCGCCGCCGGAAACGCGCCCGGAAAAAGGCACGAGCAGGATATTGGACAGGGCGAAGGGATGCGCCGTCCCGGGATCGACCGTCCGGAAGATCGGCTGCCAGCCTTCACCATGCCGCACGTCGAACGCCGTCAGCCCGGCGCCGAGATCGGGCCGCACGGTGATGCGCGCCCTGCCGTTGGAAAGCGAAACCGCCATCACCAGCCGCCGTCGACAGCGATGTTCTGGCCGGAGATCATGTCGGATGCCGGCGAGACGAGGAAATGCACCAGTTCCGCCACGTCCTCCGGCTGGATGCGTGCCTTCAGCGACTGGTTCTCTAGGATCCAGTCGTTATAGGCCTGCAGCCGGTCGGCGAAGACGCGCGCCTCCGCCTCCGACACCACCGCGCCGGGCGAGACCGCATTGACGCGCACGCCATGCGGCCCGAGCTCGCGCGCCAGCGACTTCGTCAGCCCCAGCATCGCGCCCTTGGAAGCGACATAGGGGACATAGCCGTCCCAGCGGCCGTTCAGCGTGACCGAGCAGAAATTGACGATCTTGCCATAGCCCTTTTCCTTCATGGCCGGCGCCACGGCGCGGGCCAGCGCGAAGGCGGCGGAGGAATTGACGCGGACCTGGTCCTCGTATTCCTCCAGCGAGAATTCCTCGAAGGGCTTGTTGATGATCAGCGCGGCATTGTTGATGAGAATATCGATGCCGCCATGCTCGCGAGAGAGCGCGGACACGCGCCTTTCCGCGGAGGCAAGGTCGTTCAGGTCCTCGCCGACATAGAGGGCCCTGCCCGCATTCGCGCGGGCCACCTCGGCGGCAAAGTCTTCGCCGCCGCCGGCGCCCGGACGGTCGAGCAGCAGCAGGCTCGCCCCGGCGCGGGCCAGCCGGTCTGCCTGGGCGCGGCCGAGCGTGCCGAGCGCGCCGGTGAGAAGGACGGTCTTTCCTGTCAGCTCTGTCATGGTCTCCTCACAGAAGCGCGTGGACCTCGTCGATGGAGGTTTCGGAAGTGGGCTTGTCGAACACGATCTCGCCGCGGGCCATGGCCACGATCCGGTCGCAGGACTGGAAGACATGCTGCATGTTGTGCGAGATGAAGATGCCGGTCAGCCCCTGTGCCTTCAGGCCCCGCACGAAGCCGATGACCTTGTCGGTCTCCTTGACGGAGAGATGGTTGGTCGGCTCGTCGAGGATCAGCACCTTCGACTTGAAATGCATGGCGCGGGCGATGGCGACGCCCTGCCGCTGGCCGCCGGAAAGCTCGCCGACAAGTGCATCCGGCGAGCGCAGGTGCAGGTCGACATCGGCGATGGCCTGCACGCTTTCGGCGCGCATGCGTTTCTGGTCCATGAGGCCGACACCGAAGAGCGACCATTTCATCGGCTCGCGGCCGATGAAGAGATTGCGGGCGATCGACATGGTGGGCACCATGGAATTGTACTGGTAGATCGTCTCCAGCCCATGGCGCATCGCGTCCTTGGGGCTGCGCAGGTCGACCTTCCTGCCTTCGATCAGCACCTCGCCGGAATCCTGATGGTGGACGCCGGAGAGGATCTTGATGAGCGTCGACTTGCCCGCCCCGTTGTCGCCCACCAGCCCGACGGTCTCGCCGGGATGGATGGTGAGGTTGACGTTCTTCAGCGCGTGCACGCCGCTATACCATTTCTGCAGGTTGCGGCATTCGATGACCGGTGTCGTCACTTGTGCGCCTCCACCTTGATCTTGCGGGAAATCTTGCCCATCCAGGCATTGGCGATGACGGCGAACATGGTGAGCACGCCGATGGCGAACTTGAACCAGTTGGCATCGACGCGCGACAGGACGAGGCCGTTGTCGATGGTGCGGATCAGCAGCGTGCCGATGATCGCGCCGAAGACCGTGCCGATGCCGCCCGCCAGCGCCGTGCCGCCGATGACGGCGGCGGCGACCGCCTGCAATTCCAGCCCCTCGCCGATGGAGGGAAGCGGCGAGCCGAGGCGCAGCACCTGCAGAAGGCCGGCGAAGCCCGCCAGCACCGAGCAGAGCATGAAGCAGACGATCTTGACACGCTTGACGGGGATGCCCATCGAGGCAGCCGCCTCGTTGAAGCCGCCGGTCGCGCGGATCCAGTTGCCGAAATTGGTGAGCGACAGCATGGCCGCGGCCAGTGCCGCGATGCCGACGAACCAGAGGAAGGACATGCGGAACAGCGCGCCCTGCCAGATATAGTCCGTGAACAGCCAGGTCGGCAGGTCGGCCGGCAGCAGCGGCGGGAAGCCGCCGGAGATGACAATGGTCAGCGACCGTGCGATGAACAGCATGCCGAGCGTGGTGATGAAGCTCGGAATGGCGAATTGCAGCGTGACATAGCCGTTGATGAAGCCGATCACCGCGCAGACCAGAAGCCCCAGCAGCACCGCGCCCGTGAATGGCACGCCGGCATTCAGCATCACGGCCATCGACATCGGCATCAGCGCGAAGACCGAGCCGACCGACAGGTCGAACTCGCCGCAGATCATCAGGATCGTCACGCCGATGGCGACGAGCGCCATTTCCGGCAGCAGGCCCATGACGCCGCGCACGTTCTCGAAGGAGAGCAGGACGCCGTTCGACTTCACCTGGAAGACGACCAGGAGAACGATCAGCAGGGCGAGGCCGGCAAGCTCCGGCTTGTCGAGATAGATTTTCAGAAACCGCTTCATGGACCGCCACTTGTGGTTCGGCGTCTTGCCTTTCGGGGCAAGACGCCGGTTGCGTGTCGGGCGCGCCGGATCAGCGCAGGCCCTGCTTTGCCATTTCGAGAATGGTCGGAACGTCCTTCGGCGTGACGATGCCCTGCCCGGTATCGATGTCCGAGGGCGTCAGGCCGGCCGTCTTCCAGAGATAGGCCTGCATGACGGGCATGAAGCCCTGCATGTAGGGCTGCTGGTCGACCTGCACCTGCACATAGCCGGCTTCCATCTGCTGGAGCACTTCCGGCACGAGGTCGAAGCCGCCGAGCAGGACCTTGCCCGGCTCGATGCCCCGGTCCTTCAGCACCTTGGCAACGCCCGCGTGCCAGTAGCCCGTGTCGAAATAGGCCGTCGTGTCGGGATTGGCGTTGAGATAGGCGCCGATGCGGTCGGCCGTGAGGGCAAGGTCCGTCGCCGAATCGATGCGCGTGATGGTGATCTGGCGGTCGGCGTGCTCGGCCTTGTATTCCTCGAGGAACTTCATGACGCCGCCGGCCCGCTGCTCGGACCATGTCTGGCCCGGCGCATTGACGCCGACGAGAAGGTTGAGCGGCCCGTCCTTCGGGAAATTCTCGGACTGCGCCTTGGCGAGCGAATAGCCGGCCGCGGTGAAGCCCTGGCCGATGAAGGCCTTGCGGGCGTTGCCCTTGGCGCCTTCGCTGTCGTCGACATTGACGGCGAGCACGAGGATGCCGGCGTCGACCGCTTCCTTGATCACGTTGTCATAGGCATTGTTGTCGACGATGGCGACGAAGATCGCATCCGGCTTTGAGGCGATGGCCGCCTGGAGGTTGGCCACGGCCTGCTCGACCGAGCCCTCCGTCTGCGTGAGGATCAGCTGGCACGAGGCGCCGACCTTCTCGCAGGCATCGTCATAGCCCTTCTTCACCGACTGCCAGAACGTATTGGACGCGGACGAATGGCTGATGAAGGCGATGTTGAGCCCCTCGGCGCTGGCGCCGGACGCCATGAATGCCAGCCCGAGGGCTGTTCCTGTTACCAGTTTCCGGATCATGATGCATACCTCCCGTTGAACATCGATCGTGGTTGTCCGGCGCTCCTTCACGCCGTCATGGAACTCCCTGCCCGGCGCCCTGCGGCCCCGGGCAATCATCAGAAAATCGCGCCCGTCCGGACACCCGGGGGCCCTACCCTTCGAGTGCCGACATGCGGCGCGAGACGTCAAACTTCCGGTCGAGGTCCGACGCGAGATCGACGCCATGTCCGGCCCCCGGCGGAATGGTGATCATGCCGTTCCTCACGGTCGGCAATTGCGTCGTCAGCTCGGCGTACCAGGTCTTGTAGTAGGCGCGCACGCTCTCCTGCACGAGCGCGTTCGGCGCATTGAGCGAAAGATGCGTCGATGCGGCCAGCACGACCGGCCCCGTGCAATCGTGCGGCGCGACCGGCAGGTGCCAAGCCTCGGCCATGGTGGCGATCTTCTTCGCCTCCGAAATGCCGCCGCACCAGGAAAGGTCGAGCATGACCACGCCCGCGGCGTCCGTCTCCATCAGGTCGCGGAAGGCCCAGCGGGTGGCGAGCGTCTCCGAGGCGCAGAGCGGCGCACGGCTCGCCGCCGCATAGCGCTTCAGGCTGGAGAGCGAATCCATCTTGATCGGGTCCTCGTGCCAGAAGGTGGCATAGGGCTCCAGTGCCCGCGCGATCTGGATGGCGGGCGTCAGCTGCCACATGGAATGGAACTCGACCATAATGTCCATCCGGTCGCCGACGCGCTTGCGGATCTTCTCGAAGGGTTCCAGCGCCTTGCGCAGGTCCGGGCCGGAAATATACTGCCCCGCGCTCTTCTCCGCGGCGATATCGAAGGGCCAGATCTTCATGGCCGTGATCCCCTCCGACAGCAGGTCCTCGGCAAGGTCGTCCGCCCGCTCCAGGAAGCCGTTGAGGTCGTCATAGTCGCGCTGCGGGCCGCCTATGCCGTAATTGGCGGTCTGCTGGCCCTTGGCCTCGCGCATGTATGTGTTGCCGGCGCAGGTGTTGTAGGTGCGGATCTCCCGCCGCGAAAAGCCGCCGAGGAGCTGCGCGATCGGCAGGCCGGTCACCTTGCCGAAGAGATCCCAGAGCCCGATGTCCACGGCGGAATTGCCCCGCATCTCCGCCCCCGTCGACCGGAAGCCGAGATAGCCCGTCAGATCCTTGGAAATCTTGTCGATCTCAAGCGGATCGCGGCCGAGAAGCTTCGGCGCGACCACCTCATGGATGTAGGCTTCCACCGTCACGGCCATGAAGAAGGTCTCGCCGAGCCCGACCAGCCCCTCGTCCGTGTGGATGCGGACCCAGAGAATGTTGGGAAAGGCTTGGGCGCGGACCGTTTCGAACGCGGTGATCTTCATGTTCAATACACTCCCGCCGCCAGCAGCGCCTTCACCGTCAGATCGAAGTGTTCCACCATCGCCTGCTCGCCCAGCGTCGGGTCTCCGCTGGCGATGGCCTGCGCGATCGTCATGTGGCCGTCGACGCTTTCCTGCCGCGTCTCGTTGCTGGCCCGGCTCGCCCAGCCGATGGGCCAGGTCTGCCGCGTGACCACATGGAAGGAGCCGACGATCAGGGCGAACATGGGATTGCGCGAGGCGGTCGCGATCGCCTCGTGAAACGCGATGTCGTGCTCCATCACCTTCTGCGGATCCTGAAAGTCGCGCTGCATCGCTTCGGCGAGCGCGATGATCCCGGCCGCCTCCTTGTCGGTGCGGCGCATGGCGGCGAGCACGACGGTGCGGCGCTCGATCGTCCGGCGCACGTCGAATATCTGCTGGATCGTCACCTGGTCGGTGTAGACGGCGTGATCGGTGACCAGCGCCAGGACATCGGCCCTTGGCGCCGCGACCCGCGGCCGGCGGCCATTACCGATATCGATCAGCGTCAGCGCGGCAAGGGAGCGATAGGCCTCCCGCACGATGCTGCGGGAAACGCCGAGCTTTTCCGAGAAAGCCCCCTCGCTCGGCAGCCAGTCGCCGACCTGCAACCCGTTCTCGCGGATA
Source organism: Shinella sp. R2-11 (assembly GCF_055330205.1). Lineage (NCBI taxonomy): Bacteria > Pseudomonadati > Pseudomonadota > Alphaproteobacteria > Hyphomicrobiales > Rhizobiaceae > Shinella > Shinella sp. R2-11. Next base: position 89,514 of record NZ_JBVAPC010000003.1, on the reverse strand, counting down.
TGGGTCTTCACGGCATTGACGACGCTGCCGAGCAATCCATCGGCTTCCGCACGAATGCGGGGTGGCGTACCGTCCGGCGCGATCTCTATCAAGCTACCCTCCAACCTATCATATAGGTATAGCATGACCTTTAATTAGACTCCGGCCGGAAACGTGTCAATTCGAAAATCGGCGCCGCGTGAGGACCAGCCACAGCGGGGAGCCGGACGCGGGGTGCCGTGCGGATCGAGCGCCATGTCCCGACCCCTCAGTAGTCGATGACGCGGTCGTCGTTGGGATCGGCCCAGCGCGTGTTCGGTACGACGGAGAACCAGCCGTCGCGCGAAGGATCGCGGTCGTAGGGATAGCCGCCCAGCGTCTTGTAGAGGTCGGCATATTTGCCGAGCTTGTCGCGGTCGATCTCCACGCCGAGGCCCGGCGCGGTCGGCACCTTGATCGCGCCGTTCTCGTAGCGCATCGGCCCGCCGACGATGATGTCGTCGACAAGCTGGTGGTAATGCGCATCGGCATGGAAGACGAGGTTCGGCAAGACGGCGCCGAGATGCAGCATGGTGGCGAGCTGGATGCCGAGTTCGCCGGAGGAATGCACGGCGATGCCGAGCTGGAAGGTCTCGCAGACACCGGCCGCCTTCACGCAGGGCCGGATGCCGCCCCAGAAGGTCGTGTCAAGCAGGATGACATCGACCGCCGGGTTGAGGATGTTCGCGGCAAGCTGCTCGAAATTGACGACCACGGTGTTCGTGGCCAGCGGCATGCCGGTGTTCTCTCGCACGCGGCGCATGCCGTTGAGGCCCCAGGTCGGGTCCTCGTAATAGTCGTTGTTGAGATCCTCGATACCCTTGGCGAAACGGATCGCCTCCTCGACGGAGAAGGCGGCGTTGGGGTCGTAGCGCACGCTGTCAGGCCCCAGCGCCTTCGCCCAGGCGCGATAGACCTCCAGCTCGTAGTCCGGCGGGAAGACGCCGCTTTTCAGCTTGTGCGAGGTGAAGCCGCATTTCTCCTTCAGCTCCAGCGTCTGCGCGATGAGCTGGTCGGCCGTGCGCGTTTCGCCGAGGCCCGTGTCCTTGTTGGGCAGGCGGAAGAACATGTAGCTGGCGAAGGGCACCGTCTCGCGCATCCTGCCGCCGAGCAGGTCGCAAACCGGCACGCCGAGGAACTTGCCCATGATGTCGAGACACGCGAATTCGATCGCAGCATGCATCTGCGTTCGGTTGTTGTAGAGGCTGGCCGTCGGATTGCAGATCATGAAGCGGAGGTTTTCCAGCTCGAAGGGATCATGCCCGACGAGGTAGGTTTTCAGCGCCCGGAAGGCGGCTTCGGCGCTCTCCCCGCCGCCCCCCATCTCGCCGAGGCCGACGATGCCCACATCGGTCTCCACCTCGACGATGGTGCGCACGAAACGTCCCCAGTGGGCCCCGTTGGAATGGCGCAGCGGCGCCTCCAGCGGAACGGTGACGGTCGTGGCACGGATATCGGTAATTCTGGGTCGCTTCATGGGAGGCTCCAATGGAACTGTCTGTCGAAAAAGCCGGGACATCTGGCGTCCCGTCTCTGGCCGGAAAGGCCGCTAGCTGATCATCCGGGTCATCTCGTCGACGCTGATCTCGCCGGCGGGCAGATCGGCGATCTTCTCGCCGCGGGCCATGGCGACGATCCGGTCGGAGATCGGATGGATGTGATGCAGGTTGTGGCTGATGAAGATCGAGGTGACGCCGAGGCCCTTCAGCTCGACGACATGGTCCAGCACCTTGTTGGTCTCCTTGACCGAGAGGTGGTTGGTCGGCTCGTCGAGGATCAGCACCTTCGAGCGGAAATGCATGGCGCGCGCGATGGCGACGCCCTGGCGCTGCCCGCCCGAAAGCGCCTTGACCGGCGTATCGGGCCCGCGCAGGTGGAGGCCGACGCCACGCAGCCCCTCCATCGCCTCGCGCGCCATCTTTGCCCGGTCGACGATGCCGAGGCCGGGGCGGCCGAATTTCAAAGGCTCGCGCCCGATGAAGAAATTCTGCGCGATGGACATTTCCGGCACCATGGCCGTGTACTGGTAGATGGTCTCGATGCCGAGGCCCATCGCCACTTCCGGGCCGGTGATGGAGACGCTGCGGCCTTCGATGAAGATGTCGCCCTGGTCCTGCGTGTGCACGCCGGACAGGATCTTGATCAGCGTCGACTTGCCGGCGCCGTTGTCACCGACGAGGCCTATCACCTCGCCGCGGCCGGCATGGAAATCGACATTCTTCAGGGCATGGACGGCGCCGTACCATTTCTGCAGGCCGACGCATTTGATGATCGGCTCTCCGGCCGTATTGGCGGCGATGCTCATGGCTTACCCCTTCATGCCTTCGGCTTTCAGCCGGGTCTGCGTGTTGAGGACGACCGCCACGACGATCATGGCGCCGACGGCGAACATGAACCAGTTGGCGTTGACGCCGCTGAGGATGAGGATGTTCTCGATCATGGCGATCAGCAGCGTGCCGACCACCGCGCCGAGAATGGAGCCGACGCCGCCGGTGAGCGCCACGCCGCCGATGACGGCCGCGGCGATCGCCTGCATCTCGAGCCCGGTGCCGAGATTGGGCACGATCACCTTGACGCGGAAGCTCTGGATGATGCCGGCAAACCCCGCGAGCGTGGCGCAGAGCATGAAGCAGGCGATCTTCACCCGCTCGGTCTTGATGCCCATGTCGCGCGCGGCCTGCGGGTGCCCGCCGGTCGCATAGATCCAGTGGCCGAAATCCATGCGCCGCAGCACGAAGCCGAGAGCGAGCGCGATGGCGATCATGTAGAGAAGCGACACGCGCGGCGCGACGAGACCGAGATCGAGGCGCCCCACCAGCCAGGAGACGTCGAGTTCGCGCGGGAAGACCGGCGGGAAGCCCCCGGCCAGCACGACGGCGAGGCTGCGGGCCATGAACAGCATGCCGAGCGTGGCGATGAAGGACGGGATCTTCAGCCGCAGCGTGATCAGGCCATTGGCAAGGCCGATCAGCGCCGCCAGCACGAGGCCGGCAAGGATGGCGACCGCAACCGGCCAGCCTGCCTGCATCAGGAGGACCGTCACCATCGGCGACAGGCCGAAGACGGAACCGACGGAAAGGTCGAATTCCCCGGCGATGATCAGGATCGTGATGCCCATCGCGACGATCGCCAGTTCCGGGATCGGCTGCAGGTAGACGGTCATGTTGCCGGTCGCGAAGAACCGGTCGTTGATGAAGCTGAAGGCGACGAACAGGGCGGCGAAAATCAGCAGCGCCGCCATTTCCGGCCGCGCCATCAGGTTGCGGACATTGGGTTTCATGGTCTCTGGCCTTTAAAGGGCTCTCCCGCCTTCCGGCGGAAGAGCCGGTGAATGGCGATCTAGCGGACGCCCATCGACATGAACTTCTCCACCTGCTCCAGGTCCTTCGGCTCCACCACGGCCTTGCCGGTGTTGACGTCGAAGGCGCTGAGACCGAACTTCTTCATCATCGCGAGCTGGAGGATCGGCAGATAGCCCTGGTAATAGGGCTGCTGGTCGATGGTGATGTCGACATAGCCCTTCTTCATCTCGTCGAGCACGACGGGCACGAGGTCGAAGGTCGCCATGTGCAGTTGGCCGGGCTTGATGCCGAGGTCGCGCAGGCACTCGCCCGCCCCCGCGCCCCAGAAGCCGGCATCGACATAGGCGTTGGTGTCCGGCTTGCCCTGCACGTACTGGCAGATGCGGGACGCCGTGACGGAAATGTCGTTGGAGCTGTCGATCACCTCATAGGTGATCTCGCGGTTCGGCTCGGCCGCCTTGGCCTCCTCCAGGAATTTCTTGGCGCCACCGATGCGCGCCTCCGCCCAGCTTTCCCCCGGACGGGAGAGGCCCAGCAGCGCGTGGATGGGCTGGTCGGCCGGGATTTTCGCATGCAGGCCCTTCATCAGGACATAGCCCGCCTCGAAAAGATCCTGTCCCACGAAGGCGTTGCGCGCATTGCCGGCAGCGCCCTGGCTGTCGTCGACATTGGCGGTGATGACCGGAATGCCCTTGTCGACGGCCTTCTTCACCGTCTCGTCGTAGAGGTCGTCGTTGACGATGACGGTCACGATGCCGTCGACGCCCTGCTCCACCACCGTTTCGAGATTCTGCAGGTGCTTCTGCAGGTCACCGTTCGGCGTCGTGAAGATGAGCTGGCAATCCGCCTCGAACTGGGCGCAGGCATCGTCCATGCCCCGCTTGATCGATTGCCAGAAGCTGTTGTCGATGCCGGTCTGCGTCAGGTAGACGAATTTCGGCTTGTCCGCGGCCCCGGCGGTCCCGGCCGCAGCGAGTGCGGCGCCCAGCGCCAGTGCTGCCAGCGATGTCTTCAGCATGTCATTCCCTCCCATGATCTTCGCTTGCGCTCTCTGCCGAGAGGCCAGCCGCGGAGCGCGTGGCGCGGCCGGCCGTTTTCCGGGCGCTACCGCGCCTCCCCCAGCACACGGAGGATTTCGTAGCAGGCGCCGAAGGGGTGATAGTCGGTCTTGCCGGGCGGGCTCTTGATGTCGCTCTGCTTTTCGCCGGCAGGCGACAGGATGCGGAACCAGCAGCCGTGGTCGTGATCGACCAGATGCCGCCAGCTATAGCGCCAGAGGCGGTCGTAATCCTGCCAGTAGCGCTCCTCGCCGGTGCGCTCCGCAAGGCCGGCGGCGGCGGCCACCGTCTCGCAATGGACCCAATGGTACTTGTCGAGATCGTAGAGCTTGCCATCCGGGCCGTAGCTGTAGTGCATGCCGCCGAATTCGAGGTCCGCGCTTCTGGCCAGTGCCGTCTCGTAGAGCAGGATGGCCTTGGGCAGCATCCAGTCGCGCGGGCGGTACCGCTCGAGGATCAGCAGCAGCTTGGTCCATTCCGTCATGTGGCCCGGCAGGTAGCCGTAGGGCCGGAACAGGTGCTTGGGATCGTGCTTGTTGTAATCCCAGTCGATCGTCCAGTCCTGGCGGTAGTGCTCCCAGACGACGTCCCCGGCACCCGCCGCAAGCTCGACGCAGATGCGGCGGGCGAGCGTTTCGGCGCGGTCGAGATAGCGCGCCTCGCCGGTCGCCTCATGGGCCGCCAGCATCGCCTCGGTCATGTGCATGTTGGCGTTCTGGCCGCGATAGGGGGAAACCCGCTGCCAGTCACGGCCGATCTCGTCCTTGTAGAGCGCGCGTTCCGGCTCCCAGAAACGGCTTTCGAGCAGATTCCAGGTCTCGGACACCTTTTCGGCCATGCCGGCGATGCCGGCCTTCATCGCCGCGGCATAGGCGAGCAGCACGAAGGCGTGGCCATAGCAGTGCTTGGTCGTGTCCACCGGCTCGCGGCCGTGCATCAGCCAGAAATAGCCGCCGAAATCGGGATCGCGGTGCACCTCGTCGAGATACTTGACGCCATGCGCGGCCGCTTCGGCGAAATCCGGCCGCTGGAACAGCACGGCGGCCGTCGCATAGTTGAAGATGAAGCGCGTGGTCGAGACGAGATGCTGCGTCTTGCGATCGGTGATGAAGCCGTCGTCGCGATATTCGTTGTAGTATCCGCCGTCTTCCCTGTTCAGGCAGATCGGATGGTAGAAATCCATGATCTCGCGCAGATGGGCGGAAAGGAACGTCTTCGAGCGGAAATCGGGAAACGGTTTCATGGTCAGCCTTCCGATCAATCGGGAATGATGATGCCGAGCTTGGAGAGCACGCCGCCGTCGATCTTGATATCGGCACCGGTGATGAAACGGGCCTTGTCGCTTGCCAGGAAGGCGACGAGATCGGCGACCTCGGCCGGCTTGCCCACGCGGCCGAGCGGGTGGCCCCTGCCCCAGGCATCGAGCGTCGCCTCGGCCGTGCTGTCGCCTTTCCACAGATCGGCCGCCCAGCGCAGCATGGGCGTGTCGATGGAGGCCGGGCAGACGGCGTTCACGGTGATGTTGTCCGGCGCGTGGTCGAGCGCCATGGCGCGCACGAGGGCGTTGATGGCGCCCTTGCTCGCCGTGTAGGCGGCAACGCCCGCCTGCGAGGCATAGGCCTGCACGGAGGAGATGGCGACGATCGCCCCGCCGCCGCGCTTCTGCATTTCCGGGACGGCGAATTTCGCGGCGAGGAAGATGCCCTTGAGGTTGATGTCGAGCACGTTGTCCCAGACCTCCTCGGGCGTGTCGACCACCGTGCCGTAGCGCTGGATGCCGGCGCAGCAGGCGAGCACGTCGACGCCGCCATGGCGCGTGACGGCGGTGTCGACGGCTGCCGCCATGGCGTCCTTGCTGCGCACGTCGCCGACGAAGCCGGCAGCGTTCGCGCCGATGGCCGCCACCGCGTCGTCGACCGAAGCCCTGTCGTTGGCGACGATCAGCACCTTGCCGCCGCCCGCGGCGAAGCGATGCGCGCAGGCAAGCCCCATGCCGAGGCTGCCGCCGGTAACGATGATGCTCTTGCCGTCAAATTCACTCATCATGCTTTCTCCGAAACGGAAGGGTTTTGGGCACAGGCCCCGAATTTCGGCTCGGGAAGGCCGCGGCCGACGCCCTCGACGGCAAAGAGCCCGCCTTCCAGCGGATGCACGTCGAGATGGTCGGCCGGCATGGTGAAGCGCGCCGACGTGACATAGAGGGTGGAAAGATCCGGCCCGCCGAAGGTGCAGCTCGTCGGCCAGCCCGCCGGCAGTTCGACGAGGCCGACGAGATCGCCATCGGTGTCGAAGCCCGCGACCGCCGCCCCGCCCGCCACGCGGCAGTTCCACAGCCGGTCCTTCGCATCGAGGCAGGAGCCATCCGGAAAACCACGCGGGAAACCGGCCGCAAGCGTGCGCCGGTTGGCAAGGGCCCCGGTGGGGACATCGCAATCGAAGAGATAGAGTTCGTTCGCCAGCGTATCGGCGAAGAAGAAGCGGCCATCCTGCGTCCAGGCCATCGTATTCGTGATACCATATGCGTTGGGCGTCAGTTGTGCGACCCGGCCGTCCGCATCGATGCGGTAGATGGCCCCGGCATTGCTGTCCATGTCCTTGGGCGAGCCGTCGGGATGGAGATTGCTCTGCATGGTCGATACCCAGAAGGCACCGTCCGGCGCGACGCGCCCCTCGTTGAGGCGGTTGTCCGGCAGGTCCGGCTCCGGCACCGCGAATTCCTCGAAGGCCCCGCCCGGCCGCCACAGGCAGACGGTGCGGCGCAGGCCGACGATGAAGCCGCCATCCGTCCGCATGCCGATGGAGGTCACGAAATCCGGCGTCGGCCAGACATCGTGGCGGCCATTTGAGGGTTCCAGCCGGTGAATGCGGCGGCCGACGATATCCACCCAGTAGAGCGCCTTCTCCTCGCCCGACCAGACGATGCTCTCGCCGACGATATCCTTCGCATCGAGGAGCAGGGAAACCGTCGTCTTCATGGCAGCACCACCGATTTGATCGAAGACGGGTCGTCGCTCGCCCTGGCGAGCGCCGCCGCCGTTTCCTCGAGGCCGAAACGGTGCGTGATCACGGATTTCAGGTCCACGAGGCCGCTTGTCGCCAGCGCGATCGCTCTCGGATACATGCCGGCATAGCGGAAGACGCCGTGGATCGAGAGTTCCCGCTCCATGGCGGGCCAGAAGTCAACCGAGGCAGCGCCCGTCGGATTGATGCCGACCAGGGCAAGGCCGCCGCGCGGGCGGATGCGCGGCAGGGCGCGCGTGACCGCCGTCGGCGCCCCGCTGCATTCGATGACGGCGTCCACCTCGGCAATCGTCCCGTAGGCCGGATCGGCGGCCGCGTCATGCGCCTCGAAACGCGGGAACCGGGAGACGAGGCCGATGCGGGCCGGGTTGATATCGGAAAGGATGATGCGCGTGGCGCCGCGCGCCGCCGCCGCCTGCCCCGCCAGAAGCCCGATCGGCCCGGCGCCGACGATCAGCACGGAACTGCCCGGCTTGAGGTCGAGCCGCTCCGTCGCCCACAGCCCGACGGCCAGCGGCTCGATCAGCGCCGCCTCCTCGAAGGAGAGGCTGTCGGGAATGGCGAAGGTAAAATCGGCCGGATTGACGACCCGCCGCGCGAAGGCGCCGTGATAGGGGGGCGTCGCCATGAACACAACGTCGCGGCAGAGATTGTAGGCACCCGACCAGCATTGCTCGCAATGGCCGCACGGCCGCTGCGGCTCCAGCGTCACGCGGTCGCCGATCTTAAGATGCGTGACCGCATCGCCCGTCGCGACGACCGTGCCCGCCGCCTCGTGGCCGAGCACGATCGGCCGGTCGCAGACGAGATTGCCGATCCGGCCGTGGCGGAAATAGTGCACGTCCGATCCGCACACGCCGACGGCGGCGACCTCCACCACCACATCGTTCGGCCCGGCGACCGGCTCAGGCCAGTCCTGCATTTCGACATGGCTGGGCGACAGGAGCACGGCCGCCCGGTTCGGCCTCGTGACGTTCGCGTTCATGTCCGCCCCCGCATGCGCTTGATGCTGATGATGTTGACCATGACGGCGACGAGGATGACGACGCCGCGCACGATGCCCTGGGCGAATGGATCAACGCCCATCAGGACGAGGCCGTTGACGAGGGCGGCGATGAACACGACGCCGAGCAGCGTCCCGAGCATGGTGCCGCGTCCGCCGAACAGGCTGGTTCCGCCGACGACGACGGCGGCGATGATGTCGAATTCCAGGCCCGAGGCCGCGCCGCTGTTGCCGGAGCCGAGGCGGCTCGCCATCAGGATGCCCGTCAGCGCCGCCAGCGCGCCGGTGATGGCAAAGACGAGGATGCGCACCCGCGCGACGGGAATGGCCGAGAGGCGCGCGGCCTCGGCATTGCCGCCGACCGCATAGACGCTGCGGCCGAAGACCGTGCGCGTCGCCACGAAGCTGAAGACGGCGAAGAGCACCAGCATGATGACCGCGGGCGTCGGAATGCCGAGGAACCAGCCGGCACCGAGGCGCTGGAAGCTGAAATCCATGATCACGATCGGCACGGCATCCGACATGACCTGCGCCGTGCCGCGCAGCCCGAGCCAGAGCGCCAGCGTGACGATGAAGCTCGGCACATCGAGGAAGGCGCGCAGCACGCCGGTAAAGCAGCCGATCAGCGCGCCGAGGACGATGACGATCAGGGCGGCGGCGGCAAGCGGCACGCCGGACTGCGCCAGCGAGGCGAGAAGCACGCCGGCAAAGGCGACATGCGGGCCGACGGAGATGTCGATCTCGCCGCTGATCAGCACCAGCGTCATGCCCCAGGCGATGATGCCGACGAAGGCGGCATCGCGCAGGATATTGAGCTGGTTGGGCAGCGTCATGAAATTCGAGGCGAAAGCGGCCAGGAAGGCATAGAGCACGAGGATGGCGACGAGGAGGCCGATCTCGTTGGCGCGCCCGCTGAGGAAGTGCCGCAGGTCGAACTTCTGATAGGATTCGGATTGGATAGGGGCCATCGTCAATGCACTCCGTGTTCGCCCGTCGTCAGCTCGGCCAGCGTCTCCGTGCGGATCGCCGCCCCTTCCACCTCGCCCGTGATGCAGCCGCCGCGCAGGATCAGGACGCGGTCGCAGACCTCGCAGAATTCCTCGATCTCGCCGGAGACGAAGACGACGGCGAGGCCGTCGGCGGCGGCATTCCGCATGAGCTGGTAGATCTGCCGCTTGGCGCCGATGTCGACGCCGCGCGTCGGCTCGTCGAGCAGCAGGATGCGCGGCGCGGCATTCAGCGCCTTGCCGATGACGACCTTCTGCTGGTTGCCGCCGCTGAGATTGCCGAGCGCCTCGCCGGGATGGGCAAGCTTGATGCCGAGTGAGCGGATCGACGCGGCGACCTTTTTGCGCATGGCGGCCCGGTCGATCACGCCGCCACGGGAGACCGAACCCCAGCTCGCCATGACGAGGTTCTCGTCGATGCCGAGCATCATCACCGCACCCTCGCCGCGACGATCCTCCGGCGTCATGAAGATGCCGTTCGCCCGCGCCTCGCGCAGGCTCGCGGGCCTGAAATCCCTGCCGGCGAGCGTCATGGAACCGCCCTCGGCGGCGCGCAGCCCGGCGATGGCCTGCAGGAGCTCCGTGCGGCCCGATCCGAGCACGCCCGCGATGCCGAGCACCTCGCCGGCCCTGATCTCCAGGCTCGCGCTTTCGACGCGCGGCGCGACACGGAGGTCGCTGATCGTCAGCAGCGGGCTGAATCTGCCGGGTTCGCCGATGGCGCGCGCGCTGCCGCCTTCGCCCTGCGTGCCACCGAGCAGCATGTCGACGATCTCCCGGTTCGAGACATCGGCGACCGGGGCGGTCGCGATATGGCGGCCGTCGCGCATGATGGTGACGGAATGCGCCACCTTGCGGATTTCGTCCATGCGGTGGGAAATATAGATGATGCTGGTGCCCTGTTCGGCGAGCTGCCGCACGACGCGGATCAGCGTTTCCGCCTCCTGGGCGACGAGCGAGCTGGTCGGCTCGTCGAGGATGAGCAGGCGGGCGCCCTGGCTGAGGGCGCGCGCGATCTCGATGAGCTGGCGCTCTGCCACGGAGAGGCGCGCCACCGGCTGGCGCGGATCGAGATGAAGGCCGAGCAGGGCGAGCGCATCATGCGCGTCGCGCTGCATCCGGGGCCAATCGACACGCCCGCCGCGCGTCGGCCAGCGGCCGAGGAAGACGTTTTCCGCAATGGAAAGCTCCGGCACCACGCTCAATTCCTGGTGCACGGTGGCAATGCCGGCCTTGATGCCATCCATCGGCGCACGGAGCGCGACGGATTTGCCGTCGATCAGGATCTCGCCCTCGTCCGGCCGTTCGACGCCGGCGAGGATCTTCACCAGGGTCGACTTGCCCGCCCCGTTCTTGCCGAGCAGGGCGCGGACCTCGCCGCGCGCCAGGGCGAAGTCCACATCCCGCAGGGCGACGACGCCGGGATACGCCTTGGATATGCCGCGCATGTGAACGAGCGGTTCGACCATGGGACCATGCCACTGACTGCGTTGACGAAAAGGGAAGGCCGCGGCAAGCCGCGCCCTCCCCCGGGAGGAAACCGGCCGGTTTCAGGGGATGCCGTCGGGCCGCGCTTCCAGCCAGGCCTTCACCTTGTCGGGGTCGGAGGACAGGAACATCTCCGTCGGCACGATGGTGAGATAATTGTCGATCGCCTCGCCCTTGATGGCTTTCAGCGCCATGAGCACGGAATCCTTGCCCATCTGCTGCGGCTGCTGGCCGTTGGTGGCGATCAGCGTTTCGGGGGCGTTGATGAGATATTGCGCGAGCTGCACGCTGATATCGTTGCCGAACACCACCGCCTGTCCCTGGCGGCCGGAGGCCATGATGCCCTGGATGGCGCCGATCGTGCCGTTGTCCGTCGTCGCGAACATGGCGTTGATCGCCGTGTCGCCGGTCAGCATGGTCGTCGCGGTCTCCGTCGACTTGCCCGGTTCGAAGCCGGCCTGGTCGGCCGCCCATTCGACGCCCGGAACCTTCTCCTCGACGGCCTTCTTGAAACCGGCCTTGCGCTGCACGCAGGCCTCGTAGACGTCGCAGTTCAGGATGCCGAACCGGGGCTTGTCGATCCCCTTGTCCTTGAAATAGTCGCCGGCGACGACGCCGACATCGTAGCCCAGCTTGTACTGGTCGGTCGTCACCAGCGCCTTGACGTATTTCTTGGCGTCCTCGTCGTTCACGCAGGTGTTGTAGCAGACCACCGGAATGCCGGCCTCCGCCGCCTGCTTGACCACCGGCACGGAAGCCGTGGCCGAGACCGGCGACATGATGATGGCGCCGACCTTCGAGGAGATCAGCGTGGAGGCGAATTGCGCCTCCTTGGCCGCATCGCCCTGCGAATTCTGCCCGAGCAGGCGCACGCTCTCGTCGCCGGCGCCCGCCTCGATGCCCTTCTTGATGCCGCCGTAGAAGCCTTGCGCATCGAGGTAGAGCGCCCCGATCGTCAGGTCCTCGGCGCTCGCGGCACCCGCCATGAATATCGCCAGCGCGCTGGACGCGATTGCCCGCACGATAGCGGGCCGCAACTTTTCATGCAGTGTCATCGGTCTCCTCCCAAATTCCTTGCATTCTTGTATGCAAGATTCTCGAGCCGGTCAAGCATCGACGTTGGTACGAGTGGAAAATCATTATTTCCCGGGTTATCCTGCGCGCGAGGGTGATTTGCATGCAAGAAAACAAGGGGCATTCAACCCATGACGCGTGACACGAAGATTTCAGCGGCGGAGCATTGCTACCGTACCCTTTCGCGAAAGATCATCGGCCTCGAATTGAAGCCGAACGAACCGATCGGGGAGCATGCCATGGCCGAGCTCCTCGGCGTCAGCCGCACGCCGGTGCGCGAGGCGCTGTCCCGGCTTTCCGCGGAGGGGCTGGTCGATATCCGGTCGCGGGCGGGCGTCGTGGTCGCGCCGATCCGCATGGACGCGGTGCGGACCGCGCAGTTCGTCCGCGAGCAGCTCGAACTTGCGATCGTGGCGGAAGCGGCCCGGCAATCGAACCGCCGCATCCTGCTCGGCATCCGCCAGGCCATCGAGGAGCAGGAGCTTGCCATTCAGGAGGACAATTCGGACCTCTTCTTCGAATGCGACGAGCGCATGCATGCCCTCTATTGCAGCCTGGCCGGCCGCGACGGGGTCTGGGGCTTCATTTCGGATGCGAAGAAACACATGGACCGCGTCCGCCGCCTTTCGGTGCAGGCGGGTCAGCTCGACCAGCTCGTGCACGACCATCAGGAAGTGCTGGATGCCGTGACGACGGGCGACGTGAACCGCGCCCAGGAGGTGATGAAGCTGCACCTGCGGCGGGTCATGATCGATCTCAGCGAGCTTTCCCGGCGGTTCTCGTCCTTCTTCGCGCCGGAAGCGGCGCAGGCCGCCGACTAGCAGGGACGCTCAGACACCGGCCGCGCGGATCTGTTTCTCCAGCCCGGTTTGCCGGACGATTTCGGCGATGCGGGTGAACTGGGCGGAAAGCGGGTTCGTCTTGCGCCAGACCATGCCGATCCTTCGCGTCGGGCGCGGCTCGGCAAGGCGCGAGATGCAGACCGAGGCGGAGCGCGTCTCCGTCTCGACGGCCATCTGCGGGATGAGCGTCACCCCGATGCCCGCGCCGACCATCTGGACGAGAGTCGAGAGCGAGCTTCCCTCCATCAGTTCCCGCGTCGAGGACGGCGTGATGTTGCAGAGCGACAGCGCCTGCTCGCGGAAGCAGTGCCCTTCCTCCAGCAGGAGCAGCCGCATCTCGTGCAGCCTGTCGGAACTTGGCACGGGCTTGCCCGCATCCTCGGGCGGCCGCACCAGCACGAATTCCTCCTCGAAGAGCGGCACCTCTTCGAGCGCCGGCTCGGATACCGGCAGGGCCACGATGGCCGCGTCGAGCTTGGCTTCGGCAAGGTCCTCGATCAGCCGGTGCGTGATCGCCTCGCGCGGCCGCGGATCGAGCTCGGGATATTGCCGCGTCAGCGCCTTGATGACACCCGGCAGGAGATAGGGCGCGATGGTGGGGATGACGCCGAGGCGGAGCCGGCCGGCGAACGGCCCATGCGAGGCGCGGCCGAGATCTCCGAGTTCGTCGACGGCGCGCAGGATCGCCCGCGTCCGGCCGGCGAATTCCTCGCCGAGCCCCGTCAGGCGGATGCGGCGCCCGCCCCTTTCCACCAGCGGCGCGCCGACCAGATCCTCCAGCTCGCGGATCTGCACGGAGAGCGCGGGCTGTGAAATGGCGCAGCTTTCCGCGGCGCGGCCGAAATGGCCGAGCCGGGCGAGCGCATCGAAATAGCGCAGGTGTTTCATGGAGAGGCCAATCATAACCTGAGCATATCGCAGCCTTTAGGTTTTACAATTGGAATTTATGGGAGAGGTTTGCTAGTTCTTGGCCACTCGGAAGACGTTTCCGGCGCCGCCGGCCCAAGAGGCGCGCCTGCAGGAGCGCTTCCGGTATCCGTAGCTCGAAGAAAATCCGTTGGAGGACCAAATGGATACGAAGACGACGACGACCGGCAAGTGTCCGGTCATGCACGGCGGCGCCACCGCTCTCGGCAACTCCGTCATGGAATGGTGGCCCAACGCGCTGAACCTCGACATCCTGCACCAGCACGACAGCAAGACCAACCCGCTCGGCAAGGACTTCAACTACCGCGAGGAGCTCAAGAAGCTGGACGTGGAAGCGCTGAAGGCGGACCTGCGCGCCCTGATGACCGACAGCCAGGAATGGTGGCCGGCCGACTGGGGCAGCTATGTCGGCATGATGGCGCGCGTCTCCTGGCACGCCGCGGGCTCCTACCGCGCGGCCGACGGCCGCGGCGGCGCGGGCACGGGCAACCAGCGCTTCGCCCCGCTCAATTCCTGGCCGGACAACGTCAACACCGACAAGGGCCGCCGCCTGCTCTGGCCGATCAAGAAGAAATACGGCAACAAGATCTCCTGGGCCGACCTCATCGCGCTCGCCGGCACCATCGCCTATGACGTCGCGGGCCTGAAGACCTTCGGCTTCGCCTTCGGCCGCGAGGACATCTGGGCGCCGGAAAAGGACGTCTACTGGGGCAACGAGAAAGAGTGGCTCGCCCCGAGCGACGGCCGCTACGGCGACGTCGCCAATCCCGCGACGCTGGAAAACCCGCTTGCCGCCGTGCAGATGGGCCTCATCTACGTCAACCCGGAAGGCGTCAACGGCAAGTCCGACCCGATGGCGACGGCCGCGCAGATGCGCGAGACCTTCGCCCGCATGGGCATGGACGACGAGGAGACCGTCGCGCTGACGGCCGGCGGCCATACCATCGGCAAGTCGCACGGCAACGGCAAGGCGAGCAACCTCAGCCCCGACCCGGAAGCCGCCGGCCCCGAATTCCAGGGCCTCGGCTGGATGAACACGCACGGGCGAGGCATCGGCCGCGACACGGTCGTCTCGGGCATCGAAGGCGCCTGGACCTCCGAGCCGACGAAGTGGGACAACGGCTTCTTCGAAATGCTCTTCAAGCATGAATGGACGCTGACGCACAGCCCCGCTGGCGCATCGCAGTGGGCGCCGATCACCATCGCCGAGCAGGACAAGCCGGTCGACGTCGAGGATCCCTCGATCCGCACCATTCCGATGATGACCGATGCCGACATGGCGCTGAAGGTGGACCCGATCTACCGCGAGATCTCGCTGCGCTTCATGAACGATTTCGCCGCCTTCTCGGATGCCTTCGCCCGCGCCTGGTTCAAGCTGACCCACCGCGACATGGGCCCGAAGTCCCGCTATGTCGGCCCGGACGTTCCGGCAGAGGACCTCGTCTGGCAGGATCCGATCCCGGCCGGCAGCACCGGCTATGACGTCTCGGCCGTCAAGGCGAAGATCGCCGCGTCCGGCCTTTCGCCGGCCGACCTCGTCGCCACGGCCTGGGACAGCGCCCGCACCTACCGCGGCTCCGACTACCGCGGCGGCGCGAACGGCGGGCGCATCCGCCTCGCCCCGCAGAAGGACTGGGAAGGTAACGAACCGGCGCGCCTCGCCCGCGTCCTGTCCGTCCTCGAACCGATCGCCGCGGCCTCGGGCGCAAGCCTTGCCGACGTCATCGTGCTGGCCGGCAACTGGGGCGTCGAGCAGGCCGCGAAGGCCGCCGGCTTCGACGTCACCGTGCCCTTCGCGCCGGGCCGGGGCGATGCCACCGCCGAGCAGACCGACGCGGACAGCTTCGCGCCGCTCGAGCCGCTCGCCGACGGTTTCCGCAACTGGCAGAAGAAGGACTATGTGGTGAGCCCGGAAGAGCTGCTGCTCGACCGCGCCCAGCTCATGGGCCTGACGGCACCGGAAATGACGGCGCTCATAGGCGGCCTGCGCGTCATCGGCACGAACCATGCCGGCACCGCCCATGGCGTCTTCACGAACCGGGTCGGCGCGCTGACGACGGACTTCTTCACGACGCTCACCGACATGAACTATTCGTGGGTCCCGACCGGCGCCAACCTCTATGAAATCCGCGACCGCAAGACGGGCGTGACGAAGTACACGGCAACCCGCGTCGACCTCGTCTTCGGTTCGAACTCGGTGCTGCGCGCCTATGCGGAAGTCTATGCCCAGGACGACAGCAAGGAGAAGTTCGTCAAGGACTTCGTCGCCGCCTGGACCAAGGTCATGAACGCCGATCGCTTCGATCTGGCGGCATAACCAATCCATCCGAAAACGCCTTCCCCCGCCTGCGGGGGAAGGCAGTTCCATTTCAGGACCGGTCCGGCTTCTTCGCCGTATCCTTCGCCGATCCGGGCTTGGGAGCCGAGGGATCCTGGCCGCCCTTTTCCCGCGCATGGGCCTCCGGCCCCGCGACGATGGTGCCGGGTTTCGTCTCGTCCCGGCCACCCTTTTCCTTGCCCTTCGCTGCTTCAGCCTGTCTTTCCATCTGCCTGCCTCCTTTCAAGGTCGCGGGCTTAACGTGCCGGCCGAAGTCCGGTTCCCATGTCCCGCTTGCCAATGCCGGAAATCGCCTGCACTTTATGCGCGAAGAGCGATCACGCGGGGTTCGGTCGAATGGGGCGTTCCATGAAGTTTCGCAGGAGAATGCTGCCCGTCGTGCTCGCCGCCGGCCTTTGCGGGCCGGCGCTGGCGGACGATGCGGCCGACTGGGCAAAGCCGCTCGCCGGCGACTGGACCTTTTCCGGCGTTTCCGAAGGCGATCCCTATTGCCGCGTGACGCTCGGGACCGAAGGGGCGATCGGCGGCGCGGGCGTCGACATCTCCGCGACCTGCCTGCGCAACTTCCCGCTCGGGGACGTCGCCGCCTGGACCCTTCGCGACGACGGGATCGCCTTCATCGACCCGCTGCGCAAGACGGTCATCGCGCTGTCCAAAAGCGAGGATGGGTCCTATGGCGCAACGCTCGACGACGGCCGTCAGGTCTCGCTCGACCGCAGCGCGCCGCAGGAACCGCAATCGCTGAAAGAACTGCTGGACGGGACCTTCACCCTCAGCGGCGCGAATGATGCCGAAGCCTGCGGCTTTGCCGTCAGCGCCCGCTCGTCGACCGTCGGGACGCTCGAACAGGCCGGCGCATGCCCGGATCGGTGGAAGGGCAAGGGATGGGCGAAATGGCGGTTCGCCGCCGGCAAGCTCGACCTTCTGACGAAGAAGGACAAGGTCATCCTGACCCTGGTCCCGGCGGACGGCTTTACCTTCACTGCAGAGGAAGACGCCGGACCGATCTATTTCGGCCCGGGAGCCGTTCAGGGCGAATAGGTGCCGTCAGAGGCTCTGCGGCGCAAGAAACTGGTAATAGGCCCAGACGAGGACGATCACCACGACGACGGCGAGCCAGATCAGCCCCTTCTTCGGTCCGGGCGATGCGGGCTTGTTCTCCGGCTTCGGCTTCCGGCGTTCGAACTTCAGAACATTGTTGTCGTCCAAGGCGCCCTCCCTCGCAAAGCCCGCCGCCGGTTTAGGGGTTTGGAGCCGGGCCGGCAAGCGGGGACATTAGAAATATCCTCCATCCCCGCCACCCCTTCAAGCACGGATCGCGAGGAGCCACGCCTTGCCATTCCGATGGACAAAGAGACCGCCGCGGAAAGTTTTTCATCGAAACCCGCGCGCCCATCTGGCTCTGGCGGTCGCGGTCTGATAGCTCAGCCGGCTATACCGATAGCCGGACTGTTGCCGTGTCCCCCATTGCCGCCTCCCGTCATGCCCGCCTCGCCCTCATCGCCCTCATCGCCGGAGGTGTCGCCATCGGCGGATCGCCGATCTTCGTGCGGCTTTCCGAAGTGGGGCCGATGGCCACCGCGTTCTGGCGCGTGTCGCTGGCCCTCCTGCCGTTCTACGTCATGTCGAAGGTGGCGAAGGAAGGCGGCGAAACGCCGGCCGGCCTGCGCGACTATCTCGTCCTGCTGCTGCCGGGTCTCTTCCTCGCGGCGGACCTTGCCGCCTGGCATCTCTCGCTGCACATGACCTCCGTCGCCAATGCGACGCTGCTGACCAACCTCGCCCCCGTCTTCGTCACGCTCGGCTCCTGGCTGTTCTTCCGCACGCGCATCACGCCCGTCTTCCTCGCCGGGCTGGCGATCGCGCTGGTCGGCGTCATCGTGCTGAAGGGCGGACCGGCGGCCATCGGCGGCGGGCAGCTCGCGGGCGATGCGACGGCCATCGTCGCCGCCTTCTTCTATGCCTGCTACATGCTGGCGCTCGGCCATGTGCGCTCGCGCTTCTCCACGCTGCGCATCATGGTGTGGACGACGCTTTCGGCCGCCATCTGCATGCTGCCGGTCGCGCTTGTCTTCGAAAGCGCCATGCTGCCGACGGCGGCCTTCGGCTGGGCGATGCTGATCGGCCTTGCCTTCATCAGCCATGTCGGCGGACAGGGCCTCGTCACCTATGCCCTCGCCTACCTGCCGACGGCCTTCTCCTCGCTCACGCTGCTCCTCCAGCCGGTGGTCGCCGCCATCCTCGCCTGGATCCTGCTGGCCGAGCCGGTCGGCATCCTGCAGGCGGTCGGCGGGGCTATCGTGCTGGCCGGCATCCTCGTCGCCCGCCGGGGTTGATGCCCTTCAATGGTTGTGGCGGGGCGGCGTCTCCGCGATCTTGCGGAAATCCGCCGCGCCGTCGATGACGGCGCCGTCCGAAAGCTGGGTGACGGTCTGGCGGTAGATGCGCTGCCAAGGCGTCGCATCCGCCGGCACCGGCGGAACGCCGTCCGCCCTGCGCCGCTCGATCTCCGCCTCCTCCACCAGCATGTCGCAGCGGCCCTCTGCAAGATCGATGCGGATCACATCGCCGGTGCGCAGCCAGGCGAGCCCGCCACCCGCGGCGCTTTCCGGCGAGGCGTTGAGGATCGACGGGCTGTCCGCCGTGCCCGACTGACGCCCGTCGCCGATGGTCGGCAGGCTGGTGATGCCGCGTTTGAGGAGATGATCCGGCGGCTGCATGTTGACGACCTCCGCCGAGCCCGGCCAGCCGAGCGGCCCCGCGCCCCTTATGACGAGGATCGTCCGCTCGTCGATGCCGAGCGCCGGGTCGTTGATGCGCCGGTGATAATCCTCCGAGCCGTCGAAGACGACGGCCCGTCCCTCGAAGACGCCTTCGCGCCCGGGCTCGCTAAGATAGCGCTTGCGGAACTCGTCGGAGATCACCGAGGTCTTCATGATCGCGAAGTCGAAGAGGTTACCCTTGAGCACGAGGAAGCCGGCCCGCTCCTTGAGCGGCGCGTCGAAGGGGCGGATGACCTCGCGGTCGGTCGCCGCACGGCCCGCGAGGTTCTGCACGACGGTACGGCCCGTGACGGTGGGACAGGTCCCGTCGAGCTTTCCGGCATCGAGCAGCTCGCGCATGATCGCCGGCACCCCGCCGGCCCGGTGGAACCGCTCGCCGAGGAAGCGGCCGGCGGGCTGCACGTCGGCGAGCAGCGGGATATCGTAGCCGTAAGCCTGCCAGTCCTCGGGCTCCAGCGCCACGCCGGCGTGCCTGGCCATCGCCATCAGGTGCGGCTGCGCATTGGTCGAGCCGCCGATGGCCGAGTTGACGCGGATGGCGTTGAGGAACGCGGCGCGCGTCAGGATATGCGAGGGGCGCACATCCTCCTGCACCAGTTCCACCACCCGCCTGCCGGTGCGGTAGGCCATCTGCCCGCGCTCGCGATAGGCGGCGGGAATGGCGGCGCAGCCCGTCAGCGACATGCCGAGCGCTTCGGCCAGCGCATTCATGGTCGAGGCCGTGCCCATCGTGTTGCAATGGCCGATGGAGGGCGCCGATTCCATCGCGGCGGCGAGGAAGTCGTCCTCGTCGATGGTGCCCGCCGCCAGCTTGCGGCGCGAGCGCCAGATGACCGTGCCGGAGCCGACGAGGTCGCCATCGTGCCAGCCGTCGAGCATCGGCCCGCCGGACAGCACGATGGCCGGGATGTCGACCGTCGAGGCCGCCATCAGCGCGGAAGGCGTGGTCTTGTCGCAGCCCGTCGTCAGCACGACACCGTCGAGCGGATAGCCGTAAAGGATCTCGACGAGGCCGAGATAGGCAAGGTTCCGGTCGAGCGCGGCGGTCGGGCGCTTGCAGTTCTCGAAGATCGGATGGGTCGGGAACTCGATGGGAATGCCGCCCGCATCGCGGATGCCGTCGCGCACGCGCTTTGCGAGCTCCATGTGATGGCGGTTGCAGGGCGTCAGGTCGCTGCCGCTCTGCGCAATGCCGATCACCGGCTTGCCGGAGCGCAGTTCCTCCGGCGTGATGCCGTAGTTCATGAAGCGCTCCAGGTAGATCGCCGCCATGTCGATATGGTCGCGGTTGTCGAACCAGTCCTGCGAGCGCAGCCGGCGTCCTGTCTTCTCATTCGTCATCGAAAGAACCCTTGCAGATATCGGGCACAGTCTTCCACCCCTCTCCGCCCGGATCAACCGGCAGAGCGCCCGGCGCGCGGTTTATGCAGCCATCAAAATTGCTGACTGGATCGGCCTGCCGGAATATGTCACAGCCCTCGGGTTCCAAGACATCGAGCTTCCGCCATGACCGACATCGCCGCTTCCTCCCCTCATTCCGGCTCCGCCCGCCTCGGCGTGCTCTTGATGCTGCTCGGCATGGTCATGTTCTCGCTGAACGACGTGCTCGGCAAATGGCTGGTCTCCACCTATTCCGTCGGCCAGCTCATGCTGATCCGCAGCCTTGCCGCGCTCTTCGTGCTGATGCCCTTCTTCTGGCGCATGGGCTGGCGGCGGCTGATCAACGTCGATCGGCCGAAGCTGCATGTCCTGCGCACCACCCTCTTCGCCATCGAGGCCTCCGGCTTCTACTTCGCCGTCGCCTATATGCCGCTCGCCGACACCATGACCTACTGGCTCGCCGCGCCGATCTACGTCGCCGCGCTCTCGCCGCTCATGCTGGGCGAGAAGGTCGGCTGGCGGCGCTGGACGGCCATCGTCGTCGGCTTCGTCGGCGTCCTCATCGCGCTGTCGCCGTCGAAGGACACGTTCACCCTGCCCGCGCTGATCGCGCTTGCCGGCAGCATGGCCTTCGGCCTCGCCATGGTGCTCGGCCGGTCGCTGCGGACGACGCCCGATACGACGCTGGTGTTCTGGCAGGTCGCCGGCGCGGCCATCCTCGCCGGCATCTGGTGCCTTGCCGATCCGGCGGGCTGGACGCCCGTCAAGCCGCTCGATTTCGGCCTCCTCAGCCTTCTCGGCATCGTGGCGATGAGCGCGCACATGCTGGTGAACCGTTCCCTGAAGCTCGCCGACGCGGCGACCGTGGTGCCGCTGCAATATACGATGCTGCTCTGGGCAGTGGTCTTCGGCTGGATCTTCTTCGGCGATGCGCCCCGGACCGCCATGCTGGTCGGCGCCGGCTTCATCGTCGCCTCCGGCCTCTTCATCTTCTTCCGCGAACAGCAGTTGAAGCGCCGCGCCGGCTGAAACGCATCTGCGCGAAAAGGTGGCCGGCCAGGGCCGGCCCCAGTTGGCGCGGCTCGACCGGCCGCGCGCGGTCACCGGCCGTCGGGGCGGCCGGGGAGGATCGCGATGGACCTCAGATCGTCCCGGCGGCCATTTCCTTTGCGATATGGTCGGCCTGGCGGATGGCGAGCGTGACGATGGTCAGCGTCGGGTTTTCCGCCGCGCCGCTGGTGAACTGGCTGCCATCCGAGACGAAGAGGTTCTTGATGTCGTGGGTCTGGCCCCATTTGTTGACGACACCGTCCTCGGCCTTCTCGCTCATGCGGTTGGTGCCGAGATTGTGCGTGGAGGGATAGGGCGGCGTCGGGAAGCTGCGGGTCGCGCCGACGGCCTCATAGAGCGCCTGCCCCTGCTTGTAGGCATGGTTGCGCATGGCGACGTCGTTCGGATGGTCGGTGAACCAGACATCCGGGATCGGCATGCCGTACTGGTCCTTCAGCTCGCCATGCAGCTTCACCGCGTTCTGCTCCTGCGGCAGGTCCTCGCCGACGATCCACAGGCCGGCCATGTTGGCATAGCTGTCCATGGCAGAGGCGAAGGAGCGGCCCCAGCCGCCGGGATCGAGGAAGGCGGCCATGAAGGGCACGCCGAGCGAGAGCGTCTCCAGCTCGTAGCCGCCGACGAAGCCGCGGGACGGATCGTGCCGCGCCTCGTCGCGGATGATGCCGGCCATGGTGGTGCCGCGATACATGTGCACCGGCTTTTCGAAGACGGCATAGACCGACCCGGTCGTGTGGCGCATGTAGTTCTTGCCGACCTGGCCGGACGAGTTGGCAAGCCCGTCCGGATATTTGCCCGATGCGGAATTGAGCAGCAGGCGCGGGCTTTCGATGGAATTGCCGGCGACGCACACGATGCGGGCCTTCTGGCTGTGCAGCTTGCCGTCCTTGTCGGCATAGACGACGTTCGTCACCTTGCCGCTGTCGTCGTGTTCGATCTTCACGACATGCGAGTTGGGACGCACCTCCAGCTTGCCGGTCGCCTCGCCCTTCGGGATTTCCGTATAGAGCGTCGACCACTTGGCGCCCCACTTGCACCCCTGGAAGCAGAAACCGGTCTGCTGACAGCTCATCCGGTCGTCACGATCGGCCGAGTTGATCGCCATGTTGCCGGTGTGACATTCCTTGTAGCCGAGCTTGTCCGCGCCGGCCTTCAGGATCTTGAAGTTGTTGTTGCCGGGCAGGCCCTCGATGCCGTTGGTGCGTGTCACGCCCATCTTGTCCTCGGCCTTGGCGTAATACGGCTCCAGTTCGGCGAGCGTCAGCGGCCAGTCGAGCAGATTGGCGCCCTCGACCTTGCCGTAATGGGTGCGTGTCTTGAACTCGTGCTCCTGGAAGCGCAGGGACGCGCCGGCCCAGTGCGTCGTGGTGCCGCCGACGGCCTTGACGATCCAGGCCGGTAGGTTGGGAAAGTCCTTCGCGACCCGCCAGCCGCCGCCGGTCGTGCGATGGTCGAGCCAGGCGAGCTGGGCGAAGCTGTCCCATTCGTCGTTGATGAAGTCCTCGTGCTCGATCCGTGAACCGGCTTCCAGGATGACGACGTCGATCCCCTTCTGCGCCAGTTCGTTGCCCAGCGTGCCACCGCCGGCACCCGAGCCGATGATGACGACCACGCCGTCGTCGTTGAGATCATAAGGAGCTGCCATGGTTTCCTCCCGAAACATGTGCGGTCGGCGTCGTGGACGCCCTGCGGCCGCGCCTCCTCCGGCGCGGGGCCGTCAGACCGCCGTCAAAGCCATTCGATGTCGTTGAAGCCGCGGGCGATGTAGCCGCCCTTGGAATAGGATTCGCCCTCGTAGCCGAAATGCGGCCAGAGCTCCTTCTGGTTATAGAAGGAGACGACGAGATCGCCGCGCACCGCCTGGAAGAAGGGCGTCGTCTCGATGTCGCGCAGGATATTCACCCGGTCGTCTTCCCAGCCGAGGCCGCGATAGCCGCCCTCGCCCGCCCGCTTGTCGAGATCGGCGATGCCCACCTCGATCAGTTCCTTGTGCTTGGCGTCCGTGCCGGCCTTGGTCTCGTGCCCCTTGACCGCGATGGCGTAGAAGCGATCGGGGACCGCGTCGTGCGGGTAGATGTCGCGGGCAAGCTTGATGAGGGTCGCCATGGTCTCGGGCGTAAGGGCCGCCGTCTCCATGCCCCAGGCCCGGTCGGGGCTGATCACCGCGTTGCCGGTGATGATGAGCGCCGCGCCGAGCGTGCCGCGCTTGAGAAGCTCGCGCCGGGAAAGCCCGGGGCGCTGCTCGTAGATGGTCGTCATATCACGTTCCTCCCATTGCATCTGGGAGCGGCGGCCTCCTCCGGCCGCCGCTCCGTTCATTTGAAGCGGCCGTGCCGTTGCAGGACCTCGATCTTGTAGCCATCCGGATCGGTGACGAAGAAGAAGCGGGCGAGCAGACCGCCGTCGCGATTGAACTCGACGATCTTGCCCAGCGTGTAGCCGAAGGCCGCAAGGCGCGCGTGCTCGCCGTCGAGGTCGGCCACCGAGACGGCGAGATGGCCGTAGCCGTCCCCGAGGTCGTAGGGATCGGTCCTGCCCTTGTTGATCGTCAGTTCGATCTCGAATTCGCTTTCCGCATTGCTCATGTAGACGAGCGTGAAGGTCTCGAAATCGAGCCGGTCGGCGACGGCGAGGCCGAACGCCTTGCCGTAGAAATCCACGGAACGTCCTTCGTCAAGGACGCGGATCATGGAATGAATGGTCTTTGCCACGCTGGCCTTCCCCTGCTTGCAGTTCGACTTGTGAGAGGAAGTCTGCGCCCGGATCGGCGGGGGCGGGTAGCAGCCCGCTACCGCATGTTGATTTTCATTTCCGGAGTTTTAAACGAAGGATTTTGCGTGCTTTTCGCCGCTACGGGATGATTTGACCAAAGCCGGCCCCCACCGCATAATCGCATCATAAAAACACGACTGGAGGATATGCCATGTGTGAGGTCTTTGCGGGCCAGGATCCGCAACGCTACCGGCCCGTCAACCGTTCGGTGCGAATCGGGGGGCATTCGACGAGCATCCAGATCGAGGCAGCCTTCTGGGACCTGATCGACGAGATGTCGGCAAGCCAGGGAATGTCGACCTCGCGCTTCCTCTCGACGCTCTATGACGAGGCGCTGGAGATCAACGGTTCCGTGCCGAACTTCGCCTCGCTGCTGCGGACGAGCTGTCTGATCTACATCATGGGCGGGGCGGCCAAGGGCGAGCCGCCGCGGGAGTTCCACATCGTCGCGGCGGAATGAAGCCTAGAATGTCGGGGGCGTGTTGATCCAGATCAGCACGGTCTCGCCATCGTGGCGATTGCGCCAGGCGTGGCGGCGGCAGCTTGAGAAATAGAGGCTGTCGCCGGGGCCGAGGTCGTGGAATTCGTGGCCGTCGAGCACGATCTCGACCTGCCCGGAAAGCACATGCACGAATTCCTCGCCGTCATGCGTGTAGGCGCCATCGCTCGATGCGCCGGGCGCCAGCACGAAGCGGTGGCAGTCCATCATGTTGCGCCCGTCCGCCAGCACCTGCACGGTCACGCCCGGGGAAGTCTCGGGCCAGAACTTCCACTCCCCCGCCCGGACGACGGAGCGGTTGTCCTCTTCCTCCTCGCCGGAGAGCTTGGAGACGGTCGTGCCATAGTAATCGGCAAGGTCATGCAGCACGCGGAAGGTCACGCCCTGCGAGGTGCGCTCGAAGGTGGAGAGCACCGAGGTCGCGATGCCGATATCGCCCGCGACCTGCTCCAGCGTCTTGCCCGCGGCATGGCGGAGGCTGCGCAGCTTGCGGCCGACGCCCTGCGGCGCGTCGCCCTCCGAGGCTCCCGTATCGGCGGCGGGCTCCTCGGCTTCCAATGCCTCGCGGATGGCGGCGGGGTTGAGGCCGCGTTCCGTGCGATACCAGGCGATGCGCTTCAGCCGGGTCACGTCCTCGGCACTGTATTGCCGGTGCCCCGTTTCCGAGCGGCCGGGCACGACGAGGCCCTGCGTTTCCCACAGGCGCAGCGTGGAGGCCGAAACGCCGGCAAGCCGCGCGGCTTCCGCCACCTTGTAATGCACCGGCTCGCCGGAACCCATCGCGCCAAATCCCTGATTCTGTATTATCCTTCGTATAGCATTTCCGGGCGCGCCGGCCGGTTGGAAAATCCGTCGCATTGCGCGCGTAGAATGCCATTGCATTCTTGCAGAAAAAATGTAGGAATTCCACACGAGACTTGCAGAAAAAATGTAAGTTAATGCAAGCCCAGCGAAACGAAGCCTCCAGATCCAGGAACAGCGCCATGACCGCCACGCCTCTGACAGACCGCAAGAACGCCGCCATTTCCCGCGGCGTCGGCATGACCACGCAGATCTACGCCGACCGCGCGGAGAATGCCGAGATCTGGGACAAGGAAGGCAATCGCTATATCGATTTCGCCGCCGGCATCGCCGTGGTCAACACCGGCCACCGTCATCCGCGCGTCATCGAGGCCGTCAAGAAGCAGCTCGACCGCTTCACGCATACCTGCCACCAGGTCGTTCCCTATGAGAACTACGTGGAGCTCGCCGAGCGCCTGAACGCCATCACCCCCGGCAACTTCGCCAAGAAGACGATTTTCGTGACGACCGGCGCGGAAGCCGTCGAGAACGCCGTGAAGATCGCCCGCGCCGCCACCGGCCGCCAGGCCGTCATCGCCTTTTCGGGCGGCTTCCACGGCCGCACCTTCATGGGCATGGCGCTGACCGGCAAGGTCGTGCCCTACAAGGTCGGCTTCGGCGCCATGCCGGGCGACGTCTTCCACGCGCCCTTCCCGGTCGAGATGCACGGCACGAGCGTCGAGCAGTCGCTCGGCGTTCTGAAGAAGCTTTTCGCCGCCGATGTCGACCCGAACCGCGTCGCCGCGATCATCGTCGAGCCGGTGCAAGGCGAAGGCGGCTTCTATCCGGTCCCGGTTAATTTCATGAAGGCGCTGCGCGAGATCTGCGACCAGCACGGCATCCTGCTCATCGCCGACGAGGTGCAGACCGGCTTTGCCCGTACCGGCAAGCTCTTCGCCATGGAGCACTACGGCATCGCGGCGGACCTGATGACCATGGCCAAGGGCCTCGGCGGCGGCTTCCCGATCGCGGCCGTCACCGGCCGCGCCGAAATCATGGACGCCCCCGGCCCGGGCGGCCTCGGCGGCACCTATGCCGGCAACCCGCTCGGCGTTGCGGCGGCCCATGCCGTGCTCGACGTCATCAAGGACGAGGATCTCTGCAACCGCGCCGAAAACCTCGGTGCACGCCTCAAGCAGCGTCTCGCCTCGCTGCAGGACAAGGTGCCGGAAATCGTCGACATCCGCGGCCCGGGCTTCATGAACGCCGTCGAGTTCAACGACGTCACCACGAAGCAGCCGAGCGCCGACTTCGCCAACAAGGTGCGCCTGAAAGCCCTCGAAAAGGGCCTAATCCTGCTCACCTGCGGCGTGCACGGCAACGTCATCCGCTTCCTCGCGCCGATCACCATCCAGGACGAGGTTTTCGCCGAAGCGCTCGACATTCTCGAAGCGGCGATGGTCGAAGCCCGCGCCGCCTGACCGGCGGCGCAAAGACCGAACCACATCCTCTGAAGGCGACACCCGGGGCATAGCTCCGGGTGAACGGCCTTTCCTGTCCGAAAGGAACGCTATCATGGCCTTTTACGACGCTCTCACCAGGCACCTGAAATCGACCGAATTCCTGCGCGATGCCGGCTATGTCAACGGCAACTGGATCGGCGGCAACGGCGCTACGACCTTCGACGTCCTCAACCCCGCGACCGGCGAGAAGCTGGCGACGCTGCCGGAAATGGGCGCGAGCGAGACCGCCGCCGCCATCGACGCTGCCTACAAGGCGCAAGGCCTTTGGGCCGCCCGCCCCGCCAAGGACCGCAGCATCCTGCTGCGCAAGTGGAACGACCTGATCGTCGCCAATGCCGACGAGCTGGCCGCGATCCTGACCGCCGAAATGGGCAAGCCCCTGCCGGAAGCGCGCGGCGAAATCCTCTACGCCGCCTCCTATGTCGAGTGGTACGCGGAGGAGGCCAAGCGCATCAACGGCGAGACGATCCCCGCTCCCTCCGTCGACAAGCGCATGCTCGTCATCAAGCAGCCGGTCGGTGTCGTCGGCACGATCACGCCCTGGAACTTCCCGGCGGCGATGATCGCGCGCAAGGTCGCCCCGGCGCTCGCCGTCGGCTGCACGGTGGTTTCCAAGCCGGCCGAGCAGACGCCGCTCTCGGCCATCGCCCTTGCTGTGCTGGCGGAAAAGGCCGGCATTCCGGCCGGCGTCTTCAACGTCATCCTCGGCACCGATGGCCCGGCCATCGGCAAGGAACTCTGCTTCAATCCGAAGGTGCGGAAGATCTCCTTCACCGGCTCGACGGAAGTCGGCCGCATCCTGATGCGGCAGTGCTCCGACCAGATCAAGAAGGTCAGCCTGGAGCTCGGCGGCAACGCGCCCTTCATCGTGTTCGACGATGCGAACCTCGACGCCGCCGTGGAAGGCGCGATGGCATCGAAATACCGCAATGCCGGCCAGACCTGCGTTTGCGCCAACCGGCTCTACGTGCAGTCGGGCGTCTATGACGCCTTCGCCGAGAAACTGGCGAAAAAGGTCGCCGAACTCTCGGTCGGCAACGGCTTCGACAAGGGCACGACCATCGGCCCGCTGATCGAGGAGGCCGCCATCGACAAGGTCGAGGCCCATATCGCCGACGCCGTCTCCAAGGGCGCGACGGTCATTGCCGGCGGCAAGCGCATCGAGGGCGAGGGCACCTTCTTCGAGCCGACCGTACTGAAGGGCGTCGCCCGCGGCATGACGGTTGCGAAGGAAGAGACCTTCGGCCCCGTCGCCCCGCTCTTCCGCTTCGATACGGTCGAGGACGTGATCGAACAGGCTAACGACACCGAATTCGGCCTCGCCGCCTACTTCTTCGCCAGCGACCTCAAGAAGGTCTGGAAGGTGGCCGAAGCGCTGGAATACGGCATGGTCGGCGTCAATACCGGCCTCATCTCCTCCGAAGCCGCCCCCTTCGGCGGCATCAAGCAGTCCGGCCTCGGCCGAGAAGGCTCGACGCACGGCGCGGAGGACTATCTGGAGATGAAATACGTCTGCATGGGGGACGTTGCCTGACAACCTCGGATCGCCCCGCTCCGACGGGGCGGTTCTATGCAGCTTCGATATCCGTCCTGGAGAAGTCGTCGCCTTTGTAGAGCAGCGGCAGGCCGAGCTGTCGCGCGCAGGCATAGGCGAAGCAGTCGCCGAAATTCAGGCTCGCCGGATGGCGGCCCTTGCCGAAGCGTTGGTGAGCCATAACCGCCTGTTCGGTGGTGTTGCAGTCGACGGGTTCGACCTTGACCGCAAGCAGCCGCAAAAAATCGGTGACGAGGGCAAGCGCATCCATCGGCGCCATTCGCCGCTGGCGTCCCAAGGCAAGAGATGTTTCCCAGATCGCCATAGGTGACGTATAGCATATTTCGGCTTGCTGAAGTCTCGCCAGGAGCGACTCTGCCTCATCTTCGGAGGCCAGAACCGCGACGAATGCCGAAGCATCGACGAACATCGATCAGTCCTCGTAGAGGCTGTCGATGAAGGCCTTGTCGGCGGCCGGGCCGACCTTTGGGTATTTCGCGTCGATATCGCGGATAAAGGCCTTCGCCCTGTCCACCAAAGACGGCTCGCTTTCCACCCGCTCCAACTCATGCGCTAGCGCCTGCCGCACCGCCTCGGTCTTGCTGACCTTGCGCAGCGCCGACAGCCGGTCGGCAAGCCGATCGACTTCCTGATCCTTGACGTAAAGCGGCATGGTATATCCTTCCCTATGCGGAAGTATATATAGCATGCGGCGCCCGTCTTTCAAAGCTTAAGCCGCCTTCACCGCCTCCGGGTGCGCCGCCTTGAAGGCCGGCAATGCGAGGCAGGTTTCGGCGATGCGGCGCACCTGCTTCAGGCCGGATATGTCAGCGCCCCACCGGTCAGCGTTATAGACCTGTGGGACGAGGCAGAAATCGGCCATGGTGGGGGTGTCGCCATGACAGAAGGCGCCGGTGGCGGGGTTGTCGAGTAGAGCCTCGACGGCGGTGAGGCCTTCGCCGATGAACTTCTTCATCCATTCGGCGCGGACCGCGTCTCCACCGCCGGTGATCTCCATGACATGGCCCACGACGCCCGTATTGCAGACGGCGTGGATCTCCATGGCGATGGCGTAGGACAGCGTGCGCACGCGCTGCCGGCCGAGCGGGTCGGCGGGGAGGAAACGCGCCGCGGGGCGCGTTTCGTAGAGGTATTCGATGATGGCGAGGGACTGCGTCAGCGTCTCACCGTCGATCACCAGTGCCGGCACGAGACCCTGCGGGTTGCGGGCGCGGTGTTCCGGCGCGCGCTGCTCGCCGGCAAGGAGATCGACGGAGACCCGACGATAGGCAAGGCCGAGACTTTCGAGCGCGATGCGCACGCGGTAGCTGGCGGAGGAGCGCCAGTAATCGTAAAGGACGATCTCCTCGCTCATCGGGTCACTCCTTCTCGTAGCGCGTCACGGTCTGCTCGATGGCACCGAAGATGGAATGGCCGGCCTTGTCCTTCATCTCGATGCGCACGATATCGCCGAACTTCATGAAGGGCGTCTTCGGCGCACCGGCAGCGATCGTCTCGATGGTGCGGACCTCGGCGATGCAGGAATAGCCCGCCCCGCCCTCGGCGACCGGCTTGCCGGGACCGCCGTCGAGCTTGTTGGAAACGGTGCCCGAGCCGATGATCGAGCCGGCGACGAGCGGGCGGGTCTTTGCCGCATGGGCGACGAGCTGGCCGAAATCGAAGGTCATGTCGACGCCGGCATCGGCCTTGCCGAAGGGCGTGCCGTTGAGCGAGACGAGGAGCGGCAGGTGCAGCTTGCCGGCCTTCCAGGCATCGCCCAGTTCGTCGGGCGTCACGGCGACGGGGGAAAAGGCGGAGGAGGGTTTCGACTGGAAGAAACCGAACCCCTTGGCGAGTTCGCCGGGGATGAGGCCACGCAGCGAGACGTCGTTGACGAGCATGACGAGGCGGATCGCATCGCGCGCCTCCTCCACGCTCGCACCCATCGGCACATCGTCGACGATGACGGCGATCTCGCCCTCCATGTCGATGCCCCAGGCCTCGTCGGATGCGAAGATCGGGTCGCGCGGGCCGAGGAAGCTGTCGGAGCCGCCCTGGTACATCAGCGGATCCGTCCAGAAGCTCTCCGGCATCTCGGCATTGCGGGCCTTGCGCACCAGCTCGACGTGGTTGACATAGGCAGAACCGTCCGCCCACTGGTAGGCGCGCGGCAGCGGGGAGGCCGCGTCGTGCTCGTGGAAGCGCGTCGTCGGCTGCGAGCCGGTCTCCAGCCCTTCGGCGACCCGTTCCAGCCGCGGCGCGACATGCGCCCAATCGTCGAGCGCGGCCTGCAGGCTGCGGGCGATATGGCCCACTTCCGAGCAGCGCGTCAGGTCGCGCGAGACGACGACCAGGCGGCCGTCGCGGGTGGAATCCTTCAATGTCGCAAGTTTCATGCGTGTCGCTCCCGATCTTGTTTCCGGCCGGCGGATCGTGTCATCTTCCGGCCGCCTGTCTCCACCCGCATGCGCCGCGTCCGCGCCGCATCGCCTCTCCAAGGAAATCCCGCGTGAACCGCACGGTCCGAAATTCCCTGCTGATCGCCGCCGGCTTCATCGCCGTGACGGCCGCCATCCTTTATACGATGGGTCAGCCGCTCATCTGCAAGTGCGGATATGTGAAACTATGGCATGGCGTGGTGGTTTCCTCCGAAAACTCGCAGCACCTTAGCGACTGGTACACGCCGAGCCACATCATCCACGGCATCCTGTTCTTCGGCTTCTTCACGCTGGTCCTGAAAAAGGCGAGCATAAACGTGCGCCTCGCCCTCGCTCTCGTCGTGGAATGCGCCTGGGAAATCCTCGAAAACACCGACATGGTGATCAACCGCTACCGCGAATCGACGGTCTCGCTCGATTATTTCGGCGACAGCGTGATCAATTCCAGCGCGGATATCCTCGCGATGGTCGTCGGCTTCTTCCTCGCCTCGCGCCTGCCCGTCTGGGCAAGCGTCGCGCTCATCGTGATCTTCGAGGCGATGACCACCTACCTCATCCGCGACGGGCTGGCGCTGAACATCCTGATGCTTGTCTGGCCCATCGAAGCGGTGAAAGCCTGGCAGGGTGGCTGAATTCACTTGATTCCCGGCGTGCCGTCGAACCGGCGCTCCAGCCCGTCCCAGCAGTCGAGATAGTTGTCCTGCAGCGTCTCCAGCTCGGCCGCGAATTTCGTGAGCTGCTGCGGAAAGCGCGTCTCGAACATGAAGGCCATGGTGTGGTCGAGCTTCACGGGCTTCAGCTCGCTGTTGGATGCTTTCTCGAAGCCGGTGGCATCGGGGCCGTGCGGCAGCATCATGTTGTGCAGGCTCATGCCGCCGGGCACGAAGCCCTCCTCCTTGGCATCGTACTGGCCGTGGATGAGACCCATGAACTCGCTCATGATGTTGCGGTGATACCAGGGCGGGCGGAAAGTATGCTCGGCGACCAGCCAGCGCGGCGGGAAGATGACGAAGTCGATATTCGCCGTGCCGGCCTCCTCCGTCGGGGCCGTCAGCACGGTGAAGATCGACGGGTCGGGATGGTCGAAGAGGATCGCGCCGACCGGCGAATAGGTGCGAAGGTCGTATTTGAATGGCGCGTAATTGCCGTGCCAGGCGACGACGTCGAGCGGGGAATGTCCGATCTCGGTGACGTAGAACTTGCCGCACCATTTGACGTGGACGCGGCAGGGCGTCTCCTTGTCCTCATAGGCGGCGACGGGCGTCTTGAAGTCACGCGGATTGGCGAGGCAGTTGGCGCCGATCGGGCCGCGATCCGGCAGGGTGAGCTTCGCGCCGTAATTCTCGCAGACATAGCCGCGCCAGACATCGCCCTCGCCGATGCGCGAGACCTTGAACATCATGCCGCGCGGGATGAGTGCGATTTCCAGCGGCTCGACATCCATGATGCCCATTTCGGTGAAGACGCGAATTGCGCCCAGCTGCGGCACGACCAGCAGCTCGCCGTCGGCATCGAAGAAATAGTCGTCCACCATGTCCGCGTTGAACGTATAGGCATGCGCGGCCATGCCGACCTGGGTCAGGACGTCACCGGCCGTCGTCATGGTGCGGATGCCTTCGAGGAAGGTCTGCTCTTCCTTCGGCGCGGGCAGCGGATTCCAGCGAAGCTGGCCGAGCGGCAGGGAATGATCGTCGAGGCAGGGCGCGGTCTTCCAGTGCGGGTAGTTCGCATGGGAAAAGCGGCGCGTGTGGCGCACGCTCGGGCGGATGCGGTAGAGCCAGGAGCGCTCGTTGGTGCCGCGCGGGGCGGTGAAGGGCGAGCCGGAAAGCTGTTCGGCGTATAGGCCGTAATTGCACTTTTGCGGGCTGTTCTGGCCCTGCGGCAGGGCATCAGGCAGCGATTCCGTCTCGAAATCGTTGCCGAAGCCCGGCATGTATTTCAGGCTGTTGGTGCTCTCCGCCATGGCTTGCCCTCCTCCGCGAGGCTCCTTATCAGATAGTTACAAGCGTAACTGTCCATTTTGTAACCATCAAGGCGACCCGCCATGGACTTCAAGCTCGAAACCTTCCTGCCCTACCGGCTGAACCAGGCGGCCGAGCGGGTGAGCCAGCGCTTCGCCGCGCAGTACCGCAACCGCTACCGGATGACCCGGCCGGAATGGCGGGCGCTCGCCGCGCTCGGCTCCTACGGCCGCATGACGGCGACGGAGATCGGCGCCAATTCCAGCATGCACAAGACGAAGGTCTCCCGCGCCGTCCGGGCACTGGAGGAAAAGCGCTGGCTGAAGCGCAGCGAGGACGCCGAGGACCGCCGCTTCGAGCATCTGGAACTGACCCCGGCCGGCCGGCGCATCTTCACCGAGATGATCGAGCTCGCGCATGACTACGAGCGGGAAATGGCGCAGCTCCTCGGCGCCGGCGCTCTTGCGCAACTGGAGGCCGGCCTTGCGGCGATCGAAGCGAAGCTTCCGGGCACGATGCCTTTGCGGTCGTCCCGCGAATGAGGGGACGTTGCATCCAGCATAAGCATTCGCCGGGATAGCGCGCCGCCGTCATGGCAAGCGGGTGTGTCGCTACGAGCCGATATCATCGATCGGAAGGAAGCGGCTCGCCGGGGGCGGGATAGACCACCGTTCCGTCCGCTTGCGGCTCGGCGCCGGGAGTCAGATGCGCCTCCTCGATCCGGCCTTCGCCCATGATGTGGAAGACGGTTTCGCCCTGCGCGATCAGGTAATCGGAAACGATGCGGCGGTGGCAGCGCCACCAGACTGCCTCGGCGCACATCATCGCGCAACGCCACCGATGCCCCTCCGTGCGAAGATGTTCCAAGCCTGCATGGAAAGCGTCGGACAGCGCATAGTCGGCGTAATTGTGAAAGCTCCTGTTTTGCCAGAGGCCATTGATCTGCGGCGGCAAGACCGGCCTGCGGCCGCGAAGCCCGCCGAGCGCCGCGACATGCTCGTAGCCTATCTGCATCTCGGCCAGTGCGGCGGACAACGCGTCGTGGTTGAACTGCGGATTGGCGCGCGACATCGGCATCTTGCGGATATCGACGACCCGTTCGACGCGCGCGGAACGCAGCAAGGCGACGAACTCCGCAAGGCTGCGGTTGGAATGGCCGATGGTGAAGAATGGCAGCGTCATCGCCCTCTCGCATGAATGAGCTCCAGCGTATGCCGGTCGGGTTCGCTGGCAAAGAAGCGTTTCAGCGCAAGGCGGAACCGTCTCTCGCTGCCGCCTGCCGCCTCGTCGAACAGGGTCATCGAGGAGCGGAATTTCAGGTCGTCGGGGGAACCGAAGATGTCATGGACGGAACGCTCCTCCACGGCGAGCACGGCATCCACTGCTTCGGCCAGTCTCCCGGCAAGCACGGGGTGGTCAAGATAGGCCCTCGCCTCGTCGAGAGAGCCGATGCCGTAGAATTTCGCGGTGGGGGATCGCCCGAGCGCGCGCAATTGCGGGAAAACGAACCACATCCAATGGCTTTCCTTGCGTCCGGCCCGCAGCTCCGCGATGACCGTGTCGAAGACAGGGTCCTGTGCCGCGACGAAGCGGGAAAGCGCGAACCGGTCATCCTGCGCCATCGCATCCTCTCCTGATACCGGCCGCATCCTAGCAAAGCGACCGACGGCCGGTGGCGTATCCGTCCAACGACCGAGCGCATCGTGTTGTTTCGCCCTCTCCGATCGTTTGACGCGGTTCTTGGACGACGCGCCATCGGCGCTCTTGAATTCCCGCCGCCCTCTCCCCATCTCTCGCTCACTGCCCGTATTCGACGACTGCCTGCAGCGATGGTCCCCTGTCGCGCGTTCGTAGTTGTCCGGGCTCGAAGGGCGCTCCCCGAAAGGGTCGAGCGCCCTTCGTCATTTCAGGGTCTCGGCGCGAAGGCCGCGCCGCGCAAAATAGGACGGACTTCGCAAAGTTTGGGTTGACCCGTTTTGCCGGCGAGGCGACACTTCGCTTTACACAGGACGGAGGAAAGTCGATGGACGAACCAGAACGCTGGCGCCAGATGGCGAGCGCGCCGAAGGACGGTAGCCGGATCCTCGTCACGGTCCGCTCGTCCGAGCAGGGGCCGGCGGAAGTCGATGTCGCCTACTGGTCGCATAGCGACCGCTTCGGCGGCGAGGGCTGGCGCGCCTCCGATTCCGCCCCCGGCTGCATCATCGAATATGCCGAGCCTGAACTGAAGTGTTGGATGCCCATGCCCTCGGCCAATTTCGGCCGCGCCGCCGCGCCCTCTCCATGGCAGGGCGACGATGCCCAGCAGCTCGACGGGTCGGGAATCTAAGCCGTATCCATGTCTGAGGGGTAACGCGGTCTCGGCTGCGCGAAACGCGCGGTCGGGCCGCCCTCGCCGGGGCTGAAGCGCGGGCCTGCGCGAGAGCGTCAGTCGGATTTCGACTTGTGCTCCGGCTTGCCCTTGCGCTTGGTGGAGGCCATTTCCTCCAGCTCCTTTTCCGACATGGATTTCTCCATGCCCTTCGAGGCGCCCTTCAGCTCGCTCTTCTTCATGTCGCCGCGCTTTGCGGCAAGGGCCGCACCGGCGGCCTTCTGCTGCGCTTTCGATTTTGCCGGCATGCCAGCCTCCTTTGTCGATAGGAGCGCAAACGCGGGCGGCCGTGCGATGTTCCGGGGCATGCTTGGCCCCTCATCCCCCTGCCGGGACCTTCTCCCCGCAGGCGGGAAGAGGGCTAGGGTGAGGGGCAGGCCACAGGCGATACCGTCACCCCCGCTCCTTCACCGTCTCCATCGCCACATTGGTCGAGGTATTGGCGACATAGGGCAGGTTCGAAATCCTCTCGCCGAGTACCAGTCGGTATTTCTTGATGTCGCGGGTGCGAATCTTCAGCAGATAGTCGAAGCGGCCGGCGATCATGTGGCACTCCTCGACCTCCTTGATCTTCTTCACTGCCGCGTTGAAGCTGGTCAGCGCCTCCTCCTGCGTGTTGGTCAGCTTCACCTCGGCGAAGGCGATGTGGTCGAGGTTCATCTTCGAGGGATTGAGGATCGCCTTGAAGCCCTGGATGAAGCCTTCGGCGATCAGCCGCTTGAAGCGGTTCTGACAGGGCGTCTTGGAGAGACCCACCTTCTCGGCCAGCTCCGCGACGGGAATGCGGCCGTTTTCCGTGAGTTCCTCAAGAATTTTTCGGTCGAAGGCATCCAACGACCCATCAGCATGGGAAATATCGGGCAAATCACCCTCCAATCTGCAGAAAATAGATGCGATCAGCCTAATCGAAGGCGATTTGAAGTCCATTTGTTTTTTAGTGCCGTGATATTGTCCGCGCCAGTTTCCCGGATATCATGCAAACCGCTTCTCATAGGTCCCGCCATGCAGAAACCCTTCGCCGATTTCGCCCCGCCGATCCGTCCCCAGAGCGCGCTGCGCCAGGCGATCACCGCCGCCTATCGCCGCCCCGAGACCGAGTGCCTGCCGCCGCTCGTCGCGGCCGCACGCGTCACCGACACGCAGCGCTACGATATCCGCAGCACCGCCCGCACGCTGATCGAGGCGCTGCGCGCCAAGCACAAGGGTACCGGCGTCGAGGGACTGGTGCAGGAATACTCGCTGTCGAGCCAGGAAGGCGTGGCGCTGATGTGCCTTGCCGAGGCGCTGCTGCGCATTCCCGACACCGACACGCGCGACGCGCTGATCCGCGACAAGATCGCCGAAGGCGACTGGACCTCCCATATCGGCGGCGGCAAGTCGATGTTCGTCAATGCCGCGACCTGGGGCCTCGTCGTCACCGGCAAGCTCACCTCCACCGTCAACGACCGCGGCCTTTCCGCCGCGCTGACGCGCCTCATCGCGCGCGCCGGCGAGCCCGTCATCCGCCGGGGCGTCGACATGGCGATGCGCATGATGGGCGAGCAGTTCGTCACCGGCGAGACCATCGAGGAGGCGCTGAAGCGCTCCAAGCCGCTGGAAGCGCGCGGCTTCCGCTATTCCTACGACATGCTGGGCGAGGCCGCCACGACCGCCGCCGACGCCGAGCGCTACTACCGCGACTACGAGGCCGCCATCCATGCCATCGGCAAGGCCTCGGCCGGCCGCGGTATCTATGAAGGCCCCGGCATCTCCATCAAGCTCTCGGCGCTGCATCCGCGCTATGTCCGCGCGCAGGCCGGGCGGGTCATGGGCGAACTGCTGCCGAAGGTGAAGGCGCTCGCCGCCATCGCCAGGAGCTGCGATATCGGCCTCAACATCGACGCCGAGGAAGCCGACCGGCTGGAACTCTCGCTCGACCTCCTCGAAAGCCTCTGCTTCGACGAGGATCTCAAGGGCTGGAACGGCCTAGGCTTCGTGGTGCAGGCCTATGGCAAGCGCTGCCCCTTCGTGCTCGACTTCATCATCGACCTCGCCCGCCGCTCCGGCCGACGCGTCATGGTGCGCCTCGTCAAGGGTGCCTATTGGGACGCCGAGATCAAGCGCGCGCAGCTCGATGGCCTCGAAGGCTTCCCGGTCTATACGCGCAAGATCTATACGGACGTCGCCTATGTCGCCTGCGCACGCAAGCTGCTCGCCGCGCCGGATGCCGTCTTCCCGCAATTCGCCACGCACAACGCGCAGAGCCTCGCGACGATCTACCAGCTCGCAGGCCCGGATTTCGCGGTCGGCAAGTACGAATTCCAGTGCCTGCACGGCATGGGCGAGCCGCTGTATGACGAGGTGGTCGGCAAGGACAAGCTCGACCGGCCCTGCCGCATCTACGCCCCCGTCGGCACGCATGAGACGCTGCTCGCCTATCTCGTCCGCCGCCTCCTCGAAAACGGCGCGAACTCCTCCTTCGTCAACCGCATCTCCGACCCGAAGGTCTCGGTGGAATCGCTGATCGCCGATCCGGTCGACATCGTCGCCGCCATGCCCGTCGTCGGCGCGCAGCACGACCAGATCGCCCTGCCCGTCGACCTCTTCGGCAAGAGCCGCGAGAACTCCAGGGGCCTCGACCTCTCCAACGAGACGACGCTCGCGGAACTGGCCGGCGAGCTTGCCGGCACCGCCGCGAAGCAGTGGCACGCCGCACCGCTTCTGGCGGACGGCTCCACGGCCGGCGAGACCAGCGACGTCCTCAACCCCGCCGACCACCGCGACCTCGTCGGCCGCGTCACCGAGATCAGGGCGGAAGACGCCGAGCGCATCGTCGGCATGGCGGCGGACAGCGTCGCCGCCTGGGCCGCGACCGCCCCCGCCGAGCGCGCCGCCTGCCTCGACCGCGCGGCAGACCTCATGGAAGCCCGCATCGAACCGCTGATGGGTATCATCATGCGCGAGGCCGGCAAGTCGGCGGCCAACGCCATCGGCGAAGTGCGCGAGGCCGTCGACTTCCTGCGCTACTATGCCGAACAGGCGCGCCGCACGCTCGGCCCGTCCCATCTGGCGCTCGGCCCGATCGTCTGCATCAGCCCGTGGAACTTCCCGCTCGCCATCTTCACCGGACAGGTCGCCGCCGCCCTCGTCGCCGGCAATGCCGTGCTGGCGAAGCCCGCCGAGGAGACGCCGATCATCGCGCATGAGAGCGTGAAGATCCTGCACGAGGCCGGCGTTCCGGCCGGCACGCTGCAGTTCGTGCCCGGCGCGGGCCGCGTCGGCGCGGCGCTTGTCGGCGCCTCCAAGACGGCCGGCGTCATGTTCACCGGCTCGACGGAAGTCGCCCGCCTCATCCAGGCCCAGCTTGCCGAGCGCCTTTCGGAAAGCGGCAAGCCAATCCCGCTGATCGCCGAGACCGGCGGCCAGAACGGCATGATCGTCGATTCCTCGGCGCTTGCCGAACAGGTCGTCGGAGACGTCATCGCCTCGGCCTTTGACAGCGCCGGCCAGCGCTGCTCGGCGCTGCGCGTGCTCTGCCTGCAGGACGACGTCGCCGACCGGACGCTGACCATGCTGAAGGGCGCGCTCAAGGAACTGACGCTCGGCCG
This sequence comes from Shinella sp. R2-11, assembly GCF_055330205.1. Taxonomy (NCBI): domain Bacteria; kingdom Pseudomonadati; phylum Pseudomonadota; class Alphaproteobacteria; order Hyphomicrobiales; family Rhizobiaceae; genus Shinella; species Shinella sp. R2-11. The sequence continues at coordinate 50,740 of NZ_JBVAPC010000003.1, read as the reverse complement.
CACGGACAGCCTCAATGTCGATATCGGTCCGGTCATCACGGCAGAAGCCCGCGACGGTATCGTCAAGCACATCGAGCACATGCGCGAACTCGGCAACAAGGTCGAGCAGCTTCCGCTGCCGGCCGGCACGGAGAACGGCACCTTCGTGCCGCCGACGATCATCGAGCTGAAGACGCTTTCCGACCTCAAGCGCGAGGTCTTCGGCCCTGTGCTGCACGTCATCCGCTTCCGCCGCGCCGATCTCGACCGGCTGATCGACGACATCAACGCCTCCGGCTACGGCCTCACCTTCGGCCTGCACACGCGCCTCGACGAGACGATCGCCCATGTCGTCAGCCGCATCAAGGTTGGCAACATCTACGTCAACCGCAACATCATCGGCGCGGTCGTCGGCGTGCAGCCCTTCGGCGGGCGCGGCCTTTCCGGCACCGGCCCCAAGGCGGGCGGCCCGCTCTATATCGGCCGCCTCGTGCAGAAGGCACCGGTCCCGCCGCAGCAGGATTCGGTGCATACCGACCCGGCATTGCGCGACTTCATCACCTGGCTCGACCGCAAGGGCAAGGCTGCCGAAGGCGAGACGGCGCGCAGCTTCGCCAACCGTTCCGCACTCGGCCTCGAGCGGGAGCTGCCCGGCCCGGTTGGCGAGCGCAACATCTATGCACTGCATCCGCGCGGCCGCATCCTCCTCGTGCCGAAGACGGAAGCCGGCCTCCTGCGGCAGATCGCAGCGGCGCTCGCGACGGGCAACCAGATCGCCATCGACAATGTCGAGGCGCTGAAGCCGGCTCTGGCGGACCTCCCCGCCTCCGTCGCCGCCCGCCTGACGTGGACGGCCGACTGGGCGAAGGACGGCCCCTTCGCCGGCGCACTCGTCGAGGGCGAGGCGGAGGACGTTCAGCGTGTCAACCGCAAGATCGCCGGCCTTCCCGGCCCGCTGGTGCTGGTGCAGGCGGCGACCAGCGCGGAACTTGCCAGCGACCCGGAAGCCTATTGCCTCAACTGGCTGCTGGAGGAGGTCTCCACCTCCGTCAACACCGCCGCCGCCGGCGGCAATGCCAGCCTGATGGCCATCGGCTGACAGATAGTCGCGGCGGGTTCCGCCGCGACATTCCTTCCCGTGGGCATGAGGACCGGCCCCTCATGCGGCCTGCCGGCCACCTTCTCCCCGCAAGCGGGGAGAAGGGGATATGCCGCGCTGGTTTCCTCTCCCACGCGTCTAAGCGATGCGTCCCTTTCCCTCCTTGCGGCAAAGCAATCGCATATGGGTTCGACGTTGCCGCTCGTCCCTTCTCCCCTCGGGGAGAAGGTGGCCCGAAGGGTTGGATGAGAGGGCCGGGTGCTCCCCTTTGGCTTCCTCCTGCCTTCAGCATTCCCCCGCATCCGCCAGCCGACAATTTCTTCCCATTGCGAAGAACGCGAAGGGCGATAGGGTTTGCCTCCATGTGCCAAAGCCCTGCTCCTTGCCGGGTGAGGGGCGACCGCAACGCCGGCCAGCAATTCGGTGAAAAAATCCCCGCTTTCCCGGCATTCTTCTTGCACTTGCGGCCCCATCATGCCAATCGGGCGCGAACAGCTCAGAGCAGCCGGGCCCGCCTTCATCCGCTCACCTGCTCTGTCCATTTGTTTTGCCGCATTTGTGCGACGGCAGGCGGAAGCGCCTGCCTGCAGAATGCTCCAGCGCCGGAGACGAGAGCATGAGCCAGTCGGAGAAGAACGGTCTGACCTATAGCGATGCGGGCGTCGACATCGACGCGGGCAACCTGATGGTCGAGAAGATCAAGCCGGCCGTGCGCTCCACGCGCCGCCCGGGCGCGGACGGCGAGATCGGCGGCTTCGGCGGCCTCTTCGACCTCAAGGCGGCCGGCTTCAAGGATCCGGTGCTCGTCGCCGCCAACGACGGCGTCGGCACCAAGCTGAAGATCGCCATCGACGCGGACCGCCACGACACGGTCGGCATCGACCTCGTCGCCATGTGCGTCAACGACCTCGTGGTGCAGGGTGCAGAGCCCCTCTTCTTCCTCGACTATTTCGCCACCGGCAAGCTCGATCCCGAACAGGGCGCGGCCATCGTCGAGGGTATCGCCGAGGGCTGCCGGCAGGCCGGCTGCGCGCTGATCGGCGGCGAGACCGCCGAAATGCCGGGCATGTATTCGCATGGCGACTACGACCTTGCAGGCTTTGCCGTGGGCGCGGCCGAGCGCGGGCAGTTGCTGCCGGCGGGCGACATCGCAGAAGGCGACGTCATCCTCGGCCTTGCCTCCTCGGGCGTTCACTCCAACGGCTATTCGCTGGTGCGCAAGATCGTCACGCTCTCCGGCCTTGCCTGGGATGCGCCCGCCCCGTTCGATAGCGAAAAGAGCCTCGGCGAAGCGCTGCTGGCGCCGACGAAAATCTATGTGAAGCCGCTCCTCAAAGCGATCCGCGAGACGGGCGCGATCAAGGCGCTGGCGCATATCACCGGCGGCGGCTTCCCGGAAAACATCCCGCGCGTGCTGCCGAAGCACCTTGCCGCCGAGATAGACCTCGACGCGGTCAAGGCCCCGGCCGTCTTCTCCTGGCTCGCCAGGACCGGCGGCGTGGAAGCGAAGGAAATGCTGCGCACCTTCAACTGCGGCGTCGGCATGATCGCCGTCGTTCCCGCCGACAAGGCCGATGCGGTCTCTGCCGCGCTTTCCGCCGAAGGTGAAAACGTCTTCCGCCTCGGCCGCATGGTCGCCCGTGAAGAGGGCGCGGCCGGCACGATCTACAAGGGCACGCTCGCCCTATGACGTCGCCCCGCAAGCGCGTCGTCGCCTTCATCTCCGGCGGCGGCTCCAACATGCTGGCGCTGGCGAAGGCGGCAGAAGCACCGGATTTCCCGGCCGAGATCGTCGCGGTGTTCTCCGACAAGGCGGAGGCGGGCGGGCTTGCGAAGGCCGAGGCGCTCGGCATTTCGACCCGCACCTTCCTGCGCAAGGACTTCGCCAGCAAGGAAGCGCACGAAGCGGCAATCCTCGATGCGCTGGACGCGCTCTCGCCCGATATCATCTGCCTCGCCGGCTACATGCGCCTGCTCTCCGGCACCTTCATCAACCGCCATGAAGGCCGCATCCTCAACATCCACCCCTCCCTGCTGCCGCTCTTCCCCGGCCTTCATACGCACCAGCGCGCCATCGACGCCGGCATGCGCCTTGCGGGCTGCACGGTGCATTTCGTGACGGAGGGCATGGATGAGGGGCCGATGGTCGTGCAGGCGGCCGTGCCGGTTCTGCCGGCCGATACGGCGGAGACGCTCGCCGCGCGGGTGCTCACCGTGGAGCACCGCAGCTATCCGATGGCGCTGCGGCTCGTCGCGGAAGGCAAGGTGCGGATGGAGGGCGGCAAGGCCGTTGCCTCGGGCGACCTGCCGCAGGTGGACGGCGCGTATCTGATTTCGCCGGCGGCGGTCTGAGAAAAGACCCCCTCTGCCTGCCGGCATCTCCCCCACAAGGGGGGAGAAGGAGGAGGCTGGCTCACCGTTCAAAATGAAACGCAGAGGGTCGGCACGTTAAGTCCCTCCCCCTTGTGGGGAGGGATTTAGGGAGGGGTTTTCCCGATCAGATCACCAGGATCGGCGCCTTGCCCTTCACGCGATCGTAAAGGTCGATCACATCCTGGTTGAGCATGCGCACGCAGCCTGACGAGACGGCCTTGCCGATCGACTTCCATTCCGGCGAGCCGTGCAGGCGATAGAGCGTGTCCTGGCCGTTCTGGAAGATATAGAGCGCCCGGGCGCCGAGCGGATTGTTGAGCCCACCGGGCATGCCGCCGTTGGCGCCGGAATATTTGACGAGTTCCGGCTGGCGCTTGACCATCTCGTCCGGCGGCGTCCATTTCGGCCAGGCCTGCTTCCACTGGATGACGCCGCGGCCCGACCAGGCAAAACCCTGCCGGCCGATACCGACGCCGTAGCGCATGGCGCGGCCCGACGGCAGGATGAGATAGAGGAAGCGATTGCCCGTATCGACGATGATCGTGCCGGGCTTTTCGGCGAAGGGGCTCTCGACCTCCTGCCGGTAGAAGCGCGCGTCGATCTGCTGGTAGGGCACGGCCGGCACCTGGAAGCCGCCGTCGTTTACCGGACCATAGATCGAGGCATAGCGCGAGGATTCGGGCAGCAGGCCCGAGGGCGGCGTCTGGCCGTAAAGGCCGATCGGCTGCCGGTTGTCGATATATTCCGGGCGCCCTTCCAGCGCGGGATTGCGGAAATAGGGCCGCGTCTCGTAGCGGAACTGGTCCGTGTTCATGGACGAGGTGCAGCCGGCAAGGCCGCTTGCCATGGCGAGGCCGGAAAACTGGAGGAAGCGGCGGCGGGAAAGCGCGGTATCGGTCATGAAAGCGTGGGCACCCGTTTATCGGAAAGGCAGAATGAACGAAGAGGCTGAATCACCAACTAACAAAAGGCGAATTGGGTCCGCAATCCTGCCCTAATTGTGGCAGCCGCGACTGGCCCGAGGCTTGCGCGCCGCAATTTCCACCCGCTGTCGCCCGAAGGCCACTCTACCAAAGTGGTCCTTTACGCTGTATCCCGAATGGAAGAAATTCCGGGAAACGGAGAACGCGACGGGATGGACGCGAGCATATTGAAGGATGCGGACTTTGCGCCGCTCGACGAGGCGGATTGGCGCAAACTGGCCGAAAAGGCGCTGAAAGGCGCGGATTTCGAGGCGAGCCTCGTCTCGCACAGCGACGACGGCCTTGCCATCCAGCCGATCTACAGCCGCCGCGAAGGCGCAGCGCCCCTCGCCCACGGCCATGCCGATACGCCGCACGCGGGCGGCGCCTGGACCGTCAACCAGCGCCGCGACGATGCAGACCCTGCCCGCGCCCGCGCGCAGATGGCCGACGACCTCGAAAACGGCGCGACCGGCATTTCCCTCGTCTTCCGCGGCAGCGCCGCGGCGCACGGCACGGGCATTGCGGCCGGCAGCGAGACCGCCTTCCGCAAGACCGCCGCCTCGCGCGCCGCCGCGCCCTTCTCGCTGCGGCTCGAAGCCGGCTTTGCCGACCGGGCGCTCGCGACGACGCTTGCCCGCGCGCTCGCGGAGGCCGGCGCGCAGACGGCGCCGGTGCATTTCGGGCTCGATCCCTTCACCACGGCGCTTGCCGGCGGCCGCGGCGAAAGCGGCGCGCTGAGCGGCCTTGCCAAGGAACTGATCGGCTTCGGCTTTTCCGGTTCCGTGCTGAATGCCGACGGGCGGCTGGCGCACAATGCCGGGGCGAGCGAGGCGTTGGAGCTTGCCATTGTCGCGGCGGCGCTGGCGGAGAGCCTGCGCCTGCTCGATGCGGCGGGCATCGCGCCGGAAGACGCCTTCGCGGCGACCTGCCTGTCGCTTGCCGCCGACCAGGACCAGTTCCTCACCACGGCGAAGATGCGCGCGGCGCGGCTGATCCATGCCCGCATGCAGGCGGCCTGCGGGATTTCCGGGCCGAAGCCGGCGCATATCCACGCCGAGACGAGCTGGCGCATGCTGACGCGGCGCGACCCGGAAACCAACATCCTGCGCAACACCATCGCCGTCTTTGCCGCCGGCACCGGCGGGGCGGACGAGATCACCGTGCTGCCGCACACGCTGGCGCTCGGCCTGCCCGATCCCCTCGCCCGCCGCATCGCCCGCAACACGCAGGTCGTGCTGATCACCGAAAGCAACCTCGCCCATGTCGCCGACCCCGCCGCCGGCGCCGGCGGCATCGAGGCGCTGACGGAGGGGCTGGCGGAAAAGGCGTGGGAGATCTTCACCGGGATCGAGAAGACGGGCGGGCTTTCCGCCGCCATCGTCTCGGGCGCGGTGCAGGCCATGGTCGAGGCGGCGCGCGGCGCACGGAAGGCAAGGCCCATAGTGGGCACGACGCTGTTTCCGCTGAAGGACGAGCGGCCGGTGACGGTGCTCGGTCCGCTCGACGAGACGGCACCAGCGGCCGGGCTGCGGCCGGTGCTGCTGGTTGATTGCGTGGAGGCGGCGTGATGGGCGCGGCCTACCCCCCTCTGCCCTGCCGGGCATCTCCCCCACAAGGGGGGAGATCGGCAAGACGCGAAAACCTTGCTCAATCAGCGACGCTGGAGATGGGCGAGACGGCGCTTCATCTAATCTCCCCCCTTGTGGGGGAGATGCCCGGCAGGGCAGAGGGGGGTGAGGCCACAGCGCAATGCCGTATCAAAGGAGCCGCCGCATGAGCCGGATTCCCGACTTCTCCTCCATCCCCTGGTCGAAGCCGACGGCGCCCGCCGCGACCAGCGAGGCCGTATGGGCAACACCGGAGGACATCGCCGTCGCCGGCGCCTATGGCGAGGCGGATCTTTCCGGCCTTTCCTATCTCGACACCTGGCCGGGCGCGGCGCCCTACTTACGCGGCCCCTACCCGACCATGTATGTCCAGCAACCCTGGACGATCCGGCAATATGCCGGCTTCTCGACGGCGGAGGAATCGAACGCCTTCTACCGGCGTAACCTGGCGGCCGGGCAGAAGGGCCTTTCCGTCGCCTTCGACCTTGCCACCCACCGCGGCTATGACAGCGACCATCCGCGCGTTGCGGGCGACGTCGGCATGGCGGGCGTCGCGATCGATTCCATCCTCGACATGCGCCAGCTCTTCGACGGCATCCCGCTCGACCAGATGAGCGTGTCCATGACCATGAACGGCGCGGTGCTGCCGATCATGGCGCTCTTCATCGTGGCGGCGGAGGAACAGGGCGTTTCCGAGGACAAATTGTCCGGGACCATCCAGAACGACATCCTCAAGGAGTTCATGGTCCGCAACACCTATATCTACCCGCCGCAGCCCTCGATGCGGATCATCTCCGACATCTTCAGCTATACCAGCCGGCGCATGCCGAAGTTCAACTCCATCTCGATCTCCGGCTACCACATGCAGGAGGCCGGGGCGACGGCGGACCTGGAGCTCGCCTATACGATTGCCGACGGCATCGAATATGCTCGCGCCGGGGTCGCCGCTGGGCTCGATATCGACACCTTCGCGCCGCGCCTTTCCTTCTTCTGGGCGATCGGCATGAACTTCTTCATGGAAGTCGCCAAGATGCGCGCCGCGCGCCTCATCTGGGCCGCGCTGATGAAGCGAAACTTTTCGCCGAAGGACGCCCGGTCGCTGGCGCTGCGCACCCATTGCCAGACCTCCGGCTGGTCGCTGACGGCGCAGGACCCGATGAACAACGTCATGCGCACCATGGTGGAGGCGATGGCGGCAACGCAGGGGCATACCCAGTCGCTGCACACCAATTCCTTCGACGAGGCGTTGGCGCTGCCGACCGACCACTCCGCCCGCATCGCCCGCAACACGCAGATCCTTCTCCAGAAGGAGAGCGGCACGACGCGCATCATCGATCCCTGGGGGGGCTCGGCCTATGTCGAGCGGCTGACGCACGACCTTGCCGCCCGCGCGCTTTCCCATATCGAGGAGGTGGAGGCGCTCGGCGGCATGGCGAAGGCCATCGAGAAGGGCATTCCCAAGCTGCGCATCGAGGAGGCCGCCGCCCGCACGCAGGCGCGCATCGACTCGGGCCACCAGACCGTCGTCGGCGTCAATTTCTCGCGGCCCGAGCGCGACATCGAGGTGGACGTGCTGAAGGTCGACAATTCCGAGGTGCGCGCCCGCCAGCTCGCGAAACTCCAGCAGCTCAAGGGTACGCGCGACACGGCGGCGGCCGAAAGCGCGCTCGACAGGCTGACAGAAGTCGCCCGCAGCGGCGACGGCAACCTCCTGGAATTCGCGGTGAAGGCGGCGCGGGCGCGGGCGACCGTCGGCGAGATCGCCTTCGCGCTGGAAAGGGCCTTCGGGCGGCATGTCGCAGAGATTCGCACGATCTCCGGCGTCTACCGCAAGGAGATGGGCGCGGACGACCGCGCCTTCAACACCGCCGCCGGCAAGATCGCCGCCTTCGAGAAGCTCAGGCACGAGAAGCCGACCATCCTCGTCGCCAAGATGGGGCAGGACGGGCACGACCGCGGCCAGAAGGTCATCGCCAGCGCCTTCGCCGACCTCGGCTTCCATGTTGTCGTCGGGGCGATGTTCCAGACGCCTGAAGAGGTGGCGGAGCTGGCGATCCGCGAGGGCGCGCATATCGTCGGCGCCTCCTCGCTCGCCGCCGGGCACCTGACGCTGGTGCCCGAGCTGAAGGCCGCTCTCGTCAAGCGTGGCGCGCGCGACATGCTGATCGCGGTGGGCGGCGTCATCCCGCCGCAGGACTTTCCCGCGCTGGAAAAGGCCGGGGCCGATGCGATCTTCCCGCCGGGAACCGTCATCGCGGACGCCGCCTCGGCGCTGATCGACCGGCTGATGGCCTGAGCGGTCGCCGCCTTGCGGCTGGCCGGCGCATTCGGAGTTTGCCCCTCACCCTAACCCTCTCCCCGCAAGCGGGGAGAGGGGGCTTGCCCCACGAACGGCTATTGTTTGAGGAAAACGGTCCGACATCTCTACTTCTCCCCGCCTGCGGGGAGATGGTGGCCGGCAGGCCGGATGAGGGGCATGCCCACCACGCGAAGCAGCCGGGCCTTTCCAAGCAGAAGGCGACCATCCGGCCTTTGTGAACGCTGTGTCAATCCATCGGGCAATTGCGGTTTCCGCGCGCGAGAGATACGCCAGTCCTACACAACCGAAACGAGGTGACGCGATGCTCGTCAATGGCAAATGGACGGAAGACTGGCAGCCGGTTCAGGCGACGGACGCCAAGGGCGGCTTCGTGCGGCAGGTATCGAGTTTCCGCAACTGGGTGACGCCGGACAGCAGCGCCGGCCCGACGGGCGAAGGCGGCTTTGCGGCCGAACGCGGCCGCTACCACCTCTATGTCGCACTCATCTGCCCCTGGGCCTCGCGCACGCTGATCGCGCGCAAGCTGAAGAAGCTCACCGATGTCATCTCCGTTTCCGTGGTCGAGCCGGCGCTGTCCGAGCAGGGCTGGCGCTTCGGCGACTTTCCGGGATCGAATCGTGACGACCTCAACGGCGCGACCTATCTGCACGAACTCTATTCCCGCGCCGAGCCGACCTTCACCGGCCGCGCCACCGTTCCGGTGCTCTGGGACAAGGAGCGGAAGACCATCGTCAACAACGAGTCCGCCGATATCGTGCGCATGCTCAACACCGGCTTCGGCGCTCTGGCCGACGAGAGCGTCGACCTCTACCCGCAGACCCTGCGCGCCGAGATCGACGCCCTCAACGAGCACATCTATCCTGCGCTCAACAATGGCGTCTACCGCGCCGGCTTCGCCACGACGCAGGTCGCCTACGAGGAGGCCTACCAGGGCGTCTTCGCCATGCTGGACGAGTTGGAAGCGCGCCTTGCCGACGGCCGGCCGTTCCTGACGGGCAATACCTTCACCGAGGCCGATATCCGCCTCTTCGTCACGCTCATCCGCTTCGACGCCGCCTATTTCGGCCTCTTCAAGTGCAACCGCCAGCGCCTCGCCGACTATGCGGCACTCTCGGCCTACACGAAACGCGTGCTCGACCTCCCCGGCGTGCGCGATACGGTCAATATCGACCACATCAAGCACGGCTACTATTCCATCAAGTCGCTGAACCCGAACCGCATCGTGCCGCTCGGACCCGATCTTTCGGCGCTGGGACTCTGATATGCCGATGATGGTTTGGGCGGTGACGATCCTTGGGCTGATGGCAACTTTTCCGGAAGCGCTTCGCGTCTATCGCAAATACGGGCCGCTGCTCGCCGGCGTGATCTGGCTTCTGCTCATTGCGATCATCTGGGTGTACGCTCTTGCCATCATGATGGGTTTCGAAACGACGCTGCCCACCTACCTCATCGTCACGCACCTGCTGCTGGTGGTGGCTGCTCCGGCCGCGCTGGCGATCCATATGGGACGCAAGTACAACATGTCGGTCGGCGTTTTCATGGGCGGCATGCTGCTGCCCCTCACCTTCTTCGTCCAGGCGATGCTGTCTTTCGGCCATTACGGAGGCCACTCCTAAACGTCCTTCGCCTCCACCATCGCCATCAGCGTTTCCAGCCGGTCGGCGTCGGTCGGCAGCTTGTCTTGCCGGAGGCGGGCGATGCGGGGGAAGCGCATGGCGACGCCGGACTTGTGGCGGGTGGAGCGGTTGATGCCCTCGAAGGCGACTTCCAGCACGAAGCCATAGCCGGGCTCGGCGCGGACGGCCCGCACCGGGCCGAAGCGCTCGGTCGTGTTGTTGCGCACATAGCGGTCGAGCACTTCGAGCTCGGCATCGGTGAAGCCGAAATAGGCCTTGCCGACGGGCACCAGCACGTCGCCGTCCGGCCCTTCCGTCCAGACGCCGAAGGTGAAGTCGGAATAGTAGCTGGAGCGCTTGCCGTGGCCGCGCTGGGCGTACATCATCACCGCGTCGATATTGTAGGGATCGCGCTTCCACTTGAACCACGGCCCCTTCATGCGGCCGGCCTGGTAGGCGCTGTCGCGGCGCTTGATCATCACGCCCTCGATGACGGGATCGGGCGGCGCGCGGCGAAGGCTGTCCAGCGTCTCCCAGCTTTCGAAGGGAACGAGCGGGGAAAGGTCGAACCGGTCGTGCGGAGCCTTGCCGATGATATCCGCAAGGCGCGCGCGGCGCTCGAGGAACGGTGCCGGGCGAATGTCGGCCTCGCCGTCGAAGAGCATGTCGTAGGCGCGCACGAAGGCGGGGTATTCGTCCAGCATCCGCGCATTGACGGTCTTGCGGTTGAGGCGCTGCTGGAGATCGGAGAAGGTACGCGTCGGGCTGTTCATGCGCGCCGTGCCGCCGACCAGAAGCTCGCCATCCACCACGCCTTCAAAATCGATAGCCTCCAGCACATCCGGGAAGGCGCCGGAAATGTCGTCGCCGGAGCGGGAATAGAGCCGGCGCGTCGTGCCGGATGACGAGAGCTGCACGCGGATGCCGTCCCATTTCCATTCGGCGGCGAAATCGGCGGGATCGAGAGCGTCGAGATCGCCCTGGCCCACCGGGTTGGCGAGCATGACGGAATGGAAGATCGCGGGCGTCGCCAGCAACGGGCGTCCGGCCCTGCCCTCCAGCCAGGCGAAGAGCGGCTCGTAGGGCGGCTGGAGGCCGTGCCACAGGGTTTCGATCTCGGTGACGTCCCGGCCGGAGAAATCGGCGAGCGCCTGCTTGGCGAGCCGGGCGGAAACACCGATGCGCAGGCCGCCGGTCGCGAGCTTCAGGAAGGCGAAGCGGGCGGAGGGATCGAGCCGGTCGAGCAGGTCCCGTACCGCGCCGCGCACCTCGGTGCGGCCGAGCGCGTTCATGCGTGCAACGACCGCGCCGAGCCGCGGCTGGGCGTCGTCGGCCACGCGCTCCTTGCGCTCCTGGTCCCAGACGAGCGCGATGGTCTCGGCAAGGTCGCCGACATAGTCGTAGGAGTAGCGGAACAGCACCTCGTCCATGCGCTCCAGCACCAGTTCGCGCAGGAGCGCCGGCTTGACGCTCTTGAGGTCCAGCGTCCCGGCGATGGCGGCAAGGCCGTAGCCGCGGTCGGGATCGGGCGTGTCGCGGAAATAGTCGGCGAGCAGCTTGAGCTTGCCGTTGCGCGAGGGGGTGAGGACAAGGCGGTCGAGGAGGGTGGCGAAGGCTCTCATGGGCGGGAGCTTTCGGGAGGCCGGCGCGGGTATACCCCCCTCTGCCCTGCCGGGCATCTCCCCCACAAGGGGGGAGATTGAGATGTGGCAGCGCCTTGCCCCCAACCGATCTCCCCCCTTGTGGGGGAGATGCCCGGCAGGGCAGAGGGGGGTGTGCCGCAAGGTTGACGCCGAATGCCAAACACCATCAATCCCCCTCGTCCTCATAGCCCACCAGATGCAGCGGGCGCGCAGGAACGCCGGCGAGCTCGCACCAGCGAACCAGCGCCTCCTCGCGGCCATGCGTCACCCAGACCTCCTGCGGCGCGAGTTCGCGGATCGTCTCGGTAAGCTCCGGCCAGTCGCAATGGTCGGAGATGACGAGCGGCAGCTCGACACCGCCCTGCTTGGCGCGCTGGCGCACCATCATCCAGCCGGAGGCGAAGGCGACGAGCGGTTCGTTGAAGCGCCGCGCCCAGCGGTCGGCGAAGGCCGAGGGCGGGCCGACGATGACGGCGCCGCGGAAATCGGCGGGGCTGCTTTTCTCGATCGTCGCGGGACGCAGGTCGCCGAGATCGATGCCGCAGCTGACATAGTAGTCGCACAGATGGGCGAGCGAGCCGTGGATATAGACCGGCGCATCGTAGCCGCAATCGCGCAGGAGGCGGATGACGCGCTGCGCCTTGCCCAGCGAATAGGCGCCGAGAAGGTGGCTGCGCTCGGGAAACTGCCTGAGTGAGGTCAGGAGCTTGCCCATCTCGGCCTTCGGCTCGGGGTGGTGGAAGACCGGCAGGCCGAAGGTCGCCTCGGTGATGAAGATATCGCAGGGCACCGGCTCGTAGGGCGTGCAGGTCGGGTCGGCGCCACGCTTGTAGTCGCCCGAGGCGACGATCCGCATTCCATCCTTCTCGACGGCGATCTGCGCCGAGCCCAGCACATGGCCCGCCGGATGAAAGGAGACGGTGACACCGGCAAGGTCGATGCGCTCGCCGAAGGCGGCCGCCTGCATGGAGCCGCAGAAATCCTCACCGTAGCGGATCGCCATGATGTCCAGCGTTTCCCGCGTTGCCAGCACCGCGCCGTGGCCGGCGCGGGCGTGGTCGGAATGGCCGTGGGTGATCAGTGCCCGTCCGACGGGGCGGATCGGATCGATGTAGAAATCGCCTGCGGGGCAATAGAGGCCGGCGGGCGCCGGACGGAGGAGCTGGTCGGGCTTCATGACGGGAAAGATAGGCGTTTTCGCGCCGTCTGCCAGTGGGAGACCCAAGAGCCGTACCGCGCGGATGGATCTTCGGGTCGAGCCCGAGGATCCGCACCACACGGCAAGCCCGCTATGCAATCGCCAGCATGCCCGCCCGTAGCGCCTTCATATCGATGGCGGAAAGCTGGGCGTCGACCTTCTCATGCGTTTCCTTCCAGATGGGGAAGGCCCGGGTGAGCAGGCGGCGGCCGTCAGGCGTAAGGCGCAGCAGGCGGCCGCGTCGGTCTCGGGGGTCGGCCTCGACGGTGACGAGGCCGCGGCGCTCCAGGGGCTTGAGGGCGGCCGTCAGCGTGGTGCGGTCCATGGCGAGCACGGCGGCGACCGGGCCCATGGGCGGCGGCTCGGGGCGGTTCAGCGCCATCAGCAGGGAGAACTGGCCGTTGGTGAGGCCGAGCGGGCGTAGCGCATCGTCGAAGCGGCGGGCAAGCGCCCGCGCCGCGCGCTGGGCATGCAGGCACAGGCAATGGTCGCGGACGAAAAGCGTGGTCTCGTAGGGAATCATGGGATCGTCGGTCATGTCTTCTACTGTTGATATCAACGTAACAAAGTCAAGACTCACAGGATTGCCAACGCACGAATATCAGAGGTTCGGAATGCAGAGGATCGCCTGCAGGGCGCGCGCATCGATCGGATGGCTGAGATAGAAGCCCTGGATTTCGTCGCAGCCGGCCTCGCGCAGGAAATCGATCTGCTCGCGCGTCTCCACCCCTTCGGCGATGACGCGAAGCTGCAGCGAATGGGCGAGCGAAATGACGGCGCGGGCGATGGCGGCATCGTCGCCGTCGTCCGGCAGGTCCCGCACGAAGGACCGGTCGATCTTCAGCCGGCCGACGGGAAAGCGCTTCAGCGAGGCAAGGCTTGAATAGCCCGTGCCGAAATCGTCGATGGCGAGATGCACGCCGAGCCGCTCCAGCCGGTGCATCGTCTCCACCGCCTGCTGCACGTCGTCCATGATCATGCTCTCGGTCAGCTCCAGCTCGAGATAGCGCGCCTCCAGCCCGCTTTCCGAAAGGGCGGCGGCAACGCGCTCCACCCAGTCCTTTTCCTGGAACTGGCGGGCCGAGACGTTGACGCTGACGACGATGGGCGGCAGGCCGGAGATCTGCCATGCCTTGTTCTGCCGGCAGGCCTCGCGCAGCGTCCAGTCGCCGATGGGGCCGATAAGGCCGGTCTCCTCCGCAAGCGGAATGAAATCGCCGGGCGCGACGAGGCCGCGCTCGGGATGACGCCAGCGGATCAGCGCCTCCACGGCGAAGATGCGGCCGGTGGAAAGGTCCATCTGCGGCTGGTATTGCAGGAAGAGCTCGGAGCGGGCGAGCGCGCGGCGCAGCTCCTCCTGCCGCACCAGCTTCTCGTGGGCGCGGTTGGCGAGCTCGGCCGTGAAGACCTGCATGGCGTCGCGGCCGATCTCCTTGGCACGGTACATGGCGGCATCCGCCCGGGCCAGGAGCTCGGTGGCGTTGCGGCCGTGCTCGGGATAGGCGGCAACGCCCATGCTGCAGGTGACCTGGAAGGAGCGGCCCTCGATCTCCACCGGCTCGGCCACCGCCCTGCGGACGGCGTGCAGGCGGTCCTCCACCGTCTCGCCCCGGCGCATGGCGCCGCTGATCAGCACCACGAACTCGTCGCCGCCGAGGCGCACGATGCTGTCGCTCGCCCGCACGCAATTCATCATGCGCGTGGCGACGATCTTCAAGAGCTCGTCGCCAGCATGATGGCCCAGGCTGTCGTTGACCAGCTTGAAATTGTCGAGGTCGAGGAAGGCGAGCGTCATGGTGCCGCCGCACTCGTCCGCCGCCTCGATGGCGGAGGCGACGCGCTCGTCGAGCATGCTGCGGTTCGGCAGGCCCGTCAGCGTGTCGTGATGCGCCATGAACTGGATGCTGTCTTCCGCCTCCTTGCGCTCGATGGCGATGCCGGCGATGTGCGTCGCCATGCCGACGAGCTTGGTGCATTCGGCGGAAGGCTCGCCGGGCGTGCGGGAATAGAGCGCGAAGCTGCCCAGCACCTTGCCCTGGTAGGAGCGGATGGGCGAGGACCAGCAGGCGCGGAAGCCGTAGGGCAGGACCAGTGCCTTAAAATCCGCCCAGAGCGGATCGGTCGCGATATCGCTGACGATGACGGGCTCGCCCCGCCACATGGCCGTGCCGCAGGAGCCCATGGCCGGGCCGATCTCCGCGCCCTCGATCAGCCGGCAGAAGGCCGGGTCGAGGTTGGGCGCGGCGCCGTTGACGATGTGCCTGCCGTCGGGCGCCAGCATGAGGATCGAGCCGGTGACGTCCGGCACATGAGCTTCGATGAGCAGGATCAGCGAGGAGAACACCTCGGCCAGCGGCGCCCCGAGCGCGATCATCTTCAAGAGATGCGCCTGGCCGAGATGCAGGCTTTCCGAGCGCTTGCGCTCGGTGATGTCGCGGGCGATGCCGACGATGCCGATCACGTCGCCGCCGGCATTGCGCACCGGCAGCTTGGAGGTGAGCAGCCATTTGAGCGTGCCGGAGGAATCGCGGATCAGCTCCTCCATGTCGAGCATGGCCTTGCCGGTGCGGATGATCTCCTGCTCGGTGTTGAAGAAGCCGCGGGCGACATGCTCGGGATGGATGTCGAAATCCGACAGGCCCTCCAGGCTGTCTATTCCCTCGCGGAGATTGTCGCTGACGATCGCCCGGTTGGCGACGACGAAGCGGCTGTTGCGGTCCTTGAAATAGAGATAGTCCGGGACCTCGTCGATCATGGCTTCGAGCCAGAGGGTCCGGTCGTTCTGCGCCGCCGCCAGCGGGAAGAGACGCGCCGCCTCCTCGATGAGGCGCTGGCTCGCGGACATCAGGCGCGCCGTCTCGTCGGCGCCCTCATTGCCAAGGTGGGACAGTTTCATCGGCATGGATGCTGCAATTCCCCAACGCAAGAAACGAAACAGCGGGTCGCACCCTCTTTCCGGAACGCCCGAAACTACACCTGAAGTCGTTATCCAACCCTAAAGGAAACCGGCGAAATGCGAACGATCCGGCATTCCTGCGGGACAAAAACAACCCAAGCGGGCAGATCGAAAAGCGTGCCGTTCCGGCACGGATCCGGCTGGCACGGTTCCTGCTCCTTCGGCTGCAAGGAGCTTTCATGGTTACCAGACGGTTATTTCTTTCAGGACTGGGCGCGGCGGGCGTCGCCACGACGGCCGCGGGCCAGGCGCAGCGGCTGCCGGTGATCGGTGTCGACCTGCGCGGCAGCATCGACGCGGCGGCGCACGGCATCCGCCCCGGCGCCGGCGACCGCAAGAGCAAGGCCTTCGCCAGGCTTCTGCGCGAGGCCGCCGCGAAGAACACGCCGGTCTTCCTGCCGCCCGGCGACTATGTGATCTCGAACATCACGCTGCCGGACAATACGCGGATCACCGGTGTGCCGGGCGCAACCCGCATCGTCTATGGCGGCGACGGCCACCTCTTCGCCGCCGACGGCGTCGGGCGGATCGAGCTTGCCAACCTCGTCCTCGACGGGGCGAACCGCTGGCTGGACGACACGGTGCAGGGCCTCGTGCATCTGAGCAACGCGGCGACCGTCACCATCGAGAACTGCGAGATCAGGGGATCGTCGAAGACGGCGGTCTACCTAGAGCGCTCGGGCGGGCGCATCGAGCGCAACCGCCTTTCGGGCGCCGCCGACCATGCGCTCCATGCCGTGGAGAGCCATGACCTTTCCGTCACGGGCAATCAGGTCTTCGACTGCGGCAATGGCGGCATCCTGATCCATCGCTGGCAGAAGGGCCGCGACGGCACCATCGTTTCCGGCAACCGGATCGCGCGCATTTCCGCGACGCGCGGCGGCACCGGCCAGTACGGCAACGGCATCAACGTCTTCCGTGCCGACAACGTGATGATCTCGGGCAACCACATCTCCGGCTGCGCCTTCTCGGCGATCCGCTCCAATGCCGGCTCCAACGTGCAGATCGGCAGCAATACCTGCCTCGACAGCGGCGAGACGGCCATCTATTCGGAATTCGGCTTCGAAGGCGCCGTCGTCACCGGCAATCTCGTCGACGGCGCGGCCAACGGCATCGCCGTCGTCAACTTCAACGAGGGCGGTCGGCTTGCCAGCATCACCGGCAACGTGGTGCGCAACCTCAGGCTCGAAGGGCCCTATGTGCACGATGGCGCGGGCTTCGGTTTCGGCATCGCCGTGGAGGCCGACACCGCCGTCTCGGGAAACACCATCGAGAACGCGGCGAAATGGGGGCTGATGCTCGGCTGGGGGCCTTATATGCGCGGCCTCGTCGTCAGCGGCAATCTCGTGCGCAAGAGCCCCGTCGGCTGCGGCGTGACGGTGGTGGAGCAGGCCGGCTCGGCGCTGATCTCCGGCAATGTCTTCGAGGAAACGCCGGAGGCGGCCATCGCCGGCTTCCGCTGGAACGAGCGCGTCACCGGCGACCTTGCAAAGGACGGGTCACCGCAAGCGCATCTGACAATCGAACGGAACCGCACGGGCTGAGCCCGTCCCGCGATGCGCCCCTCCTTCTTGCCCGAACGGGGAGGCGCCATGGTGGATGAGGGGGCATCCTTCCGCATGCTCCCTCATCCGCTTTTCAGCCGCCGTGGCCTTCATGGCCGCCTGAAGCGTCCTCGCCCTGCTTGGCGGCGGGCTTTGCGGCTTCGATCTTGAAGTCCACGTCGAGCTTGCCGGCCTTTTCGAAGTTCAGCGTCGCCTTGAAGGTCTCGCCCTCCTTGAAGGGATGCTTGATCTTCATGAACATGACATGGAGGCCGCCGGCCTTCAGCTCGACGGTGGCGCCGGCGGGGATCTCGATGCCGTCGGGCAGATGGCGCATCTTCATCACGTCGTTCTCCATGGCCATTTCATGGAGCTGCACGTCGTCGGAAACGTCCGGCGCGGTGATGGAAACGAGGCGGTCGCCTTCAGTGCCCTTGTTGGTGATGGTCAGGAAGCCGCCGCCGACGGGCTGGCCGGGAAGGGTCGCCCGGGAGGCCGGATGATCGACCAGCAGGTTTCCGACCATGAATTCATGGGCGAAGACGGCGGAAGCGGAAAGCGCGAGCGCGGCAAGGGTTGCGAGAATGCGTTTCATGGACATGTCCTTTGTGACGTCTGTATCGGGAGGAGGCGCGGCGGACACATGAGGTTCCGCCGGTCCGGGTTTCCAGCGCAAGGCGGCAAGCCGTCGCGCGGGCGATCGATCAGGCGGACAGGAAGGGCGGGGCGCGGGGCGGGGCGCCGGGGCGCTCACGGCGGGGATGAAGCGCTTCCTCCCCGAGCGGAAGGGGCGCGACGCGGCGGAAGGCGAGCACGGCGCCGACGACATCGGACGGCACAGGCATCAGGAGGCTGCCGCCGATGCGGCAGGCCTCGCACTTGGCCGACAGATGATGCCTGACCTTGCCCTCGACATGGTCGTCGAGACAGATATCGCCGATCGTACCATCGGGCAGGACGTAGCGGGAAAGCTCGAAGACGTTCGGCCCCGCGGCAAAGACCGGCTGGTGGGCGAAGCCGACGAACAGCAGGGCGACCGCGCAGAGAATGCGCAGGCAAAGAGCCCGGCCTGTCATGCCTCGTGCCATCGTGCACCCCCATCCCCGCCAATGCGGACAGTTCGCCATTAGTCCCCTGCCCCCGGAAGGTCAATGCGGCAAGAAGCCCCCGCCATCACCACAATTCATGGATCGATCAGGCGCGCGCCCTACCTTTCGGCCCGGCCGCCGCCTAAGGTGGCGGCATGGCCCGTCTCGTTCCAGCAAGGCCGGACGGCCGCCCAGGAGGATTTCATGCTGACGATCTATGGCGTCTACCGCTCCCGCGCCTCGCGCAATTACTGGATGGCCGGCGAGCTCGGCCTTTCCTTCGCCTCCGTGCCGGTGATCCAGGCCCGCCGCGTCGACGACCCCACGGCGACGGATGCGCCGCTCAACACGCAGTCGCCGGATTTCCTTTCGGTGAACCCGACCGGCCTCATTCCCTGCATCGACGACGGCGGCTTCGTGATGACGGAATCGCTGGCGATCAACCTCTACCTCGCCCGCAAGCACGGCGGCCCGCTTTCCGGCCAGACGCTGACGGAAGAGGCGGAGATGCTGCAATGGACGATGTGGGCGGCGACCGAGGTCGAGCCCCATGCGGTGAAGATCGTGCTGACGATGGATGCCAGGGCAGCCGAGAGCGAGCAGGGCCGCCTTGCGATCCGCGGCGCCGTCAAGGCGCTGAAGAAGAGCTTCCGGCGGCTCGACCAGCATCTTGCCGCCAGCGGCCATGTCGTCGGCGGCCGCTTCACCGTCGCCGACCTCAACCTTGCCGAGGTGTTCCGCTATGCGATGAGCCAGCCGCAGCTCTTCGAGGAGGCGCCGCATGTCAAGGCGTGGCTCGCGGCCTGCCAGGCGCGCCCCGCCTTCAAGGCGATGATGGCGGCGCGGCTCGCCGAGCCGGAATGACCGCGCCGGCAAAGCCGTCCGCATCCTCCGCCATCGCCGCGCGCAGCCAGCGCTTGAAGGCCGAGACCTTGCGCGGTTCCGGCACGCCCGGGGCAGCGACGAAGTAATAGCCCATGCCGGTTTCCACCCGGATCGGGAACGGCGCGACGAGCCGCCCCTCCTTCAGCGCCCAGGAGGCGAGCACCGGATAGGCGAGCAGCACCCCCTGCCCCGAGAGGGCCGCATCGAGGCAGAGCGAGGCATCGGAAAAGACGTGCCGCGCCCGCGGCGGCGGCACGTCGAGCCCCGCCGCCTCCAGCCATCGCTCCCAGGTGAAAGGGTCGTGCCCGTCGATGACGGCCGGCTGCTCGGCAAGGTCCTGCGGCGTGCGCAGGCTCTCCGCCAGCGCCGGCGCGCAGACCGGGAACATCACCTGCGGCATCAGGAACTCCGCCGTCACGTCCGGCCAGTTGCCCGGCCCGACGCGGATGCCGAGATCGACATCCGAACGCGCCAGGTCGACGAGATTCGTCGTCGCCTCGATGCGCAGGCCGATATCCGGATGGACGGCGCTGAAACGGTCGATGCGGTGGATGAGCCAGCGCGAGGCGAAGATCGGCGCCACCGAGATCGTCAGGATATCGTCGTCGCGCCGCCGCGTGGTGGCGACGGCCTCGGAGAGCTGGCGGAAGCCGGCCGAAAGCCGCGCGAGGAAAGGCCCGCCGAAATCCGTCTCGCGCATGCCCCGGGCGGTGCGCTCGAAGATCGTGCGGCCAAGCTGCTCCTCGGCCTTGATGACCTGCTGGCTGACCGCCCCGACGGTGACGCCCAGCTCTTCCGCCGCCGCCTGCAGCGAGCCGAGCCGGCCGACCGCCTCCAGCGCCCGCAGGCCGTTGAGATGCACGCGGTTGAGGTTCTTCATATAGATTTCCTATAGCTATCTCTCGAACTATTCGATTGCGGAAGCAGCACGAAAGCGCGATTATCAATCATACTCAATCGTAACGAACCGCAAGGAGAAGGCAATGATCAAGATTTTCTCCAGGCTCACCGGCGCCCTTCTGGCGAAGATCGACGCGACGGAGGCACCGGTCTGGGTGCGCGATCCGCTCGCCCATCCCGAGATCGAGGCCATGGATTCGCGCCGGCTCGGCGACCTGCCGTTCGGCCTGTTCCGCATGCCGGCCGAGGCCGGCCCCTGCCGCCGCGGCAGCGCCGCCTGATCCTCCCTCGAACATCCGCCCTCCCCGGTCTATGCTGGCCGGGGAGGATTTTTCATGCCGGATGAAAAGGATCTGCTGCTCGCCCGCCTTCGACGGCTCTGCGAAGACCTGCCGGGCGTCGAGGCCGGCACATCCTACGGCACGCCCGCGCTCAAGGCGGGCGGCAAGCTCTTCGTGCGCGTCAAGGACGCCGGAACGCTGGTGCTGATGGCGCCGATGGACGAGAAGGAGCGCCTGATCGAGATGGCGCCCGGCACCTATTACGAAACCGATCACTATAGAGGCTGGCCGGCCCTTCTCATTCGCGCCGCGGCGATCGACGATGAGGACCTGCGCCGCCGGCTTGCCGAGGCCTGGCATTTCAAGGCCCCGGCGAAGCTGCGCAAGATGCGCGACTGAAGGCGCCGCCGATCAGCCGCCCGACTGGTCCATGTGCATGAACTCCCAGACATTGCCGTTGATGTCCTGGAAGGAGCAACCGTACATCGGGCCGAATTCGATATTCGGCTTCCATTCGCGCCCGCCGGCGGCAAGCGCCCTGGCCTTGAAGTCATCGACTTCCTGACGGCTGACGGCGGAAAAGCAGGTGAGCACCTGGGTCTGCTGCTCCGGATCGCCGACCTTGCCGGTCACGAACTGCGCGAACTTCTCCTCCGTCAGGTGCATGACGAAGACGTTCTCGTCCACCACCATGCAGGCCGCCGTGTCATCGCTGAACTGCTCGTTGAAGGTGAAGCCCAGCGCACCGAAGAAGCGGCGGGTGGCCGGCAGGTCCTTGACCGGCAGGTTGACGAAGATCATGCGCATGGAAGTCCTCCTTGTTGTGTTTCGTCATGCGGGCAAGGCCCGTCATGCCACAAGGACGTCACGCCACACGCATTCCCGACAGGGCGGCCGCGTTTTTTTTCGGCGGCTCGCCTCAGGCGGCGAAGGCGTCCGTCACGCGGATGTCTCCGACATGGATGCCGTTCCAGTTGGACATGGAGCGGTTGGCCATGGCCATCAGCGTCGCATGGATGGCCGGCTCTTTGGTGAAGAAACGGGCGAGCGTGGCGGCGACCATGCTCTCGGCGGCGCGGGTCGTGCCGTCCTCGCATTTGAGGGCGATGGCGATGCCCTTTTCCGGGATCGCGGCGCAGAAGACGCCCTCGGCGCCGGTCTTGGCGAAGATACGCCCGGGCGCGGCCTCCATCAGGCGGGTGCAGGCGCGGCGGGTGCCGGCGACGTAGAAGGGCTCGGCCATGCAGGCATCGATCAGGCGGCGCGAGGCCTTCGCGCGCACCGGGTCGAGGCCGACGCCGGTCGCCATCTTCGCAAAGCCGTGGGCAAGGCTCCTCAGCGGCACGGCATAGGTCGGGATCGAGCAGCCGTCGGTGCCGCAATTGTCCACCGCGAGCGCCGCGCCCGTCAGGTTCTCCATGACGCCGCGGATCTCGGCCTGCACGGGATGCTCGTAGCGGACATAGCCCTCGAGGTCCTTACCGGTGTGGCAGGCGGCGCAGACGAAGCCGGCATGCTTGCCCGAGCAATTGTTGTGCAGCGCCGTCGGATGGTCGAGAAGGCGCGCCTGGTTGATGAGGACCGGCTGCTCGAAGGACCAGTGCGAGCCGCATTCGAGCACGCTCTCGTCGACGCCCGAGGCGGCGAGCATGATGCCGGCAAGGCGCACATGCGCCGGCTCGCCGCTGTGCGAGGAACAGGCGAGAGCAAGTTCCCGGTCGCCGAAGGCATGGGCGTCGGCCGCGCCGCTCTCGATGAGCGGCAGCGCCTGCATGGCCTTGCAGGCCGAGCGCGGGAAGACGCCCGCATCGATATCGCCCTGCGAAAACACCACCTTGCCATCGCCGTCCAGCACGACGACCATGCCGCGATGACGACTTTCGACGAGATTGCCGCGCGTGACTTCGACAAGAACGGGGTTTGCCATGATCATGCCCTCAATTTTCCGATTTCGGCTGCGGTATTATCCGAAATTCACGACCCTGCCCACTCGGTTTCGGAGCGCCCCATGAAATTGCTGAGGAATGTCCTCGTCCTCTTTCTCGCGATCTACCTCATGCCGGCGCTCGCCTCGGCGGGCTACTGGTACATCAAGGACCGGCCGGCCAGCTGGCGCGACGCAAACTGGACCTCCGCCGGCATCCTGCCGAAGGCCGGGGAGACGCCGCAGGCGACGATCCACATCTTCTCCGCCGCGACGGGCGGCATGAAGGGTGCGGTGGCGAGCCACGCCTGGATCGTCACCAAGGAGGCCAACGCTTCGACCTACAATCGCTACGACAAGGTCGGCTGGGGAACGCCGGTGCGCAGGAACGCCTATGTGCCGGACGCCTACTGGTACTCCAACACGCCGCGCGTGGTGGTCAGCGTCAGCGGCGAGGAAGCGGCGCGGCTGATCCCGAAGATCGAGGAGGCGATTGCCGCCTACCCCTATTCCAGGCCCGGCGCCTACCGCATCTGGCCGGGGCCGAATTCCAACACCTTCGTCGCCCATGTGCTGCGCTCGGTGCCCGAACTCGGCGTCGTCCTGCCGCCGGATGCCGTGGGCCGCGACTACCTGCCGGAGGGCAGGCTCTTTGCCGTCGATGCCGACGGCAGGGACATGCACGCAACGCTCTACGGCCTCCTCGGCGTCTCGGCAGGCGTGCGCTCGGGACTGGAGCTGCACATCATGGGCCTCGTCGCCGGCGTCGATCTGGCACGGCCGGCGATCAAGATACCGGCAATCGGGCGGATCGGGATATAGACATGCCGGTGCCGTCAACCGATTGTAGGCCGCAACACGGCTGAGGCAGGAGCGGAAGGCGAGCATGAGCGACGAGAGAAAAAGGCACGCGGCGGCGTGTCACTGCGGCACCGTCAGGTTCCGCGTGCGGCTGACGGACGCGTTCGACACGATCCGTCGCTGCTCCTGTTCCTACTGCCGCATGCGCGGCGCCGTCGCCGTCTCCGCGGCGCTCGCAGATATCGAATTCGAGCAAGGCGAGGACAACCTGACGCTCTACCAGTTCAACACGGGCACGGCGAAACACTATTTCTGCAAGACCTGCGGCATCTATACCCATCACCAGCGCCGGTCCAACCCGAACCAGTTCGGCATCAACGTCGCGTGCATCGAAGGCGTCAGCCCCTTCGACTTCGCGGCGGTGGAAGTGATGGACGGCGTCTCCCATCCCTCGGATTCCGGCGCCGGTCCCCGGGTCGCCGGAATCCTCCGGTTCGAGCCGACGGCCTGACGCCGCCTCACGGCATCAAAGATACACCACGTCCATGGCGGCGATCCGCGCCGGATCGGCGATCGATTCGATCTCGACGATCCGCTCGCCCTCCAGCTCCATGAGCACGACCACCCGGAGCTGGCCACCGAGGATGACGGCGAGGCCGAGGGCGCCGTCGATGCGCGCGAGCTTCGCGGCGGTCGCCTTGCCCTTGAAGCTGGTGGCGACGGCATGGGCGCCGTTGATCTCGGCGAGCGAGCCGAGCCGCACCGCATCGGCATCCGCATGGAAGACGACCTCGGGATCGAGCACGGCGAGCAGGCCCGAGAAGTCGCCGTCGCGCGAGGCGGCGAGGAAGGCGGCGACCACGCCCTTGCGGCGCTCGTAATCGGCCGATGGCGTTTCCGGCAGGCCCTGCACGCGCCGGCGGGCACGGCTGGCGAGCTGGCGCGCCGCGACGGGGGAGCGATCCACGATACGGCCGATCTCCTCGAAGGGCACGTCGAACATGTCGTGCAGCACGAAGGCGAGGCGCTCGGCCGGCGTCAGGCGCTCCAGCACGACGAGAAGGGCAAGGCCGACGCTATCGGCAAGGGCGGCCTGCTCGTCGGCACGCGCGGCCGGATCGGCATGCTGCATCTCCCCCTCGCCGTCGAACGGGTCTTCGCGGCGCTTGCCGCGGGCGCGCAGCATATCGAGGCAGATGCGGCCGACGACCGTCGTCAGCCAGCCGGCGGGATTGTCGATGCCTTCTCCGGCGCGCTGAAGCCGCAGCCAGGCCTCCTGCACCGCGTCCTCGGCTTCCGCGCGCGAGCCCAGCATGCGGTAGGCGACGGCGCCGAGACGCCCCCGTTCGGCCTCGAAACGCTCGGCCCAGAAATTTTTCTCGCTCATCGGTCACACTCCTTCGTCCAGCGGCGTCATGGCCATGACGAACGAAGCCGCACCGGTGTGACAGAGCTTCCAGCCGTCGACACGAAAATCATTGCAAGGAGCAACGAAATGCAATCCCGTATGACCAACATCGTCGCCGTCCTCCCCGATGCCATGACCGCCATGCAGGCGCTGCAGGGTGCCGCGCAGAAATCCGGCCTGCCGGAAAAGACCGCCCATCTCGTCCACCTGCGGGCCAGCCAGATCAACGGCTGCGGCTTCTGCGTCGATCTGCATCCGCGTATGATGAAGAAGGCCGGCGAGACGGACCGGCGCATCTTCTCCGTCGCCGCCTGGCGCGAGGCGCCGTTCTATACGGATGCGGAGCGCGCCGCGCTGGCGCTGACCGAGGCGCTGACGCGCATTGCCGACCGCGAGGAGCCGGTGCCGGACGCGATCTGGAACGAGGCCGCCCGCCACTTTGACGAGAAGGCGCTGGCCGCCCTCGTCGTGGAGATCGCCGCGATCAATGTGTGGAACCGCTTCAATGTCGCGACGCGGCAGGTCGCGGGCGAATGGAACCCGTAAGAACGTCCTTCGCCACCCCGTTTCAGTGAAAAGTCACGGCTTGAACTGCGGTTTGGGCCGTGCGACCTCTGCCTCAACCTCTTTTTGCATCGCAAGGCCGCATTCCATGTCCGATAGCGTCGTCACCCCGAAGGAAGCCGCGCCACGGCTTTCCAGCCTCTTCCGCCGCGCCAGCCTGTTCGGGACATTGATGCTCGGCGGCGGCATCATGCTGCATGCGGTGGAGACCTATATCACCGCGACGCTGATGCCTTCCATCGTGCGCGACATCGGCGGCCTTTCGCTCTTCGCCTGGGCGACGACGATCTATGTCGCGGCCTCGGTGCTCGGCTCCACCTTCGTCGCCGTCCGGCCGGAAAGCGTGACGCTGAACCGCTGCTATGTCGCCGGAGCGGTGCTGTTCGGCATCGGCAGCCTCGTCTGCGCCATCGCGCCGACCATGGAGACGGTGCTCGTCGGCCGCGCCGTCCAGGGGCTCGGCGCGGGCTTCCTCGTCGCGCTCGGCTATGCCTTCATCCGCTTCGTCTATCCCGAGCCGCTGTGGAGCAGCGCCTCGACGCTCTATGCCGCCGTCTGGGGCATCGCGACCTTCCTCGGCCCCACCATCGGCGGCATCTTTGCCGCCGGCAGCGCCTGGCGCGAGGCCTTCGCGCTGCTCGTGCCGCTGTCGATCGTGATGGCGCTCGCCGCGCCGAAGCTGCTGCCGTCCGGCGAAGGCGAGCGGGTGACGACAAGGACGCCTTTCGCACAGATCCTCCTGCTGGTGGCGGCCGTGCTCGTGCTTTCGCTCGCAAGCTCGGTGACGAGCGAAGCGCTGCGCGCCCTCCTCGCCATCGCCGCGGTTGCCGGCGTCGTCGCCACCGTCGCCATCGAGCGTCGGGCGGAGGCGCGTCTGCTGCCCGCCGGCACGATCCACCTCGCCTCGCCGCTCGCCCGCGTCTACCTCATCATGCTGATGCTGCTGGTGACGATCTGCTCGGATGTCTACATCCCCTATTTCCTGCAGGTGCTGCACGGCGTCACACCCATCGTCTCGGGCTATCTCGTGGCGCTGCTGGCGCTCGGCTGGACGACGGCGGCCTTCACCACGGCGCGGCTCAAGGGCCGGAGCGCCAACCGGGTCATCGTCGCGGGCGCGGCGGTGGAGGCGTTGGCGACGGCCATGCTGATCTTCGCGCTCGCCCGGCACAATCCCGAAAGCGAGTTCTTGGTGCTGGCGACCGCCACCCTCTTCATCTTCCTCATGGGCTTCGGCATCGGCATGGGCTGGGCGCATCTCGTGACCCACGTCCTGCATCTTGCGCCGGCCGGCGAGACGGACAAGGCCTCGGCGGCGATCACCACCATGCAGGCGCTGGGCGCCGCCTTCGGCGCGGCCCTTGCCGGCATCATCGTCAATTCGACCGGGCTGCTTCATCCGGGCGGCGTTGCGGGCGCGCTGACGGCGGCGCACTGGCTCTACGGACTGCTGGCGCTGCCCGCGGCCATCGCGATCCTCTTCGCCCTCCGCCTGCCGAATGAGGACGGCTGACCCGGCTCAGCCGAATGTCAGCACGATCTTGCCGATATGGTCGCCCTCTTCCATCATGCGATGGGCGGCGGCGGCCTCGCCATAAGGCATGACGGCATGGATGACCGGGGCGACGCGCCCCTCCTCCAGCAACGGCCAGACCTTTTCTAAAAGTTCGTCGCGGATCGCCTGCTTTTCCGCCGCCGTGCGCGGGCGCATGGCCGAACCCATCACCCGCAGGCGCTTGAGCATGATGGGGGCGAGGTTCACCCGCTCCGCCACCGCCCCGCCGAGGAAGGCGATGATCGACAGGCGCCCGTCGCGGGCGAGCGACTTCAGGTTCCGCTCGAAATAGGCCGCGCCGATCATATCGAGGATGACATCGACACCGGCCTTGCCCGTCTCCTCAGCGATGACGGCGGCGAAGTCCTCGCTGCGGTAGTTGATGGCGCGGCTCGCGCCGAGGCCGAGGCAGGCCTCGCACTTCTCCTGCGAGCCCGCCGTCGCGATGACGCGCGCGCCGAGGGCGGCGGCAAGCTGGATCGCCGTCGTGCCGATGCCGCTGGAGCCGCCATGGATCAGCACGCTTTCGCCGGCCTTCAGGTCCGCCATCATGAAGAGATTGGCCCAGACGGTGAAGAAGGTTTCGGGCAGCGCCGCCGCCTTCACCGCGTCGTAGCCCTTTGGGAAGGGCAGCGCCTGCGAGGCCGGCACCGCGCAATATTGCGCATAGCCGCCGCCATTGGCGAGCGCGCAGACCCTGTCGCCGACCGCATGGCCGGTGACGCCCTCGCCGAGCGCGACCACCTCGCCTGCGATCTCGAGGCCGAGAATGGGGCTGGCATCGGGCGGCGGCGGATATTCGCCCTTGCGCTGGAGGACGTCCGGCCGGTTGATGCCCGCCGCCTCGACACGCACGAGGATTTCACCGGCGCGCGGCTCAGGGGTCCTGCCCTCCGTCACCGCCAGATTGTCCGGGCCGCCATGCTCGCTGAGCCCGACATAGGACATGGTCGATGGAACTGACATGGCTTTCCTTCCTGCGCTTCATGGAGAACTTCAATTCGACGGTTCTAGCCCAAAGCGCGTGTCTTTTGAATCGGTTCCGGAGGAAAGTTGAATCGTCACTCCAGCGTGGAGGAGAGGATGAGGCCGGCATCGCTGCCCTTGGCGGCGGCCTTGAGCGCGGCGATGCGGCTGCTGATCTGCGCCGCCTCGCCGATCATGTCGCCGAGCGGCACGACGAGCACCACGGCCGAGCAGCGCATCAGCGGGAAGCTGGTGGCATTGCCCGCCCTGTCGTGGCCGCGGATTTCCCCGGCGAGCCGATCCTCCGGCGAATAGAGCGAGCGCACCTCGCGGGCGAAATCGGCAAGCAGCCGCTCCAGCGTCTCCCGCACGGCCTCGACCGGCCGGCCGCAGATGCCGGCGAAGAAATCGTCGCCGCCGACATGGCCGACGAAGACATCCTCGCCGACGAATTCGCGGCGCAGCAGCGAGGCGAAGAGCGAGATCGCAAGGTCGCCCTTGTGGAAGCCGTAGTGATCGTTGAACGGCTTGAAATTGTCGAAGTCGAAATAGCACAGGCACCGGAGCTGATCGCCGTCGAGTGCCTTGTCCTGCAGGTAGTCGCGGATCGAGCGGTTGCCGGGAAG
Source organism: Shinella sp. R2-11 (assembly GCF_055330205.1). Taxonomy (NCBI): domain Bacteria; kingdom Pseudomonadati; phylum Pseudomonadota; class Alphaproteobacteria; order Hyphomicrobiales; family Rhizobiaceae; genus Shinella; species Shinella sp. R2-11. The sequence goes on along the minus strand of NZ_JBVAPC010000003.1, from coordinate 22,442 downwards.
GCCGGTCAGCGGGTTCTGGTCCTCCGCCGTCTTCAGCCGCTTCTCGTTGATGATCTTCAGGAGCGAGGAGGCCGAGAGGATGCCGGCATAGCGCATGTTCTCCGTCAGGATCACGCATTCGTTGCCGCCCATGCCGGTGAAGACGTCGAGAAGCTGCTCGGCGGGCGTATCGAGATCGGCAATGGGCGCGGCGGTGACGAAATGCGACAGGCTCTTCTGATAGAGCCTGTTCTTCAGGAGGTCGCGGCCGAAGGGGTGATAGCTCAGTTCCTTGACGTGATATTCGTGCAGGATGCCGCGCGGCTCGTCATTGGCGTTCAGCACCGGGAAGAAGGTGCGCTTGGGATCGCGGCGGAAGAATTCGAAGACCGATTCCAGGCTCTCGTTCTCGCGCAGCACGGCGACGTGCTCGATCTCGCGGCGGATGAGGATGCTGTCCAGCGTGCGCGAATTGCGGCGCGTGCCGCCGGCACGGGCGACCTGCGCATAGACGGGGCTCAGCGCCGAGAAATCCGTGACGGGACGGGAGACGAACCAGCCTTGGACGAGATCGCAGCCCGCCTCGCGGCAGGCGACGAATTCCGCCTCGGTCTCGACGCCCTCCGCGATGACGCGGATGCCGAGCACATGGGCGGCATTGACGGTGTTGCGCACCAGATGGCGCTTGCGCGCATCCGCCTCCATGCCGGAGACGAAGTGGCGGTCGATCTTGAGATAGTCGACCGGGTGATCGCAGAGCAGCTTCAGGCCGTTATGGCCGACGCCGAAATCGTCGATGGCGAGCTTGAAGCCGGCAAGGCGCAGCTTGCGTACGAGGACGGCGAAATCGGGCAGCGTATCGTTGTCGAAACGCTCGGAAATCTCGAAGCAGATCGAGGAGGCCGGAATGCCGGCGCGGCCAAGATGGCCGGCGAGCCGCTCCACGAGGTCCGCGCCTTCCGGCACGAGACGGGAATCGAGATTGACGAAGAGCGTGCGCGAGCGGAAATCCGGCAGGGCCGCGAAGGCCGCGATGGCGCGGCTGTTGACCATGTGCTCCAGCGCCAGGAGCTGGCCGGCCTCGTGCGCCCGGTCGATCAGGTCGAGCGGCGAGCGGAAGCCGAGGCGGTCGAAGCCGCGCATCAGCGACTCGTAGCCGAAGACCGCGCCGGTCGCCACCTCCACGATGGGCTGGAAGGCGGTCTCGATCACCAGCTTGGCAAGCGTGACGATCTCGCCATCGCCGAAGCGTCGAAGGGCTAGCAATTCGGCGGCGGACATGCGCAGCTCCAGGGGGCGTGAACGATGCGCTGAAGTCTCCGCCGCGATCCCTGAAGAAACCGTTTCCTTAGTATGACAATTTAATGAAAGCGCAGCAACTACAAGGAGTTGAAAAAGAATCTGCTCATATTGGAAGCGCCAGCAGCAAGGCGCCGCCGCCGATCATCACCACGGCGATCCAATGGGCGGTCGAAAGCTGCTCGCCGAGGAAGAGGACGGCGAAGACGGCGACGAGCACGACGCTCAGCTTGTCGACCGGCGCGACCTGCGCGGCCTTGCCGATCTGCAGCGCCCGGAAATAGCAGAGCCAGGAGGCGCCGGTCGCCAGCCCCGAGAGAACGAGGAAGATCCAGCTCTTCATCGGCACCTCGCCTGGCGCCTGCCAGTTGCCGGCAAGCGTCAGCATGAGCGCGATGGCAAGGAGGATGACCACGGTGCGGATGAAGGTCGCGAAGTCGGAATTGACCTCGGTGATGCCGATCTTGGCGAAGATGGCGGTGAGCGCGGCGAAGACGGCGGAGCCGAGCGCCCAGACCTGCCAGGATGTCAGAAGACCCTTCACACTGCACCTCCTGCGAGCATTGTGCGCGCCAGCGCAAGTCCGGCCGCGACGGCGATGAGCGAAAAAAGAACGGAAGCCCCGACATAAAGCGCCGCCAGCCCCGCCTCGCCGCGCTCCCAGAGCAGCGCCGCATCGAGCGAGAAGGCGGAAAAGGTGGTGAAGCCGCCGAGGACACCCGTCGTCAGGAACAGTCGCGCTTCCTGCGGCAGGTGGCCGCGAAAGGCGAAGAAACCGGCGATCAGCCCCATCAGCAGGCAGCCCAGCACGTTGATGACGAGGGTGCCAGCGGGAAAGGCCGTGCCGACCAGCCGCGCCGCAAGCACGTTCACCCCGTGCCGGCCGGCCCCGCCGATGCCAGCGCCGAGAAAGACGATCAGATAGTTCATGTCCGTTGCCTCAAAGGTCTGCGTTCGGTTTGCGGACAACAAAAAACCGCCCTCGGGCGGTCGCCAGAAACGCTCCCGCCGTCGACGGCCATCGCTGGCCGGTCTGGCAGGAGCTATCAGCCGGTGAACGGCAGTTGTCGGGGAGCTCCATCCCCATCCCACACCGGATTTCTAGGCGCTGGCGGGGCGGCTGTCAAACGCCCCGCCTGTCCCTGGGCCGGAACGGCTATTTGCGCAGCGCAAGGCCGAAGGCGATGAGCGCCCAGCCCTGCATGGCAAGGTCGAAGGCGAGGAAGAGGCCGAGGAGCCAAAGGCTGTTGACCGGCCAGCCGAGGATGAAGACCACGCCGGCGAGCGCGGTGACGACACCGCCCGCCATCAGCCAGCCCCAGCCGCTTTCCGGCCGCACGCGCCAGGCCGCGAAGATGCGGAAAATACCGGCGACGAGCAGCGCGGCCGCCATCAAGAGAGTCAGCACGGCCGAGGTGAGCACCGGATTGACGAAGGCGAGCACGCCGGCGGCGAGATAGAGCAGCGCGCTCAGCGCCCAGGAGATCGTCTCCCGCCAGGCCTTCACCTGGAAGGCATGGGCGAGATGCACGGCGCCGCCGACGATCATCAGCATGCCGACATAATAGACGGAAGCAACCGTCGCCATGAAGAGATTGGCGGCGGCGATGCCGCCGAAGACGAGCAGGATGACGCCGAGGGCGACGAACCAGCCCCATTTCGCACGCACTTCGGAGAGAGGGTTCATTCCGGGGGAGAGGACCATGGTGCACCTCGAAAAATGAATGAAAACAAAGTCAGCCTAGCACAGAACGAATGGGCTTTGCGACAGGCGATTGCGATGCTTTCGCGGCATCAGATTTTTATTGATTGATCACTCAATTAAAAATATCCTTGATATAAATCAGGGGAACGACATGCCGAAGGTTGGAATGGAACCGGTGCGCCGCAAGGCGCTGGTGGACGCGACGCTGCGGGCGGTCGGCGACCACGGCTCGCTGACCGTGACCATGTCGGAGATCGCCCGCCATGCCGGCGTTTCCCCTGCCCTTGCGCATCACTATTTCGGCTCCAAGGAGCAGCTCGTCATCGAGACGATCCGCAGCCTCCTGCGCACCTTGCGCGCGGATGCGGTGGCGGCGCTGAAGGATGCGGCGACGCCGCGCGAAAGGCTTTCTGCGGTCATCCGCGTCAATTTCCAGGCGCACCAGTTCGCGCCGGAAACGGTGGCCGCGTGGCTGGCCTTCTATTCGGAGGCGCAGCGCTCGGAGGCGGTGCGGCGGCTGCTCGTCGTCTATGCGCGGCGGCTGAACTCCAACCTGCTCGCCAGCCTGAAGCAGCTTTGCCCGGCCGGGCGCGCCAGCGAGATCGCCGACGGCGCGGCGGCGATGATCGATGGGCTCTATCTGCGGCAGGGCCTGAAATCGGCGCCGGTCAGCATCGAGTCCTCCATCGCGCTGACGGAAGGCTACCTCAATGCCCAGCTTGCCGCTGTCGCAGGCGCCGCTTCCGCCGCCGCGGCCCGGCGACCGCCCGTCATACAGCCGCGATAGAAATTCCGGATACCCGTTTCATTCCTTTCAAGGACCAGCCCGTGACCGCCAGCAAGCCGAACATCCTGATCATCATGGTCGACCAGCTCAACGGGACCTTCTTCCCCGACGGGCCGGCGGACTGGCTGCATGCGCCGCACATGAAGGCGCTCGCGGCGCGCTCGGCGCGGTTCCGCAACAACTACACGTCCTCTCCGCTCTGCGCGCCCGCCCGCGCCTCCTTCATGGCCGGGCAGTTGCCGAGCCGCACGCAGGTCTACGACAATGCGGCCGAATACATCTCCTCCATCCCCACCTTCGCGCATCACCTGCGCCGCGCCGGCTATTACACGGCGCTGTCGGGGAAAATGCACTTCGTCGGGCCGGACCAGCTGCACGGCTTCGAGGAACGGCTGACGACGGACATCTACCCGGCCGATTTCGGCTGGACGCCGGATTACCGCAAGCCCGGCGAGCGCATCGACTGGTGGTATCACAACATGGGCTCGGTGACAGGCGCGGGCGTCGCCGAGATCACCAACCAGATGGAATATGACGACGAGGTCGCCTTCCTCGCGAACCAGAAGCTCTACCAGCTCTCCCGCGAGAACGACGACGCGTATCGCCGCCCATGGTGCCTCACCGTCTCCTTCACCCACCCGCACGACCCCTACGTGGCGCGGCGGAAGTTCTGGGACCTCTACGAGGATTGCGCGCACCTGACGCCGGAGGTCGGCATGCTGGAGGAGCAGGATCCGCATTCCGCCCGCATCCTGCATTCCTGCGACTACGCCAAGTTCGCCATCACCGGCGAGCATGTGCGCCGCTCGCGGCAGGCCTATTTCGCCAATATCTCCTATCTCGACGAGAAGATCGGCGAGCTCGTCGACACGCTGGCGCGCATGCGCATGCTGGACGAGACGCTGATATTCTTCTGCTCGGACCATGGCGACATGCTCGGCGAGCGCGGCCTGTGGTTCAAGATGAACTTCTTCGAAGGCGCGGCCCGCGTGCCGCTGATGATCGCCGGCCCCGGCGTGACGCCGGGCCTGCATCTCGCTCCCACCTCCAATCTCGACGTGACGCCGACGCTCTGCGACCTCGCGGGCATCTCCATGGACGAGGTGATGCCGTGGACGGACGGGGAAAGCCTCGTGCCCGTCATCGACGGCGCGGAGCGCACGACACCCGTGCTGATGGAATATGCGGCGGAAGCCTCCTATGCCCCGCTCGTCGGCATCCGCGAGGGCAAGTGGAAATATATCCACTGCGAGCTCGACCCGGAACAGCTCTACGACCTCGAAGCCGATCCGAAGGAACTGACCAATCTCGCGGTCTCCGACAATCCTGTGATCCGCGCGACGCTGGAGGCCTTCCGCCAGATGCGCGAGGCGCGCTGGGACATGGCCGCCTTCGACGCCGCCGTGCGCGAGAGCCAGGCGCGGCGTTGGGTGGTCTACGAGGCACTGCGCAACGGCGCCTATTACCCCTGGGATCACCAGCCGCTGCAGAAGGCATCCGAACGCTACATGCGCAACCACATGAACCTCGACAATCTCGAGGAATCCAAACGCTATCCTCGGGGAGAATGACATGAGAGCCCAACCGAAAGCCTCGCACTTTATCGACGGCGACTATGTGGAGGACGTCGCCGGCACGCCCTTCGAGAGCCTCTATCCCGCCACCGGCGAGGTGATCGCGAAGCTGCATGCAGCAACACCCGCCATCGTGGAACAGGCCGTCGCCTCGGCGAAACGCGCGCAGAAGGAATGGGCGGCGATGAGCCCGACGGCGCGCGGCCGCATCCTCAAGCGCGCCGCCGAGATCATGCGCGAAAGGAACCGGGAGCTTTCCGAGCTGGAGACGCTCGATACCGGCAAGCCGATCCAGGAGACCATCGTCGCCGACCCGACCTCGGGCGCCGACGCCTTCGAATTCTTCGGCGGCATCGCAGCAGTCGGCCTCAACGGGGATTACATACCGCTCGGGGGAGACTTCGCCTTCACCAAGCGCGTGCCGCTCGGCGTGTGCGTCGGCATCGGCGCGTGGAACTATCCCCAGCAGATCGCCTGCTGGAAGGGCGCGCCGGCGCTGGTCTGCGGCAATGCCATGGTCTTCAAGCCCTCGGAGAACACGCCGCTCGGGGCGCTGAAGATCGCGGAGATCCTGATCGAAGCGGGGCTGCCGAAGGGTCTCTACAACGTCATCCAGGGCGACCGGACGACCGGGCCGCTGCTCGTCAATCACCCCGACGTCGCCAAGGTCTCGCTGACCGGCTCGGTGCCGACCGGCAAAAAGGTCGCGGGCGCGGCCGCCGCCGACCTCAAGCATGTGACGATGGAGCTCGGCGGCAAGTCGCCGCTCATCGTCTTCGACGACGCCGACCTCGAAAGCGCCATCGGCGGGGCGATGCTCGGCAACTTCTATTCCACCGGGCAGGTCTGCTCCAACGGCACGCGCGTCTTCGTGCAGAAGGGCATCAAGGAGAAGTTCCTCTCGCGCCTCAAGGAGCGGACGGAAAAAATCCTGATCGGAGATCCGATGGACGAGGCGACGCAGCTCGGGCCGATGGTCTCGAAGGCACAGCGCGACAAGGTTCTCGACTATATCGAGGATGGCAAGGCCGAGGGCGCGACGCTCATCACCGGCGGCGGCATCCCGAACGACGTGTCGGGCGACGGCTACTACATCCAGCCGACCGTCTTTGCCGACGTCACCGACGGCATGACCATCGCGCGGGAAGAGATCTTCGGGCCGGTCATGTGCGTGCTCGACTTCGACCATGAAGACGAGGTGATCGAACGCGGCAACGCCACGGAGTTCGGCCTCTCCGGCGGCGTCTTCACATCGGACATCACCCGCGCGCACCGCGTCGTCGACCAGCTCGAAGCCGGCACGCTCTGGATCAACACCTACAACCTCTGCCCCGTGGAAATCCCCTTCGGCGGCTCCAAGCAATCCGGCTTCGGGCGGGAAAACTCGCTTGCCGCGCTGGAGCACTATTCCGAGCTGAAGACGGTCTATGTGTCCATGGGCAAGGTCGAGGCGCCGTATTGATTTGATGGTGAATGCCCCTCATCCGCCTGCCGGCACCTTCTCCCCGTAAACGGGGAGAAGGAAGTCGCTGCCCCGGTTTCCTCCATATCGGGGGTGGTCATGGCCGGATTGAGCGCGTGCCACATCCCCTTCGCCCCGCTTGCGGGGAGAAGGTGCCGGCAGGCGGATGAGGGGCCAAGCGTCACACGAAAGAGAACACCGCCATGCAGAACGCAGACTACATCATCATCGGCTCCGGTTCGGCCGGCTCGGCGCTCGCCTACCGGCTCTCAGAGGACGGCAGGCATACGGTCATGGTGCTGGAATATGGCGGCTCGGATATCGGGCCGTTCATCCAGATGCCGGCGGCACTGGCCTGGCCGATGAGCATGAAGCGCTATAACTGGGGCTATCTCTCCGAGCCGGAGCCGAACCTCAACAACCGCCGCATCACCGCGCCGCGCGGGAAGGTGCTCGGCGGCTCGTCCTCCATCAACGGGCTCGTCTATGTGCGCGGCCATGCGGAGGACTTCAACCGCTGGGAGGCGCTCGGCGCGCAGGGCTGGGCCTATGCGGACGTGCTGCCCTATTACAAGCGCATGGAAACCTCGCTCGGCGGCGAGGCGGGCTGGCGCGGCACGGACGGGCCGTTGCATGTGCGGCGCGGGCCGGTGACGAACCCGCTCTTCCACGCCTTCATCCAGGCCGGCCAGCAGGCCGGCTTCGAGACGACGGAAGATTACAACGGCTCCAAGCAGGAGGGCTTCGGCCTGATGGAGCAGACGATCTACAACGGCCGTCGCTGGTCGGCGGCGAACGCCTATCTGCGTCCGGCAATGAAGCGGCAGAACGTTTCCCTCGTGCGCTGCTTCGCGCGGAAGATCGTCATCGAGAACGGCCGCGCCATCGGCGTCGAGATCGAGTGGGGTGGGAAGATCGAGATGGTGAAGGCGAACCGCGAGGTGATCGTCTCGGCCTCCTCCTTCAACTCGCCGAGGCTGCTGATGCTGTCGGGCATCGGCCCGGCGCAGCATCTCAAGGACATGGGCATCGAGGTGAAGGTGGACCGGCCGGGCGTCGGCGCGAACCTGCAAGACCACATGGAGTTCTATTTCCAGCAGGTCTCCACCAAGCCGGTCTCGCTCTATTCCTGGCTGCCGTGGTTCTGGCAGGGCGTGGCGGGCGCGCAGTGGCTGCTTTCTAAGGGTGGGCTCGGGGCCTCCAACCAGTTCGAGGCCTGCGCGTTCCTCCGCTCGGCGGCGGGGCTGAAGCAGCCGGATATCCAGTATCACTTCCTGCCCGTTGCCATCTCCTATGACGGCAAGGCGGCAGCCAGGAGCCATGGCTTCCAGGTGCATGTCGGCTACAACCTGTCGAAATCGCGCGGCAGCGTGACGCTCCGCTCGGCCGATCCGATGGCCGATCCGGTGATCCGCTTCAACTACATGAGCCACGAGGAAGACTGGGTGAAGTTCCGCCATTGCGTGCGCCTCACCCGCGAGATCTTCAGCCAGAAGGCCTTCGACGAGTTCCGCGGCCCGGAAATCCAGCCCGGCGAGAAAGTGCAGACGGACGAAGAGATCGACGCCTTCCTGCGCGAGCATCTGGAAAGCGCCTACCATCCCTGCGGCACCTGCCGCATGGGGTCGGCGGACGACCCGATGGCGGTGGTCGACCCGCAGACCCGCGTGATCGGCGTCGATGGGCTGCGTGTGGCGGACAGTTCCATCTTCCCGCATGTCACCTACGGCAACCTCAACGCGCCGTCGATCATGACGGGGGAGAAGGCGGCCGACCACATCCTCGGAAAACAGCCGTTGGCCCGCTCCAATCAGGAGCCGTGGGTCAATCCGCGGGCGGCGGTGAGCGACCGGTAGGCGGTGGTGGTTCTGTTGAATGGAGCCCCTCATCCGGCCTGCCGGCCACCTTCTCCCCGCAAGCGGGGAGAAGGAGATATGCCGCGCCCGCTTCCCACATCTCTAAGGTTGCGTGGGGCAAGTCCCCTCTCCCCGCTTGCGGGGAGAGGGTTAGGGTGAGGGGCAGCTCCACATGCGCTCGTTCTTGCCTCATAAGGACGCGCCCTATTTTCTACTAAATTCATAGAATAATATCAAAGCCTTCCCCGGCGGCAGGATTTCTGCCCCGAGCCGCAGATGGAGAGATATTTGCTCCTCGGCCTGAGGCTTTGGAAATCCGTTTTGCTGTCTGCTCTCCGCCAACCCTGCGATAATCCGGCAAATTCTCGCAAAGGCTTGGAAACGGAATGACTGCTCTTACCGGAAACGGGATCGCGGAAGCCCTGAACGACAAACTGGCTGGTCTCGACCTTGCCGGGCGCCTCGCGCTCGTCGCCGAGCTCGGCGGGCGCGCCGTCTTCACCACCAGCCTCGGCATCGAGGACCAGGTCATCACCGCCGCCATCGGCACGGAGCGCCTTGCCATCGACGTCGTGACGCTGGAGACGGGCCGTCTCTTCAAGGAGACCGTGGACCTCATCGAAGAGACCGAGGGCCAGTACGGCATCACCATCGCCCGCTACGTGCCCGCGCAGGACGACATCGACGCCTATGCGGCGCAATACGGCCTCAACGGCTTCTACGAGAGCGTCGAGGCGCGGCATGCCTGTTGCGGCGTGCGCAAGCTGAAGCCTCTTCAGCGCGCGCTCGACGGAGCCTCCTTCTGGATCACGGGCCTGCGCCGCGGCCAGTCCGGCAATCGGGCGGACACGCCCTTCGCCGAGTACGATGTCGAGCGCAACCTCATCAAGATCAACCCGCTCGCCGACTGGGACATCGACCGCATCAAGGCCTACGTCGCCGACAATGCCGTGCCGGTGAACCCGATGCATTCCCGCGGCTATCCCTCCATCGGCTGCGAGCCCTGTACGCGCGCCATCAAGCCCGGCGAGCCGGAGCGTGCCGGCCGCTGGTGGTGGGAGAACGACGAGAAGCGCGAATGCGGCCTGCACGTCCACGAAGCCACCGCCTCCCCCATCCCGGCCCCCAGCGCGGCCTGACCCGAACAGCCCTCCCAGGGCATCCCATCCGGAGTGAAGAGTTTAATGTCCGATATCCGTAACGAGGCGGAAGCTAAGCCGAACGCCACGCCCAAGCCCCCGCTCGATCCGCACCTGAAGGCGCTGGAAAACGAGGCCATCCATATCTTCCGCGAAGTCGCCGCCGAATTCGAGCGCCCCGTCATGCTCTATTCGATCGGCAAGGATTCCTCCGTCCTCCTGCATCTCGCCCGCAAGGCCTTTTATCCCGGCCGCGTCCCCTTCCCGCTGCTGCATGTCAACACGGGCTGGAAGTTCGCCGAGATGATCGAATTCCGCGACAATATCGTCAAGGAATACGACCTCGACCTCATCGAGCACGTCAACCCGCGCGGCGCGGCGGAGAACGTCACGCCCTTCAGCCATGGCTCGGCGCTCTACACCGATATCATGAAGACGGAATCGCTGCGCCAGGCGCTCGACGCCGGCAAGTACGACGCGGCCTTCGGCGGCGCGCGGCGCGACGAGGAGGCTTCGCGCGCCAAGGAGCGCATCTATTCCTTCCGCACGCCGGACCACCGCTGGGACCCGCGCAACCAGCGCCCGGAACTGTGGAACGTCTATAACGGCATGATCCGCCAGGGCGAGAGCGTGCGCGCCTTCCCGCTCTCCAACTGGACCGAGGTCGACATCTGGCGCTACATCCAGGCCGAGGACATCCCCATCGTGCCGCTCTATTTCGCGAAGAAGCGCCCCTATGTGGAGCGCGACGGCATGATGATCATGGCCGAGGATCCGCGTCTCGAACTGCTTCCCGGCGAAGTGAAACAGGAAGGCGTCATCCGCTTCCGCACGCTCGGCTGCTTCCCGCTGACCGGCGCCATCCGCTCCAATGCCGAAACGCTGGACGACATCATCGCCGAGCTGGAGACCGCCACCGTCTCCGAACGCCAGGGCCGCGCGATCGACCGCGACCAGTCCGGCTCCATGGAAAAGAAGAAACGCGAAGGGTATTTCTGAGATGACCGTTTCCGCCACCGCAACCGCCGAAATCCTCCCCCTTGAGGAACCGGCCCGCGCGATCCGCGATTCCCGCCCGCTTCGCCTCATCACCTGCGGCTCGGTCGACGACGGCAAGTCGACGCTGATCGGCCGCCTGCTCTGGGACACCAAGGCCGTCAAGGAAGACCAGGCCGCCACGCTCCACCGCGACAGCGGCAAGCAGAACGATCTCGGCCTGCCCGACTTCGCGCTGCTGCTCGACGGCCTGCAGGCCGAGCGCGAGCAGGGCATCACCATCGACGTCGCCTATCGCTACTTCTCGACGGACCGCCGCTCCTTCATCGTCGCCGACACGCCCGGCCACGAGCAGTACACCCGCAACATGGCGACCGGCGCCTCCACGGCTGACCTTGCCGTGCTTCTGGTCGACGCCCGCGCCGGCATCCTCGAGCAGACGCGCCGCCACGCCACCATCGCCTCGCTGATGGGCATCCGCCAGTTCGTTCTCGCGGTCAACAAGATCGACCTGACGAACTACGACCGCGCCCGCTTCATAGAGATCGTGCACGATTTCAAGGAATTCGCCCTGACGCTCGGCGTCAAGCAGATCACCGCCATCCCGATCTCCGCACTGAAGGGCGAGAACGTCGTCTATGACGGCCGCGCCGCCATGCCCTGGTACGACGGCCCGACGCTGGTCGAGACGCTGGAAAAGGCCACGACCCGCTCCAACCAGACGGTCGGCTTCCGCCTGCCCGTGCAGCGCGTCTCCCGCCCCGGCGAAAGTTTTCGCGGGTATCAAGGTACGGTCGCCGGCGGTTCGGTGAAGCCGGGCGATTCGGTCGTCGTGCTGCCCTCGGGCATGGTCGCCAACGTCACCAAGATCGTCACCTTCGACCTCGTGCGCAACGCCGCCGTGGCGGGTGACGCCATCACCCTCGTGCTCGACCGTCAGGTGGACGTCGCGCGCGGCGACATGATCGTCGCCATCGACAGCCAGCCGATGACCGGCCGCAGCTTCGACGCGCAGCTCGTCGCCCTCCAGCCGGAAGGCATCGAGCCGGGAAAACGCTACTGGCTGAAGAGCGGCTCGCGCCGCCAGCGCGTCACCGTCGAGCCGGTGAGCCAGCTCGACCTCAAGACCTCCAAGTGGGGCGCGGCGGAAAAGCTCGGCATGAACGCCATCGGCAAGGTGCATCTCACCTTCGACGAACAGGCGATCTTCGACACCTATGAGCAGAACCGCACGACCGGCGCCTTCATCCTGATCGACCCCGACACGAACAACACGGTGGCCGGCGGCATGATCACAGGCCGCCGCTCCGAGCTCGGCGGCATCCATAAAGAAGACCAGCGCGTGCTGCTCTCACTGCCCGCCGACCTTGCGGAAAAGATCATGGCGAGCGAACTCTTCGCCAGCCGCCGCCACGACGTCGACGTGCGCCACACGAGCGCGGGCCGCGCCGCGGAAGTGCTTGCCGATCTGGACGAATAGTCTTTCCTGAAACACATTGGAAAGCGGCGCCCTTGCGGCGCCGCTTCTCGTTTGAACTGCCGCGGGAAACAGAAAGGCACCCTTTGCCGGAAGCAAAGAGTGCCCATGACAGGATATGTCACATCGTCTGCAACTGCTCAGAAGAAGAAATACCAGAGCAGGAGAACGATGAAGAGCGGAACGCCCATCAACCAGAGAATCAATGCCCGAGCCATCGGTATTTTCCTTTTCGTTATTGCGTTGAGACAATAACGTCACACCCGCCCTATTGTTCCATCAGCACATCCCGATGGAAAAACGGACGCGTCTCTCATCTCTGCTTGCCATCCTCTTCCTTCGACCTTTCCGCGCCGAGGCGCGTCTCGAACTTTCCGAGGATGAACAACACGATGAAGCAGGCAAGCGTCGCGAAGAAGCCGACGAACCAGTAGCCGAGGCCGACGGAAAGCCCGACGGCGCCGGCAAGCCACATGCCCGCGCCGGTCGTCAGTCCCCTCACCTCGCCACGCGAGAACACGATCATGCCGGCGGCAAGGAAGGCGACGCCTGCAGTGACGGCCTCGACGACCCGGAGCGGATCGATACGAACCTGCTCATCGGAAAAGCTGGCCATATGCACGCTTTCGAGCGCGAGAAGAGCAAAGACGCAGGCCGCGAGCGCAACGAGGATATGGGTACGAAGGCCCGCCGCATGATCACGATATTCCCGCTCTGCACCGATGACCGCACCGAAAAGAATCGCCCCCACCATGCGGGCAAGGATGACCGGATAGGGCACCTGCGTGTTCGGAAAAAGGTCTGCAACGATCTGTTCCATGGCCCGGCAAACGCCGGATCCAGCCTCCGGTTCCCGGCATTTCGAGCCTTTCAAAAAGTTTTCCCCGGCGTTCCGGCACTTTCCCCAACATCGCGAATTTTTTTGATATTTTGCGCTTGTCGAAACCGAAAGCCTGTTCTATAGGAGGCGCCACTGGTCACGGAGTGTAGCGCAGTCTGGTAGCGCACCACGTTCGGGACGTGGGGGTCGAGTGTTCGAATCACTCCACTCCGACCAGTTAAAATCCTTTCAAAACAAGGATTTACGGCCATCCAGAGGGCTGACAAAATTTCCCGATACGAAAACTGATAGAAACTCTGACGGAACCCCCTCGTCGGTCCGTGATGACCGAATCGAAAAGACCCTCCAAAGAGGACCTCTTCCCGTTCAGTCGACCTGCCACGTAGGCAGCAGCACTACCATTGCTCGGAGCTAGGCAATAAGGTCTCCAAAATACCTGATCGCCGAACAGACGGCGACCGCGGGCGTCGAATCCGCCGAGGCCTCGCTGGAAAGCCAGAAGATCCAGCTCGCCCAGACGACCATCGTCGCCGTCGACGACGGGCTCGTCACCTCCCGCTCGGCCCAGCTCGGCGCGGTCGTCTCCTCCGGCACGGAGCTGTTCCGGCTGGTGCGCCAGCAGCGCGTCGAATGGCAGGCGGAAATCTCGGCCCGCTACCTTCCCCGCGTCAAGGAAGGCCTGACGGCCACGATCTCCGGTCCCGGAGACCGGCGGATCGAGGGGAGCGTCCGGCTCGTCGGGCCGACGGTCAGTACCGATACCGGCCGCGCGCTCGCCTATGTGGCGCTGCCGGCGGAGGGACACCCGCCCGTCGGGCTCTACGTCACCGGCCAGATCGAGCTGGAGACGACGCCGGCGCTGACCGTGCCCGAGACGGCACTCGTGCTGCGCGACGGCATCGCCTACGTCTTCACCGTGGACAAGGACAGGCGCGCGACGCGCCTCCGCGTGGAAACCGGCCGCCGCAACGGCGGCGAGGTGGAAGTCCTCTCCGGCCTCGACCGCACGGCCGACGTCGTGACGACCGGCGGCGCATTCCTTTCGGACAAGGCCCTCGTCCGCGTCGAGGACACGACGGCAGAAGGAGCCGCCCGATGAACTTCTCCGCCTGGTCGATCCGCAATCCGGTCCCCGCCATTCTCCTCTTCATCCTGCTGACCGTCGGCGGGCTGCTGGCCTTCGACAAGCTGCCGGTGCAGAATTTCCCCGATATGGATCTGCCGACCATCAAGGTCAGCGCATCGCTGGAGGGCGCCGCCCCCGCGCAGCTCGAAACGGAAGTCGCCCGCAAGATCGAGGACAAGCTCGCCTCACTTAGCCTCCTCGACCATATCACGACGACGATCACCGACGGCTCGGTCGCCATCAACGTCTCCTTCCAGCTCGAAAAGGACAGCGAGGAGGCACTGAACGAGGTGCGCAACGCCGTCGACAGCGCGAGCGGCGACCTGCCTTCCCAGATGCAGACACCGGGCGTGACGAAGGTAACGGTGCAGGGCTCGCCCCTCCTCACCTATGCGGTGCGCTCCTCCCGTCTCGACGAGACGGAGCTTTCCTGGTTCGTCGATAACGACATGACCAAGGCGCTGCTCGCCGTCTCCGGCGTCGGCGAGGTCAGCCGGCTCGGCGGCATCGACCGCGAGGTGCATATCGACCTCAATCCGCAGGTAATGACCTCGCTCGGCATCAGCGCCGCGACGGTCTCCTCGCAGCTCAAATCCGTCCAGTCGGACGCCTCGGGCGGCCGGGCGGAGATCGGCGGAGCGAAGCAGTCGATCCGCACGCGCGGCGCGGTCTCCTCCATCGAGGACCTGAAGGCGCTCGCCATTCCGCTGCCCAGCGGCGAACTGGTCCGGCTCGACGAGATCGGCACGGTGACGGACAGCTTCTCCGACCGCGCATCCATCGCCTATCTCGACGGCGAGCCGGTCATCGCCGTGCAGGTGAAGCGCTCGAACGGCTTTTCCGATACGGGTGTCGCAACCGCCATCGAGACGGCGATGAAGGATTTTGCCGCCGCCAACCCAGACGTCGAGATCGTCGAGGCCTACAGCACCGTCGGGCCGATCGTCGAGAACTACGACGGCTCGATGCACATGCTCTACGAGGGCGCGATCCTCGCCGTCGTCGTGGTCTGGCTGTTCCTGCGCGACTGGCGGGCAACCCTGCTTTCGGCCGTCGCACTGCCGCTCTCGGTCATCCCGACCTTCCTCGTCATGTACCTTTCCGACTTCAGCCTCAACACGGTGACCCTGCTCGCGCTCTCGCTCGTGGTCGGCATTCTCGTCGACGACGCGATCGTCGAGGTCGAGAACATCGCCCGCCACCTGCAGATGGGCAAGCCGCCGATGGAGGCGGCGCTCGAGGCGGCGGACGAGATCGGTCTTGCCGTCATCGCCACCACCTTCACCCTCGTCGCCGTCTTCCTGCCCACCGCCTTCATGAGCGGCATTCCGGGCCTCATCTTCCGCCAGTTCGGTGTGACGGCGGCCGTCGCGGTGCTCGCCTCGCTGCTCGTCGCGCGCCTTTTGACGCCCATGATGGCGGCCTATGTCATGAAGGCGCATCCCGTCGAGGAGAAGGACGGCCGGATCATGCGCGCCTATATGGCACTCATGAAGACCTGCCTCAGCCACCGCAAGCTGACCATGCTCGGCGTCTGCGTCTTCCTCGGCCTGTCGCTGTCGACGATCCCGCTGCTCTCCTCCGGCTTCCTGCCCGCCTCGGACGATGCGCAGACCAAGGTGACGCTGACGCTCCAGCCGGGCAGCACGATCGAGCAGACGGATGCGCTCACCCGCAAGGCGCAGGAAATCGTCGCCGGGCTGCCAGACGTCACCCGTGTCTTCTCTGCCGTCGGCAGCGCCTCCTCGGGCGGCGGGCCCGATTCCTCCACGACCAGCGACACGGCGAGCACCACGCTCGTCGTCAACCTTACGGAGATCAGCGCGCGGGACCGCAAGCAGGCCGAGATCGAGAACGATATCCGCACGGCGCTCGCCGTCCTGCCCGGCGTCCGTGTCGAGGTGGGCACCGGCGGCAACGGCACGACGCTGGAGATCACGCTCGCCAGCGACGACTCCGATACGCTCGACCAGGCCGCTGGCGCGCTGGAAGAGGAGCTGCGCACCCTTCAGGGCATCGGCGCGGTGACCTCCAGCGCCTCCCTCCAGGCCCCGGAAATCCAGATCGTGCCGGACCTCGACCGCGCCGCCGCCCTCGGCGTCACGACCGAAGCGATTTCCGAGGCGGTCCGGGTGGCGACGAACGGCGACTATTCCGCCTCGCTCGCCAAGCTCAACCTGCCGCAGCGCCAGCTGTCGATCCGCGTGCGCTTCGATCCCAGCAACCGCACGACGCTCGACGACATCGCCAACCTGCGCGTCGCCGGCACGCGCGGTAGCGTCGACCTCGGCTCGGTAGCCGAGATCCGCATCGGCGGCAGCCCTTCGGAGATCAACCGCATCGACCGGTCGCGCAACGTCACACTGTCCGTCGAACTCAACGGCCGCATCCTCGGCGACGTCAACCGCGAGGCGCAGGCGCTGCCGGCCCTCAAGAACCTTCCGGACGGCGTGTCGCTCGTCGAGCAGGGCGAATTACAGCGCAGTTCCGAACTCTTCGAGAGCTTCGGCATCGCCATGGCGATCGGCGTCTTCTGCATCTATGCCGTGCTGGTCCTGCTCTTCCACGACTTCCTCCAGCCGCTGACCATCCTGATGGCCCTTCCGCTGTCGCTCGGCGGCGCGCTCCTGCCGCTCGTCATCACCGGCACAAGCTTCTCCATGCCTGCGGTCATCGGCCTGCTGATGCTGATGGGCGTGGTGACGAAGAACTCGATCCTGCTGGTCGAATACGCGATCATGTCACGCCGCGCCGGCCTCTCGCGCTTCGACGCTCTCGTCGACGCCTGCCACAAGCGCGCCCGCCCCATCGTCATGACGACGATCGCGATGGGCTGCGGCATGCTGCCCGTAGCCTTGAGCCTCAGCGGCGGCGACGGCAGCTTCCGCCAGCCGATGGCCATCGTCGTGATCGGCGGCCTGATGACCTCCACCGTCCTCAGCCTCGTCGTCATCCCCGTCATCTTCACCTTCGTCGACGACTTCCTGCAAGGCCTGAAGCGGCTCTTGCACGGAAAGAGTGAAGACAAGCCACAGATCGCCTAACCGTGAGGACCGATCGAGCTCAGAGGGAACTGCCGCATGACAAGAGCACCGAACTCGATCGATATTCAGGTGGGGGAGAAAATCAGAATCCGCCGCCGGCTGTTGGGCTTTTCCCAGGCGGAGTTGGCATCCACCATCGGCATAACGTTCCAGCAGGTCCAGAAATACGAGAAGGGTACTAACCGGGTCAGCGCCAGCCGGCTTCAGCAAATCGCGGAGCTTCTCAAAGTGCCGCCGTCGTATTTCTTTCCGGCCGACACGACATCCGGTACACTGGGCGAAACGCCCTTCGACGAGCTTGCCCGCTTTGTGATGGCCCGCGAAGGGGTCGAACTCAATATGGCATTCATTCGGATAAATTCGCGAACGTTGCGCGCCAGAATCATACGGCTCGTAACGGCGGTCGCCGAAACAGGCAGCCGCCAGGATGAGGCCGAAGAATGACAAAGCTTCGTAGTTCCATCGAACAGGAATAAAACGACCGCGAAGGGCAAATTAAACTTCCTGCTGCAATATTTACCTTCCTTTGGAAGCAACTTGACATGAGAGTCGCCTCGCGTTTTCGCGCGCTGCCCGCGCCGTGGGAGTGCTTTCGCTTTTCCACTCGAATCGTGAAGGCGCTCCTGCTTATCCGCGGTAGGCAGGACTAGCGCTCCATTACAATTGGCCGCACCGGTTGTGGCCGCCTTCAGGCCGGCATCTACAACCTCTTCGACAAGGAATATTACGACGCTCTGGAGACCAAGGACGTGACCTCCATCACCTCGGCGAACCGGGCCTTCTATTGCGAGCCGGGGCGATACTTCAAACTGTCGATCACCAAGACGTTCTGAAGATATGAAGCAGGAGGCGTAGCAAGCCAGCGGCGTCTTCGCTCCATCGGGAGACGGCCTACACTTCGGATATCTCGATCAAGAGCGGAAGTGTGACGGTCTGGGCGAGGCCGGAGGGTTTGCGGTTAGCGATGTCGATCGTGCCGCCGAAACGCTCGACGATCTCCTTGGCGATGGCCAAACCGAGGCCGGCGCCGGAGCTCGTCTTGCGGCGGGCGGCATCGACACGGAAGAAGGGCTCGTAGACCTGCCCCATGAGGTGATCGGGAATACCGGGGCCTTCATCGAGGATCGCCAGTACCGCATTTCTATCTTCTCGCCGAAGAGTAATCGTCCCTCCCCGGCCGTGTGTCGCTGCATTGATGGCGAGATTGCGCAGGGCGCGCTTCAGGGCCAGCGGCGCGGCGGCGACCGTCAGCGGCGCCAGCGTCGAGAGGGTCACCGCAAGATCGAGCTGGCCGAGTTCATCCGCGATGTCCCTGATCATGTCGTCGAGCCGGACCGGCTCTGCCTCCTCCATGCTGGCTTCCTCCCGCACGAGGCGGATAGCGCTGTCGGCGATGGCATCCAGTTCCTCAAGGTCGGCGAGCCACTTGCCGCGCTCCGCATCGTCGGCGATGAACTCGGCCCTGAGCCGCATGCGCGTCATCGGCGTGCGAAGGTCGTGGCCGGCGGCGGCGACCAGCCGCATGCGGCTTTCCATCGCCGTCTGCAAGCGGGCTGAAAGCCGGTTGAGGGCCTGCGCCGTCGCGCGCACCTCGCCCGGCCCCGTTTCCGGGACATGCGCCAGCACGCCGTCCGCGCCGATGCGCCCGACCGCGCTTTCGAGCAGTTGCAGCGGCCGAATGATCTTCGAGGCGGCGAAGATCGACACGGCCGTGCTGCCGAGGATGATCAGTACGATCCAGCCGGCCAGCACCATCCACCCGCCGGGCGGCGGCCGGTTATCGGGAATTTCTGCAAGGAGCCAGCTCTTGTTGCCGATGTCTACCGAAGCCGTCATGGAAGGGCTGCCATCATTGCGCGCCACGACGACCGTCCTTCCGCCGAGCGCCTTGGACAGGAGATCCGACATGACCGGGTCCTGCACCCCGGAAGCGGGCGTGTCGCGTAGAACAAGGCCCGCCGCGACCGCAGCCGGTCTGTTCCCCTCGGCGAGCGAAACGAGAAGCTGAAGCTGCCGCACGACCGGATGGGTGCGTTCCCCCGCAACGGGCGGCTGCAAGGCCCGGCTCGCCGCAAAGGTTGCAAGTCCCACGACCGTGACGATGGCGAGAATGAGCAGGGCAACGATGCGGGCGCGCAGCGATCTCATCGCATCACCGGCAGAATCCTGACCGGCACGGCGAGCTGGTACCCGCTGTTGCGCACAGTCTTGAAGATCGGGCCCTCGCAACGCTCACCGAGCT
This sequence comes from Shinella sp. R2-11, assembly GCF_055330205.1. NCBI lineage: Bacteria > Pseudomonadati > Pseudomonadota > Alphaproteobacteria > Hyphomicrobiales > Rhizobiaceae > Shinella > Shinella sp. R2-11. The sequence continues at coordinate 2,915 of NZ_JBVAPC010000003.1, read as the reverse complement.
TGCGGCGAAGCCGGCTCATGAGGACGTCGATCGAACGGTCCAGCGGATCGCGTTCGCGCGATTGCGTCAGGTCGAGCAACTGATCGCGTGACAGCAACCGGCCCGGCCGCTCGAGGAAGACACCGAGAAGATCGAACTCTGCCCCCGTCAGCTCGACATCCGGCCCGCCGGACACGGCCACGCGGCGAAGAGCGGGATCGACTTCGAAGACGGCGAAGCTGTAGCATTTGGTATCGGGCTGCGCGGACAAGGCCGCCTCGTCGCGCCCCGCCCGGCGCAGCACCGCCCGCATCCGCGCCACAAGCTCGCGCGGATTGAAGGGCTTTCCGAGATAATCGTCCGCGCCCAGTTCTAGGCCGATGATCCGGTCGACATCCTCCTTCAGCGCCGTCAGCAGGATGACCGGGACGGAAGGCCGCTGGTCGCGCAGGCTCCGGCAGATATCGAGGCCGGAACCGTCCGGCAGCATGACATCGAGAACGACGAGAGCGGGATTGCGGTCGGCGATGGCGGCTTCGCATTCCCGGCGGTCGGCCGCCACGGACACGCGAAAACCCTGCTCCTTGAGGTAGCGGGCAAGCAGGGAACGGATTTCCGGATCGTCATCGACAATCAATATGTGCTCGGGATTGTTCATGCCTTTCCACTGCCTTGGCCGCGGAGGGATTCCTAGCCCTCGCGCGGGGAGCGTCGGGGAAATTTGTAACAGAGTTTTGCTTGACCGCGCCCGGAAACATTCGTTTACAAAAATGCCGGCGGCGGAAACCTGCCGGCAACAGAGAGCCCAATCCCCGACATGCAACGCTTCTATTCATGGCCCCAGCAAAGACATGAAAGGAACATCGCATGAAACGCAGACTTGTGACCGTGGCGCTGCTGTCGACCCTTGCCGTGGCATCGATCGCCACGCCGTCCTTTTCGCAGATGCCGGGCCGTGATCTCCCGCCTATCGGCCTGCTGCTGGCCTCGAAGCTCGCCGCCGCGGAGACCTATGTCGGCGTGACGCCCGACCAGCTCTCCGCATGGCATGCCTACACCGCTGCTCTGATCGCTCTGGTCGAGGCCAGCGGTCCCGGCGCTGGCGACCCTGGCTTTGACGGCGCCCGCCCGCAGCCCTTTGGAGAGCCGGAACTGGAGCACAAGCCCGACATGAAGGACGGCAAGCCCATGCCCCTCTTTTCGGAACGCCTCGCCGAGCGCGCGGCCGGCATGACGGACAAGGCAAGGGCCTTGCAGGCGGCAATCGAAACCCTGCGCGGAACGCTGGACCCCGACCAGTTCCGCCGGCTGGCGGAAGCGGAGCGGACCTTTGCACCGGGCGGCCATCCGCCCTTTCCCGGTCCAGAAGAACGGCATGCCCGACCCGACTGATCGCCAGTCTTATTGATGGCTTGTCCCTCTCCACCGTGCTCATGCCCCCACGACACGGTGGAAAAGCCATCGGTGACGGCCGGCCGGACGCCCGTCCGCATTCGCGCGTCCGGCCGGTCGCGACCTTCCAGAATTTGGCCGCCCCCCTTCCGGCAAGGATGAAAACGATGCTCGACCTTCTACTCCTGCTGCGCATGGCAGTTCCGGCGATCACGATCGCAACCGTCGCCCTCGGCCACCGGATAACCCAACATTTCGGAAGCGCACGACATTCTCTCGCCCGCGATCGCTGGGAATGATCGCATGACGCTGAACCGAACAGTCGCCCGCGCGGCCACCATCCTCATTTTGGCGGCCGGCATGGCTCATGCCAGCCTCCCATCGAAGGTGGGAGACGCCGCTAACACCGGCAATGCCCTGCAGCTTGCCCAGAACGACACGGCCGGAACCGGCGGCCGCCAAGCCGGAGACGAGGGCGCGCCTCTCCCGAACGGCGCTGACGCCATCAAGGAAAACTACGGCGACTGGGCCGTTGAATGCAGGAATTCCGGAGCCGTACGCGAGTGCCAGATGGGGCAATATCAGGAAGACAATACGGGTCGAAAAATAATCGCGATCAGCATGTCCGCGCCGGAAAACAGCGTCGCCCGGATTACACTCCTGATGCCCTTCGGGCTGAGCCTTGCCGACGGCATCCGCCTGCAGTTGGATGACGGCTTCTTCATCAAGGAAGGCCGCTTTGCGACCTGCATATCGGACGGGTGCCTTGTTCCGCTGATTCTTTCCACAGCCGAAATCAGCCGGATTGCAAACGTGAGCACGATGACGATCATCGGAAAGGTCTATGGCCAAGGCGCTACGCCGACCTTCAAGATTTCACTGAAAGGCTTCTCGACGGCCCTCGCCCGCTTGACGGAACTTGCGAAAACGTGACGCTCGAACAGCGCAAGAGCGACCGATCGTCAGCAAGGATACCCGATGGACCTCACCACTCGGCGACGCTGCCGTCCTCGTGACGCCAGATCGGGTTGCGCCAGCGGTGGCCTTCCTTGGCCCGCTCGACGACATAGGCCTCGTCCACCTCCACGCCGAGGCCCGGCCCCTGCGGGATCGACACGAAGCCGTCCGCATAGTGGAACACCTCCTTGTTGGAGATGTAGTCGAGGATGTCGTTGCCCTTGTTGTAGTGGATGCCGAGGCTCTGCTCCTGGATGAAGGCATTGTAGGAGACGGCATCCACTTGCAGGCAGGCGGCCAGCGCGATCGGTCCCAGCGGGCAATGCGGCGCCAGCGCCACGTCATAGGCTTCCGCCATCGCCGCGATCTTGCGGCATTCCGTGATGCCGCCGGCATGCGACAGGTCCGGCTGGAGGATGTCGACATAGCCGTCCGAGAGGACCGACTTGAAGTCCCAGCGAGAGAACAGCCGCTCCCCGAGCGCGATGGGCGTCGAGCAATGGTTGGCGATCTCCTTCAGCGCCTCGCGGTTCTCCGACAGCACCGGCTCCTCGATGAACATCAGGTTGTAGGGCTGGAGTTCCTTC